>MIBJ01000030.1 GCA_001829495.1 Spirochaetes bacterium RBG_16_49_21 | reverse complement strand
AAGATTGTTATCACTGATATACTGCACGTACCGGGTAACTGCATTGCTGTAATTCTCGACGGTCTTCCGGGATAGTTGCCGTTCTGAATAAAATTGAAAATTTTTATTATTTTGTACGATTATTGAATTCATTTTTACTCCTCCATCAATAATTTTATTAAATTACTTTGCAAATCATGAACCATGATCGTATCATCGTTAAGCCGGGCATCCTCCAGCTTACTAATAATTTTGTGAATTCTTTGAGAACGTGTAAATTGGTCGCTTAATAATTTTAAATTCATTATTCCTCCCTGCCGGTCTTTCCCGGCTGTCTTGGTTCCCTCCACTGGCCGTCCAGCTTGCTAACTAAATTTTTGATCCGTAAAAATTCCAGATATGGATTTTTGTCGGAGTCATAAGCCCAGATGTATTCTTGGCAAGCCTGGCGGAGTGCCTTCTTAAGCTGCTGGCGAATGTAGTTTTTTGTGATCTTCATTTGCCCCTCACTCCCGACAGACGAGGGGAGCGCGAGGGGCTGGTCGTTACTCCTTGAGTTTATCCCATTCATCTTCAATAATTCGCTCGGCCCAAACATAAAATTTTTCTTCATTATTCGTTGCTTGGACATCCGTCATGTCTGCCGGATCGTGTTTCTGTTTCCAATCCTCCCATAATTCGGCCATCCGCTTTTTGTAATGATGATTCTCTTGTTGCGACATTCCAATCATCTCGCTACCTCCGATTTTAAATTTTGATTTGACAGTTACGATATATTAGATACATTAGATATGTAATACAGTGCACGTGCAGTGTCAATAAATTTAAAATTATTATTGAAAAAAAAGGATAGTATGAGAAAAAAAGCGATGCCTCGAAAAAAAAGCAAGAATTCACGATATGCCGGATTCGTGCGTCCGTACATTTTATTGACCGATGACGAAAATTGGCTCGTTGAACAGGAACGGACGCGCCAGAAATTTGACAAAGGCGAGTACCTTCGGCGTGCCGTACTATACATCGCAAAGAACAAGATCGATCTTTCCGAAAAATAAAAATCAATTTATAACCTTACCGCTCTTATGTGCCGTGGTTGCGAACAGGCTGTCCTGGATGACCTGGGCCACGTCTGAAAGCTCGTCCGCATGGTAGTAATGCTGTGTCATTTCAGCGGTCAAATGCCCGGTCAGGCTTTGAATCTTTTGAAGCGGTATCTTTGCATTGATAAGCAGTGAATTAAACCAATGCCGCCACGAATGAAAGGTGATATTCCTTTCCTGCCGATCTTGTTCTGAAATACCGATTTTCTGTAAAGCGCGGTATAAACTGTCTGTAATAAAAGACCCCTCGACCGGCTTGTCGGCCATTGTAGAAAAGAACACGAATGAATCAGGCTTCCCCCAGGGGTTTAAATTAATAAGTCGTTGTATTTCCTCTTGAAGCTTACCAGGAATTATAACCGTCCGTGCTCGGCCTGTTTTCGTTGTCGGATTAAGTATCCTTAATCGTTCATCCCATGAATGGGAAACAGTGATATAATTTCCGTGTATCTCCTGCATGGTTAAGGCCACAAGCTCCCCGCGTCTAAGACCGGTACAGGCTGCCGCCAGATTCATGACATAGGAGCGGACATCACCCCATTCAATCGAAAACAGCCGCCGGACTTCCTCGACGGTCAATATGCCCCGGTGCTTCGTTCTGGCGGCTGCCCTTTCGATGCGCGGCATTGATTGAATTAAGTTTTTTTCTTCGGCGTGTTCTAAAATTACTTTAAGGCATGACAGGATATGATTGATAGTCGAACCGGCTAACCCGTTTTGGAAAAGATCGTTACGGAATGATTTAATAACGCTTTTATCAATTTGAATCAGCCTCATTTTACCGAGTGCAGGTAAAATTTTGTTGGTCAGTATGCGGGTCTTTTCCAAACATTGACGCTGCGTATTTCTTATCCCAGCCACGCGCCGATCAATAGCCCACTGGCCACTGTACGCAAAGAAGTCTTTTGAGAATTCTGAAAGGGTTATGTTTTCGCGGACGACAATCTTGCCTTGCTGCAAATAGTTTATCGCCCAGGCTTCCGCCCGGCCTCGTGCGGTTTCCCCGGTGCTCCTTGCGGTGCTCCACGATCCATCGGGTAATTTAAAACGGCAATAATAAATGCGGTTTCTTCGGTAAAGAGTAAATGGTTTACCGTGCGCCATCTTAAAACCTCCGTTGAAAGTATGAAAAGTGCAAATTTCATGTCACACTTATGTCACACTTATGGTGTTTTTAAGAAGCGCCGGTTATCCGGTGGCTTCGTAACTCCTGAGCCGGTCAGCACTTAGCTCCGCGCCAGGCGAGAATCGAACTCGCGACCCACGGCTTAGAAGGCCGTTGCTCTATCCGCTGAGCTACTGGCGCAGGCGCATTCGGGGTGAGAGGATTCGAACCTCCGACTTCCTGCTCCCAAAGCAGGCGCTCTAGCCGGGCTGAGCTACACCCCGAAAACGAGCATCAACCTATAAATACAAAAGGTTCGTGTCAATATCTTTTCCGACAGTATGCCGGATGCTTTAAAATACTTGACTGTTGCAGTCTCGCGTGTATTATATGTAGATGATATTTTTAGTTAAGGGGTGGAGGCTCTCGCAGAGACGCAGAGTCGCAAAGAAGATATTTTATTTATTTTGTTTGATATAGTTCATTAAAAAATGAATAATTCCTCGCGTCTTTGCGACTTTGCGAGAATATTATATAACTTTTTCGCAATAAGTCTAATATACAGGAGATAGTCATGGATTTTATGAGGTGCAAAGCGTGCGGTTACATCACCACAGAAAAAAAATTGGGAAAAGTCTGTCCGGCATGCGGTTTACCGCGCACAGTGTTCGAGCCGTACAAAGAAACCATGTCGAAAAAAAGAAAAATGCTGCTTGATTTCAACCTCCATCCCATATCCGTCCATTTTCCGCAGGCTTTTGTTATTTTTATAGCTTTTTTGATACTGTTGTCCCTGCCGGCCCCGCAGTCGATCGCGTCGGATCTGATGAATACCGTTAAGGTACTGGCGTTTTTTCTCCCCCTCACGGTTATACCTGCCATTACCTGCGGCCTTATTGACGGCATGACCCGCTTCAGGAAAATCACGACCCCGCACCTGATTACCAAGATTATAGCCGGCACTACACTCCTTATCCTGTCGGTAATCATGGCCGTTGTAACCTTCTTTTACGGCATCGAATACCCGGGTAATTTATATATATTCATTCTCTCTCTGGCATGCATCTCCTGCCAGGTAATCCTCGGCGAGATAGGAAAGACCCTTCTCAACGCGAAATTGCCGGGATAGGATATATTTAAAAATACCAAGTCGAAAAACGAGGGAAATGAGGATGGAGAAAAACATGAATGACAAAATTCTGATTTTCGGAAAAAACGGCTGACCCTATACCGAAAAAGCCAGGATGGCTTACGGAAATAAAGCGGAATACATTGATGTGAAATCAGATGCCTCCAACATGGAAAAAATGCTCCGCTATTCCGAGGGGGAAAGACAGGTGCCGGTCATTGTTCAAAATAAAAAAGTGACGATAGGATACGGCGGAACCTGAGGCGTATGACCGCTGTCGTGAACAGCGCAACGTACCGATCCGCCTGGAGCGCATGAGGCTTGTTATATAAAGGCCCCGGCGAAAATAATTTTATAAAAGGAAAAATTTAATGAAAAAAAATATCATTCTATTTTTCTGTGCATTAATCTTTTCCTTGATCGGATGTTTGGCGAGCTTGAAAAATTTCCCTAAAGAGCCGTGCGTCACCCTCCCCAGCGACAAGCTGGTGGCAACGATTCACAGCGACTGCATACGGTGCCACACCAACGATTACACGACCAAGGAGGATATCTGCGTGCGGAAAAGCCTTATAATCAATGCGGTCGCAGCCGGCAGAATGCCGAAGATGGGCACATTGCCCAAGGAAGACAAAGACATAATCGTCAACTGGAAATAGTTATTAATGAGGGGCGGCGGCTCTTATTTTATCCTTGTCCAGGTAATTCTTCTTTCATCGGAGGACATGACGAGCTTGTTTCCTACCACTTTTACTATCTCGTATGACAGGGTCATGTTCGATAACTTAATCACCAACCTGTTTTTATCAATTTCATAGGCGCCCTTGATCGGCCGCATATCGGTATTCGTCAGGGCCGCCGTGAGGGATCCATTGCCGTCAATAGAGACCACGATCCTGCTTTCCCGGGAAGCCTTGCCTGCGTCCCACGTCCCGATAATGGCCTTGCGATAGTCCACCGCGCATGCGGTGATGAGAACAAAGAAGCTCACTACTGATATGCAGAATATTTTTTTCATGATCCCACCTCTCTTTTTTATTGTTCACGAAGTACGGCCCTGGCAGGCGCCCCGTCCGCGCCCACGATCTTCAAAGGAAGGCAGATCAGCTCATATCTTCCCGGATTGACCGTCGACAGGTTTAATCCCTCAAGGATAACGATCTCATTGCTCAGCAAAATCCTGTGCACCGGATTACCCGGGGCAATGAAGGCTTCGATGGAAAGATAGTCCATCCCCACCAGAATCATCCTTTTCTCGGCGAGATACATTGCCGCGCTCATGCCGAGGGCCGCGTAATGTTCCCTGAACCCGGCTCCGGGATGCGCCCCTGTTTCAGAATTTTTCGTCTTAAATAAAATTCTCTCGCACCCGCCAAGATCAAGACCGTCAAGCTCCTTCTTCTCGATCAGCGCATCAGACTCAAGCTCAACGACCAGGCAGGGTCCGATACAGGCTTCGAGAGAAACCGCGTCAACGGTTTTGCCGTTTTCAAGAAAATGATACGGCGCATCTATATGCGTGCCCGTGTGGGCGCCCATCATGATCCTGGTCATATTGGTGTCCGCGCCGGAGGCGATTGAGCTCGTCCGCTCCAGTTCGACCCGGGGATCGCCCGGCCATACCGGCAGGGAGGTAGAAATCGGAAGGGAAATATCATATATTTTCATATTTTTCCGATCAAGACAACAGGCCGCGGCCGATGAGCCCATCGATAATCTCCGAGCAAATCCGCTCGGGAGGAGCATCGATCTCGACCGTAATCGCATCCTCCGGCTCTTCAAGGATATCAAACTGGCTGTCCAGGAGGCCGGGAGGCATAAAATGAGCTCTCCTCTCTTCAATGCGCCTGCGGATGATCCGCCTGCTCCCCTTCAAATAGATGAACGATACCTCCTCTTGCCCGTACCGCGACAATATCTCGCGATAATTCTTTTTCAGGGCCGAACAGGCAAGGACTGCGCCCTTTTTACGGTTTGCTTGCGAAATCAGCCCGGCAAGGGTAATAAGCCACGCCTTCCGGTCGTCATCGGTCAGCGGTATGGATTGCGCCATTTTGGCGATATTGGCCTTGGGATGCAGGTCATCGCCTTCATAAAAGGGAAGCGCGATCTCGGAAGCAAGCATTCTGCCGATCGCTGATTTTCCGCTTCCTGATACCCCCATAAGAACAAAGACCATACGCTCCTTTGTGTCATTTCTCATTTAATTTTCCGGCTCTATTATTTCAACCATTATTTGAATCGCGGCCGGCCCGAATCAGCGCAGTATTAGAGACAGGATAAAGAGCACTTCCACTATGAAGTGAATCAAAAGGGGAATCCATATACTCCGCGTGCGCAGCGCAAGCCAGGAAAGAACCGGCGAGCCGATCAGCATCCCCGCGGCCTCGAGCTCCGGCTTTATGAAATGAAAAAGCACTTCAAAAGCCCATACCAGACAGACCGCGGTCAATGAGGCGGCCGCAGCAGGCAATCCCTCCCGTTCGGTCAGTAGGTATATAATCCCAAAAAGCAGAAAACCGCGGTGTAAAAACTCCCATCCCGTAAGGGTGGATGAGGTAAAGATCATGAACTGGAGAAATCGGCCGGCCCCGCTCCCGGAGCGGAATGATCCTGAATAAAAATTGAAATAGCCCTTCACAAAATATATCCAAAGGAAAACAACGGGAAGCAGTATGACGATGAGGATTATCGCTATCCCTGTCTTCCGGTCAATGGACGGCATCCCGATGCCGATGTGCGTCAAGGGTATACCCAGGATCAAGAGTACGATGACGGGAAGAACTATCCTCAGGAGAATCCATGACAGATAAAAACTCTGGCCGATCATGAGAGCTCCGGCATGATAGCGCCCGATAAGCTGGACCACGAGCGCGGTTGCGATGACGACGGGGAGATAAAAGATCGCGGAAGATCGGCCTGTATCTGTCCGCATCATGATATAATTCCTTTTCGCAGAATGTCAAAGAGACGCTCGACCTGAACCCGGGTATGTTCAAGCGTGCCGGAATTATCGATGATGTATTTCGCCCGGCTCCTTTTCTCATCAATGCTCATCTGGCTGGCGATGGTAAGCTCCGCCGTGCGCCGGTCAAGCTTGTCCCGCTCCATAAGCCTCCTGATCTGGATTGAAACCGGGGCATAGGCCAGAATGACGTCCCGGAAAAGCCGCTCCCACCCGACCTCATACAGAAGCGGCACGTCAACGATGACGGGCATCCCGTCTTTTTCCCGGCTAAAGGCCGAAATCCTTTCCGCCATAACCGCTTTGACCCGGGGATGGATTATGCTGTTGAGCTTTTCCCGCAGAACGCGGTCACGGATGATCCGGTTACGCAGCCCTTCCCGGTTCAGCGTGCCGTCGGGGCTGATAACCTCTTGGCCGAAGTATTGGGTTAATTCCGAAAGAGCAGGCTTGCCCGGCTCAACCACTTCACGGGCGATGCGGTCCGTGTCGATGATGCGCGCTCCCCTCTCCCGGAAAAATTCCGCTACCACCGACTTGCCGGTTCCTATACCGCCGGTGAGAGCAAAAGCTCTATCGGTGAGATTCAACCCTACTGTCATGACCGTAAGAGCTCCCTGTTTTAAATCTGCGCTGAGTATAAGCAGACACCCAAGCATGGCGGCATGTCAATGATATAATTTGCAGATTTGACCTCACCCGCGCTCCGCGCACCCTCTCCTATTTAACCTCGAAAGAAAGGAGAGTCGGGAGAGAAAGCTAAACTCCGCTCCTTATCTGCCCATAGGGAAATTTCCTATAATTATATCAGGATTTTTCCTTATTATTCAAATTTTTATTTAAATTTTTCTTGCTCAAATTGCACCCTCATAGTAGCGTATCAACCGCCGGTTGATCGCCCGGCGATGAGTGTTCTATGACCCAGAAAAAAATCCTTATCATTGAAGATGAACCCATCATAGCGCTGAACATCCTGAACCTTCTGGAGATGAAGGGATACATGGTCGCACCTCTTGCCGCAAACGGGAAAGAGGCTGTCGATCTGGCGCTTGAACACAAGCCCGACCTCATACTTGCCGATATCATGCTCCCCGGGGATATGGACGGGATATCGGCTGTCGAGGAAATACAAAAAGCCCGCGACATTCCCGTCGTGTATCTGACCGCTCATTCAAACGAAGCTCTGTTCGGCAGGGCCAAGGCTACGCGCCCCTACGGCTACCTGATCAAGCCGCTGAACCAGAGCGATATCCACTCAACCGTCGATCTGGCGCTGCACAAGCATGAAATGGAATCAAGGCTCAAGATCAGCGAGGCGCGGTACCGCACGCTCGTCGATAACTCATTAAACGGCATTGCGATCTACGAGGCGGTCGGTAACGGGGATGATTTTATAATACTCGACTTCAACCGTTCGGCCGAGCTTATGGAAAACATCCGCCGCCGGGATGTCGTCGGAAGAAGCGTCCGCGAGGTTTTCCCGGGCGTAACGGAATTCGGTCTTTTTGATGTGTTCCGGGAAGTGTGGGAAACGGGCGTTCCGAGAAGCCATCCCGTTTCTCTATACAAGGATGAGCGCCTCGCCGGCTGGAGGGAAAACTTCGTGTTTAAGCTGCCTTCCGGCGAAATCGCTTCCGTGTACAGAGACGAGACCAAACGGAAACAGGCAGAGAAGGCGCTCCAGTTGTCCACCCGGCTCAATAATGAGATAATCTCAAACGCCAAAATCGGGATCATTGTGTACGACTGCAACCTCAATTATGTTCTCTGGAACAGATTCATGCAAGAGTTAACCGGGTTATCCCCCGAACAGGTTCTGGGCAAAAACGCGTTGGAGTTTTTCCCCTTCCTTACCCAGCACGGACTGGAACGCATAATCAAGCAGGCCCTGCTCGGCGAAACCGTGCATACCCCGGTTCTTCCCTTCCGTGTTCCCGCCACCGGCGAATCCGTGTGGCTGCAATATATCTACAGTCCTCACCGCGACGCCGGGAACAATATCATCGGCGTCATCGGCCTGGTCAGCAACGTTACTGAAAATATCCGCGCCGGGTTTGCTCTGCTTAAAAGCGAAAAAAATTACCGGGAGCTGGTCGAAAACTCAAACAGCATCATATTCATGAGAGATATAGAGGGGAAGATAACCTACCTCAATAAATTCGCGCAAAGCTTTTTCGGCTACGACAAGGATGAAATCGTTGGGAAAAACGTCGTCGGCACCATCGTGCCGGAGTACGAATCGACCGGCAGAAACCTGGCAGACATGATCCGTGAGATCAGCCGTGATGCCGATCAATACGCCGTCAACGTGAATGAAAACATGTGTAAAAGCGGCGAACGCGTCTGGATTGCGTGGACGAACAAGGCAATACGGGACGAAGACGGCGCCGTGCGGGAGATCATGTGCATCGGGAATGATATAACCCAGCGAAAGAGGATCGAGGAGGCACTGCGCGAAAGCGAGGTTTCATACCGCTCCCTTGCGGAAAATATTCCGGCGATCGTTTACCGTCTTTTTCTTTCCGACGGCAGGCGCATACAGTTCTACAACAACATGCTGGAAATCCTCACCGGATTCAATCCCGACGAGCTGCACCCCGATATTATGTTCTCCATTGACCCCCTGATCCTTCCGGAGGACCGGGGTCTTGCAGCCGCTGCGAGAGCGGAGGCCTTGCACAATAAAACGAGCTTCGAGGTCAATTACCGGATGAGGCACAAGAATGGAACGCTCCTCCATTTCCTGGAAAAAGGATCCCCGGTCTACGACGATACGGGAAATCCGCTCTCAATCGACGGAGTGATCTTTGAAATCTCCGGCCAAAAACAAACGGAACAGAAAATAAGGGAATCGCTTCTTGAAAAGGAGATACTCATTAAAGAGATACATCATCGCGTAAAAAACAACATGCAGATCATATCGAGCCTTCTCTCGCTTCAGTCGATATACGTATGCGACGATAAAGACCTGGAGCTGTTCAAAGACTGCTATAACCGGGTACGGTCAATGGCGCTGGTCCACGAAATGCTGTACCAGTCCGAGGACCTGGCCCATATCGACTTTAAAGTCTATATCGAACAAATGGCGGAGCAGCTTTTTATCGAAAGGAACAGGCGTGACGGATCCATACAGTTCAAATCGGACGTCCGCAACATCCAGCTCAACATCAACAGCGCGATCCCCTGCGCGCTTATCATTAATGAGCTTCTTACCAATTCCCTGAAATACGCTTTTCCGGAAGACGGGAGGGGAACAATATCCCTCAGTTTTAAAAAGAATCCCGGCGGCATCCATACCCTGGTCATCGGCGACAACGGGATCGGTCTGCCTGAAGATATGGATATAAGCGACTCCAAAACCCTCGGCCTGCAGCTGGTGAATGAATTAGTCAAGCAGCTGCGGGGCAAACTCTCGTTAGATAGAAAGAAGGGAACCCGCTTCACCATAACATTCGGCCTATGAGGCTACGGCTCTTTTATATACTCATCATATAATTGCCGGCCTGACATCATCGTCACCACCCTGTCAAGCCTGAGGATCTCGAAGATTTTCTTATGCTGCTCGCTTGCGTCGAAGATAATCAATTTCACGTTCTTTTCAGCAGCCGTTTTTGTCAGCTTGAAAATATGGTTCATCGATATTGAATCGATATCGAGGACGCCCCTGAAATCAAACGCCAGAACACCGGGCCGCTTATCGAGCTGTTCATTCCAAACCTCTTCCGCCTCTTTCAGGTGCTCGAGCGTCAGCGTACCGTTTATATGAATTATTATGGCATGGGGAAATTCTTCTGCGTAAAGGGTTATCATTTTATTTTCCTTTATTGTAGTAACTAATAATCGACTGATTTCATAATATGGTTTCTTTCCCCGACTTTCAAGCCGAAGATGCCCATAATAAACTCGTCAATATCCTCCAGACTGCCCCGGTGCGCTAAGATCTCGTCAGCCATCTCGGCAAGCCGGCGCAGTTCCCCGCCGTTCCAGAGCGGCAAGGGAAGCTGCTCCAGATGCTCCCTGAGCACCTTGATCGAGAAAAATCTTTTCTGAAAAATGTACTGGTATAACGTTGAATTGAACAGGGCGAGGATCGCTTTAATAGGATAATCGTCAATGCGCGGTATCAAAATATTCGCGCTGTTGAGCGTCAGCCTTTTCTCGTCGTCGTAAGCCATCACAATATTTTTCGAAATAAAGCGATAAACCAGCTTTTCCCTTACGCGGTATTTTGATTCAGGCGCGGCCTGTTGAAATTTCCCGGGGGCGAATTGAAGATAGCTCGATGCTTTCTTAAATACATATTTATCGACGTCTTTTCCTTTGTATATCAATTCGTAATCCTCGCCGATCCTCTCGCTGTTCAGATATTTGCCGTTATCGCCGGTGACGATCCCGAGCGCCCAGTCCGCCCTGCCGGCCAGGGTCGTGTGTTTTAAACCGTACACCCTTTTAAGAATTCTAGAGTCCAGGGTATTGGTATGAATATCGAAAATATAATTTCTGTTTCGTGCAAACCTCTTCTGGTCTATCGAGTAATGCCTTTTCTTAATAACACAATGAAGGCTGCCCCCGTTCATGCCTTTCTTCAAATCAAGCCGTATCACCGGCGAGAACACATTCTTAAAAACCCTTCCAAGGTAGATGATTCTCTCAACCCGTGTATGCTCCACTATATATTTTCTGATATCCGCATGCCCCGTTACGTGCAGAATCGATTCAGGGAGCAGGAACGAAAGCCGCCCACCCTCTCGCAGCAGATCAATGCTTTTCTTTAGGATATAGGAAAATGATTCAAACGACCTGATTTCCGGGTACAGAGTCTCAAGCGTATACCGCATGCCCTTCATATGGTGCAGGCCCCAGGGAGGATTTGTGGCTATCAGATCAAAGGAAACCGGGTTACCGTCGTCATCCCTGACATCTTCAAGAAAAAAATTACCGTGATAGATACGGGGATTGAAGTCCCTAGACTTGAATTCCAGCATCAGATTGATCCGTGCGATGTGTACCGCAACAGAGTCCGTGTCAAACCCGTACAGATTCTCGGGGCCGGCCGCCTTGTCCGCAAAGGCCAGCAAAAACCGGCCGGTGCCGCAACAGGGATCCAGTATCCTGCTCTCGTATGAGCCGGTACGGGCGATATCCTTGACGATTCGCTGGGGAGTGTAATAGGAGCCGTTACGGGATTTATCACCTTCTACAAGAAGAGACTGGTAAATCAGACCGAGGATATCCTTCTGGGAAAGAAGATCAAGCTCCATAAGGGGCGCGTATTCATCGGTCAGATGAAAACCTCCGAGCTCTGCATGCCAACAGGCAAGCTCATGGCTCAGATTCCGGTTTCCGGGAAGATCAAAGCGGCTTCCGATCAACTCGTGAGCGTTCCGGGTATTGATGACCCCTTCCCGATTGAGCAGCCGCAAAGACAAAACAAAGACGGCCCGGGCAGGATCAATGGCCTTGCTCCGGATGTAGGAGACGATGAATTCTAATGTTTTCCTGAAATGATAATCTTCAATATATTCATCGGGTATGAAGCACCTCCGGGCCGCCGCCTTATTAGCCCTCCGGTTCAATCTTAAAAGGGACCCCCCGCGTATCTTATCCTTGAGATCGTACACGTCGTCGGATTTGAAAACAATTGAAGATGAATCGCCGAGCGGCTGGAGATAGTCATGTTTTATCCAGTTCCGTACCGTGGCCCGCGACACGGAAAGGATCGAAGCCGTTTCTTCAATAGTGACACACCGGTGTTCTGAGAGCATACGTGCTTCCTCATCCGTGCATATCAAAATCATGCGTGAATGGATGTTAGTAATTGCAGATAAGCACGTGAAGGCTTACCGTACTCTTAAATGATCGACGCAAGCGGCGGGCATGCATTAATACTTTTATTGATGTTATGTCGCATAACAGGCTAGCTCTTCGGCCCCCTAAATCCCCCGGAGGGGGACTTGACCTCACCCGCGCGCTGCGCACCCTCTCCCATTAAACTCGGAAGAAAGGAGAGGGTTTTCGAAACATTAGGCTTCATCCTTAGACTCCCCCTCTCCTTTTTTCATTTCTTAATGGGAGAGGGGGCCGGGGGGTGAGGTCGGAAACAGGTTTTGGGGGGCATGAGGGTTTGAGATATGGATGATAATTAGCCGGGAGGTTAAGGGGCATGCGAGAATGAGAGGCGGGACATGAAACGCGGCACCGCAGGAAAAGCCGGCTTTAGCCTGCGAGTTCCGGCCGTCCCAGAATCTCTCTCAGCTTTGCCGACAGCTCAGCTATCTGATACGGCTTCTGTAGAAATCCGGCGAGTCCTCTTCCTGAAAATCGCTCGGTTATCTCCTGCTCGTTGTAGCCGCTTGACACGATCACGCGGGCGTCCCTCTTAATGCGGCGCAGCTCACGAAAGGTCTCCTCTCCGTCCATGTGCGGCATCGTCAGATCGAGGATGCAGCAGGTGATCTTGTCCGCATGCTCCCTGAAAAGCTCGACCGCCTCCACTCCGTCACGGGCGACGAGCACCCGGAATCCGCAGCGCTCCAGCATCTTTTTACCCAGCATACGGACCGTCTCCTCATCATCGGCCAGAAGAATCACTCCTTCCCCCACCCAGTTTACCGCGGAGGCACCGCCGGCTGTGGTAGGCTCGGCCGGGACGGCGGCTGCCGGGAAAAGAGTCTTGAAAGTAGTGCCCCGGTTCTTTTCGCTGTAGACCCTGATGGCGCCCTTATGCCCCCGCACGATACCGAGTGCCGCCGCCAGACCCAGACCGCGACCGGTGAACTTGGTCGTGAAAAAGGGATCAAATATCTTCGAGAGGGTATCCTGGTCCATTCCGCAGCCGGTATCGGCCACCTCCAGGTATACGTATACACCCTCGGGAAGTCCCTCGTTCAGCCAGGTCTCGGCGAGATATGCATGGTCGCAGTGCATCACGCCGGTGGAAATTGTGATGACTCCGTTTTTTTCGCCGAAAGAATCCGAGGCGTTAATCACCAGATTCATCACAATCTGGCGAATCTGGGTCGGGTCGGCCTCGATGGCGGGCAGCCCGGATGAAAACTGATAACGGAGCAGCGCCTTTTTGGATATTGAAACCTCGAGCATGTGATGCATATCTTTTATGAGGTCGTTCAGGGTAAGAACCTCATTGACGAACTGACCCCTTCCGGAATAGGCGAGCATCTGCCTGCACAGGTCCGCGGCCCGGTGAGACGCCTTCGCTCCCTCAAGCAGATTCGCCCGGGAGGAGGAGCCCGGCGCCAGATCCATGAGCGCGAGATCGATGTTTCCCAGGATCACCATCAGAAGATTATTGAAGTCGTGAGCAATTCCGCCGGCAAGCACGCCGAGGCTTTCAAGCTTCTGCGTCTGCTGTATCTGCGCCTCGATTTTATAGCGCTCCTCCTCGGCCCATTTTCGCTCCGTGATGTCATTTAAAAAGCAGAGGGAGGCGGGGCAGCCTTCCCAGTTGAGAAGCATTGCGTTAAGCTCGGTCCATCTGACGCTGCCATTACTGCCGAGTATTCTGACCTCGTAATTATGAAAACTATCATCGCCTTTCATTCTCTGGCTGTACCGTTCGGCAACAATCTGCCGGTCATCCGGATGAATGAAATCGAGAAAGTTTAGGGAGGTTATCTCGTCAAAGGAATAGGACGCAAGCTCCCTGAACTTCGGATTAGCGAATACCACCTTCCACTCCTTGATGACGACGATCCCCACATTGGCGTTTTCCACAAGGAGTCGGGTCCGCTCTTCAGACGCCCTGAGCATCTCCTCTGCCAGCTTTTTGTCGGTTATATCCTGCATTACGGCGATGCCGCCGACCACATTTCCGTGGTTGTCGCGCAGGGGACTCGTCACCGCGCTTATATATAAAACAATATTACCGGGGGTAGAGCTGTAGGGACCCTCATAAAATGTGACGTTCCCGTCAATGGCCTCCCGCAGTTTTTGAATTACTTCGGCATCTTTTAACGTATCGAGTTCAAGGCCGATGATCGTCTCCTGTGACGTTTGCAAGATTTGAGCAAGGCGCTCATTGCACTCGGTGATAACGAGCTTGTTGTTGAAAAGAAACACCCCGACCGGCGACTGGTCGAACAGGGCGCGGTACCGCTCCTCGCTTGCCTGAAGCGCGATCTGTACCATCATACGCTCCGTGACGTTCCTGCACACGGCCAGCATCCCCTGTATGGAGGTGTTGTCGAACAGGTTGGTGGCAAGAATCTCAAGATAGAGCCATGAGCCGTCGGCGTGCCGGGCGCGGAGCATGGTGGGAATGTGACGGTTCTCGTTATTTGCGACCTGTTCGAACGACTTTACAGCAGTGGGGACGTCGTCAGGATGCATCAACTCAATGTAATTCCTACCCACCAAAGAATACCCGAGGGTCATCTCGGTTGCGGGATTTTCGAACGCGATGGTGCCGTCTCTTCTGGCGATGACGATAATATCCTGCAGATTCTGCACGAGCGCGCGGAACCGCTCCTCGCTTTCCCTGAGCGCCGTTTCCGAGCGCTTGCGCTCGGTGATGTCGCGATCAATGCAGCGATATCCCTGAAATTTTCCCTTTTCATCAAAGATGGGCACGCCGCTGCTTTCCAAGGTGACGTGCCTTCCATCCTTGTGGATGTTAATATTTTCCAGGGCAAAAAAGGGCTTTGGATATTTAATAATATCTTTGAAAGTCTCTTCAAGCCTTGAAGATTCTTCGCGCGGCAGTAAATGAAAAATCGATTTTCCGATGATTTCGTAAGGCTCATATCCAATGATGTCTTTCACCTTCGGACTGGAGTAGGTATAGCGGCCGTTCTTATCCACCGCCCATATCCAATCACTCGTTGATTCCACCAAAGCGCGGAAACGAGCCTCGCTTTCCCGAAGCGCCTCCTCCGCCAGCTTTTGCTCGGTGATGTCCTTGATCAGGCCGTCGTACGAGAGGAGGCGGCCCTTCTCGTCGCGATGAGGGACCGGCGTGTTCCGGACCCACCGGAGGGCTCCGTCTTTTCGCCATATCCGGTGCTCCAGGGGCCCCGAATCCTTACCGTCGAGAATCTTCGCAGACGTGCGGTACACGGCCTCCCGATCGTCCTCATGCACCATATTGATCCAGAGCCCAGGGTCGGACGCAAACTCTTCCGCCGCATACCCGGTCACCGCTTCGCAGGCCGGGCCGTGTGTCGTCTCAGCCGCCCGGCCGTCCTGTACGCGCACCGTAAAAATGTAATCAGTTACCGCCTGGGTTATGCGGCGGTACCGCTCCTCGCTCTCCTTGAGCCGCACTTGCAGCTTATGACGATGAAGGGCGGTATCTATAGTAGAGAAGAGATCAGGCATGTTCACCGGCTTCATCACGTAGCCATACGGTTCGGTCTCTCTAGCGCGGTGTACGGTAGGGATGTCTGCATTGCCGGTGACATACACCACGGGGATGTCGAACCTGTCTTTGATGATTTTCGCCGCCTCAATGCCGGTCATACCGCCGGGCAGGGCTATGTCCATGAGTATGAGATCGGGCCTGAGGGAGCCGGCCCTTTCAACAGCCTCTTGGCCGGTTCCGGTCACCGTGGTTACCTCATATCCGAAATTGGTGAGGACGCTTCGCAGATGCATGCTGACGATAACCTCATCCTCGACAATGAGGATATGAACCTTATTCATCGAGCCTCCTGGGACGCCGGGCACGCGGGAAACGCCCCGCAGACACCGAGGATTCAGATATTCCGCCCGGACGGCAATCAATCCCGCGCCGGCGGCGGATCCAAATGCAACGTTGTTCCAAAATCATATTCCTTTTTTTCAGCGGGTATGGCAATGCGGATTTTGTTGTGGGGAACGTCTTTTTTTGATGCGGCGGGCTTGCCGCCCGGGGGGTTAATGTTTGCCGTGGATCTTCTCTGCGTATCCATCTCCTTCTCTTTGGGGCCGGACATGCCATTTTGTCCCATCAATGGATCAATCCTTGCATTATTCCCTTTGGGTATATTATAAATGACGACCACAGCAGTGCCCAACAATAACAGCAGAAGAAGTGCGAGAATCCATTTCCTCGATTTTTTTTTATCCCGTCGGTGATGCTTTCCTTTTTGATTCAGGTCCCGTTTTTTATCCGAGGGAATAAACCCGCTAATCCTTGATGGCTTTCCGCTGCTTTTTTTCATATGTTTCAGCGATAATATAGACATAAACATAAGCAGAATTCAACAAAAAAAATTGTGACTGCTCAGCTATTTCTCGCAAAGACCGACCTCACCCCCCGGACCCCGGATGCATGATGACCATGTCTTCTTCCGGGTTATCCTTGTGCAAAATGACTTCGATATTATCCTTGATATCCGTGTCTAATTGAAATCCGCAGTAATCCGGCTGAATCGGGAGCTCTCTATTCCCCCGATCAACCAGGACAAAGAGCTTGATGGCCTTGGGCCTTCCGAACGAAGTAAGGGTTTCCATTGCCGCCTTCACGGTGCGTCCGGTGAAAATCACGTCATCGACGAGGAGAATGGTCATGGTGCCGATATCGAACTCGATCAATGTTTCCTTGATGGCAGGAAGCACGCCCCGCGTCGCCAGATCGTCGCGGTAGAAGGTGATATCCAGGGTGCCGTTCTGAATATTCTTGCCCGAACGCGACTCGATGCGCTTCCGAATGCGCAGCGCGAGCTCCACGCCCCCTGTCTGCAGTCCCACAACGGCAAATTTATCGATATCGCTGATATCCCGCCATATCTGTTCCGAATGGCTATTGATTATTTCATCAATATCCCTGCTCTTGAGCAATACCCTGCCTGCCATGCCTCACCTCACCTCTCTATGATATTCCTGAATCGGCCGGACCGAGAGCCCCCTCCCCTTATTCTGCTTGACCGCGAGTAAGCCATGTACGGCCGCCTTTGCCGCCTGAGCCGTGGTCACATAGGGTATATGATACCGCACTGCGGCCTGGCGGATCGCATAAGAATCGTCCTTTGACATCTTCCCGGTCGGAGTATTTATAATCATATCAATCTCGCCGTTCTTCATGAGGTCGATGATATTGGGTCTCCCCTCGCTCACCTTGTGCACCTGGTCGCAGATGATGCCGTGCTCATTATAGTATTGCGCCGTTCCCTCGGTGGCGATAAGTCTGAATCCGCTGTCGTACAGCCTCCGCGCCTCTTCCCGGAGCTCGCCCCGTGAACGGCTGTTCATGGAGAGAAGCACCGTGCCTTCCAGGGGAAGCGAATCGCCCGCCGCGAGGGTCGCCTTATAGTACGATTCGCCGAAATTGCCGGATATGCCCATCACCTCGCCGGTTGACTTCATCTCAGGCGAGAGCAATGTATCGACTCCGGGGAATTTATTGAAGGGAAGCACCGCCTCCTTGACGCTGACATACGGTATTTCCTTCATTTTTTTCAAGCCAAATTCGGCCAGACTTCTGCCGAGCATGACCTTCAGCGCTATTTTCGCAAGCGGCACGCCGGTGGTTTTGGAGACAAAGGGCACGGTCCGGGAGGCACGTGGGTTGACCTCGATGACGTAGAGCCGGTCATCCTTGATCGCGAACTGTATGTTCAGAAGACCTACCACCTCCAGATCCAGGGCAAGCGCCTCCGTGGCCCGGACAATCTGCCGGTTCATCTCTGCGGAAAGGGACAGCGGCGGGATGATGCAGGCCGAATCGCCTGAATGAATCCCCGCCTCCTCCACGTGCTCCATGATGGCGCCGATATACACGTCCCGGCCGTCGCAGATCGCATCCACGTCAATCTCGATCGCGTCCTCGAGAAAATCGTCAACCAGTATCGGATGCTCGGGCGAGAGCTCCACTGCCGTGGCGATGTAATCGGTCAGGCTCGTCTCGTCGTATATGATCGCCATGGCCCGGCCGCCGAGCACGTACGAAGGCCGCACCAGAACCGGATAGCCTATCGCTCCCGCGATACGGATCGCCTCCTCCGGGGTGAAGGCGATCCCGTTTTCCGGCTGGAGCAGGCCCAGCTTCCGCACAACCTCCGCGAACCGCTCCCGGTCCTCGGCGCGGTCTATGGATTCAGGGGACGTGCCGATGATGGTGACGCCGCTCTCCGACAGCTGACGCGCAAGCCTGAGCGGCGTCTGGCCGCCGAACTGCACGATGACCCCGTCGGGCTTCACCCTGTTGTATATGTGAAGCACGTCCTCCAGGGTGAGGGGCTCGAAATAGAGCTGGTCTGAGGTATCGTAGTCGGTCGATACGGTCTCCGGATTCGAGTTGACCATGATCGATTCGATCCCCTCCTCGCGAAGGGCGAACGAGGCGTGGCAGCAGCAGTAATCGAACTCGATCCCCTGGCCGATCCGGTTGGGTCCGCCGCCGAGGATCATGATCTTCTTTTTATCGGATGCGGTGGTTTCGTCATCATCGTCGTATGAGGAATAGTAGTAGGGCGTATAAGCCTCGAATTCTCCGCCGCAGGTGTCCACGAGCCTGAATCCGGGGATAATCCCCTTCTCCATCCGGAAGCGGCGCACATCGTCCTCAAGGTTTTTCAGGGCTTCCGCATATTCCTTCTGAACCTCGGGCCCCCGATCATACAGGCGGTTCAGCTCCTCCCGGTGGGAAAGATACGCGAGCTGGCGGTCCGAAAAACCGAGCCGTTTCATGCTGCGCACATTATCCGCGGTCAGTCCCCCCTTCCTGCAATCTTCCGAAAAGATTCTGCCTTCCTCAACGATCTCAGAGAGCTGCGTCAGGAACCATTTGTCGATATTGGTCAGCTGCGCGATGCGTTCAACGCTCCACCCCATCTTAAACGCCACGTTGATGTAGAATATCCGGTCCTCCCGGGTGTTGAACAGCTCCTTCTCGATGATGTCGCGCTTGTGCCGGTCGGGAAGCCGCTTCAGCATCTGCATGATCTTGAGCACGCCGTCGGATCCGAAGCCGTAGCGGTTTATCTCAAGCGAGCGAAGCGCTTTCTGGAAGGCTTCCTTGAAGGTCCTGCCGATTGCCATGGCCTCGCCCACGGACTTCATCTGAGTTCCCAGGCGCGAGTCGGCGCCCTCAAACTTCTCAAAAGCCCAGCGCGGAGCCTTGACCACGACATAATCGATAGTGGGCTCGAAACACGCCGGGGTCTCCTTGGTGATGTCATTCGGTATCTCGTCAAGGGTGAATCCCACGGCCAGCTTGGCGGCGATCTTGGCGATCGGGAATCCGGTGGCTTTGGAGGCCAGGGCGGAGCTCCGGCTCACGCGCGGATTCATCTCGATGACCATGACCCTGCCGTCCGAAGGATTGACCGCGAATTGGATGTTGGAGCCGCCGGTGTCAACGCCGATCTCGCGTATGATCCGTATCGCCATGTTCCGGAGAATCTGGTATTCGGCGTCGGTAAGAGTCTGTTGCGGCGCCACGGTGATTGAATCCCCGGTATGTATGCCCATGGGATCCATGTTTTCGATGGAGCATATGATGACGACATTGTCCTTCTTGTCCCGCATGACCTCGAGCTCGAATTCCTTCCACCCGACGACGGACTCCTCCAAAAGCACCTGGCGTATGGGCGACTCATCGAGTCCCTTTGCCACGAGCTCGATGAAATCCTCGCGGTTATATACGATATTGCCCCCGGCTCCACCCAAGGTAAAGGCGGGGCGGATGATGATCGGAAGATTTATTTTCTCCAGAACTGCGAGCGCCTCGTCCACGGAGGAGGCGAGCCCCGATTGCGGTACGGAGAGGCCTATGGCCTGCATTGCCTTCTTGAAGAGATCCCGGTCTTCCGCTTTTCTGATGGAATGAATATCCGCGCCGATAAGCTCGACCGTATAATGCTCCAACACCCCCCGCTCCGACAGCGCGAGGGTGACGTTCAGCGCGGTCTGTCCGCCTACGGTAGGCAGGAGCGCGTCCGGCCGCTCAAGCTCGATTATCCGCTCGACGATTTCAGGAGTGATCGGCTCGATATAGGTCCGGTCCGCCAGTTCCGGATCGGTCATGATAGTGGCGGGATTGGAATTGACGAGAACAACCGCGTATCCCTCTTCCTTCAGCGCCTTGCATGCCTGCGATCCGGAATAGTCAAATTCGCACGCCTGGCCGATAATAATAGGGCCGGATCCTATGATGAGTATTTTATTAATATCAGTTCGCTTCGGCATATTTAAATACAATCGGCATGAACATTCCTAAAAAGGGTTGAACCCCCATGACGGATATTTTTGTCGATTTACGAAATACAATTTTGTATAATACATTTGTCAATTAAAATACTATGAATTCCACCGGCGGTCAAGACGGGTGTGAATTAAATTTCGGGTAATTCCTCACTTACCCCTCTGTCCGCCGGCTAACTTCTACCACATCTCCATGTATAAAAACAGGGGATAGGAAAATTGAAGAGATATTAGAGATAATTTTATTTTTTAATCTTAAATGATTGTTTTTCCTCTTCAATTTTAACAATATTCCGTTAAAAATGCATCTCTATCATCTCTTCTATCTTCTTATCCCCCTTTCTTACACATTTGTGGATAGAAGTTAGCCCCTCTGGGGGGTTTGGGGGCATGAGTGAGACGAACCCGGACAAGACTTGAAATTAACGATAAGCTAAATAATTACAATGCTTCACGATATTTTATTTACAAAATTGCAACATTCTATCATTGTTTAACCTGACCATTAAACTTGTTGCAATCACGAGCGTTGTGCCCTGATCCGGGAGCGGAAATGAAAAAAGAGCTGAAAATCATTAAAAAAAAGAACCAGATCATCGAAGCAATGAAGCGCTGCCTCGAAAAAAACGTGTATTCGCAGATTTCCCTCGAAGATGTTGCAAAGGAGGCGGGATTTTCCAAAGGGGGCCTCAGGCACTATTTCCCCACAAGGGAAATGCTCTATGTGGCTCTTATTGAGACTTTTTTCCATCAGATACAGCGGGACCAGATCGGGGTTTCGCAGGGACTCGACCTGGACATGAACGACAAGGCTCTCATAACGACCCTGTTCGGCATTGAAAAGTTCATGCTCGATAAAAAGAACATGCGCATACTGATAAACATCATACTCTACGGGTTTGAAGATGAAAAGATCCGGGAGATCATCAGAAAATTCATACGAAGCCACCTGGATCTGTACTCCAACACGATTAAGGAACTGAAGACGGGTTCCGGGGTTGGAGATTCGGAAACCCAGTTTATCGGCAGGATAACGCAGATTATACTCCTATTCGCGGGCATCATGGAATTCATCGATCCCATACAGGTGGACACCTCCAAGCTGATTGAACTTATCTTACGGCTGTACAAGCACGGATATTAGGAAGCCTCTCCCGCACCTGACGGCAGAGTTCATCTAAAGGCTGTTTCTGATCTTTTCAATGATTCCCCACAATGTAAGCCGGTCCTCGGTGGAGATAAGATCGATAAGCACTCCTCCCTTAAAAAGCATATTCCCGTTTCCGTGCAGCACCTGGCTCCATATGCTCTTTACCCCGGCCAAAATCGTATCATCCCCGAATTTGATGGTCAGCAGATACTTGTCCAGGTTTTTAACCTTCTGAGTCTGAATGCTGTTGAGATTATCTATTTCTATGCCGAGTCCCTTGAGACTTATATCGACCACCCGGCCCCTGAGGGACTGGTCGAAATCGAACCCGCATGATACCTCATCGATATCATATTTATGCAATGCAACATCGGATATCGCATATCGTGAAGCTTCTCTGTAATCCATAGCCGTACCAACACTTAATAATCATTTAGTACTTCCCCCCGCCGCCTTCGGCGGCTGGGGGAAGTACTAACAATTAACTTAAATATTGCAACAAATCTAAAAAATTTCAAGCAATTTCTTCCAGTTTGAATAGAGAATTGCCGAAACCGGCATAAATGTATTGACACGCGTGATTAAAATTTATAAAATATCTCTGATTCCCACGGCCGAGAAGGAAATATTTTAATGGAGGAACAGGATGAAACGAAGACTTTTGATTTCACTGATCTCAATTGCAATGCTTGCCCCGCTCTATTCGCAAGAGAAAAAACCGGCTACGGAAAACAAGGAAGTGAAAAAAGCAGAGCCTGAAAAAAAAGAGGAAAAGAAACAGGAGCAAAAAGATAAAAGCTATACCGTGTACCAGGAGATTATTATTGAAGATTTCGAGACGACCCCCTATACCGACAAAAACATATTCTTCAACTCCACCGGGTATCAAGATGCCAAGCTTTCGATACGGGACACCAATCCCGCGCCTGACGGACATTCAAAGAAATACCTGGGGGTCAAAGTAAAAGCCCGCGTGGGGGATACGTTCATCATCAAGCCCGTGAAAGAGATCCTTATCGATCGATACTGCAAGAGTATATCCGTGTGGGTGTACGGTAAAAACTACGCCGGCGAGCTGTCGATGCTCCTCATGGACGCCGATCAGCGGACGTACAAGCTCCGCGTGGGTGCTCTTAACTTTCTCGGGTGGAGGAAATTGGAGGTTGCCATTCCCAGAAACGTTATCCAGCTGGATCAATTTCTGAATCAGAAAAAATTCTTGAAAATTCTCCAGTTCCAGTACACTGCGGCCAATCGCGAGGCGCTTGCCCGGTGGCAGTACTTCTACATTGACAATATCTCCGCTTTGGTCCGCGATAAATACGACGATAAGCAGAGCGATGAATGGTAAAAGCGGCGGATATCGATCGGGAAAAGGGAACCTAAGTATCAGATGATCGACGCCCTGCGCATTGTTTGAAAAGCTTCCTATAATTTCCGCCGGAGTGATGATCCTCGTGCCCAGGCATAGGGATGCCATCACCAGCGCGAGCCCGGCTGCCAGGAGAAAGAGAAGTTTGTAACGAAATTTCATGGCGTGCATACTTACCTCGTCAAAATACCGGATACGATCCCGACCGATTTGAGGTAATCAGCCGGGGTATAATAGGATATCGAGTCGGGAGAAACGGTATGTATCCTGTTTTCCCGCACGCACTTCAATGCCGGAAAATTGCGCAGCCTTTTCGAAAAATCATCCTTCGCCTCAATGATCGATATCATGACATCCGGATCCAGCTCGATCAGGGACTCAAAAGATACCAGCGGATACGGTCTTCCCGCACGGCCGTACGCGCATATCCCCCCACTCCCTTCCCCCGATAATCGTCAAAGGAAGTGACTCCCACGATGATACTCTCATACCCCAGATCAAGTATCTCACGGGTGATCGAGGGCGACAGGGATACAACCCTTTGGATCGCGGATGAAGGATCTGCACCGGGCATTACCGGCGAGCAGCGATTGAGCAGAAATGATAATGATATAATCGCTGATATAAAAAATTTTATCACCGGGCCCATTGCATGAAAATATTCAAAAAACCATGGCTGTCAAGAATTATCCGGAGCTTCGGACAAATCCATCCGGCTGAATTTTTTATGAAAATTGTGTTTACAGTAAATTGATATATTTTAACATCGTCGATTATGTGACCAATTGGGGGATTCTATGCCGCAGAAATCGAAAAGCGGTTCAAAGACAAATGCACGAACGAAAAAAATTAATCTCCTGAAGCTCTATTCCGAGATGAATAAGCTGTCCAACGACGCTGTGGATAAAGAAGTTATCAAGCGTTTCAAGATAATTATCGAAACATCGGAAGAGGATATCATGAAAAAAAATCTGGAGCTTATCCTCAAAGACCCGAAAAACGTCAGCGTTGCCGAATTCAACGACAACCTTCAGCCGTATATCAAGCATTATCTGTTTCTCATTAAGAGGGATAAAAGGAACAAAAGAAAATAGGATTCCGGACGATCCGGCAGTCGATACTGAACGGGATATTTTGGAGCGGGATCCCAATTCCGCAACAAGTCTATTAAGGTTATTTGTTATGAAAATTAAGATTAAGGCCTTTGCAGCCGTAAAGGAAGCGTGCGGCTTCGAAGACAAAGAGCTTACTGTTTCAGAAGGGATTTCAGTGGAAAAAATTTTACTGGAGTTAAAAAAATGCCATCCCGGGCTGAAGGAATTTGACGGTACGCTCCTCTTCGCCATTAATGAAGAATATTGCGATCAGGATTCCGTTCTTTCAGACGAGGACACCCTGGCGATCCTCCCGCCGGTCAGCGGCGGATGATAGGGAGCGGTATGAAAAAAATCATATTGCAGAATGAGCCCATAGATATGGCGCAGATGCTGCATGAGGTGGAAAGCGATTCCGACGGCGCAGTGGTAAGCTTTGTGGGAAAAGTGCGGAAAAATTCCCGGGGTAAAAACGTGCTGCATCTCGAGTACGAGGCTTACCGGGAAATGGCGCGGAAGGAGCTTGCGAAAGCGGCCGACGAAGCGGAGGAAAAATGGGGGATCAGCAACTGCCTGGTCGCGCACCGCTTCGGCCGGATCGAAGTCGGAGAGGCGAGCATCATTATCGCTGTCTCCTCGCCCCATCGGCATGAAGCCTTTCTGGCCGCGCAATATTTAATTGACACGGTAAAGAAAAAAGTTCCCATCTGGAAGAAAGAATACTATTCTGACGGCTCCAGCTGGATTAATGATAAAGAGTAATACAAAATACGCCATCCTCCTCGGCGACGGGATGGCAGACCTGCCCATCGAATCGCTCGGCCGGAAAACCCCGCTCGAGTATGCGAATACGCCCAATATGGACCGGCTTGCCGGAAGCGGCATCCTCGGAATGGTCAGAACCGTGCCGGAAGGGATGCAGCCCGGAAGCGACATCGCAAATTTATCCATATTGGGTTATGATCCCCGCGATACCTTCTGCGGCAGGGCTCCCCTGGAAGCGATCAATATGGGCATCGACCTCGGAACGCACGACATAGCCATCCGCTGCAACATGGTGGAGGTTCATGGCGGCATCATGCACGACTTCAGCGCAGACCATATCGACTCCGCCTTGTCGGCGATCATCATGAAGGAGCTTGCGAAAAACAACTCGATAAAAGGGCTGGAGTTCTACCCCGGGGTATCGTATCGAAACGTAGTCGTGTGGCGCGGCTACCGGCACGACGATCTGCCGGTCACAACCCCGCCCCATGACATCCAGGAAAGGGAGGCCGGCCCGCATCTTCCCTCCGGCAGCGGCGCCGATATCCTCAACAGGATCATGATAGAATCCGCTGAAATTATCGCCTCATCGCCGGCGATACGGGACGCCAAATCCAGATACCGGGGCACCCCGACACAGGTCTGGCTCTGGGGATGCGGCAGGCGCCCGTCAATGGAGCCGCTTGCAAAGCGCTTCGGCCTTACCGGATATACCATATCAGCGGTCGATCTCATCCATGGAATCGGCAGGGCGGCCGGCCTTACTCCCCTGCCGGTGCCGGGCGCAACCGGATATATCGACACCAATTACGCGGGCAAGGCGGACGCCCTGCTCAAAGCAATGGAGGCGGGGGACACGAATTTCGTGTTTCTGCACGTTGAATCACCCGATGAATCAGGCCATGAGGGGAACCTGGAACACAAAATCCGGGCAATAGAAGATTTTGACCGGCTGGTGGTCGGCCGCGTGTTGGACGGCATATCCGCATTCAACGATTATTCGATTCTCGTGCTTGCGGATCATCCGACGCCGATCAAGCTGCGGACCCATACCGCCGATCCGGTGCCCTTCTGCCTCTTTTCCACAGGGGGAGGGGACGACCCGTCATTGAGAGCTATGCGGGGCTCGTCGTTCAGCGAACGGAGCGCGCAAGCCACCGGCCTGCTCATACCTGAAGGCCACCGGCTCATAGAGCTTATGCTGCATAAAAAATTATAACCGGACTTACGGCGAGGCGCGAAAGCACCCTCACATCCCGATGTCTTTGAACATCCCCATCTCATTCATTATTTTCACCGCAGCCTCGATGATATGATATTCCTTTAAACTTTTTCCATCACCAGCACCGCCAGGAGGAACACCGCCTCCGACGTTTCTATAACGGCGCCGATTATATCTCCGGTAATGCCGCCGATCTTTTTTTTCGCGTAAAAATTAACCAGAAGGGTGAAGGCTATAATAATCATCGCCAGAATCACCGCCCGAAATTTAAAAAACAGCATGCTTATGGCCATAGAGATGATCGTGGTAAGGACGATCCCGGCAACGCCGATATGTCCAATAAGCCCCGGAGCCGGGCCCTCCCTGCTCTTTCCCGCATACGGCGATATGCCGGCGCTCCAGGCAACGGTCATGCGGGACAGTACCGGCATGATTAAAAGGCATTTTATTATATCACTGTCCGGGACTGCGGCAATCATGAGAAACTTCCCCAGAATGAGAATGATAAGCGCAACAGCACCGTTCGTCCCGAGCCGGGAATCCTTCATAATCGCGAGGATCCCCTCCCTGTCCCGGCTGCTGAAGAGCCCGTC
This sequence comes from Spirochaetes bacterium RBG_16_49_21, assembly GCA_001829495.1. Classification (GTDB taxonomy): domain Bacteria; phylum Spirochaetota; class UBA4802; order UBA4802; family UBA5550; genus RBG-16-49-21. Next base: position 1,800 of record MIBJ01000030.1, on the reverse strand, counting down.
GCAGGCGTCCGCAAGGCCGTCGAGGTGGAGGCCGCCGGTTGCGGCAATCTCGGCAGTCAGCGCAATCAGGACTGCCAGCGACCGGGAACCCAGAATCCCGGCAGCGATGAGATACATGCCCGCCGACACGGCGCCGATAAACAGGCCTATAAGCGGGGCGAATACCACGCCTCCGGCAAAAACCCTCTCATCAAAACGCAGATGAACCGGAAGCGGCATGCGGGTGAGAAATTGAAGCTGAAGGATAAAGCCTTTCAGTATCTTTTTGATCATTTTATCCTCACCGGTATTCCCGACACCATAAAATAGACCTCGTCAGCCTCGGCAGCTATTTTCATGTTCACCGTGCCGGCTATGTCGCGGTAATACCGTCCCAGCGGATTCGGCGGCACCAGCCCCATGCCTAATTCATTAGAAACGATTATCGCCTCTCCCGCGAATTCACGCGCAATAGCAAGGAAGCCTGACGCCTCCTCCATGATCTTTTTTTCGGCCGCGTCCGCCTCGGAAGGCCCGGCTTTGTCCCAATCGATTCCGGAATCCAGGATCATCACGTTGGATACCATGATAGTGACGCAGTCAAGCAGGATATATCCCCTGCCCGCCAATTTACTCGGCAGCACGCGGCTGAAGCCGCTGTAGCACTCGACGGTCTCCCACCGGCTGTTGCGCCGTGCCCTGTGGCGGGCGATGCGCTCCTTCATCTCATCGTCAAAACCGATCGCCGTTGCCACGTACAGCACGTCATCCTTGCCGGCTAACAGGGACTCGGCAAATCTGCTTTTCCCGCTCCGTGCGCCGCCGGTTATGAATATGATCTTTCCCATGGCTTCTCAGGGAAAAATATGGATTTCATTTTGACAAGTTAAAAATTTTTCCTCAGGGTGGCGATTATCATTATTTGGACTATATACTAAAATGTTCTCTCTATTCACTGACCTCACACTCCGGCCCCCTCTCCCATTAAGAAATGTAAAAAGGGAAAGGGGAGCAACATACTATCTCGTTCTCCCTTCGTGTGCTTACTGCTTCACTTTCTGTTCTACCCAATGCGCCGATAACTGTCCATCTGCACGGCACCTAATATGACAGACGTCAATTTTGTGTTTATTTTATATAAAGAAGACAATAATTATCTTATGGGAAATATGTTAAGGGTATTGTCTAAGCCTATTGGTATAGACCAATAATTGTGGCATTTTATTTGTTGGCATTATAAAAATCTCCTTAAAACCATTTCAATATATATCACGCTAGTAATTCATTTAAATTAACAAAGAAAATAAATAAATTACGAAATTTTTTTGCGTTTGACATTCGACTTATCTGCATTTATTTTTTAAACATTATATAAAATTCGAATAATTTTAGTTAAATTAAACGCCACGCCAACTTTTCGGATAGCGCCGCCGTCCGTGGCAGATTAACATAACAGGAGGTGATTATAAAATGTATCAACGAAAAGATTTATTCGACTTCATGATTCATAAAATAAAACAAACTTCTGAAATAAATGGAGATAAAATGCCTCAGGCCTTTGGACGTTGGTTTGCAAATTTATATTTTTCAGGAATTACCAGCATAAATATTTCTGATGGGTCCGGTGATGGTAAAGTTGAAAAATCCTCGTATTAATTGAAATTTAACAGTTGTTATGGTATGCTATCCCGGCGGAAACGGTATGGCACAATAACCTGAGAAGCGAGGCGAGGCATGGAGGCCGAGCCGTATGGGATGCGGCCGAGGATCGTAAGGGAGGACGCTCCGCAGGCCGCACCGAATAAGCTTTTGATTTCAATA
>MIBJ01000029.1 GCA_001829495.1 Spirochaetes bacterium RBG_16_49_21 | reverse complement strand
ATTTACATCAATCGCGGCCACCTCCGGATGCAGAAGCGGGATGATGCTCAACCGGTGAAGAATTCCGGCAAGGGACTCGATGTTCACCTCCGGCATGCCGCGGAAGCTGCCGAGAAGCTTGCGGGCCCTGATTTCCCGGATCATCTCAAGTCCGTCGTCCGCGGTGATCGGCGCAGGCCTGAACACGGCGTCTCCCAGGGCCTCGGTGAAAATCCCGCCGAGGCCGAACATTACGGCAGGGCCGAACCCGGCCGTAATGACTGCGCCGGCTGCAAACTCCCTCTCGCCCCTCACCATCCGGCTCATTATCACGGGCACGCGCCTGCCCGCAGCCTCCTGTATTTTCCGGTATGACCGGGAAGCCTCTTCCGGCGAGTTCTGATTCAGGTATATGAGCCCTTTTCCGGTCTTGTGTAAAATATCGGGAGCAGAGGCTTTTACAACCAATGGAAATCCGATTTTCCTCGACGCGCCGGCTATCTCCCCTTCCGAATCGACCAGTGTATCCTCGATCACCGGGATGCCGTAATATCCCAGGAAACGCTTTGAATCGTGCTCGTCCAGATTCATCAGGCCGGATGATAAGGACCGGCCGATCAACTCTACGGCTTCTTTTAAGGGCTCCGGAAGCGTAACCGGCCTCCAGGGCTTCCGCTCCCGAATGCGGAGGTGCTGGAGCATGCAGACCATGCCGTTTGCGGCCTTCTCCGGCGAATCAAAAACCGGAACATTGTGGTCCTCGTACATTGCCGTGCAATCATCGTCGCGGTCGAAGAAGCTTGATACCGCGACCGGCTTGGTACATGAATCGGCAAATGAGACAATCTTCCGAGACGTCCCCGCCATCATGTCCGTAAAATTATCAAACATGGAGCCGTCTATGAAGCCTTTCAGATGCGGCCGCAGCGCTTTCGTAAATCCGGATGACATGACTCCATGAAGGATGATCCCGTCAACCTCGCCGCTTGCGAGCACCATCCCGGGAATTTTGACTCCCAGTACCTCAAGATCCGTGTGGAAGGTAAGATCTACGGGGTTTTTACACGGCGCATGAGGAGGCAACAGTTCCCGCAGCCTCTGCTGCAGAGCCTTTGAAAATTCGGGAACGGCGAGCCCTCCCTTATCCAGGGCGTGGGCGATCGACGAGCCCGGTCCCCCGGAATTGGTGACCACGCCGATGCGGTTCCCTTCGAGCCGCGGCTGCACGGCGAGCATGTGTCCGAAAGCATACAGGTCCGCGACCGTGTGGACTCTGATAATACCGGCCTGCCTGAACAGCCCGTCATACAGATGATCGGGCGCCGCCATGGTCCCGGTATGGCTTAAGCTCGCCCGCGCACCGGCCGCCGACCCGCCCACGTACTGGGCCAGCACCGGCTTGAGCGGCGTAATCCTCCGGGCTGTTTCGACAAAGCGGGGTATATCCCTGATTCCCTCAATATAGAGGGAGATCGCCCTGGTCTGGGCATCGCTGCCGAGATATTCCAGCGCGTCGATGATGTCGATGTCGGCGCTGTTGCCGACGCTTATGGCTTTGCTGAAGCGTATCCCCCTTTTGCCGAGATAGATGATCGTCTGGGTCACGTACGTGCCGCTCTGCGAGGCAAACCCGAGTGAGCCCGGTCCGAGGTCGTACGGGATTACGGTCGTGTTTAATGATATCTCGGTATTGATGATACCCATGCAGTTGGGGCCGAGAAACCGGATCCCATACCGGGCGGATATCTCGTTGAGTTTATTCTGCATCCGCTCACCTTCAGCACCGGCTTCTCCGAAACCACCGGATATTATAATAGCGCTCTTGGTGCCCCGGGCCCCGAAATCTTCGAGAAGCCCCGGCACCTGATTCGAAGGCACGATCAGTATGGCAAGCTCCGGAGTTTCCGGAAGCTCCTGCACGGTTCTGAATGCCGCATGGCCCAGAACCGTATCATCACGGGGATGGATCGGGTAAAACCTGCCGCTGTATCCGTCCTTGATGATACTCATGGCATGCATGGTTCCCATTTTTGCGAAATTGTTTCCCGCACCGACCGTGGCAATGGACGCAGGGTTCAGCAGGCGATATAATGGATTCTCATTCATAATTGAGCTCTTACACATGTATATAGCATATCGCAGGGCCTGCTGAAAGCGCCAGCTTTCCCCTTGAGTCGTAAATATCGCCGTCCATCGTATAGCTGAACGGAGCATCGCTCTTAATGGCAAGCCGGTCCGCAGTGACGTCGCAAACCAGAGGGTGTTTGATCTCCCATCCATTCTTGATATGAAGAATATGGGTAATTATCTGGCGTCCGTTAAAACCGGTGATCAGTACATGGTAGGTATGAGGATTCTCCAGGGCCTTGCTCATGGGATTAAATCCCATTCCCACACCCTCCACCGTGGCTGCCATGATCGCGGTAATATCGGTGAAGCCGATTTTTTTTCCATCGACGGTAACCGTAGCCTGTATCCCCTGGAATAGTTTCCCATTCGCCGGCTGCAGAAGAGCCTCCCGGACCGCTTTGGCCACGGCGATCAGATTCTGCTTTATCCCCTTCTCTTCGCCCGCATATACCTCACGCAAAAGGTTGATCACGAAGCCGATCCCGAAAAGGCTGCAATACCGGTCGCCGATCCGTATCGTGTCCCGCACGCGCATCTCCGGATCTCCGCCCCGCTTAAGCGTTTCAGCCATGCGCTGTAATATCGATACGCCGCTCCCCCGCAACCCTACAGAGCGCGCGATATTATCCATGTTCCCTCCCTTGAGGAGGAGGATGGAGGGAAGATTTTTCCCCCGGTAAATATTAATCAGGCGCGTCAGTACGTGGTGAATCGTGCCGTCGCCGCCCGCTATGCCGATATAGGGATAACCGGATTTCCTGAATTTCCGGATCGCGGCATCGAGCTCCTCGAATGTCGCGGTCATCGCCAGATCGATCAGATCATCGCCCGCCCTGCGAAAACCTTCCGCGGTTATTTTCCCTCTTCTGACCTTTTTCGCATTGGCGTTTACAATAATGCCGATTTTTCTCATGGGGTGAACCTTAAATGTACTCCCCGATCTGTCAAATTTATTTTACGCCCCCGCGTTCGCGGAACGTGAATTAAATTTCAGGGTGTATTGATCACCCCCTGGTTTCGCACAAATGCAAATCTAATTGACAAAATTGATTTGTGGCATCCATATCGTGCCGATGAAGCAATTTGAAATAGACTCACAAACGAAACTCTACTGCATATTCGGAAGCCCGGTGCGGCACACCCTGTCGCCGGTCATGCACAATGCGGCATTCAGAAAAATCGGCGCCAACGCGGTATTTCTCGCCTTTGAGCCTCCGTCCATACGGGCAGCCGTGGCGTCCATGAGATCGCTGGATATAAAGGGCGCGGCAATAACGATCCCGTTTAAAATCGATGTGCTCGAGTGCCTGGACGCCGTCGATCCCCGTGCGGCGGATATCGGATCGGTCAATACGCTGGTAAATACCGGAGGATTGATTACCGGGTACAACACCGACGGTTCCGGTGCCGTGCAGGCTCTTGCCGCAAAAAAAATCAATGCTGCCGACTCGAATACGCTTGTTCTGGGCAACGGCGGATCGGCGCGGGCTATCGCCTTCGCCCTTCTGCAAAGCGGCGCCGCCGTTATTGTGGCGGGCAGGAACGCGCCGAGGGTCGAACGCCTCGTCCGGGATCTTGAGAAGCAGTATACGCAGGTGCGCGGCCTGCTCATCAGCGATTTAGACCGTAAGCTTATGGAAGGGGTCGATATAATCATCAACGCCACGCCGGTGGGCATGGCTCCGGACACCGGCTCCATGCCGATCAGCGACGAGCTGCTCGTGAAACGGCACGCGGTTTTCGATATCGTCTACTCCCCCCGTATGACGAAACTCCTTGCCGCTGCCGCGGAAAAGGGGTGTGCAATAATCAACGGCATCGACATGCTCATATACCAGGGCTTACAACAGTTCGAGCTCTGGACCGGGAAAGAAGCGCCTTTTGGCGCCGTCAAATCAGCCATATCCGGACGGCTGCGCGAAAAACATGATACGGGAAAAGCTTAGCAGATTCATCAACAACGAGAACCGGACCAATTACAGCCAGGATCTGGATCATGTCCGCGCAGTGCTGGAATTGGCGGGGAATCCGCACGCGGCCTTTCAATCCATACATATCGCCGGCACCAACGGCAAGGGGTCAGTCGCACACATGCTCAACAGCATCTTCATGAATTCAGGATATCGGACCGGTCTGTATACCTCGCCGCATCTTCTGGAAATCAACGAGCGGATAAAAATCCAGGACGAAAACATTCCTGATCAGGTGTTCGGCGGCTATGTCGACGATATCAGCGCTTCCCTGGATTCAACCGGTATTATGCCCACATATTTCGATGTCCTAACCGCGTGCGCCTTCAGATATTTTTCCGAGAATCACGTCGATATCGCCGTGATTGAGACCGGCCTGGGGGGCAGATTGGACTCCACCAACGTGGTTACTCCATGCTGCTCGGTCATAACCGGCATCTCCTTGGATCATATGGATATTCTGGGAAACACGCTGGAGGCGATCGCCCGGGAGAAAGCCGGAATCATTAAATACAAAGTCCCGGTCGTCACCGCGAACCAGTATCCGATGGTTCTTGATATCATCGATTCGGCGTCCCAAAGGAACCGGTCGAAGGCGTTCGCCCTTGAGCGGGATTTTTCAATAACGAACATAGTTGAAAATGACGATGGATATCTGTTCGACTATTCCCTGAACGCCGGCCCCCCGGAAAAGATACGGCGGTTAAAAGTGGGCAGTCCCCTCCCGATACAGATCACGAACAGCTCCCTGGCGGTCACCGCGGCGCTTATCTCCCGGAAACTCTTTCCGAATCTGACTGAAGAGAAGATCAGGCTGGGGATACGCACCGCGGTGGTACCGGGAAGATACCAGATCCTTCGAGCCTCGCCGCTTATCCTGTATGATCCGGCTCACAATGAGGCTGCGATGGAGCTTATGATAAAATTCGTACGGGAAAAATACGCCCGCAATAAAATCACGCTTATCCTGACCCTTATGAAGGACAAAAATATTAATGGGATACTGTCCCTGCTTGAGCAATGCGGGTTGCCGACCGTGTATTTCGCCCTTGACGACGCGCGCTGCTACCGGCCCACAGGATCAGATTCTTTTAAATTCGAAAAGATCATCATGCATGATGAAGAAGCCCTCTGCCGGGTATTGGAGGGCATGAAGTCCGAGGATTCGCTCTTTTTCTTTTTGGGGTCATTCCGGTTATACCGGACAGCATTGAATTACGCTTCCTCCCTCCCCCTTGACGGGGGAGGGCCGGGGGTGGGGGTGTGATTTATAGAAACCGGATAATTATGAATAACGGCGCCGACATCGAAGCTCTCATTAACCGCATACAGGACGCTATCCGGGCCCGGAGCGAGGGTACCCGCTCCGTCGATCAGAGCCGTGATGATTATAAAAATCTCCTCCGTGAATACGAGAAGCTTGAAAAAGAGTATATATCCGACGACGCGCCCGGTTTTATCAAAGGACTTCTCTACGACCACAACAGATCCAACGGCGCGATTCTGACCGCGCTGTTCGCGCTTGATGACACGGGCCCCGTCCCTCTCGTTTTCTGCGGGGATACGGTTTTAATGAACGCCCTTCCGGAGCTGATAAAACGTGATTATGAAAGCCGGACCGAGGAAGCGGCCGGCCGTATACCCCTTGCCGGGGGCGACAGAGGGGGATTTTTTCTCGCCCTGGATAAAATTAAAGTTACCGGACGAACCTTGATACTCGCCGCGGTGAGCTCATCCGAGGCATTCACGATGAGAGATTTCCAATTCCTCTCGGATCTGCTTGAGATGTTGTTTCTGAAAAAAAAAGACCGGCGCTTTCCGGTCATGCTGAATTACATCAATGACCTGTCCGCGGCAATCTCCCGGATAGTCAATGCGGCGGGGGGCGGCCGTTTCTATATCGATCATTTTTTCCTGTTGAATCCCTATGAAGCCTTTGCGCATATCGGCATTTATCCCATGATCGAGTTCTCCGACCTCATTGTAGAGACCCTCTCAAAGACCTATCCGGCAGGGGTGAAAATATTCGCCCACTCGGTCTTCAGATACCTTGTCCTGTACGATGAAAAAATTAAAGAGCGCCTGGATATAAAGAGAAACAGGATAGACTTCGTCTTTAAAGGGAACAGCATCCCCTATAAGGTGCTTCACCGGGAGATCGATTCACCGCAGGCGTTATACCTGATTCTGGAGGAACTCTAAGGAAAAAAATATCATGCGAAAGAAACAGGTGGTGGTCATAGGCTCGTCCGATGATACGCAAAACCTCGGCGCGGCGTATTCAATCGGGAAATTCATCGCGCAAAAGGGGTGGGTGCTCATCTCCGGAGGCAGGGGCGGCGTCATGGAGGCAGCCTCCCGCGGAGCTGCCGAGCACGGCGGTACGGTCATCGGCATTCTTCCCGGGGAGGAGCTTGAACGGTCGAACAAATACTGCACGATCGTGATTCCGACCGGAATCGGGTACGCGAGAAATGTAATCAATGTCCTTTCCGCGGACGCCCTTGTCGCCGTCGGCGGCAAGGCAGGCACACTTTCCGAACTCGCCTACGCCTGGATCTACGGCAAGCCGGTTATCTGCTGTGCCTTCGCACCGGGATGGAGCGCACAATTCCCCGCCATCCGGGTCGACGATCGTGAGGGGGGCGCTGTGCTTACGGCCCGCAGCGTCGAGGAGGCGTGCAGGCAGCTGGAAGAGCTTTTCACGAGGCGAGGCTCATGACGGGTCCGGGATCGCGGGTGATCATTCCAGCATGCCGGAATAAAACTCGATGTCGGCGGCGTTCAGAGCGACGATTCGCCCGTCCCTGACCGCGGCGCTGCCGCTTCTGATGAGGAAATTCAAGCCCCTTTTAACGATCACGGGAGGACGGTAATCAAACCGCCTCCCCTCACGTGAGATATAGCCTTCAACCAACTTTACCGCCGAATCGAGTTTTACGCTGAAGTTGTTCTGCACGAGGATTTTGCAGAGCAGATAATGGGGGAAGACCTTCTTGTCCGTGAGCCAGACGCTTTTAAGCACTCCGGCAACATCGGTCACCCTTGATGGCCGGTGCGCGTACTCAGACAGGTACAGAGGCTCCGAGAAATTGATCGATACTGCGTTTGCGGCGACCTTCCTGAGCGGCAGGGTTCCGGATTCCGGTACGGCCGGCCTGCGCAGATAGGAGACCTCCACCGGCACAAGGGCCGTGTCCGCGGTATGCGTGAAGAGTGCTTCGGTGATTGCTGTAAAAACCTCGTTTTCGGTTTGATCGGAATTCTTCCCGGACGAGTGAAAAGGGGAATAGAGCACCGGCACGCCGTGCCCGGCCAGAATGGACAGATACTGGCACAGAGTCTCCCGGTAGAGCAGATTCTCCAGCATGCCCCGGTCGACAAGAAACCCTCCCACCTGCCGGTAGAATGAAGCATGCCGGTGATCAAGCGCATCCGCGCTTATGAAAAAACGGGGAAAGGGAAGCCCCTTCCTCAAGATGGCGATGATTAAAAGCACGAAATCATACACGCTGGTGAAGGTTGACACGTACAGAATGTTGGCCGCGCTCCCTATCCCCCGTATGCCCTTCAACCGGCCTGAAACGATGATCGGGGATCTGGGTTGTGAAAACAAATCAATAATCCGGACAAACAGGGTATACAGGTGGAACAGCCATTTAAACGGCGGATAAAAATTGTCGGCAATGCGTTTAAAATAAAGCTCGGCGAGCTGCCTGATCGATTCGGCATAGTTTTCCCTTGAAAGCCGGTTTGCAAGGCTTTGTTCGGCCGCCGGGATGGTATCGCCGGACAAGGCCGCGGCCGAGCCGTAGAATTCATGAAGATGCCGTATGACTTCGCCCGCCTCGTACCCGCCCGCCTGCCCGGCCCGCTGCGCCGTGAATTTCTCGACAATCTTGTCGATTATCATCCCTCTGAAGACTCTGCCGCTTGCGCCTTCCAGGCCGCCTTTCCTGCTCAGGAGCCGGGTCTTCGTATTATAATACAGCTCGTTGAATCGCGACGGATCCTTTATCGTCTCGATAAGGAGCGACGGGTCTTTTTTATTGAGCAGCACCTCATAGAGGGAGCGGTATAGGGGGATCGATATATTCTCGGATTCGGCAAGCTCGATAAGGGGCTCGATCGCGTAAGCGCCTTCCGCCAGATAATTGAAGCTCCGGCTCATGTCCTCTATGATGCTCTTCGGCCTGAGCCGCGCCATGATCCTGCCCGGAAAGCCGAGGGTCTTGCCCCGCTCCAGTATTTTTTTAGCTATGTCCCTGCCGAACCTCCGGTTGCGGCTGTGCCTGCTTAACGCGGTTGCCACAAGATCGCCCAGCCCCGATATGTCGATCATTGTTTCATCGCTGATCCCGAAGAGCCTTCCGAGCCGTATCATCTCCTTGAGCGACTCCGCTATGAGGGCGCCGGCCAGGTTGTCGCCGCAATGCGGCAGCGCACTGATCATCCCGGCCGCAATGGCTGCCGGATTTTTCAAAGTCCCCCCCACCTCAACGCCGCGGATATCGTCGGTCTGACGGCACCGGAGAAAATCCGAGGTCAGGAGCTCCGCGATCACCGCGCGAGACCCGGCCGACCGGCTCCCGACATTGAGGCAGGTGTGAAACCCCCGGGATACCTCCTCCGCGTGGCTGGGTCCTGAAATAGCGACGACCTTCCCTTCAAGCCGGGGAACAGCCTTTTCTATGGCCTGAGATATGGTGAGTACCCTGTTTTGCAGCTTGCAGAAGCCCTTGGTCAGAAATCCCACGTACATTTCCGCGGTCACGTATCGGGCCATCTTTTGGGCGATATCAAAAATGAACCGGGAGGGAGGAGCGAGGAGAACAACGTGAGCTCCTTCAAGAGCCTCCCGGAGACCGGCATAGGCCGTTATATTGGGAGGAAGCTTTATTCCCGGCAGAAATTCATTCTCGCGGGCGGCATTGATGGACGAGACCACCGATCTCTCATGAGCCCAGATCTTGACCGCCACCTGCGGCCTTGATTCCGCAATGCTCTTGGCAACAGCAGTGCCCCACGCGCCGGCGCCGATAATCGCTACTGTCTTGATTTGATGCATTCTGTCTTGCTTAGTACCGGATGAATGTTATACGTGATCCAGGTAATCCTTCAATTTCCGGGCGCGGGTGGGATGGCGCAGACGCCGCAGGGCCTTGGCTTCGATCTGCCTGATGCGCTCCCTGGTTACCTTGAAGACGTACCCCACCTCTTCCAGCGTATGGGAATAACCGTCATCCAGTCCGAACCGCATGCGGATGACCTTCTGCTCCCGGGCGGGGAGGGTCGACAAGACCGTATTTATCTGCTCGGACAGAAGCCGGTACGCGGCGGCATTAGCAGGAGAAGCCACCTCCTTGTCTTCGATGAAATCTCCCAGGAGGGAATCTTCCTCTTCGCCGACCGGGGTCTCGAGCGATATGGGCTCGCGCGCCACGTTTTTCACCGCCTTGACCTTGCCGATCACCCATCCGAGACGATCGGAAAGCTCCTCCGGGCTCGGCTCCCTGCCGAACTCCTGCTGGAAAAGCCTGGTTTCCCTCATGACCTTGTTTATCTGCTCGATCATGTGTACCGGTACCCGGATCGTTCTGGCCTGGTCGGAGATGGCCCTGGTTATGGCCTGCCGTATCCACCAGGTGGCATAGGTCGAGAACTTGTATCCCTTCTTGTATTCAAATTTATCCACTGCCTTTATAAGCCCGATGTTTCCCTCCTGGATCAGGTCAAAAAAATGCATGCCGCGGTTGGCGTATTTTTTCGCTATCGAGACGACGAGACGCAGATTGGCGTTGATGAGCTCTTTCTTGGCGATCGAGATCTTGCGCTGGCCGTTGCTGATCTGCGTGCCCCATGCCATTATATCGTCGGCGGTTGCGCCGGCTTCCTGCTCGATCCGCCGGATTTTTCGCTCGTTGTTCCGCACGTTCTTGATGACATCGAGCAGCTCGTCCTTATTCTTCAGGGACAGCTCCCTGACGATCTTGCCGACCCCTTCGCGCTTTTCAAGCTTACGGGCAAAGTGCTTGAGGTCTTTCAACTCCTTGCGGTATTTCTTTTCCATCTTACCGAAAAAATCGTATGTCTCCTGGATCCTGGCGACCATGGACTTGATCTTCGCCGACAGCTTGTTAATCTCGTTGTCGTTGATCTCCAGATTCCTGATGGTTTTTCTGATATTCTCCCGTGCTGTTTTTATCTTCTCGTTATATTCCTCGGCCTTTTTGGATTCAGGATCGACTTTCTTCAGCCTGTTGGACGTCTGGATTATTTTGTTGTCCTCTTCTATAATGGCCTTCATGGTCTCGTGGAATTTTTTCTCGAGCTTGTCCAGATCGATCGAAGAAAAATAATAGAGGCGATTGATCTTGAGAACATCGGTCAGCTTGATCTTGCCGCTTTTAATCTTCGAATAGTTCTTGATGAGGTCATTTATCAGAAGAGCGGAATTGTACACCGTTTCTTCGATCAGGATCTCCCCATCTTCTATGCGCTTCGCCAAATCAACCTCCTGATCACCCGACAGGAGCGACACCTTGCCGATTTCCTTCAAGTAGAGGCGAATCGGGTCATCGACGTGGGATGCCTCTGCCGGCGCCGAGAGGCTCTTTTTGGCTGCCGAGCCTTTCTTCTTCACGCCGGGCAATGACTGTTCCTTTCTGGTCGATTCCTCGACAACCTCGATCCCCAGCTGATTCAGCAGTATGAAAACGTCATCGATCTTTTCTGAATTAAGCAATTTATCAGGAAGAATCTCGTTGATCTCGTCATAGGTCACCTCGCCGTTCTGCTTTCCCAATTCAATCAATTTTTTTACTTCAGGAACAGCATCCAAGGTCACGTCTTTTTTGCTCATATTGACATCTTTTCCTTTTTATATATTTTTTGTTATATATCATCCCTATAAGTTACAATCGTCAGGGGGACTTATTGTAAATATACTGGGATAGCTTTTCTTGCTCGCGACGAAGCACCTCGATCTCAATTTCGATCTCTGTGATATATTTATCGGAACTTCCTGCAGGAGGAGATTTAATTATTGCATAATATCTCTCTATTTTATCGTCAATCTCGCGGAGTTTCATGTGTATATAAATTTCCGTATACACTGCTGCGGGATTTTGTACAGAATATTCGTTGCTGAAGATCTGAGTCAGAAAAGCCATTTCCGGACCGGAGGTGAAAAAGTCAAATATTTTATCAATAGTAAAACCCTGATCAGCATAATATAATTCGGATATTTTTTTTAAAATATTGCGCGATATTTGGTCCGGTATGTCATTGATGTTATAATCAATAACAGCCTTTTTTATCAATTCAGGGTAGTGACCGATGAGCTTGATTAAATCCCGATAACTCCGGGTAATAAAATCAACATGATCATTTTTTTCAATTTGTACATTTTTTATCGCTGCCGTCCGGTTGGAATCCGGATATTTAATAAAATCACGCCTGACTGACTTCTCATCAAATCCGAGCATGCTGCTTATCTTTTTAATATACAGGTCTCTCTCCGTCTCGAGCTTCAAATCCCTGATAACCTCAAAGAGCAGAAGCAGGGTCTGGACGCTCTCGTTATTGTTATTCATTATGCGCTGTATCCGAAAATCAACCGGCTTTAACGCGGAATCAACGATTGCCATGAATGCGCGGTCTCCCTGTGCGATAACAAAATCAAAAGGATCCCCCTGGGGCAACATGCCGATTTTAACGGTAACATTGGCTTCCTCTGCCACGCCAATAGACCGGATCGCCGCATTTATTCCTGCGGAATCCGCGTCAAACAGAAAAATGACCTCCGTGCAGTAACGGCCGAGCATCTTGATCTGCTCGCCGGTGATCGCGGTGCCCATGGGCGCGATCACGTTCCGTATCTCAGCCTGGTGGCATCCGATCACATCAAGATATCCTTCCACTACGATCACCCGGTTCATCTCCTTTATTGAATCAAGCGCCCTGTTCAACCCGTACAGGATATTCCGCTTCTTGAAAACCGCTGATTCCGGTGAGTTTATATACTTGCGCGGGTCATCGCCGATCGCCCTCCCCCCAAAGCCCAGCACTGCCCCCTTGGCGTCGATTATCGGGAACATAATCCGGTTTCTGAACACGTCATAATACCCGCCGCTCCTGTTTTGGCTCTCTTTAATGAGCCCGATGGAAGAGGCGATCTCAAGGTCATTGTGCGCCGTGATGGTGCTCCGTGCCAGAAAGTCCCACGAATCAGGGGCATATCCGATCGCAAAATCGTCGATGCTTTTATCGGAAACGCCCCTTCCCACAATGTACCCGTACCCGGTTTTACCGGCGGCCGACCGGATATGCCGGTGATATCGGTCCATAGTCTCCCTATTCAACCGGTATATCGCTTCAAACAGGCTGGAGTCGCCCTTTTTATCCTCCCTGATCTGAACCCCGACAAGATCAGCCACGAATTTGACGCTGTCGGGAAAATCGAGCCGCTCCGCTTTGGAGATGAAATTAAAGACATTTCCTCCGGCATGACATCCAAAGCAGTAAAAGATCTGTTTGTCCGGAGACACGCTGAAAGAAGGCGTTTTTTCCTTATGAAACGGGCATAATCCCGTATAATTTTTGCCTTTCTTTTTTAAGGAAGGGACATATCTTTGAATGATATCCTGAATTAATGCCTTATCGCGGATCAGATCTATAGTTTCAGGGGGAATATACAATGGAGCACCTAAAAAATAATTTGTTATGAAGATCGTCTTCTCATTCTTTGCGCCTTGTTACTAGGCGGGTCGCTTATCTCTATTTTTCCGGATTTATAAAAGAAAAATTATTGGACTTGTTGTAAAACTGCCCCGCACTGTCATTGCGAGGAGCGCCAGCGACGAAGCAATCCTTATTTGGACAAGCCTATTGAATACTTTATTTTTAATAAGTAATAAAAAAATGACTCAATGTCAATACCCTGTGTCGATATTTTATTAGATGCTGCTTATTTTTTATTGCCAGTGTCGGCGGTTGCTGCTTAATGGTACGAGCATCAGCATAAAAAATCGAATTTATCCAAGGTACGAGGTCATTATGAACAAAGCCTGCATCCTCCTCATCGGAAGTTTTATCCTGGCAAGCGACGTACACACAATCATGCCCGGCGCTCAGAAGGGCTCAGTGAACAATTTTACCGCTTCCGCGCAATTGACGAACAATGAGCGCGGCCCCTACCCCGTGAGCTCTTATAAATATCCGGAATTTTACCGCGGTCTGTATCTCACCGTGGCCTCGGCGAACAACTTCGCGAAGCTCAAATACTTTGTTGAAAAGGCTAAATCGTCAAACATCAATACCCTGGTTCTCGACGTGCAGAGCTCGCGGAACGTACAATGCATGGTTCCGGAGCCTCATGTCCGGCACTGCACGGAGAACGGCATACATCCGGTCGCCCGGATAGTCGTGTTCCCCGACGGGCTTAGGAGATATCCGGTTCCGGAAAGCTACCTTGAAGACAAGCTCGCGATCGCGGAGGACGCGTGCAGAAACGGTTTCAGGGAAATCCAGTTCGATTATATCCGCTTTCACGACTCCGGCAGCACCCGGCATCTGAGCTACAGCCAGCGCTACAAGTTCGTTGAGGATTTTCTGGCCGCCGCCCGGAAGAGGGTGAAGAGCTACAACGCCCGGATCGCGGTGGACGTGTTCGGCAGGGTGCCCCTGAACACCGACGACATCATCGGCCAGAAGATCGAAAGCCTCGATAAGGTCGTGGACATGATATGCCCCATGGCATACCCGTCGCATTATACCTGGAGCAAAAAGTACTACAGCGACCCCTACTACACGGTCCGCACAACCTCGACCCGGGCGAAGCTTCGGTCCCGGAACGCGATGATCGTGGCCTATATCCAGGCGTTCAAGATGAAAATGACGGGTATCCCTTTTGAAAAATACCTGCATGAGGAGATCCTGGCGGTTCATGACTCGGGAATCAGCGGCTTTATATTGTGGAACGCCCGGCAGGAATACGATATACCGCTCGCGGTGGTGAAAAGCTTTTACTCAAAAGGGGTGACGAAAAAAGAGCGGCCGGATTTTTTGCTGGTCGACTAGTCTCTCCGGAAATCCACCGTAAACTCCGCAGCCCCGTCTTTCGTGGATTTCATCTCGACTATGACCGCCCGGTCCTCGGGCAGCGTGAAATAGACGTAATTCGGCTTCGGCTGCTCGATATTGTTCAGCTTGACGTACCTCCCCTCTTTTTTATCAAGCACCCACTTCTCCACGGTGACCAGATGGCGGTTCGGCATAAGCATCGCCTCAAAGCTCTTTTCCTGCGATTCAAGCCCGGTGGTGGTCCTTCCCTCCTCGGCCTTGTCGATAAATACCTTGTAATATGACCTTCGGTCATTTTCCGGATTATCGATATCGGCATCGTACCCGACGAATTTGAAATTGTATTGCCCGGGTTTCAGGTAGGTATCGGCTTTTTCCTTTTTTTCCGTCGTCGAACATGCGAACAGCAGGGACAGCAGAAAAAACAAAGCAGCCGTGCGCGACCGTATCCTCATTGCACGCCTCTGAGTATGATTGTATAGGGATTATCATAATTTTCGGCAACAGCCTCTATCAGAATATATCCCTTTTTGTCGATCATTTCGGAAAATACGACCCTTCGGTCGTTCAATACGTCGAAGCTCTTTATGATATAACCCATCGGATCGGTGATCGAGACCTTGATCCTGCCTCCTTTGGCGCCCCTGACCTCGAATCTCTCCTTGATTCTTGAATCGGAGGCGATGAGAAAATAGTCCTTGTCGTGCTTTGAGGAAATATATCCGGTCATGCTTTTGCCGTTTAAGGTATTTGCCTGAGAGAGCTCATTGTCCGGCTCATGCTCCTGGTACTCAATATTCTTGAAAGGCGTAATGGACAATAAATAATCGCCCCGGGGAAGCCCCCCTATAGGTTTTGCCGAGACCTCTATGTAAAAATCGCGCTCGGTGTAAAAATTCGGGTAAACCTCTTTTTTCCCCATGCCCGAGTTGTTTATGTCGATGACTTTATCCTTATCGCCGTTGTAGAGCGTGACCAGGGCGTCCATATCCTCAGGAGACTTAAGCTCTATCCGGTATATGCCGGGAGCATCCGCCGGATACCGGAACATGTCCCGGTCGTTCTTTGAATTGATCCTTCCCGAGATAAGGTTGTTCACGATTGTATTGGCGCTTTCAACGTCGTCATTGCCTTCCATCTCAACGCCGGAATCGTGCTCCCGGATTGTTGTATTCAGCGTGTAGGGTTCGTCGCTGTTGGCGGAATAATTTCTCGAGGCAGCCATAATATAGTAGCTGCCGGATTTCTGGATACCGGCTCCGGTGATGGTCTCCGGCTCGCCGACTCCGCCGTTGTCCGAGGAGGCAAGCTCATTTCCTTCCTCATCGTAAAGACAGAGCACCGAGTTGACGCCCCGTACGCCCGAGAGGGACGCATCCATGAGCACCGGCGCGTCCGACTTGAGCCCGACGGTGAACGCATACCAGTCCTCCTCGCGGTGAAGGTTCTCCTTGCCGGTGTTCATCCAGTTGAATGCCGGCGAAAAAAAGCCGGTTATCTCCCTGCCCGCATCGATATGATTGGCTTCTTCCCGGGAGTCGTTCGGCTCCGCTTCCTCCGCGATAGCCTCACGGCTCTTTAATACCAGCTCATACGGGGACTCCTTATTCTCCTTTTGGGGATCCCGGTCGCTCTGGAGAATCTCGATGAAATACGTTCCCGGGGCAACCGATAAGTTCGCGAAGCGCTCGGGCGACGATTTCCTGTTGTCGTCTATCCACTTGACGAGCTTCGGCTCCGGAGCACCCCTCCATATTTTAACCGACAGATTGCTCCCTCTGACCCCGGATACCTGAAGATCGATGACGCAGCGCTCCCTGATGCTTAATACATAATAATCCCTGTCTGCCGGAGTGTCCATGAACCCGAGGATCCTCGCGTCCGGGGTGATCTCATTTGCCTCGGCGAAAAAATTGTTCGGCTCCTTCTCCCGCTGCTCTGTTTTCGTGCAGGACTGGACGGTGATAATCGACAGCAGTATGGCTGCGGCAGATACGATTCTCATATGATGCTCACTTCCACCCTCATACCACAAATCAACCCTCAAGCCTTTAAATCAAGCCCCCTAAATCCCCCGGAGGGGGACTTAAGAACTCCCTCCCTTCCTCCCCGCTTACCAAGAGAGGAGGTGACCGCAGGCCGGTGAAGGTTTTACGGGCACCATGCTGACTTGTGGGTACCAGCATTCTTCATTATTGTCAAATAGAATTTTGTTACTGTTCGATAACTATCCGCGAGGGCAAATTAATTTGTGGGTAAACTGAAGGTGCGGTCAAGTCCCCCTCCGGGGGATTTAGGGGGCCGAGAAGCCCTCCTATATGCTGCCATGCATCACAAGATTGATCAGCCGGGAAATAAAGAACGCCCCGAAAATGAGAAAGAAGGGCAAGGTTAAAAAAATCGCCATGAACTCCTCCTGTTTGATGATGCCGTGTTCGTACACTTTTTTCCCGAAATAATGATCAGGAGAAGCAATAGGCCATAGATGACCATGCGGGGCTACTTCTGTTGTCTTTCTTCAATTTTTTTAAGCCACATCCTCGCCGACTCGCTGCGGGCGTCCGCCTCAAGCGCCTTTTCCGCATACGCGCGCGCCTTGCCGATATTATCATGTTTGTAGTAGAGTTTTGATAATACCAGGTATGCATCGGAATTGGAGGGATCGAGCTCCACGACCTTGAGGAAGGCATCGCGCGCGGCCTTGTCGTCCGGCTCCCGCCACCGGGCGTAGAACATCCCGATGAGATAGTTCAGCCTCTCGGATTCGGGATAAATATGAAGCCCCTCCGTGCAGTACCGGATCCCCTCGTCACGGTACGTCTGCCGGAGCTTTTCCGGCATGAAGGATTCATACACCTGACTGTAACGGATCTCCGCCATGTTCCTCAACAGCTCAAACTTATCCTCATTATCGTACATCCGGTTGAGATGCTTGTAGCTGTCCTTAAACTCACGAAAAGCGAACTGGTACAGACCCTGCTTCTTATAGATCAGCCCCAGGGACAGGTGGGCATTGGGATTGTCCGGATCGAGCTTGATCGCGCGGCTGTACTCCTCTATGGCCTCTCCTTCCCTGTCGGTATTTTCATAGTAGTCGCCGCGCGCCTTATGGATATATGAATATTTTGAGTTTTCATCAGCCGCCCGCTGTACCACCCTGTCCCCCACGGTGCCCAGACTTAAATTCCCGTAACCTACGAGCATTTCGCCGAATGACGCGCTCGTGAACACGCTCTTGACCGTCATCCGGCCGATGATCAGGTTCTTATTGTCGATGATGAACAGGGCATCTCCTTCATTGATGCCGGCAGCATCATATAATCTGACCGTAGCCTTGCTTTTATCCTGGGCCTTGCCGAAAAGGTCGTTCCGGTCATATTCATCCCTGGAGGAGTAGGAAATGACCTTGCCCTTCAAAACCGCCGTCACCCCCTTGGTATCGGTCGTGCTTGAGAAGATCGTGAGCCTGGAAGAGCCTTCCGGGAGGAGCGTTGCCGCCCGCACCGGGCAGGCGAGAAGAAAGACGGCGATGCTTATGATAATCTTTTTCATCTAGCGTAAAAACCTCACGGGATTCAGCGGCGTTATATACTTCCGCAGCTCGAAATGGAGGTGCGCGCCGGTAACGGCTCCGGTCATTCCTGAATACGCTACGGTCTCCCCCCTGCTCACGGTGCTGTCGACGTCGGCCAGATTCCTGCTGTTATGGGCGTACACGGATATATACCCGCCCTTATGGCGGATAACGACGACATTGCCGTACCCCGGCTTCCACCCGCTGAAGATGACCCTGCCGCCGGAGGCTGCGGCCACCGGCGTGCCCATGTTCGCGCTGATATCAATGCCGCAATGGAACCTCCGCTGGCCCGAGATCGGATCGGTGCGGTTTCCGAAGCCCGAGGTGATTTTCCCCCGCAACGGCCAGACAAAGTCGTGCAGATCGGCCGCAATGACCGCCGTTTCCGTTTTCTGCCGGGAGCCGTCGATATGCCGCCCGGGGAGCCCGCTCGCGTCCGGCAAAAATATCTTCTGTCCCGGCCGTATGAGCCCGGTCTTCAATTGATTATGGGCGATTATCTTTTTTGCGGGGATCTTATAGCGTCCTGCTATTCCGGATACCGTGTCCCCCTTCTTTACCTGATAGAATACCCCGCTCCGGGAAGGAACATATAGGTGCCTTCCCGGTTTGAGCATGCCGGGATTGGTGATCCCATTAATATCGATGACCAGGCGATGATCCACTCCGGACCTCTTGGAGATATTCCAGAGGTTATCCATGGTTCTGATTTTATAGCGGCGCAGGTGCCACCGCCGGTCTTTTGCCCGCAGATCGTCGAATTCCTTCATTTTTTTCAATAAGATATCCGAATCCGCCTGCTTCTCATCCCGGTCATTACCGGCAATCGCGTCGTCAAACGAGTCGTCATATAGTATCCGGCCTTCCGGCTCATCGCCCCCGTCCGAAAGCGGGGTGTCGGATTCCATCTGCATGCCGTGGATGATTATGGAATCCTCAAGACGGATCGCGTCGTCGATTTTTCCCTTATTATATCCGGGCAGTACGATTGTAAATAATAATAGAGAACCTCCGGCGGAAAGGCAAAGAAACGCCGCTATAATGAAATATTTTTTCATACTTATGGAATCGGAATCTGGAACTATTATCTTTAAATCCAAACCCTGATTATAGCATTTTTTATTGCCGGCGACGCCGTGCGTCCTGATTTTTGAACCGCCAGTCGATCCCCTTCTTCAGCAGATATTCTTCGAATTGACCGGGCGACGAGATATAGAGAAGATACGGCGAAGCGAAAAATTCGCATTCCTGCTCCCCGATCCCGTGCCTGCTGCATATCCGGGGTCGGTTTTCATATATTGTGCATTTTTTATCTGCCGTCAGATTTTCGCAGGGGGTTCTGAACTCAACATGCCACTTCCGGTTATGATCGACGAATACGTGAACATCCTTATGCGCCAGATACCATCGGATATTGTCATAATCGGTTTTCGTTGACGGCTTGCCTATCTCAATAGCTATATATTCGCAGCACTTCCCCCCGCATTCAGCGCAGGGCGGCCGGAAAGGGGTTTTATTTTCTTTCATATATTTTCTCCTCGCCATAGACCCCCATACGAAGGCGGGGATGCGCATCCCCGCCTTCGTATGGGGGTCACGAGGGACCGGCCGGCCTTTTAGCCTCACGAATGTAGCGCAGTATATCGGTCGCCTTTATGATATCGCTCCCTGTTGCGGAGCAGTAAAGATCCGCAGCCTTCCCGTGAATATACGCCCCGAACGCGGCTGCGTGCAGGCATTGGAATTTCCTGAGCAAGAGGGCTCCTATTATCCCCGAAAGGACGTCCCCGGAGCCTGCCGTAGCCAGGGCGGCGGATCCGGTGGTGTTGATGATATGCCGTCCGCCGTCGGATACTATGGTCGCCGGGCCCTTCAACAGAACGGTGCAGGAAAGCTTGCGGCCCAACTCGCCGGCAAAGCGGTGCCGGTTTTTCCTGATCTCATCCACCGGGATTCCGGCAAGGCGCGAAGCCTCCATGAAATGCGGCGTTACGATGAATTCCGTCCTTTTATCAAGAGCGTGCTTATTCAGGTACCCGGCGAGATGGGACAAGCCGTCCCCGTCGATGAGCACCCTCGGCACGCCGTAGCCGTGAATATCATCCATGACCGTGTCAAACACGGCCCGCGAAAAAGGGGTGCGGCCCATACCCGGTCCCATAACCAGGGCGCCGTACCTTCGCGCTTTGAATATATCCTCAAGCGCTTTGCGCAGCCGCGGATCAGGCGATTCCGGGTCCCCCCCGGCCGGTAAGGCCATGGTGATGAGCTCGGGGATCCTTCCGGCTATGATATCCCTGCTTGAGGGGGTGCAGAGCAGGCTTACGAGCCCTACGCCCGTCTCCAGGGCCGCCATGGCGGTCATCATGATCGCACCCTCCATGCCGTCGAACCCGCCGATCAGCAGCAGATGCCCCTTCTCCGCCTTATGGATATCCGCTGCTGCGCTGAATTCCGATTCGATCGCGCGCACCGCGTTATTCCTGAAAAACTCATCGTCGGCGAGATCGGTCTTCAGGTCATCCGACCGGGTGAGGGATGCGGGAAAGCCGATGTCCGCGACATGCAGGGCGCCGGCGTAATGCCTGCCCGGATAGGTGACGAGGGAGATTTTGGGAAGGCCGATCGTTACGGTGACGTCCGCTATCACCGCTTCACCGTCCGGCGCCGCGCCGTCGGAGCCCAGGCCGCTCGGCACGTCCACCGCCAGGACCGGGAGATCGGAATCGTTGATCGCCCGGATTATATCCGCGATAATACCTCGCGGCGCTCCGGAGAATCCGGTGCCGAGCATCGCGTCCACGATCAGGTCGTATCCCGCAAGCTCCAGGCCGGCCAGATCAGCGGCCCCGGTTACCGGCAGAACCCGTATGCCGGAATTCGCGCACAGATCGTAATATATTTTTGCGGGATCGGAGATCTTAGCCGGTTCGCCGGCTAAATAAACGGCCGCGTGTCTGCCGCTGTTGGCGCAATAATACGCTGCGGCAAACCCGTCCCCCCCGTTGTTGCCGGTTCCGGAAAAAACCGCGATGCGGCTCAGCCGGGGCATACGGCTGATGATCTGATCGGCCACCGCCTTCCCCGCCAATCCCATGAGGACGGAAGCGGGAAGGCCCCGGTTCCCGATGGTGATACGGTCTATCTCCTGCATCTGGCCTGCGGTCACAACCTTCATGCCGCTACTCCCACCTCATGATATCGACTCCGCTTCTCAGGACATGATACGAATATATGCCGCCGGAATTGTCCAGAAATATCTTCGTATAGTAATTCCTCTTAAAACTCAGCTTCATATACACGTTGTTGATGATGGCGCCGTCAAGATTGGACACCTCGAATTTAACGTCCTCATTGTCCACGTTCCACAGATAAATATACTTGTTGTCGATGATGTCGAAGAGCACGTTCTTGGGATCGGGAATATTCATGATCACCCTCTCCGTCCTGCCGCTCGCGAGCGAATATTCGAAAATCTTTATGTACTTGAGCCGCAGGCCGTGATAGTAGGACACGGATATCAATGCCTTGTCGCCGGTGGCGAACATCCTGACATTGTCGATCTTGCCGTCGTACACCGTGCCCTCGTTAGGGTCCTTGTCCGTGAAGTCGATCGCCCCCAGGTCGGCGAAATAGTCCCTCCGCTTCCCCTTAAAGCGGAAGATGCTCCACGAATCAGCGGAACGCGACAATACGAGCAGGCGGCCCTGCGCGTCGATTGAGAGCTTCTCGATATGGTAGAAGGGCACGTCAGGCGTCCCCTTCTGGCCGAGCGTGTACTGGAGCTCGCCGCTGCGGTTAAAGACCAGTATAAAGGACGGCGAAAAATCGATGCTGTCCGCCGCAGCATCCCTGTCAGCCGGCTTGAGGGCGGTTATGGTTGAAAATTTGTTCTGGATATAGATGTTCCGGTCGTCGTCCAGGGCGAAATAGCCTATGGTCCCGAAATTGAAGCTCTCAGACCGTACGTCCTTCTTCTTTAAATCTTTCAAGGATCCGATGACAAGCTCCGCCTCACCGTCCGGCTTCAGTATCTGGATCCGCTTCAGCTCGTTATCCGCCATGCAGACCATGCCGTTGAAAACCCCGACCCCGACCGTAAGATCCTCAAGACCGTACACGTCGATCTTTACGACAGCTTCGCCCGGGTTTGAGCCGTTTTTGATAAAGGCAAACCGCTTGGGCTTGAGGGTAGTCACTTTCAAGAATTGGCAGCCGACCAGCGCCGCCAGGAAGAGCACTATTATTATGACCCGCTTTTTCATGTCGCCCCGCGACAGCGATCCGGCCGCAGGCCGCACCGCTGATTCAAATTATTAAGGCGATTAGGAGGAGCGGCGTTATAAATTTCAAGATAAATTTATTTGTTCCAATTTCAGTGCGGTGCGGCTGGCCGGCTTTCTATTATTTCCTGCACTGTTTGTATATCATACCAAATAATTTTATAATCGCACGTGCTTTTTACGTGCAGCTTCGGATATCCGGTGCCGTATTTGTAGTAAATGCCGATGAACAGCTGATCGTCCTCTAATTTCCAATACAAGGCTCTTTGCAGACATTCCCCGTCATTTTGGTTCTTGAAATATTTATGCAGCAAACCGCTTTCATCGATTGCAAATCCATTGCGCTGGAATATCAATGATTTTTCCCTGTATACGATATCGGTATCTCTTAGTATCTGGACGTACTCTCCGGATTTGGTTTTTTCTATGGCATATCCTTCTACGTACTTGCCGGAGGATGTTCTTTCAATAATTATTGCTTTGCTTTTGCAGTGCATGTGTACTGCCGGGGTCAGGATACAAATAATCAAAATAATATTTTTAATCAACTTGTCCATGCTCAGACTTCCTTTATAAGTATACGTCTCAATTCCTGATAGAATGGTGAAAACATACACATCCATTTTAATATTGTCAATGCGAATTTAGTTTTAAATTCCGGTTAATGGGGGTGTGAATTAAATTTTCTGACCTCACCCCCTGCCCGTCGAAGTGGAATTTAAGGGGCCAAAACAAGGTTACCGGCGGCGATGCCGTGCGAAAAAATCCACTATAAACTCAGTGGCACGGAATATTCCGGTTGATCCGATGCTATTGCCGACCGCCGGGAGATTCATAAGGCCGGGCCAGGAATGGCTTCCTCCCTGGAGAGCGACGAGAACGACTTCGGATTCCGGCTTATTGCATGCATAAGACACCTGAAACGCCAGGCTCCCGTTCTCTTTACCCGCAGTTTGAAGGATCCGTACCGAGGCCCCGGTACCGCAGCCGTTTTTCACGGCCCAGTAAACGGTCGTATTGATAACCGAAAGGACCTCACCATGATTTTTGCCTTCCGAAACAAGCCTGCCGCCCCTCCAGGGAACGGTCCGGTCATCGGTTCCATTGATGATAAGCACCGGAACGGCCGCTGCCGGGCTTGCCTGCGCCAACTGTTTCGGCAGCGCGCCGGCCACTGATGCAGCGGCAGCCAGCTTGCCGGATATGGCGATTGCGAGCCGGAACGCCATCATACCGCCGTTGGAAAAACCGGCTGCGTAGACCCGCTCCCGGTCAAGACCGTATCGGGAAAGCATTTCGTCGATAAGAGTGGAAATGAACCGCACGTCGTCGATATTGGCCTTGAATGCCGGGGAATTCAGATCCACCCTGCCGTCGTTCCAGAATTCTCCAAAAGCATCCGGATACAGAACGAAAAATTTTTTACTGTCCGCGAAATCATTAAAGCCCGCGTACTCGCTTACCAGCAGGCCGGAGCCGCGGGCGCCGTGCAAAACTATCACGAGCGGACGACCCCGCTCCGCGGCCGTATGGTCTTTCGGTATATAAAGCCCATAGCTTCTCTCGATATCTCCGATCCTGACGGTCTTTCTCAGGTACCTGGACCGGTCGGCATGACCCGCGTACGGGTAATGCATCAGCACATACGCTGCTGTTATGAGGGCTATGGCGATGATCCGCGTCCGTTTATTCGGTCGATCCATACTATTCGAAGCTATCATGACGCGGAATGCGCGCAAGAACAATTTATCGGACGCCCGTCAATCCGGATTCACGGTGAGGCCGGAGAATTCCATACCCTTGATGATAAGCCGTGCGGTCTCTTCAATCGTATAATCCGTTGTGTTTATCACCAGATCGTAAATCGAGGGGTCGGTCGTGTCGACCTTGAGGCGCTTGAGGAGAAACAGCTCCCGCTCCTCGCCCCTATGGGCGAGAATCTGTTTAGCTTCTTTTCGCGATACGTTGAATTGATTTCTTATATTTTGGATTTTTTTTTCAGATGAAGCGATAATCCTGACGTGGTATCCCTTGGGCAGGTCCCTGGTTATCACATTGCCTACCCGCCCGATTATAATCGCATGCCCGTTGGCGGCGATGAGCCGTATGATCTCCACCAGCTTACGGTACACAACCGCCTCGGGCGGATATTTCGAAAAGGTCATACGGAAATAATCGGCCATGGAGCCCTTCGCCTTTTCCGTGAGGGTCTCCGCCAGCTCGTATGATATATGCATGTCCTCGGTCAGGCGCTCCAGTATATTTCTTTCATATATGGCCCATCGCGGCGCATGCCGGAATTCGTCATTCAGAATTTGGGAGATCGTCTGCCCGAGATTGTAGCCGAGACAGCCGAATTCCCGTGATATGGTTATAAACGGCAGCGCATGCTCATCCGTCATATCTACCGTTTGTTTGCGCTGTTTCCATTTGCCCTCCTGATACACTACAGCACTATCAATGGAAAAAATCTCTTTCATCGTTAACGCGCCTCTTAATAGAATCTATCCCCGATAATTCAATTTTTCAATAAAAATTTGCGGCTGTCCGGTTATTTCTCGCAGAGGCGACCTCATCCCCCCGTCCCCCCTTCTCCTTAATAAGAGAAGGGGGGCATAAGGCTTACTGTTATACGTCCCCTCTCTTCAATCTAGAGAGGAGGTCGAGGGGTGAGGTCAGGTACCGCAAATTTTATAATTGACAGCCCGAAAAGTTACGGCATTATTCGGTTAATACATTACTTGAGTTAGGCGAATTTATATCTCGTTATACGCCGTGACAATCAATAACGAACGAAATTCAGCCCGATACTGAGCAAAACTGACTATTCCAAATGGACAATCTCTTCATTCCCGCTTCCGTATGTATAATTTTCGGAAGCGCAATAACGTTTCTCATGGGTATTGAACAGCTGATCGGCAGACCGCGGCGCACGCGCCATAATATTATGCTCTTTTTCATATCGATCCTGGCGGCCGTTACTCTCTACAACCATGCCCTGCTCGCCAACGGCATTACGCCCCGCTACCCCTGGAGCGCATTTCTCTATCTCACCTCCGTGTTCACCGTCGGCCCCCTTACCTTCGCCTACTACCACCTCCTCTTGTACCCGGGAAGAAAGATAAAGACGAGGCATATACGGCACCTGATTCCGGCGATGATCGTCTTATTGATTGAGATATATCTCCAGACGCAGCCGCACGCATTAAAGCAGCAGGCGCTTGAAACGACCTTGAATACAAACAGCATTAACTTCCTGATCGTGCTTCTGCTTATCGGCGGCGCAGTATATATCCGGTATCACATCATCCTTCTTGCCGAGGCCATACCCCTCTGGAACGACCGTACCATAAAAAAGGGCGTGCGCCTGATCTGTTTGATAGGAATTGCCAATATTCTCATTCCGGTGCCCGTCATCCTCTGGATGATCTTCCGGAACGGAGCGCTCTTCCTTGCAGCAGGAATTATGACCACCGCGGTGATGGTGACCGTGTTCCTCACCAACAACCGGTTCCCCGTTATATTCAATTTAATGAAAAAGGAGCTCGAACGCCGAAAATACGCGCGGTCATTTTTAAAGGGGCTGGATACGGCCGGCATACGCGCCCGGCTCTCTGCCCTCATGGAAAACGAGAAGGTATACCGGGACAGCGAGCTGAGCCTTCAAACGCTCTCAGGCCAAATCTCGCTTACCCCCCACCAGCTTTCCCAGTTCCTGAACGAACAATTGAATACCAGCTTCAATACTTTCGTGAACCGGTACCGCGTCGAAGAAGCCAAAATCCTCCTGAACCGAAATAAAGACAGTAATGTGCTCTCTATATGCTTTTTCGTCGGTTTTAATTCAAAATCTTCCTTTAATACCATTTTCAAGAGCCTTACCGGATACACACCAACAGCATTCCGCTCCCATGGAAATAATAATTAATAATTTCCCTCACCGCCTATGGCGGCGGGAAAAATTATGTTTACATTATTTTATTTATTGTTCATGTTCAAACCGGAAAACTTGTTGAACAGTTCCAATTTTTCCTAAGAAAAGTTTCACTTTTTTCGTCCGAACTTATAACATTGGACGACAAACACAATCCAGCATTGTAAAATACAAACAAATACAAATAACTAAATAGTTATCAGAAAAGTACCCAAAAATAAATAAAAAATTTATCTTAACGAATTGTTAAAAACTGAGATTTCAGTTTCGTAGCAAAACAGCATGAATTTTTCATAAATGCACGGAGTAGCGGGCATATCGGGTGGAGTATCAAAAACCTGACATGTCAGTTTTATGCGGCATTGAATATCCTGATGCGGCGAACCACCCCCTCGCCGGCATCAGGATTGCAGGTATATTTTTATAACATTCATAAGGAGGATCAGGATCATGGTTGGAAAATATTTTGTATGTCTTATGACAGTTTTCACGCTTTTACATATCAACCTGAATAAGGCTTCCGCTTCACAGCTCAACCAGGAAGACGGTATTCTGCCCAATCACAGCGCTGAATACGTGCGCACCCAAAGTCGGAATGCCTCAACCGAGGCTGATGCGGTTTTTTATAATCCGGCTGGCACTGCTTTTATGAAGAAACAGGGACTGTATATAATGCTCAGCTTACAGGGCATATATGATAAAAAAGACAGCTCGTTCCAGCACCAGGCAGGCACACAACTGACACCTGCTCTTGCTGCTTTTTCCTGGAGACCCTCCACGCATTTAGGGCAACTCTCATTTTACACAACAAATAATGAATACCTGATACCTAAACGCTATCCCGGTGTAGTTATTACTCCGGACCCTGATCTGGATATCGTGTATAAAGGAAAAAATTGGGCTGCTTTTCTCTATACCGCGGTAATGCAATCAGCCGGTCTTTCAGGTTTAAAGTATGATAATGGGGTTCCGGACCTGGACCGGGCAATATTAACGTTAAACGAATCTTTGGTCCAAAACATACTTTTCGGTCCGGCACCACTAACGCGGGTAATCAGAAAAAACAGTGCAAAACGCGACGAGCTGTTTTTAAGCGGAACTATTGGCGGATCGTACGCCATTCTCAACTGGCTGTCAGCAGCCTTCGCTTATCGATTCATATACGCATCTGGGAAGCAGGTAATCTCGCAGATCCCCATTGACGTATTCGGAGGTGGCGTTTCCCCATTCTCCTTAATGTCCGCAAATGCTCCAGTGTATATCAGCACCAGTATCCATGGATCCGGACACGGTTTAATATTCGGACTGGACTTTAAACCCCTGGGAAGCCTGAACATCGGCGTCAGAGGCGAATATTATTCCCCTATGGTGTTAGCCAAAAAAACGAACAAATTCCTCGTCAATCCCATTCTTGCGCAGTCGGGACAGCTCAACCTGTTTGCCGACGGCATTCTGCCGCTTATTATCAATCAACAATTTTTTCAAGCCGGGGGTGGAGCTGTTTTGGGGGCAGCTGGATTGTTAAACTTTGGCACAATGGATTTCCGGTATCTCACACTGATCGGCAAGCAGTTAAAGGTCACGTATCCGCCGTCGATTCACATCGGCGTAGCCTTCAACATTCTGAAAGATCTTCAAGAAACGACCTCGGCGAACATCACCTTTCCCAGGGCACGCGACCTTGACGGACGCGAGAAATATTACAAACCGGTCGGATTCCGGCTCGGCCAGAGCATCGAGTACACTCTGCTCGACATGGTCATCGTGAGCGCCGGATACTCGTACAACGATTTCGGCATCAGGAAATCCCGTAGGACAGAGACCGACGAGCTCCTCACCAGCCATACGATCGGGGCGGGCTGCACGGTAAAAGCGCTGGAATGGATGGACGTGACCGTAAGCGGCTTCTACTCCATATTTCCTCCTGCAGGCAATCGTACCGTTGATGCGGTTAAATCAGAGGTCATTCCTGGTCTTGGTTCGACCTTGGGAGCAAGCATGTGGACTAAAAAGTTTTATGAGAAGCAGTGGGGGATTGCTATAGGTATAACCGGACGATATTTCGGCGAGGGAGCCCCGTTCGGGACAAAATCCGTTGAACAACCGAAAAAATTATAAAACAATATCACCACCGAAGGCGACGATGTGCATCGTCGCATCGAGGGTGTCATTGTAATTTTTGGAAATTAATTCGATACCCTAACGCCGTCGCAATGTCGCTTAATTTTTTCAAGGTAATATTTGAGCTTCCGCCGGTGCGTATTCTTTGGATAATTGCCGGCGATACGCCGGCTTTTTCAGCCAGTTTCCTAACCGATATATGGTTTTCTTCCATCGCTTCCAATAAAAATTCATTCACGAGAAACTCGTTATACCCTTTTTCAAATTGCTCCCTGCGTTCCGGGTCCCGCATAATGAAATCAAAAGTGGACATCTGCTTTTTTGCTACTTTATTCTTTTTCATAATATACTCCTTCTTTCACGCGAGACAGATAATCTTCACGCAATTTCAAAGCCTTCCTCTTTTCTTCGCGAGGCAATTTATCTGATTTCTTTAAAAATGCGTTGGTTATTATGATTTTTCTCCCTTTGACAAAAAAGCATAAAAACCGGTCCGGTTGCGGTTTAAAGGCAAATATTTCATCATCCTCGTATCTGAATTGTGTCTTGTTGTTGATTCTCCCAAAATCCCCCATTCGCTTGAACAAATAAAGCGTCTTGTCCTGCTGAAGATCGCTTAAGGCATGAAAATATTCCAAGGCCTCGTTTTCTCCCTTTTCGTTGAAATACCATTCAATAACGAAGGATTGTCCTTCGTATGCAATATAATTCCGCACTGTATCTCCAAATGTACTAATGTATTAGTACAGAGTCAATTATTTTAATTGATTTTCTTCGATTATCGAATTTTTATATATTTCTTCGGGGTTTTACGTGCTCTCTTCAAATTCCGAATCCCGGCAGTCGTGCATTCAACCTCGAGCCATTTTGTTTTATTCTTGATTAATATGTTCTCTCTTCCACGACTCATATATATTCATTAATTCATTGTTAATCTCTTCAACAGTTTTATTCTCGTATTCCTTATGCAGCTTATGCCGTATCTCGTGCAGTTCCCATAATGTTTCGTCTTCTTCTCTGGAATAATCATTTTTATAGGTTCCCATATTTCGAACCCCCGTATATTTCGAGCGATCCTATTTCCAGCAACTCAATCCTGTTCAACGTTGCTATGGCTATGTGCATCGCGTCCTCAGGTTCTGATCCCGGTATTGCTCCCTGCTCGATATATTCTCTTGATAGTTTAATCACATTGTCATCGAAATTTAGGATTTTTATTTTATTGTTAAAAATTAATTTCTTTATGTTATCTTTCTTAGTTACATTTGATAGCTTTTCAATCTCTCCAATCCCAATGAGCGACATATATAGTTCATAATTTACTGATTCCAACTCGAACCATTTCTGCGTGATGAGCTGCCGCATCGGTTTTGAGTAATCAAAATACGCGCTTGGGATTGAAGTGTCAAGATATAGCTTTGGTTTCATTGAAATTTGCTTTGCCGCGTTATCGCACAATAACCGCACCCGCTTTCGTCATACGTATCACAACACCATTTGAAATTTCTTAATGTCAAATTATCGTTTTATCCTCAAAATTTCAATTCATTTTGCATTGGAAAACAATATTAGCGCCGGAGGCGACGCTGCGCAGCGTCGCCTCCGGTAAGCTGACAGAGATCAGTAAATATAATCCACTCTCCTACCACTTTGGCACGGCCCAGAACCCCACTCCGCCGTCGTTGTCCGGATCGCCGTCGTTCGACTTTACGAGCACCGGCTTGTAGTTGCTTGCCGGCCCGTAGATCGAGTGGAGCGCGTCCTCGCGGCCGTTGCCGCTGTTGTACTCCCAGGACGGGTCTTCAGATACCACGTGGTTCCAGATTTTGAGATTATCTGTAAATGAACGGCTAGTGCCATTTATACCTGTTAGATAATATAAACGGTAAGTACCTGAAAAACTGGCAGTGCTGGAACAGATCGGTACATTATTTGCAAAAACTCTAATAGAGTTTCCTCCAGTAAGTCCGGCCTGATTGTCCCAAACTATATAGAAATGGTTCCAGGGAAATATATCTTCGATATGTGCTGAGGCAACAGTGGATCCATAGATAACTATAGAGACAGTTGCCCCAGGACAAGTCCAGTAATCTAACGCAATATGAATATAGGCATTGTTAGATATATAGAATGTCGATTGACACATGTACTCAGCTCCATATCTATACATCCTTAAATAAAAAGACGCGGTTCCTTGGGGGAAATCAGGAGGAGAAGTGGAAAATGGATATATATAAAAATAAATAGCACCTCCAGAATATACTGCTCCTTGATTGAGACACCCTCCAAATTTACCTCCTGCAAAAGCGAAGTTCCCATCGGTATAAGAATAAGAAGGAGCATACGGGGAAAGCTTTATATCCGGCTGCGTTATATCTGAAATAGTATTTAACCTGCTCCAGTATACCGGCCGCGGCAGCGCGAACGTCCCCCGCAGCGGGTCTATGTAAAACCGGTCGCCCGGCGGAGACACGATCTGCGCCAGGTCGCAGGCATATGGAGTTAGTCCCAATGAAGTGAGATTCTGCCCGTTATGAACGATCCGTACATACCTGCCCGGACTGAATTCGCCGCTCGTGCCGGTATCATCGTACAGATTCGTCATCTGCTGGCCGTAGGCAAAATCAACTCCCTCGGTAAAGATCGAGCCGAGGTTATTGGTGAGCGCCGCTGCCGGATCCGCGAACGAGCCGTATCCGTTCGCGTAATAGCCCGGATCGACCAGGCGGTGCTCTTCAACCATGGGAATCGTCTTCACCTGCCTGTACACCCGGTTGCTCTGGGTCGGCATGCTGTTTGAGGCTGTTATGCACACGGTATAGACCTGGTTCGGCTTGAGGTCCACGAACTCGTCCGTGCCGTTGACCGGGTGCTTGTCCCATGCCTGAAGGATTTCCGAATAATGTTTGTTTGATGAAACCGGTATGATCTCGGAGCTCCACGGCGCAGTGTCCAGATTCTCGTCGTTTCTGGCAGGCGTTCCCTTGCGCCAGCTTACCCGAAATGATTCCGCGTACCGGGAGTCTATGCCGCTCACGTAGATCGCCCGGTCGCCCGGAACGACCCTGCAGAGAGGCGCGTCCGCGTGGTTGGACTCCGCCATCATGGCCGCTATGTTTTCGCTCACGAGAGTGCCCTTGACCGCAAACACCGCGTGCTTGACCGGAGAAAAGAAGAAGTCGTTTCTCGCGTCATTCGACTCCTTCACCGCCACGCGGAAGTCGCGGTCCGGTATGCTTGTCAGATCGACGTTATTCGTCTCATTATCCGGGTCTCCGTTGTCGAAATAAGTCGTTATCCGCTCGCCCCCGAGATTGTAGTCCTCTATGGCAGTGGCGTCCGTGTGCTCGTTCTGCGTCCAGTACTGGTATACGTCATAGTCGGGAAGGACATTGACCGTGGGCAGCCCCTCTTCAGTGGCATTGATCGCCATGAACCGGGACCGGCCGAGTATGAGATTTTTTTCGTCATTCGGCTTGAGCCACAGGGTATCGCGGTACTTCGGCTGCGCGACCGTGCGCAGGTACAGGTCGACCTCATCCCTGTTGCCGCTGAACACGTTGTAGTAGGGATTCTGCGGCGAAAGGCTTCCGGCAGGGGGCTCGAAGTATATGGTCACCT
This sequence comes from Spirochaetes bacterium RBG_16_49_21, assembly GCA_001829495.1. Lineage (GTDB taxonomy): Bacteria > Spirochaetota > UBA4802 > UBA4802 > UBA5550 > RBG-16-49-21. The sequence continues at coordinate 5,214 of MIBJ01000029.1, read as the reverse complement.
TCTTGTTGCGGTAATCGAAGTTGGAGGTCAGGGCACATTCAATCACCCGGTCGTTTATGTCCCAGTCGTCGTACGAGAGCCGGAGCTTGAACCAGCCCGAGCCCTCGTTGAAGTTCACCTCAAGGTCAACGTCCCGCGGCTCGAACAGGTCGTTTCGCAGGGCCGCGACGTTCTTCTTCTGCTCGCCGTAGCGCTCGTACGGCACCTCGATCATGTCCAGGGTCGCCTCAGCCAGGGTTTCCGGACCGAGGATATCCGCGCCGGTTCCGGGATCGATGTTGTTCTTGTTCACCGAATACACCTCTACCCTGAACACGCCCGGGTCATCGAGAAGCTGCTCTCGTGAGGTCAGGCCGGTGCCGAAGTTCGCGCCGTTGGGCGCCGGAATGATATTGACGCCCGCATGGCCGGCGAAATCCTTGTACAGGGGCGCGAATTCCACGTTGTTGCCGTTGCCGTAATTGGCGGGCCCATACACCCTGATCCGGTAATACTCGGCAGGCCGCAGGCTTCCGCCCGGCTCGCTTATGCTTACCCGAAGCTCGTTCACGGACCCGTACAGGCTGTAGCGCGCCTTTTCCGGCAGATCGGTCGTTTGCGGGTCCTCGACCGTAACCGTGCTTATCACGGTGCTGCTCAGCCTCGAGACCGTGACCTCACCGCTCTTGCCGTACGCCCTCACCTTCACGTTGTAGTTCGCGGCGTCGAGAGGGCCTATCGTTCCCGGCCCGCCTTGCGACAGGCTATGCCGATTTATGTAAACATATCCCTGGTTCTCCTTGAGCATGTCCGGGGTAACGTGCACGATACGCGCAGCAGTCTCACTCTCGCTCGTCTTCCATACAGAGACCTTGTAGTAATGCGCCTTGTCCGATTCATTGATCTTGAGCCCTATCTGGTTGCACCTGCCCCATGCCTCGTGGGTGAATTCTTGAGGAATGCCGTTCGGCAGGGTAGCCTCTCCCTCAAAGCTGTACCGGAAATCGTGCCAGAGCGGCGCGTTGATCACGGATGAGTTTACGCCGTATCCGCCGAACTCAACCCCCTCGCTTGCCGGGTCAAAGAGCGACCTATACTCCGCCAGGTCAAGCTCAAGCTTGACCACGTCGCCCTTGATGAGCTTGCCCATGTACAGGGCGCGGGGGAAATCCCCCTGGTTGGAGAGCCGGTTCCAGCTCGTCGCCAGATAACCGGTATCGCCCGCCTGGAGCGGCGTATAGATGTAGTCCTGATAGTGGTTCCGGAAATCGTCCGCGCTGAAGAATATGATGTCGTATTTCTCTCCCACCCAGATCGGGTCGTTTATGTCTCCGGTGAAATACTCGCCGTTGTGCAGAATGAACCAGTACTGCATCTTCTTGAGCTCGGTCTCCGAAAGGCGTTCATTCTCATTGAAGCTTCTATTATCCTCGATGCTGAACGGATTGTACTTCTCCAGGTCCCAGATCTTCTTTATGGTCTCTATCTTGTGCTCGACCTCCGCCATACTCCCGTCCGGCATCTTCTCGGTCGTCTTGTAGGTCTTGATATGGGTCTCGAACCGGTCCCACTCGTTGCCGTTTTTGCCGGCAGTGAACAGGTGCTCGGCAGCACCGCTCTTCCACCACTGGCTCGCGTCCCGCACCGTGAGATCGCTGTCGTTCCAGTTATCGTTTCTGAACCGGTTCTTTAAGATATTGAACAGGGCCTTTTTTAAAGAGATCCCCGGGGATATGCTCGTCCCGTTCACGTCAAAGGCGCACACCCGAAACGACTCGCGCCTGTTTTTGCCTATGATGTTGATCTGGGCCGTGCGCCCCTTGGCCGTCTCCTCCACGATCTTGAGGTTGTCCACGCCCGGATGGTAGTTGGAATTGAGCACCGGCCGCATATCGTAGCTGATCACCTCGATCTGCGGAATGTAGGCGTTGGCCAGGGCCCGCTTCATGTCCGCGGTATTTATGTCCGTGACCTCCACGGTAAAGGGCCCGAACACGTCGTTGCCGCCTATGTCCTGTTCGTAAATAGTCCAGTCGTCGTTTCTCAGCCTGAAGGTCTTCACCGACAGAAACTCTCCCGCTGGAGTCCGGAACGACAGGGTGCACATGATGTTGGACACCCGCACCGGAATGTTCACGGACAGGTTCTTTATGTACAGGCTGGCAACGACCACGCCCGCGTTCGCCCCGTACTCCTGCGTGCTCTTGATCGTGTCGCTGGAGCGGTAGTTTTCGGTGATATTCCGCACGTTGTCCGAGGTGAAATACTGGCCGTTCCGGTCAAGGTTGTCGATATGGTCGATGGTGGGAAAGACCGTTTTTTCCGACATGGTTGATACCAGCAAGCGATGCGCGGTTTCACTTGAAGAGCCGGCTCCAATACTATAACCCCATGCTTTAGAACCGCTGGTATCAGCAGATCCGCCGGTACCCCCATATTGACCGGAGGCGGCAAAACGGAATGATTTTGAATGATCCTGGCCAAATCCAAAATATGAACTGTATGATGAGTAATCAGTCTCATCTGCTTCGTAAGCTTCCTTTGACACATACGGCGTTGTCTTTGTATTGAGCTGGTTGTAGTGCCAATCCTCCATGCTGTTCTTCAAGGTGCTGTTGTCCTCGGTGAACTCCACGTTCTCCGTGAAGTTCTCCTTGAGCGAGGTTTCCCACACCCGTATCTCCATGGTAATGGCCCCGGAAATGCCCGTGACCACATGCGGATAGTCGGCCACGTACTGGTTGTTCGTTATCTCCTCGCTGTTCGGTATACCGTCGCCGTCATAGTCGTCGCATATCGTATGCCCGGTCGGATCAGGATCGATCGCGCCCAGGCTGAGCGCGTTGACCGGCACCCCGGGCTCGCCCTGGAATATCGGGTGATACGCGTTCGGGCTCGTGCCCGGAACGACCTGGCCCGGCTCTTCTCCGGTCTCGCCGGGGGTTGTTCCGCCCGTTCCGCCGGAGCTTTTGGAATCGATAAGCTCGATCGCGAGCTTTTTCGATTCACTCAAAAAATCCTTGTTGCCGGTGCAGCTCGTCACGAAAGACGCTGCAACGAGCGCCGCCATTGCGGCGAATAGTAGATAGTTGGTGATTGGTTTCATGGGACCCTCCTTATGGTTTGAATTTTTTTCTACTAAATTTATGTTAACGGCCTTTATTATATTTATGCCCTCACCCTGACTTCTACCCACATCTCCATGTGTAAGAACAGGGGATAGGGGAATTGAAGAGATATTAGAGATAATTTTATTTTTTAATCTTAAATGATTGTTTTTCCTCTTCAATTTTAACAATATTCCGCTAAAAATGTATCTCTATCATCTCTTCTATCTTCTTAATCCCCCTTTCTTACACATCTGTGGCTGGAAGTCAGTAACTCTCCCATTTAGCTCGGAAGAAAAGAGAGGGGGGAGCATCAGCCTCATCTGAAAATTTTAATGAAATTTTTATTAAAAAATCTTGAATAATATATATCATTACAATTACATTTGAACCTGACAATGGAGGCTACTCATGTCATATAAAGTATCAGTCGTTATCGAGAAAGATGAATACGGCTATTATGCCTATTGTCCTGAGCTGCAAGGGTGTCAGTCCCAGGGCGATACCCTTGAAGAAACCCTTGCTAATATCAAGGAAGCCGCCGAAGCCTACATCGAAACCCTGTCTCCGAGAGATAACTAGCCGAACTTGTTGCTGCTAAATTTTTTCTTTACTTTTATTAATATCTTTTATATCTTATTACTTTACAGTAAAAAGGAGGAGATCATGCCGCTGACCGTTACCATTCCCGACACCGTGGTGGATAAATGCAAACAGATCGCGCCCGATAAGACGAATATAGAGTCCTTCGTCATCGAGGCGGTATCCAATTACGCAGACGAGCTCAAGGAGCGAAAGGACGATCCGTTTTTTAAATTCATAGAAAACGCTAAAATGAGCAATAAAGAAAATCTTACCGACATCTCGGAGAATCATGACAAATATCTTTATTGATACCTCCGCCTTCTACGCCTCCTTCGATCCGGAAGACGAGCCTTCGAAATCTTCACCACCCACACCGACAAGGACTACAGCTTCATCGACTGCGCATCCTTCGCGGTTATGAAAGAGATCGGCCTCCAAAATGCTTTCACTTTCGACAAACATTTTGCACAGGCGAAATTTAAACAGGTACCGTGACTCGGATAAGACACTCGTCACCCGACCCTCGACCCTCGATCCACGACCCTAACATTGAGTTTTCAAAGAACCCTTTGTCAGCGCACGGTCAAAGCCGCGCGCTCAGTGTATATTAATCACATAACGTCGTGTTATGCTTAATCTATCTCCCCCTCTCCTTTCTTCAATTCTCAATGGGAGAGGGGGTCGGGGGGTGAGGGCATTAAAAGCCACCCCTCGCCGTTTCCAGGCCTCCCTTGAGCCCGTTAAGCAGACGCTGCCGGTACGTTTCCGCGAAATAATTCTTTTCGATTATTTTATTCACCACGCACTCCTTGAAATCGTCGTCCCATCCGGAGAAAACCCCGCCCACACAGCCGAACAGTGGGTGCCATCCGAGCGTATATATCCACACGAGTCTTCCGGCGCTTATGTGCCGCACAGTAAAAGCATCCTTAAAACGGTATTCCTCCTCCAGAATTTCCCCGGCCCTGTACACGCGCATGGTTGTTTTGACCTCAAGAGTATACACCAGACCCCACCACATCGGCGCTAATACTATCACGCCCGGCCAGGACACAGCCACGCTTTTGCCGCGATTGTAGAGATATTCAGGATCCATGTCAAAGATGACATACTTGTCCACATTGCCACCGGTTTTCGGATCGTAGTTTCTCACGATCCGTCCCTTGTATTTGTCTTCAACGGAGCGGACGAAATGCCCGTACAGCTTGGCCAGGTGCATGTCAGTGCTGTTTAATCTGCCTATACCGAGCCTTTTGACCGTAAGCTCGTCAGCCGCGTCCTTTTTTCTATCTAATAATCTTTCTGTTTCACCGGTTGGAGATGTCCGCACAGAGCAGCAACAGCCAGTGGCTGAAGCGATGATGAAAAATAACATGAGATATGCTACGATCGTAAGTTTTTGGTTTTTCATATTTGCCCATCCGTATTTAAAAATTCTTTAACTTTGATTAATTTCTTGGTCGCGTTCGTTTTACTTGACCTAAACATGATTAGGCATCCCACCCGTTGTAATAGTATGCCAGCCTGATTTTTGTAGAATTCA
>MIBJ01000028.1 GCA_001829495.1 Spirochaetes bacterium RBG_16_49_21 | reverse complement strand
CGTTTTCTGATGAATGCCTTAATGATCTCCATGGATAAAAACACAAGCGCGCTGATACCCAGAATGATCCCTATGTCCCGGAGGTTCGGTATGACAATACCGAAAGCCTCCCGCACAGCGGGTATTTGCATCAGTCCGGTTATGAGGAGCAGCTCCCATGCTATGGACAGTATCAGCCACTTGTGAGGCGGGGCCGAGAAGATACTGTATCGCATGGACCTGAAATTCAGGGCAATGACCATCTCGACGATGATGAATATAAAGAACATCTCTGTCCTTGCATGGGTAATATCCCCCAGATCATGGAAAAAAAGTCCGAGAAAAATCGGAATTTCAATTATAACGGCAACCAGTATAAAAGCCCGCACGTCCCAGGAGAACACGCTTTCCTTGGGGTTGCGGGGGGGGCGTTTCATGATGTCCGCGTCCGGCGGGGCAACGCCCAGCGCCAGAGCCGGAAGACCGTCTGTGGCCAGGTTGATATATAAAATTGCGGCCGGCAGAAGCGGCAGATAGGCCGGTCCGAGGATCAGTACCACACCGCCGATGACCGCTACCTCGGTAATGTTGCACCGCAGAAGAAAAGTCAGATACTTCTTGATATTGTCGTAAATCCACCGCCCCAGTTCGATAGCAGTTACGATAGAGGCGAAATTGTCGTCCGTCAGCACCATGTCGGATGCCTCCTTCGCCACCTCCGTGCCGGATATCCCCATGGCAATGCCGATGTCCGCATGTTTGAGCGCGGGCGCGTCATTCACGCCGTCTCCCGTCATAGCCACGATCTCGCCCTGGCGCTTCCAGGCCCTGACAATCTTGAGCTTGTCAGCAGGCGAGACCCGAGCATACACCGTGACGTCACATACGATTTTCTCCAGATCATCATCACTCATCTTCTCCAGTTCATCACCGATCAGTACTCTGTCCTTTTCCTGGAAAATGCCGATCTCTCTGGCAATGGCAACTGCCGTCAACTTATGATCACCGGTGATCATGATTGTCTTGATCTGAATATCCTTGCACACGCCCACGGCCTTGATGGCTTCAGGCCGGGCCGGATCGATCATACCGGTAAGCCCCAAAAATATCATGCCGTTTTCAAGAGCTTCCTCTGTGTAGTCGACATCCTTACGGACATCCCTATAGGCGAAGCCCAGGACCCGGAAGGCGTTGCTTGCCATGTCTTCGTTAGTTTTTAGTATTTTTGTCCTGATATCCTCTGTAAGCTCCCTGACTGTTTGTCCGTCGTGGAAGCGATTGCAGCGGTCAAGAACGGTTTCAGGCGCTCCCTTCATGAAGGCCTGACGGCCGTCGCTTGTTGTGTCATGGATGGTGGTCATGCGTTTACGTTCTGAGGAAAAGGGCAATTCTTCGACCCTGGGGTTCTTCATACGCAGGGAAGACTTTGGCAGACCGGCTTTTTGCGCCAGGACCACGAGCGCCGCCTCTGTGGGATCTCCGGTGATGCTCCACTGATCTTTCATTATCAGATCTGCGTCGTTGCAAAGAAGCCCGGCCAACAGGAGCATACGCAGTCCCTCGGAGTCCTCGATCTTTAGGAGATCGCCGCTTCCGGAAATTTTAAATTCCCCATCCGGGATATAGCCGGCGCCGGTAACATTAATGCTTTGCAGGCCCGCAAATATTTGCCGAACAGTCATCTCTCCGCGGGTGAGAGTCCCGGTCTTATCCGTGCAAATGACCGTGGTGCAGCCCAGTGTCTCCACAGCCGGCATCTTGCGCACCAGAGCGTTTTTTTTGGCCATCCGGCGCATGCCGATGGCCAGAGCGCCGGTTACTATCGCGGCCAGCGCCTCAGGTACAGCCGCAACCGCCAGAGCGACAGCGAACATTATCATAGTCACGACAAACGACAAATTGAGCGACCCATGGAGATATTCACGACCGATGCTGAAAGAGGCCACCAGGATACAGATTCCTATTGCGATGATCCCCAGCCATTTGCCGATTTCTTCCGTGCGTTTTTCCAGGGGGGTTTTTTCCGCTTGCACCGCGGATACTTCCCTCGCGATGGTGCCAAACGCAGTCTGCATGGCTGTTTCCGTGACCAGGGCCTTGCCCCGGCCGTACGTCACCGTGGTACCGGCAAAAACCATATTCTTGCTGTCGCTGCTTCTCGTTTCCATCGGTTGAGGTTCAGTGGTTTTACTGACCGGCACAGATTCACCGGTGAGCGCGGCCTGGTCGCAACGCAGGGAATGAGTCTCTATGACCCGGGCATCGGCAGGAATTCTATCGCCGGCCTCAAGAAGTATAACATCACCGGGAACCAGATTTTTTGATGGGAGTTCTTCTTCTCTGCCATCGCGCATCACCGTGACGGTCGGCGAGAGCATTTTTTTCAAAGCATCCAGAGCTCGCTCTGCCCGGAACTCCTGGATAAACCCCAACACGGCGCAGAAAATGACGATCACAGCGATGATTGCCGCGTCTACTGTTTCGCCCACCAGGGCGGAGAGAATAATTGCCGCAATGAGGATTATAATCAATATATTCTTGAATTGGCCCAGAAACATAACCCAGGCTGGGGTCTTCTTCTCGCGCTCTAATTCGTTCAAGCCGTACTTTAACAGGCGTTGCTGGGCCTGTTTTGATGATAAGCCGGTACGGGGATCGACATCGAGTTTAGTAATGACATTATCAATCGTATCGACATGCCAGGATATTTCAGCCATGGAATAACTCCAAGATCAAAGTAGTTTTAGTCTTCCAGGAATCTGCGGTGACCACAGGAGTATATGAAACAATAAAAAGTGTAATACAAGCGATAAAATGTTTGTTACTCAAAATTTGCGCTTGCCAAAAATTAAAAAAACTATGCAGGCACATCTATTTTGCATGAGTTGAATGTACAAATCCATCAAATTTTTTATCAATCCGCTATTAAATTCATACATACATTGATTATCGATCACGGCGGCATGATCTCTGCTTTGGAGGAAGTTCGGTTTAAAATGCCCCTTAATAATCGATGACACCGGTACTGCGAGGCTCATAAAACAAAAAGGGGCTTTTAAGCCCCTTTTTGTTTTGGATTGAGTTCTGTCTTTCTCAGATATCATAGTAAAGCGCAAATTCCCACGGATGCGGCCTCAATTCAAGCGCTTTCACCTCATTATCCATTTTATAGTTGATCCAGGTTTCAATCACGTCTGACGTGAATACGTCCCCCTTGAGGAGGAAGTCATTATCCTTCTCAAGGGCATTCAGCGCCTCGCGCAGAGAACCGGGGGTATGGGGCACCTTGGCGAGCTCCTCCGGAGGCAGGTCGTAGATGTCCTTATCCAGCGGCTGGCCCGGATCGATCTTGTTCTGAATCCCGTCAATGACGGCCATGAGCATCGCGGAAAAAGCCAGATAGGGATTACAGGCCGGGTCAGGGCAGCGGAACTCGAACCGCTTCGCTTTTTCCGATTTTGAGTACATTGGTATCCGCACCGCCGCGCTCCGGTTCCTTCTGGAATACGCAAGATTGACCGGCGCCTCAAAACCAGGCACCAGGCGCTTGTAGCTGTTGGTTGTCGGGCTGGTCAGCGCGAGCAGAGCAGGCGCATGTTTCAGTATGCCACCGATGGCAAACAGACCCATTTCCGAAAACCCTGCATAGCCGTTGCCGAAGAAGAGATTCTTCCCGCCCTTCCACAGGGATATATGAACGTGCATGCCGCTTCCGTTATCGTTAAAGAGCGGCTTTGGCATGAAGGTGACCGTCTTGTTGTGCTTTTTGGCGACGTTCTTAATTATATATTTATACTTGAGCAGGTTGTCCGCCATCTCAACAAGCGGCGCGAACCGCATGTCGATTTCCGCCTGGCCCGCAGTGGCGACCTCATGGTGTTGCGCTTCGATAGGAATACCCAGTTTAATGAGGGTGAGTACCATTTCGCTGCGTAGGTCCTGCTGGCTGTCGGTCGGCGGAACCGGAAAGTACCCTTCCTTATAGCGCGGCTTATACCCCAGATTCGGATTCTCAACGCGGCCGCTGTTCCATCTGCCTTCTACGGAATCGATGAAATAATATCCTTCATGCTCGTTCTGATCGAACCGGATATCGTCGAAGATGAAGAATTCAGCCTCAGGTCCGAAATAGGCGACATCGGCGATGCCGCTGCTTTTTAAATACCTCTCCGCCTTCCGGGCGATGTTCCGCGGATCGCGGGTGTAATCCTCGCCGGTGACCGGATCGCAGATATTGCAGATCATGGCAAGCGTCTTATGCTCAAGCAGCGGATCAATGAACGCAGTCGCAGGATCAGGCTTAACCAGCATGTCAGACTCATTGATCGCCTGCCAGCCGCGTATGCTCGATCCGTCAAATCCGAGGCCGTTCTCAAATGCGCCTTCATCAATCTCGGCTATAGGAACAGTAAAGTGCTGCCATATGCCGGGGAAGTCCATGAACCTGAGATCTACAATCTCCACACTCTCCTTTTTAATCAGGTCCAGCACTTCTTTTGGAGTTTTCATATGTTTAGCCCCCTGAATTAAATTTTATAAATTATATTTCAAATTCATTATATGCAATATACTGTCGCACTATTTAATTAATAATCAAAAGTTGTCAGCATTAATATTAATTAATTTCGGCATATTTAACATGGATGTAATATTCATGACCGGGCCGCGTTAAAGTTCCGAGCGCTCGCTTACTATATATGAAATCATCGATTCAAGATTTTTTATAAATCTTTTTTGCATAATCCTGTTCCGCACAAAGGGAGTTTTATTTATCATGATCTCCATGGAGTGGAACAGCATGACCAAAACCGGATCCGGGTATGCGCCGGCGATGGTATCTATTATTTTCTTCTGTTCAAAAACGGTCATGTGCGTGGGCCTCAGCCATCGGTAAAAAAGCCAATGATCAGGAAATAATCCGCCGAGCGGACCGAAGCGTTTGCCCGCAATGGTAATCGGATACTCCTTCACGCCGATGCTCATGCTCTTCTCAGATGCCGTATGGATATCCTCTTTGCTTATCCAGTACGGCTGCACCGGCGCCCTGCGGTGATCAGGCCCTCCTATTCCGGACCAATCTATGCCCGGAGTCACCGAGCTGTCGTATAAATATCCTATTTTAGCCAATATCCGGATCGTATCAAGATCAGCGCCGTAGCGCGCCGCGCGGTACCATACCGGATGGTAATCGAGCCTATCCTCAATAAGTGCCGTGAGGTTCTTGATCTTGGCGAATTCGACATCCGCGTCGTGCGCATAACAGGGGAACTCGGCTGAAACCGTGCCCGCGGGATCGTAAATCGCGGCGTGCGGCTCTATATATTCGGAATGCAGATGGGCGCCGATGATCGCCCCCTTGTTCGTCTCGGCCTTCAATATCCGGCAGCATTCGTTGTCCCGGACAACCTCCGGCGAGACAAAATATATCGGCTTGATATCGTAGCGGTCCCAGATAGGGCGCAGGATATGCGGAATCCCCTGAAGCACGGAGGTAAAGGAGAGGGGAGAGGAGCGCCTCCATGAAGTATCGCAATCCGGCTCGGTATCTATGGTTACGATCAAGGTCATTTCAGCTCTCTAACAGGGAAATATAGTTGTGCATGACATTGTCCCAGTCGAACCGTTCAATATTCACGCTGAAACCGTCCGTTCCTTTTGTTATAAGCGTTTTCAGTTTTTCCCGCAAGTCTTCAATGTTCTTTTTTCGAAAGAAGTATCTATCGTCATCTATAATAAACCGGTGGCCGTCGATATCGGAAATGAGCGGATAGCATCCCGCGCTGACGGCCTCAAGCACCGTCAAACCAAAACTTTCAAAATAGCTGGCTGAAATAAAAATATGCGCCTTACCATAAAGCTCTTTCATCTCATTGCTGGCGTTGTCCATCCATCCGCGGAATCTGACCTTGCCGGCAAGTCCGTATTCCCGAGCCATACTCTCTAATACGTCCCGGTGAGGGCCGTCCCCGACGATATCCACGCTCCATTTTCCAAGATTCATGCCCTTGAGCGCATCAAGAATATCCTGCACCCCCTTATTGGGGAAGAGCCGCGCAACAACAAGGATCTTGTCCTCCTTCTTCATCGGCTGGAATGTTGTCAGATCCAGGCCGTTGGCAATGGTTTCAAACGTGCCCTGATCGGTAATTTCCCGTATTTTCCGGATCAGAAAATCAGAGGGAGCGGTCACGCATTTGGCGTTCTTGATTATATTCTCCCACGGGCGCTTTAAAAAAGGATAGAGCAGCGCAAATCTCTTGTTATAGCCCAATACGTCGCTCCCGTGAGCGGTTATGACGTAGGGGATATTGAACCTCTTTTTCAGCCAGAGGGCTATCGCGCCGGTAGGAATGATAAAATGGGCATGGATGACCGCGTACGCCACCTGCTTCAGCCGATCTGATAGAAATTTTTTCGCTGAAATTATATAGGTCAACTGCTCCCAAGGATGACATATCTCCTTTTTCGACCTCAGGGATTTAACCCGGTATATATTGATTCCGTCAACGCGTTCAAATTCAGGTAAATCCCGGTATGACATGGTCACGACATCGACCTCATGGCCTCTCTTGACATATCCCTTCGCGATTTCATAGCTCACCGGGCTGGCTCCGCCGCCCAAGGGCGGAAATTCGTAATTCAAATATAATATCTTCATTTTTCCCCTTGATCGCCGGAGACGGTATTTAATTCAATCATAATTTAGGCATAAAACTGTTGAAAATTTTAACAAGGATTATACGATGTAGTCAAAAAACATGAAGAATCAGATCGCTCTATTATCGGACAGTCAGGAAACCCTGGAAAAATGCGAAGAACATTTTCCGATCGGCGCAGTAATCGTCTTTAAATCAATCGACTCAATCAAGCGGGAGGATTTCCCGATCCTCCTCATCGATTACAACATATTCGGATCGGCCGATGGAATCCAGTTTCTTTTGTCAAAAATACGGAAAAAGATTCACGAAAAACCTGTTTTATTAATAATCGCCGAACAGAACATGTTCCAGTTAAAGGTGGACTGGTTTTTTGATGACTTTATACTCTATCCCTTCCGGAAAGGCGAGCTTTCATCGAGAATAAGCGGCTTATTATGGAGGAAGGGAATCAGCGAAGACAGCATCACAATCGGACGACTTAAAATTAATTTCAAGGAATACAGCGTCTATCTTGACAATGAACAGCTCGATATGACCTATAAGGAATTCGAGCTGCTGCGGCTTCTGCTCCAAAACCGGGGGGAGGTTTTTTCCCGCAAAGACCTGCTCAGCAAAATATGGGGGATGGAATACATCGGCGGCACGCGGACGGTTGATGTCCATATCAGGAGGCTGCGGGGCAAGCTCGGTGATGAATTTAATACCATCATTGAGACCGTACGGAACGTGGGTTATCGCTGCAAAGTATAACAGCGTGCCGGGGAAAATTACTTGATATTTTTAACGATGATTGTAACCTGTACGCTGCACAAAAGACCGGGGGGGGGACGGCAGTTCTGTAAAATAATGAAATGAAGTAATGAGAGGAGAGTTATGGATCATTTAAAAAAGCTGAAGAGAATTCTGGAAGTAGCCTATACCGAGGATCTTGATGAATATGAACTGCTGGTGAAAAGATTAAAAAAAGAGCTTCCGCTGTTCAACGGCCCGAAAAGAATCGCGGCCGCGGTTTTAAAAGAATATCTGGGAGACATCTCAATGCTTGAGCTTCCGGCCGAAAAGCTGTACCAAAAGACGGAGCCGGGGAAAATCGTATTTGAGGACATTAAAAATGGCAGGGCGAGGCTCTTTATCAACATCGGCAAGAATCATAATCTCAGCACCGGCGACCTTATACGTGAAATCGTAAAAAAATCAGGCGTCGACGGAAAATCAATCGGAAAAATCGACATTCACTCAACCTATTCCTTTTTTGAAATACCGGAGCAGTTCGCGGAAATGGTCCTCCACTCATTCGACAATACAAAGGTGAAGGGGATGAATGTAGTCGTCGAGCCTGCAAAAAAGAGAAAAAAAGAAAATTTTTAAAATCCGGCAGCATGGCTATGACCAGTGCACAGTGCCCGGTGTGTTTCTCGGACCGGACCATACCAATCGGCGATCATATTCACACGTGTAATTCATGCGGAATAGCATTTAATTCGAAATTCAGGCCGAAGCGGTATAACGAAAGCTATTTTCTGGATGAATACCGGCATCAGTACGGCAAAAGCTATATCGAAGATTACGATGCCATCTACAGCGTATCGAAAAAAAGAATAGCAACCATACTACAATTCATTCAATTAAAAAAGAAACCCTCCGGGCTTAGTCTGCTCGACATCGGATCAGCGGCGGGCTTTTTCCTTAAATGTGCGCGGGACAGGGGGATCGAGCGCGTTCACGGAATCGAGATATCCGAATATGCGGCGGGCTACTGCGCTGATACATTCCATATACCGGTTAGCCGGTCTTCATTTGAGGATTTGATTATTGAGAACAGGTATGATATAATCACTGCCTGGTTCTTCCTGGAACATTGCGCGGATCCGGCCCCTGTTATTGATAAAATATATTCTGTTCTTAACAACGGCGGGATATTCGCATTTTCCGGGCCGTCCCTGTTCGGCCCGATGTTTAAATTCAAACGGAACGCGTGGATTGAAACGCATCCGCCGGACCACAGAATAGACTTTTCACCCCGCTTTGTTAAAGCGATATTTAAGAAGAAGGGATTCAGAAAAATACACGTTAAACCGGCTGGCATCCATCCTGAACGAATAATCTCCTCCGGATCTGTTTTTTTTAAGCCTTTTTCCCCGGTTTACAGGATATTTTCACGATTAACAGCTTTTTCAGACACTATTGAGGTATATGCAGTTAAGTAGGATTTAGACGGCTTTTCGTATGCGCTCTAAATAAAAATCTCCCGCGGTTTGCTTCCGATCTGGGGGCCGATATATCCCATCTCTTCCATCTGCTCAATGATCCGCGCAGCCCTGTTGTACCCGATGCTGAGACGGCGCTGGAGATACGACGCTGATGCCTTTTTGGTCTCCTCAACTATCTTCATCGCCTCCTGGAAAAGTTCGTCGGTTGCGTCGCTTGAGTCCTCGGATTCCTCTTCTTCGTACAGGGTCTGTTCAACGTCGATATACGACGGCCTCCCCAATGTGCACAGATGAGCGACGACCTTCTCGATCTCCTCTTCGGATATGAACCCGCCCTGTACCCTGATCGGGAAACTGCTGATCGGCGACTGGTAGAGCATGTCCCCCCGACCCAGGAGCTTCTCCGCACCGTTCTGGTCGATGATGGTGCGGGAATCGGTCTTCTGCGCAACCTGAAAGGCTATGCGCGCGGGGAAATTCGCTTTGATGATGCCGGTGATGATATCGACCGACGGCCGCTGCGTGGCCACCACCAGATGAATGCCGACGGCCCGCGCCTTCTGGGCGATCCGGGTGATATATCCCTCGACGTCCTTTGAGGTCATCATGAGATCGGCCATCTCATCGATAACCACCACGATATACGGAAGCTTCTCGAAGGCGCTGTCGGACCGCTCAATCTTTTCATTATACCGCTCTATGTCCCGGGTATTCAACTCGGAGAGGAGATAATACCGCCGCTCCATCTCGTGCAGCGTCCACTTAAGCACCATCGAGGCCATCTGCGGGTCGATGATAACCGGCGTGAGAAGATGGGGGAGCCCGTTGTAGAGCTGAAGCTCCACTATCTTCGGATCCATCATGATAAATCTGACGCAATTCGGATCATAATTGTAGAGGAGGCTCATTATGATGGAGTTGACGCACACTGATTTTCCGGCTCCGGTCGCGCCGGCAATCAGGAGATGCGGGAGGCGTTTCAGGTCAAGCATGACCGGACTGCCCAGAATATCCTTGCCCAGGGCCACCGCCAGGCTGCCCTTAAAACTCCGGAACTCCTTGGATTTCACGATATCTCCCAGGGTCACGGTCTCGCGGAAGTGGTTCGGTATCTCCACCCCGATGGCCGATTTCCCCGGGATCGGCGCCACTATCCTGACGCGGTGGGCGGCAAGGGCCATGGCGATGTCGTCCGCGAGGCTCACGACGCGGTTGACCTTTATTCCCGGGGCGATCTGCATCTCATAGAGCGTAATGACCGGCCCCCGGTTTACGTTCATCACCTCCGCCTCAATTCCGAATTCGGCGAGGGTTTTCTTCAAGAGCGCTGAATTCCGGCGTATCTCGCTTTTCCAGCTTTCCGAATCATACGGCTTTGTAGATATGAGCAAAGAGGTGGGGATAGAATATTCCTCCGGTATGGTTATCTTTTCAAAAACCCTTTCTTCAAAATCATCCCGGTGCGCCGAACCAGCCGCCTGATCCGGCATCTCCGTCAGGTCCTGATCAATCGCGGATTCATCAATTCCCTCACCGCCACCGGCGTCGGCGGTATCCGGATTGACCGCGGAATAATCCTGTTCCGCTTCATCGTCCTTATATCCGTCTGTTCTATCTTCATCGGTGACCGGCGCAGGTCTCTTGTCAATAAAATACTCGCAATCACGCAGCACGAGATCTGAATCTGCGGCCATAAAATCCGCGCCGTCCGCCTTCAGCGGAAGGGCCGGGTAGGGGGATCCGGCCCCGTCATAGACAAGAGCTCTGTTGTCTTGTTGGGGCGGATCAGACAGCTCGGGGAATCGGAACAAATCAACCGGCAGATCGTATTTTTCCGTCTCATACACGATGATCTTTTTCTTGATAATCCACGGATAAAGTAATCGTCCTGAAAATCCGGCAGTTGTCTGAACCCGCTTATGATCCGCATAAAGAAGCATCAAGAGCAAAAGGATACAGCTCGACAATGCAATACCGGACAATAGTATATATGAAGCGGTTTCCCCGAACAGGGCTTTGCATGTTGCGGTGATATATAATCCGGCCTCCCCTCCCGACATCTGGGGCAGGTCCCTGACGAACAGGGACATAAGGGAAGATCCGCTTGCCGCCAGTAACAATAAGAGAATCGCCTTTTCCGTGGGCCTCCGCATCCAGCGGTGCCTGAAAAGAAAAATTCCGGCACACACCAGGACTGCTATGACAATATAGGACGCCCTGCCGAACAGCAAGCGCAGTATATGGCTGATCCAAGCGCCGAGGGGTCCGGCTGCATTGTTCACCTGTGCATTGTTTGCCAGGGAAAAATAATCACCGGAGTGATAACTGATTACCGAAACGAGGAACAATGTGGACAGGCAAATTAATGCGAGGCCGAAAAATTCCTGATAGCGTCTCTTCCACACGGTGCTTGCCTCCCTGGTCTGATTTTCGGCGTTTTATCGCTATTTTGTTAGTGAAGATCGAAACAGCGCCGTCAATTATCAATAAAATGAACCCGCACGCGTGGATTGTTCATCGCTTCTATACCTTGAGGATTTCGACGATAATAAGGGGATTCCGCCGGGTAAGCTTAAATATGAAGTTCCTCAATCCCTTTTTTAAGCTCGATACGATGTCGTCATTTAATTTTTTTTCCACCAGCAGCCTGTTCACCCGCTCATGCACATCCTTGCGGATCAGCTCCACTATGGTATCCTCTTTATTGCCCACAAAACCGCGGGAAAAAATATCGGGCTGGCGCGCGAGCATCCCTTCTGAAATCACGATAACGATAACAATGATCCCGTCCGACGACATCACGTGCCGGTCTTTTATCACGCCGCTCTCAATGTCCCCGATATCCTGGCCGTCCACATAAATCTGGGAGATGTCGATGGAATCGATCTTTCTAAAGCTTTTAGAGGTCAATTCCAGGACATCGCCGTTTTCCGCGATCAGGATCCGCGATGGCTTGATATTGAGAGACTCGGCAATGCCCGCATGCGCTTTGAGATGGCGGTATTCTCCGTGAATCGGCATGAAAAACCTCGGCTTCGTAACGGCCAGCATGAGCTTCAATTCCTTTGCCGAGCCGTGCCCCGACACATGGATCCCCTCATCCTGATCATAATACACCTCGGCGCCGAGCTTCATGAGCGAATTGACCACATTCGTGACCATACGCTCGTTTCCCGGAATCACCGAAGCGGTGATGACGACGGTATCGCCCTTTTCCGCGGTAATGTGCCGGTGGGTGCCGTAGGCCATCCGGTACAACGCCGACATCGGCTCTCCCTGGCTGCCGGTGCCGATGATGACCAGCTTCTTGTTCGGAAGCGTATTCGACTTGGATAAATCGACGAGGAGATCATCGCGATAATTCAGGTAGCCCAGGGAATTGGCGATCTCCACGTTCTTCAGCATAGTGTGCCCTGATATGGCTATCTTCCGGTTAAAGCGCTGGGCCACTTCCATCACCTGCTGTACCCGGTGGATATTTGACGCGAAGGTGGCGACGATGATCCTCCCCCTGGAGGAGGAGAATATATCCGCCAGCTTGTCGATCAACACCGATTCGGATTGAGTGAAGCCGCTTCGCTCCGCATTGGTGCTGTCCGACATGAGAAGCAAAACGCCCTTTTCGCCGTAATCGGCGAACCGGAAAATATCGGTCACATCGCCGTCAACCGGGGAGAAGTCAATCTTAAAGTCTCCGGTGTGGATAATCGTGCCCACCTCCGTCTGAAGCGCGAGCCCGATCCCGCCGATTATCGAATGGTTGACTTTGATGAATTCAACTGAGAAACTCCCGATCTGCCTTCGATCCCGCGGCTTAATCTCGACGAACTGGGGTTTCTTTTTCGGCGGAAGCTCCTCGAGTCTGCTCTGGATGAGGCCGATGGACAACTTCGTCGCGTAGATGGGCGCGTTGATCTCACGAAGCAGGTAGGGGACGGCGCCTATATGATCTTCGTGTCCGTGGGTAACGAGGATAGCCTTCACCTTCGCCTTATTTTTTCTGATGTAGGTAAAATCAGGTATGATATAATCGATCCCGGGCATCTCATCAGTCGGGAACATGATCCCGCAATCCACAATGAGGATATCATCCTTGAATTCAAAGAGCGTTATATTTTTACCTATCGCGCCCAGACCGCCCAGAGGGATTATCTTTATAGCCTTGTCATTTTCCATGAATAAATTGTATATTCCGCCATTAAGACTCGCATTTCCGAAAAGAATATATTTACGTCCCCGTATGGCCGAACCCTCCGTTGTTTCTCTTGGTTTCGGCCAATTCATCGGTTACTATGAAACGACCGCGGTAACTTCTGCTGAATACCATCTGTGCGATCCGCATTCCGCTGGTGATGGTAAAATCCTTTTTCCCGAGGTTGGTGACTATCACCTTGATCTCGCCGCGGTAATCCGAATCAATCGTCCCCGGCGTGTTGAGCAGGGTTATGCCATGATTTACGGCAAGCCCGCTCCGCGGCCTGATCTGCGCCTCGTATCCTTCCGGAATCTCGATCGAGATTCCGGTGGGGATCAGGGCTGTGTCGCCCGGTTTAAGGGTAACGGCTTCGTCGAGCAGCGCGCAGATATCCGCTCCGGAGGCTCCCCCGCTCTGATATTCGGGGATCCGTGCTCCTGCTGCCATATGTATTTTAACCTCTATCATGGCATTGAACAAATATCAGTAATGACGATCAACCGATCTTTGTCAAGTTAATCATATCATTCTCTCATGCCCCTCTCGTGATTTTTCACACAGCCTCGGGATTTAGGGGGCCGAGAGGCTCGATTGAAAGATGCGGGTAATGGGTAGCGGGGGATTGTGGGTTCTACATAAACGATGTAACCATTTGCCTCCTTACTTTATAAGCAGATACGTGATATCATTACTAATCCCGGAAATAATTATTGCTTATTCTATGGCATCCCGATAATTTAGAATATATCACCATGAAATGGATGGATCCGCCATGTCGAATATCTCAATACCCGATAGATTCAAGAGGGCTGTCCGGCTGGAAAAAAACCGCGATTACGAAAATGCTTTTAAGGAATACGTGTCAATTTTGAACGAAAATCCCCGGTTTCGGAATGCTTACATCAATCTCGGATCGCTCTGCTCCCGGATGAACAAAGTCCCGGAGGCATTGAAGTATTATAAAACCGCTCTGTCACTCGGGAACGATTACATCACATTTTTTAATGTCGGTTGCCTATTCTATAGAACAGGCAGGTATGCAGAAGCGGTCATAAACCTGGAAAAGTCACATGCCATGAATAAATCCTTCGTTCTGTCAAAACTGGTTACCGGACTCTGTTATTGTAAGACAGACAAACTCGGGATGGCGGAAAAATATTTTTCGGATATCCTTGAATTGCATCCCGACAGCCGATCGGCTCTGACAGCGCTTGCGCTGATTTATTATTATACCAACCGGCTCAAACACTCATTAGAGCTTCTGAACAGGCTTTTACTGGCGGACCCGGACGATATTAAATTCAGGGAGTTGAAATCGGATATATTGTGGAAGATCGGCGCAATCGATGAATCTGCTTCAGAGATAAAAGCAATCAAGCACCGGGCCGACAAATATAAATATTTCGATGAATTTATTAAATCAATCCCCGTCGAAATATATACCGATAAGTACGGCTCCATTGACGACAAGATTAAATCATTAAATACAAAGATCAACGAAAATCCAAATAATCTCATCTCCCTTAGTCTGTGCCATTTGCTGAAGGGCGATACAGATTCCGCAATAGATTATCTTTTTGATTTTAGAAAGAATTAATGCCCCGGGCGGGGTTGTCCAAAAAGAGGCTCTCGCAGAGTCGCAAAGAAGATATTTTATTATCTTTTTTGATATAGTTCATTAAAAAAATAAATAATTCTTCGCGTCTTTGCGGCTTTGCGAGAGTATTATATGACTTTTAGGGCACCTCCGGGTATATGCGAAAAATATATTTTTTGAAAAATTAACGCAGAATTGTATTGACAAATTTAATATTAAATTTCACATGGTAAGTCCTGGTGGTTATAGAAAGGGGGAAACACCTGTTCCCATTCCGAACACAGAAGTTAAGCCTCTTATCGCCGATGGTACTGCACGGGTGACTGTGTGGGAGAGTAGGACGCTGCCAGGACTAGAAATAATAACTATATCTACTAAAAAGGCCGGGACTTCAGTCACGGCCTTTCGTCTATTTGTACCTATGAGGTATCTCAGTTATCAGTCTTTCCACTCAGCAGCAGCTACCTTTTTCTTAAGACCCTTGGCCCGTACCTCATAAATAACCTCGCAGTTCTGCTCATCATCCCAGGTGACTTTTTTAACGGAGCCTCCCTTTGCTACGGCTTTGAGCTCTTGGGCAACCGCAATGCCGGTCATCTCAAAATTTTCCATTCCCGATGCTCCCTCAATCTTTGAACCCTTAAACTTCTCAATTACCTGATATTGGGCATTTAGGATGGCGGCTCTCTTTGAACTTTCTTTTCTTTGAATTATGTTTGTCAGGTCCTTCTTTGCAATCCCGGCGGCTGCTAATCTAAAGGTATCATCATCTACCCATCCCTCAGTGGTAAAGGTCTCACCTTCTACGGTTCCGCCGATCTTCGGGCCTCCGCATGATGTGAGTGCAATAAGGGCACCTGCCGATAATATTAAAGCAAGCATCATGATCTTTCTCATTTACATTCCTCCTTTTGACTGATTACTCGAATTTTTTGTAACTATTCAACATGTTATACAAATATGCATATTAAATAATTACAATTTTTTTCTGAGATGCATACAACTTAATTGCACAGTAAGCGAAACAATAATCTGAACCGGTATAAAGTCAACACAAAATTAAATTTTATCGATTCAAATTCAAAAGCACGAATCCCCTGCAGGGGATTTCATGAATTAGCGGTATTTTTTACAATCATGCCGAGAAGAATTGAAATGACGATAAAATTAATTAAGAACCAAAGAAAGGGAACCGATTTATATACTCCCCAGTTATACATGAGCGCGGTCCCTGTTCCCGTGCCATAACCGATAAGAATGAAATTATAATATTTCAAGAATAAATCAATGGCGGTATCCGCGAAACCGCCGCCGGTGGTAACCTTGGCTTTATCAAAGCTTTTCCTTGCCAGAGGAAATGTCAGATACATGATAGTAAATATGATTGATGAATTTAAAAACCAGTGATCGGACAGCATGGTAACGAGAACTCCCAAAAAAGAAAAAATGACTATAATCCCCAGCAGCAGCGGTATTGAATTATTATTCGTGACGCTGCTCCAGAGATTCGCGAGATACGGAAATATGTTTTTCAGCTCCTCTTTAGTAAAATGATCCTGGGAAATATACAAATTAATATAATAGGTGCCCAGTATCAATACCGCCAGATACGTTATAAAAAGTAGTATTAGTTCTATAATCACAACCGTCTCCTTTGCGACAAAATATTCAGGCTGTCGGTTTTTTCAAATCGACAGCCTAATTGTAACATAATTCTCCCCCTCCTGCTTGGGGAGGATCAATAAAAAGTCAATTCTTTTTCCGGTATTTTAGTTATCGACCCCTTTCCGGTTGTAAAGATATTTTTCTGCCTCAATGATTGACATAAACAAACCGAGCGGATCAGGATACACGGTCAATTCTTCGCCAAATCCATAGCCCGACCGGGCCGGGATTTCGATGAGGGAAAGTCCAAAATAATGAGCCTGTATCCACAGTTGCAGAAAAAGACCATGATTGAATTCTGTCAGCTCCATGTTCCGTAACGATTCCGTGCGAATCGCTTTGATGCCGGACAGCGGATCCGTAAGGTCAAACCCCGTGATATCCTTAATGGAAACAGACAAATCTTCTGTTGTTTCAATATAGCTGGGCGATATGTCCTGGTAATCAAAATTTTCCAGGATCCTGCTGCTATTCACGATATCATAGCCGTAGGTTATATTATCCATAAGCTGCGAAATCTCTTCTTCATAGCGGACATTGCGGTGATCAAGAGTGATCATTATCTCATAATCAAGATCGCGGGCATATTCATATGCGGTGATAAAGGACGCCCCGCTGCCCAGATTCTGCTCATGCTTGATATATTTCATCCATGATAGATCTTTAATGACGTTAAAGGTGCTGTCGGTTGAGCCGTCATCGACTAAGAGTATATCATTACCGATATCCTTCAGTGAAGAAACGGATTTCCTGATGAATCGCTCCTGATTGTAGATGGGTAATATAATGAGTTTCCGATAATTCATCTGCTGCTTTGGTTCAAAAAGATTATCAACAATAATTTCTTGACTTGCCTGTCATATAGTATAATATAATTATGGGCGCCTCAAAAAATTAGATTTTTCATTATAAAAACAATAAAAAAATCTAATTTTTCTATTGAAAATGCAAACATTAAAAGTGCCCAAAGGGACAGGATGTCCCGCATGTCGCAGTTGACATGGATGTCAAAATTGCGACCATGGGAACATCCTAAAAAGTAATTTTATAGAAGTTCCCTTATAAAATGCCGCTTTTCTCATAGACTATATGCAATAAATGTCGTAAAATAAAACCGCTATTTATAATGATTATCTTTAATAAAAATAATATTGTCGAAACCAAAAGAGACATAAACATATTGATTGTCGACGATGACGAATTGATATTGAGAACGATATCTAAAATTTTGCAAGCATCTGATAAACAGTATTTCATTGAAACAGCCGGTACCGTAAAAAAATTATTCGATTTAGCCAAGAAGACGTACTGGGATACCATACTTCTGGATTTGTCAATACCGTATGACGAGGGCGAATCTTCAGATCCGCAGAACGGCTTGCTCGCCCTTGATGTACTGAAAGCCGAATATAATATTGCAACACCGATCATTGCAATTACCGGCTATAATGAAGTCGAGTTGTCCGACATCGTGCTGGACAAAGGCGCTTACTATTTTCTGCCCAAACCGCTCCGCCCTAAATCCCTCTCATCGATTGTAAAGAACGCCACGCGATTTCAGATGTCCGGATTCGACGGTCTTACCGGATTGCTGAACAGGAAGACCTTTGAGGAGCGGTTGAAATCAGAGTTCGAAAGAGCGATCAGGAAAAACGAGAGGGGAGAACATCAGCTGAATTCATCCTTGAGCGAGATGCCGCTATCCACCCTTTCGTTGATTTATCTTGACGGAGATAATTTCAAGGAGATCAATGATACGTACAGCCACCTGGTCGGCGATATGGTTTTAAAAAAAATATCCGGCTCCTTTATTGATGAAAGCATATATAAACCGATCGACGAGGAGCAGTCGTATAAATATATAATACGGCCGTACGATCTGGCCGCCCGGTTCGGCGGGGACGAATTCTGCCTTTTTCTGCCTGAAACCGAACATAAGAGCGTGCTTGTCGTGGCGCGCAGAATCAGAGAAATGCTGAAAACAATTAATATAGCGGATATCGTCGGATCTGAACAGGTGGCGCATAACCTTACATCTGTGTCCATGTCTATCGGAATCGCCACCTATCCTCATCCCAATAATGCCGCCAGCTATCTCGAATTAATAAATTACGCAGATTATGCCATGTATGGATCCAAGGAAGAAAAAAAAGGCCATATTTTTGGCTATAACGCAAAAGGTATGCTCATCAACTTCGACGCCTCCCCGACAATCTAAATCCAGCGTACCGGCGTCAGCATTTTAAAGTATTTCTCCGGATAAGTTAACGATGCATCGTAAAGAATCATTAAAAAGAGGAACCGGCATAGTGCTCTTTTCCGGGGGGCTCGACAGCATGCTGGCTGCCCGGCTCCTTATGGAACAGGATATCGATGTGATCGGTTTTCACTGCCTGCTGCCGTTTGTCGCTCCTGATGCCGATCCGACGAAGCTCAAGCCGGCGAAGATAGCGGCCGGGATTAATCTGAGCCTCCGCTTCCATCGCTGCGGCAAAGAGTACCTCGACATCATCCGCAATCCGGCCCATGGATACGGCAAGCAGGCAAATCCCTGCATCGACTGCCACATATATTTTATCGCCAAGGCCGCTGAATTGATGAGGGAATTGAAAGCGGATTTCGTGGCAACCGGCGAGGTTGTCGGCCAGAGGCCCATGTCTCAGATGAAACATACAATGAACCATATCGAAAAGGCATCCGGTCTGCAGGGATATCTGCTCAGGCCGCTTTCTGCAAAGTTGTTGAAACCGACGATCCCCGAACAGGCGAATATTGTGAACAGGGATATGCTCCTCGCATTAAACGGCAGGTCAAGAAAAGCGCAGCTTAACCTGGCCCAAAGATATATTATTACCGAATATGCATCTCCATCAGGCGGATGTCTTTTTACCGATACCTTCATCTCCGGAAGGGTATTTGATCTGATTGAGCACCACCGGGAAATTGACACGACTGATTTTTATCTGCTTACCATAGGCCGCCATTTCCGAATCAGTGAAGCAGCAAAGTTAATTGTCGCAAGAAACGAAATTGAAAACAGCGAGCTGGAAAAATATATGCATACTGCCGATTATTTTTTTATGCCGGGATTTAAAGCGCCTTCGATTTTCATCAAGGGAACGTTGGCTGACGGGGAGATTGAGATCGCCGGATCAATGATAAGCAGATACGGAAAACGGCATTCTGATCCGGGCGCTATATCGGTATTTCAGAAAGGAAAATTCGTCAATACGATACATCCCGGAGCATCAATGACCGGTGACCGTCTTGAATCAATGAGAATACGCTGAATCGCTCTATGGGCACAAACATTATATCCTTTCTGGTTTCCGGCAAAGGTTTGATTTTTTCCGCTGTGGCTCAAAGAATTAAAACCGGTGACATAAAAGCAAAACTCGGCGTCGTTATAACCGACAACAATAAAGCCGGGGTATTGGAGCGGGCGAAGAGCTATGCAATAGGGTCATTCTTTGTGGATCCGGGGGAATATCCGAACCGGGAGGAATTTGATAAACGAATAATAAACGTACTGGAGGGGTGCAAGACCAATTTAATCATTGCAGCCGGCTATTTAAGATTGCTTTCTCCCGTATTTGTTGAACGATATAGAAACAGGATAATCAACATACATCCTTCCCTTCTTCCATCTTTTCCCGGAATGCAGAGCCAGCAGCAGGCGCTGGATTACGGGGTCAAAATAACCGGCTGCACAGCCCATTTTGTTGATGACGGTGTTGATACGGGTCCAATAATCATGCAATCGCCGGTGCCGGTTTTTGAAACAGATACGATACAGTCATTATCTGCGCGAATTTTAAAGGAAGAATTCCGCGTTCTATCCGAGGCCATTAAATATTTCTGCGATGGAAAATTGGACGTCGTTTCCAACAGGGTTGTAATTAAACAATAAGGCGATTGTTATATCCATTTATCTTCTTTGAAATTTATTCCTCAAACCTTTATCCCGGATTTGGAAATAGATCCGGATTCCATTGGGGATGTCTGTCTTGCTGATTACCTTCCCCTCTTTGAAGAGCGGATCAAACTCACCCTGTATTTTCACAATATCAGTATATCCGCTGTTGTTTTTTATCCGGACAGCCACGATATCTTTAAGTATCTGATATTTCGCCTCTTCTATAGCCTTTTGTTCACTATCTGCTGTCGCGGTCACTGTGTACGCGTCCTCGTCAATCCAGCCGGTTTGAGGAGTTTTTGAATCTTCACGTGCTCCCGTGCTCAAACAGGATACCAGGAAGGCAAGCATTAAAACATATAACAATTTATTCATCGGATTCTCCTATTTTATCAAAATTTAAAAATTAATTCAGAATGAATGCCAGACTTGTTACAAAACTGCAATTATAATTGAAATTTTGCAATAAGTCTACTGTTCATCCAACCGCGGAATCTTTCAATAAAAATATTTATTAGACTTATTGATAAACCCAATAAAATCAGTGATTTTTACCCGCGCCGCCGAAGGGGGGTGTGAATTAAATTTCGGGCTGTATTAATCATGTTGAGACGTCTCCCCCCTTCGGCGGTGGGGTAAAAATGAATAATTAGTTGACAAAAAGCGCTGAATTTATATCACAGACTGATTCTTTAATTAGATTCTTGATTTCTCTTTGTAAGGCTATCAGATTAATTCATGTCGAAGCCCGCGATCATTCAGAGCGATAACACCGTTTTGCTGGAAGTTGACAATCCGGAGTTCGAAAGCGCCCGCGATTCCGTAGCGCAATTCTCCGAACTGGTTAAAAGTCCTGAACACATACATACGTATAAAATCTCACCTCTTTCTCTCTGGAATGCGGCTGCCTCGGGATTAACGTATAATGATATTCACCGGATACTCAAGCAGTACTCGCGGTACGAGATACCCGAAATCGTTCTTACCACGATCAAGGAACAGATGCGGCGTTACGGCCTTCTGAAGCTTATGCCGGAAGGGAAGGATCTGATCTTAATTTCAAATGATGCCATCCTCCTCAATGAAATATACAATACCAAAAAGATCCAACAATTCATTGACCGGAAAATAGACGAGAACCGGCTTAAAATAAAACATAACTATCGGGGGCATATCAAGCAGGCCCTTATAAAAATAGGCTTTCCCGTCGAGGATCTTGCCGGGTACGAGGAAGGCGATTTCTGCGAGATCAAGCTCAGGACGATCACCGTAAAAGGGCACCCCTTCCAGATCCGCAACTATCAGCAAAGTTCGGTGAATGCCTTTTACCGGGGAGGCGGCCCGGAGGGAGGCAGCGGGATTATAGTTTTACCCTGCGGAGCGGGAAAAACCATAGTCGGGACGGCCATCATGAGCCTCCTCCAAACAGAGACCCTGATCCTGGTGACCAATACCATAGCCCTCCGGCAATGGAGGGACGAACTCATTGACAAGACATATCTTGAGCCGGATCAGATTGGCGAATTCTCCGGAGAAAAAAAAGAAATACGGCCCATCACCATAGCGACCTACAACATACTGACGTATCGTAAAGATAAAGAAGGCCCCTTTCTCCATTTCGATCTATTCAATACCAAAAACTGGGGGCTCATTATCTATGACGAGGTGCACCTGCTCCCGGCGCCGGTATTCCGGATGACCTCGGAAATTCAATCCAAGCGCCGTCTCGGCCTCACGGCAACCCTGATCCGCGAAGACGGGATGGAGGCAGATGTATTCAGCCTGATCGGCCCGAAAAAATACGATATCCCGTGGAAAACGCTGGAAAAATCAAACTGGATAGCCAAGGCGCTCTGCACCGAGATCAGGATCGAACTTTCGGATGATCTAAGGATGAAGTATTCGCTTGCCAA
This sequence comes from Spirochaetes bacterium RBG_16_49_21, assembly GCA_001829495.1. GTDB lineage: Bacteria > Spirochaetota > UBA4802 > UBA4802 > UBA5550 > RBG-16-49-21. Next base: position 17,274 of record MIBJ01000028.1, on the reverse strand, counting down.
AGACCGGGAAAAATTCAGGATCGCTTCCGAGAACCCTGAAAAAATCGGCATCGTTAAAAAGATCATTGACTATCATGAAAATTCCAATATACTCATCATCGGTCAATACATCGCGCAATTGGAGGGGATCGCCGATCAATTCAAATTACCCATAATCACCGGCACCACCTCAACAACCGAGCGCGAGGAGCTGTACCGAAAATTCAAAGAGGAACAAATCAAGATTCTCGTGGTTTCGAAGGTGGCGAACTTTGCCATTGATCTTCCGGATGCCAATGTGGCGATTCAGATATCAGGCACGTTCGGATCGCGCCAGGAGGAGGCCCAGCGGCTCGGCAGGATCCTCCGGCCGAAAAAGGGGGAAAACAAGGCCTATTTTTATACCATTATCACCTCAAACGCCGTTGAAGAAAAATTCGCACACAACCGGCAGCTCTTTTTAACCGAGCAAGGATATACGTACATCATTCTCAATGAAGAGATGTTCAACGATAAATTTACTCGCTGATGGCGGCAAAATCGGTCACCTTATCGACATCGCTCAGGTCAAGGAGTTTCACCCCGACAGTGGCTCTCCCCTGGATGGATACATCCTCCGCCATGAGGCGTATCGTCATGCCGTTCTTTGAGGTGATGATGATCTCGTCGGTAATGAAGACCGATTTAACGCCGTTGGCGAATCCGTTTTTGTCGGCAACCTTGACATACGCCATGCCCTTACCGCCTCTTCCCTTGGTGGAGAAGTTCTGGTAGTTCACCCGCTTGCCGTACCCCTTTTCAGTGATGACGAAGAGGGATGAATCCTTCATCACTAAATCGATGCCGATGATCATGTCGTCCTTTGAAAGCCGCATGCCGATTATCCCGGCTGCGGTGCGCCCCATGGAGCGCATTTTCATGAGATTCGTCCGTAAGAGCTGGCCGCCCCGGGAAGCGATGATGATATCATCCCCCTTGTCAACGACCTTAACGTCCACCAGTTCGTCGTTCTTTTTAAGATTCAGGGCGATAATGCCGCCTTTTTTGGTGTTTTGAAATTCGTTCAGATCGGTCTTTTTCAAAATCCCGTATCTGGTCACCATGCAGAGATATTTCTCGCTTTCAAAACTGTCGATGGAACAGATCGCCGTGATATATTCCTCGGAAGACAGGTTGATGATCCCTTTTAATGATTTGCCCCTGCTCGTCTTTGACGCGAGAGGGATTTCATAGGCCTTGAGGGCAAAAATCTTCCCCCTGTTGGAAAAGAGAAAGACAACGTCATGCGTCGATGCTATGGTCATCATCTTGATAAAATCTTCCCTCTTTGCCGAGATCGCGATCACCCCCTTGCCGCCGCGCCGCTGCTTTTTAAAGGTGTCCGTCGGCAGCCGCCGGATAAAACCGTCGTTGGTTATGGTGATGACCATGGCCTCGTCCGCGATCAGGTCTTCTATGTCGAAATCGGTCGAGGTTTCACCGCCTTTGATGATTTCGGTGCGTCGCGGATCGCCGTATTTCTGCTTGACCTCTAAGAGCTCTTTTTTGACCAGCTCAAATATCCGCGCCTCGCTCTTCAATATGGCCCTCAGCTCTTTGATCAGCTTGAAAAGCTCTTGGAGCTCTTCAACCACCTTCCGCACTTCCAGGCTCGTGAGGCGCTGGAGCCGCATGTCAAGAATGGCTTTTGCCTGTATTTCCGACAGGGCAAACCGCTTTATCAGGCGCGTCCCCGCCTCATCCGCATCTTTGGATGAGCGTATGATTCTGATTACCTCATCGATGTTATCCAGGGCTATTTTTAAGCCTTCCAGGATATGGGCGCGCTCCTCTGCCTTTTTCAGTTCAAAGCGCGTCCTTCTGATCACCACCTCTTTCCGGTGATCGACATAAGGGGCGATGATCCCCTTCAGATCCAGTATCCTCGGCACGTTGTCCACCAGGGCCAGGAGAATGAGTCCAAAAGAGGTCTGGAGCGCCGTGTGCTTGTAAAGCTGATTGATGATGATGCTCGTATTCGCGTCCTTTTTAAGACCGATAACGACCCGCATCCCCCTCCGGTCCGATTCATCCCTGATCTCGGCTATGCCGTCTATGACTTTTGCGTTTACCAGGTCCGCGACCCTGCTGACAAACACCGCCTTATTCACCTGATACGGTATCTCGGTGATGATAATATCGTCCCTCCCCTTCCTGTTCTGCTCAATATCCACCTTACCCCGGACCATGATGCTTCCCCTTCCGGTGGAGTATGCCTTGTAGATCCCGTCAGTTCCCATAATCGCGGCGCCGGTCGGGAAGTCGGGTCCCTGGATATATTTCATGATCTGCTTAACGGTTATACCGGGATTTTCAATCAGGGCAATGGTCGCGTCAATCACCTCTCCCAGGTTATGGGGCGGAATCTTCGTAGCCATGCCGACCGCAATGCCGTCTGAGCCGTTCACCAGCAGGTTGGGGAAGGAGGCGGGCAGAACCAGGGGTTCCTGCTTGGTCTCGTCAAAATTAGGGCTGAAACCAACCGTGTCCTTATCGATATCGCGCAGCAGCTCCTCGGATATTTTATTCAGGCGGGCCTCGGTATACCGGTATGCGGCAGGGGGATCGCCATCAACCGAACCGAAGTTTCCCTGGCCGTCGATGATGGGAAGCCGCATGGAAAAATCCTGTGCCATCCGCACCATGGTATCATACACCGCCGTGTCGCCATGAGGATGATAATTACCGATGACCTCCCCGACGATCTTGGCCGATTTCACGTATGGCCGGTCGCTCCGCCAGGCCCTCTCATTCATTGCGTGGAGTATCCGCCGGTGGACCGGCTTTAATCCGTCCCTGACGTCGGGCAAGGCGCGCCCGACTATAACGCTCATGGCATAATCGAGATAGGAGCTCCGCATCTGGTCTTCTATCTCGACGCCGATAATATTTTCTCCGTTACCGCCGTCCGGTGATTTTTTCTTTGGCACGTTCTATACTCCGTACGTTAACTATATTTATATTTACAAATCAAGATTCTGCACGTTCTTTGCGTTTTCTTCTATGAATTTTCTCCGCGGCTCGACTGCATCCCCCATGAGAACCGAAAACGCATCCTCTGCTTCAATTTCGTCATCGATATGGACATTCATCAAAGTCCGCTTCTGCGGGTCCATGGTCGTCTCCCATAATTGTTCCGGGTTCATCTCGCCGAGACCCTTGTACCGCTGCATCACGGCTTTTGACTTGTCGTGGCTTTTCAGGATCCGATCGCGGTCTTCATCCGTATAAGCGTAGAATGAATCCTTGCCTATTTTAATATTGTAGAGGGGCGGCTTTGCAATATACAAAAATCCGTTTCTTATAATATCCTGCATGTAGCGGAAAAAAAACGTCAGGAGGAGGGTCTTTATATGCGATCCGTCCACATCCGCATCGGTCATAATGATTATTTTATGGTACCGGGCCTTGTCAATGTTGAATTCATCGGCGCCGATGCCGGTGCCGACCGCGGTGATTATGGTTTTGATCTCATCATTGGAGAGTATTTTATCAAGCCTTGATTTTTCAACATTGAGGATCTTGCCCTTGAGGGGGAGTATCGCCTGGAAATTCCGGTCGCGCCCCTGCTTTGCCGAACCTCCGGCGGAATCGCCCTCCACCAGGTACAATTCGCACAGGGCCGGATCCCGCTCAGAGCAGTCCGCCAGCTTTCCGGGAAGGGTATCGTTTTCCAAAGCGCTTTTTCTCCGCGTGAGATCGCGCGCCTTTTTCGCCGCAATGCGCGCCCGGGCGCTTTGAACGCACTTGTCTATTATCCTTTTCGCGTCTTGCGGATTCTCCTCAAAATGAAGGCTTAAATACTCGTTTACAATCGATTCGACGATGCCCTTGACATCGCCGTTTCCGAGCTTCATCTTGGTCTGCCCCTCATACTGGGGGTTCGGCAGCTTAATGCTTACGATCGCCACCAGCCCTTCCCGGACGTCATCGCCGCTGAGCTGGGTTATGCTTTTATCAGACTTTGATTCTTTTTTTAAATACTCATTGATGACCCGGGTGAGGCCTGATTTGAAGCCGATCAGATGGGTGCCTCCCTCGCGCGTATTAATGTTGTTGGCGTAGGTGAAGACCGTTTCGGTATAGGTATCGATGTATTCAAGGGCGATCTCAACGTCGACATTGCCCCGGGCTGAATGAATATAGATCGGATTTTTTATAATGGGCGATTTGGTTTCATTCAGATACTGCACGAATGATACGATACCGCCCTTAAACTGGAACACGTGCTCCTTCCCCTTTTTTCTTTCATCGCGCAGGGTTATCTTCACGCCGGCGTTGAGAAACGCGAGCTCCCGGAGACGTTTGGCCAGGGTGTCGAAATTAAATTCGACGGTCTCAAAAATCTCATCATCGGGCCAGAAAATCACGCGCGTGCCGGTCTTGTTTGCCTCGCCGACCGCTTTCACCTTGCCGGTCGGCACGCCCCGTTTGTAAGACTGGGTGTAGCGCTTCCCGTCCTTGAGAACCTCAACGGTCAACTGTTTGGAAAGGGCGTTGACCACCGATACGCCGACGCCATGCAGGCCCCCGGATACCTTATAAACCTCATTGTCGAACTTTCCGCCTGCATGGAGCTTCGTCATGACGATCTCAAGTGCCGATGCCTTGTGGATAGGATGCGGTTCGACGGGGATTCCCCTGCCGTTGTCGGTGACCTCAACTGCATTGTCTTTATGGATCACGGCCGTAATGGTATCGCAGAAACCGGCGAGCGCCTCGTCTATTGAGTTATCAACCACCTCATACACCAGGTGGTGAAGGCCGTATGCGTCAGTGGAGCCGATATACATGGCCGGCCGCTTCCGGACGGCATCGAGGCCTTCCAAAACCTGGATCTTGTCAGCGCTATAGTTTTTTGTCATTGCTCCTGCTCCAAATAAAGTCTTCAACCAATGCCATCCGTTTAATCACGGTAAAGGGGCTTACCTTGCTTGATGCAATATTGTTTTTTTCATCAATAGCGATGGTTTTATCGCTACCGTCCACCTGCATGATAATCCACGCGTTATCGTTAGACAATAGGAGGGTATCCCGGTTAAAGATTCCTATCGTTTTTTTATCTGAGACGATCTTATTATTCCCAATATGAATAAACAACCGAAGCTCCCTTACCATTGAATTCTCTTTATTTCCACCTTCAGCTCCTTTATAAACCGGTAAGAGAATTCAGTATTAATCTTTTGAATTATGGCGTCTTTCATCAGTACCAGCTCATTCCCATATACGGAATGGTCCACCGCAACGAACAAGACTTTTTTATAAATCCGGTCGGGTTTGCTGTGCGTCGATAGTATGTCACCCACAATGGCGTACCATTGTGACAGCAATTCTTCAATGGTAAACGATTTGTCAATATCAAATTCATGAATTATATCATGAAGAATCGCATCAAATGAAAAAATGCCGTTCTTTCTCTTTTCTCTGATTCTGAACCTCATACGGACAATTCACTCACCGTTCCCGGAGTTTCCACGGTAAAACCCTTATAGCCGCCGAATCTATGCAATGCAACCGGGTCAAAATGAACCATGGTAAAAATCATCTGGTTGCCTCTCTGTAATACATCGATTATCTTGGAACGCCTTTTTTCGTCAAGTTCAGAAAAAATGTCGTCCATTAAAATAATGGATTTTTTATTCTTTTCCACTTCAACGATCTCACACTCGGAAACTTTTAAGGTCACCGCAGCCGTTCTTCTCTGTCCCTGTGATGCGTAATTCGTAAATCTGATTTTTTTCTGATTTTCCAGAATATAATCGTCCCGCTGCGGTCCGATGCTTGTTGATCCGAACAGTATATCCCGTTTGCGCAATTCAGTCAATTTTTGAAAAATGCGGCCGCTGTCATCAGATTCGGAGGAGCATTGATAGCGTATTGCCGGCGCCTCGTCTGCTGCTATATTCGAATAATGATATTGAAACAATCTGCGGAACTTCGCAATAAAGGATAGCCGTCGGCCGATGATGAAACCGGCCTTTTCACTGAACAGAGCATCCCACACGTCCAATTGGTTTGCATCGCGGCCCGTATTTTTTATGTCCTTTAAAAGTTTATTTCTCGATGATAGAATCCTCTTGAAATCCCCGAGCGCTTCCAGATAGCTCCCGTCTATCTTGGATATTACGCTGTCAAAGAATCTTCTCCTGAAATCAGGCGTGCCATTAATGATATTGATATCAGGGGGTGAAAAAATGACCGTCAATAATCTGCCGTAATATTTCGCGGCGCTGTTAATCTCTTTGCCGTCAATCTTCAATCTCTTCTTAACGGCATCCGCGGTCAATCCGCAGCCGACCTCAAAAATTGTATCATCGTTGTCCCCGACAACCGCGGAACAGAAATATGAATCCTCATCCCATTTTATTATCTCTGCATCATGCATGTTCCTGAATGACTTTATATTCGATAATATGGATAAGGCTTCAAGTATGTTGGATTTACCTACCCCGTTATCCCCTATAATAAAATTGATGCCCGGTGAGAAGGTTAGGTGTAATCGTGCATAATTCCTGAAATTCTTAACATGCAACTCCTCTACATACATATTCCGCTATTCATTATGTGATGATTTAATCTGGATAGGCATTATGATTGACAGGTAATTACGGTCCTCCAACGGAGATATCGTCAGAGGGCTCATCTGTCCCGTAATCCCGCATGTTATGTATTCGGAATCCATCTCTTTTAAAGAATCAATCAAAAATTGAGCATTGATGCCTATTGATATTTTTTCGTCCTTATTTGATTTCACCGCTATCTCTTCCTCAGCTTCGCCCAGCTCGGGGGTATTCGCCTGAAGAATAATTTTATTGTCCTGTATGTTTAGAATAATCTTATACGCCGGTTCCCGCGTGAAAATCATCACTCGCCGTACCGAATCAAGAAATTTCTTCGTCTCAACTTCTATCTCGAACAGGTATTCTTTGGGAACGACCTGGCGGTAGTTGGGAAATTGGCCATCGACAATTCTTGAGATTATCTCGGTGTCGGCGATCTTAAAAAAGCACTGATTATTGACGAAGGAAAATCTACAGGTACCGGCAGGCTCCAGCAGCCGGTTCAATTCGTGTATGGTTTTCAATGGAATTATAATGCCGCTCCCCAGATTAGCCTCCTGATCGATAGATCTTGTCAATAGAGATAACCTTCTCGAATCAGTACCAACTGATGTGATAGTCCCCGGAGTCTCGGAAACAAAATAAATCCCGTTGAACACCGGTTTTATGGTATCGGTTGAAGCTGCATACATGACTTTACTAATCATTTTTTTTAGAAAGCCTTGATCGAACTCTATGGAATTGTCGTCCGTAAATTGAGGTATCTCCGGAAATTCACCGGGAGAAAGTCCGAACAGGGCATAGTGTCCCTTCAGCTCTTTTGAGGTTGATGTTATATCAATTAAAAAAGATTCATTGACATTAAGAACCAATTCATCATTGGGCAGCTCTTTTAAAATGCTTGAAAACTTTTTCCCATTCGCCGCAAAGGATATGGTTGAATCCGTCTTTGAGCCGAGTTTTGTGCGGACAGCTATCTCATTATCCGTAGAAACGATCTCCGTGGTATCTTGCGAAACATTAAAAAGACAATTGGAAAGGATAATGTTGATATTCTTTGAGGATACAATTGAATCTGCAATATTTATCGATTTTAGCAACGATTCCCTGCTGACATGTATGATCATTCATAGCTCCTTCTACTGCATTAATAATAAATATAAATTATTATTTAATAGTAATAGTAGTAGTAAAAAAAATTTGTTGATAATCACCCTATCTGCTGAACAGATCAGGAGTTATTGTAAATTCAACTTGTTAATAACTATATAATGAATTAACTACCTGTATAGTGTCAGCCTGAATTATATCTAAAATGGAAAAAACAGGGCTTTTAATCCAATCTTAAAATTCTTATGAACACTCAATAATCGTTGTATCAACAGAATCTTAACTTTTCAATTCCAGGATCAGATCGTCGATCAGTTCTTTGAATTCAGGATTATTTTTCATGTCTCCAGCAATTTTATTGCATGCGTTTATAACTGTTGAATGATCCCTGTCTCCGAACTCTCGGCCGATCTCAGTGGTCGTCATGCCGGATAATTCCCTGGCAAGATACATGCCGACAAATCGCGGCTGAATGATTCTGCTGTGACGGCTTTTTGATTTGATGTCATTCACGGCAACATCGAATTTTTCCTCTATTTTTTTCATAATATCAGATACCGAGATCGCTTTATTGGAATCCACATCAAACAGCTCTTTGAGATAGATTTTGACCTGGTCAATGGATATCTGTTCATTATGAAACCTGGATATCATTCTTAACTTGCTTACCGCGGACTCCAGAGCCCGAATGTTGGATTTTATTCTTCGTGCAATGTAACTGAAGGCTTCGTCCGAGATAATCAATTTTTCCTTATCCGCCTTATCCCTGAGAATGGCCTCCCTCGTTTCAAGGTTCGGAGCTTGAATGTCGGTAATCATTCCCCATTCAAAGCGGGTTCTCAGCCTGTCGGCCAGGGTCGCGATCAGTTTCGGCGGACGGTCGCTGGAAATAACTATCTGTTTTTTATTTTCGTGGAGCGAATTAAAGACATGAAAAAATTCGTTCTGGGTTTCTTCTTTATTTTCCAGGAACTGAATATCGTCTATTAAGAGAAGGTCCACGAGCCGGTATTTAATCTGGAAGCTTTCCTGTGTCCGGTTTCGTATGGAATTGATGAATTCGGAGATGAAATCCTGTGTTGAAACAAAAAGAACTTTAAGATACGGCTTTTCTTTATTAATATAATGCCCGATTGCCTGCAATAAATGAGTTTTACCCAATCCCGTCAATCCATAGATGAAAAGCGGATTGACCTGGGTCCCGGGTGCTTGTGATACTGAATATGCCGCAGCGTGAGCATACTGATTATTGGGACCAATAACAAAGTTTTCAAATGTATACTTGGGATTCAGCGTTGATATGTTTAACATTTGGTCCCTCTTGATGGAATTGCTGTTTTTTTCTCCCGCATCTTTATTGTTTTCCTTATTTTCAATTAAGGCACCATTGGAAGTGATAAATTCGCATATATAATTCTGACCGGTTATCTCTTTCAGCTTTGAATAAATTTGAGGTAAATATTGCTCGGAAATATGTCTCCTGGTTACCTCATCAATAACTTTGATTTTTAGGATATTGTCTGATACAGAAACTGGTTCGGTATCCTTTAACCACATATTAAAGGATTGTTTATTGACATTTAACTCCAGTGACTGTAATACGCTGTTCCATAATTCCCTTTGCACAGTACTCTCCTCATTTATCCACAAATGTTAATAACTCTGTGTATAAGTATATTAATGTTCAGTATTTTTAATTTTTTTAACAATAACTGAATTTTTTATATATAATTATTATAATGAAACTTCCCTAATTTGCACACTTCGCGAAAAAATCTTCTTAGGATATTTTTTTGGTCACTATCACGGCTAAAACCGTTTTTTCCAACCACCCTCGCAGACCTATCTAAAAAGTCACCATCAATCCCTCGCGACGGACTTATTCGGCCTATTACAGCCGAGAAAGCCCCGCTCTTTGAAGGGTGCTATTAAACAGCCCCAATACAGGGGGTTGATAAAACAGTTTTTAGATGCGACCGTTTCGTGGATATTATGTCATGTTAATAATAAACCGATTTTTTTTTGGCAACAAATTAATGCTATTAATTTTTCAATCAGGAAAAAAATTTCAGAATTCTTGATAAGGGTTAATAAGTTGTTTATAACAATGTTTTTTTGTTGATAACATACTGCCGATTGTGAATTATTTGTTAGGGCGCATCTAAAAACTGCTTTTTTCATTGATAACAATAAAAAAAAGCGGTTTTAATCTTAAATATGCCCCAAAGGAAACATCCATTAAATGTTTTTAAAAGTTTCCTTATCAGAAATTATCGGTTATTCATCTTTAGTGCCGCCGGACCGGGGATAATCCAAAAAGCCATGCAGAACGGTTATTTATATACACCGGATGATATTACTCGAACGTATGAAAAGGTACATGATCATCTACTTGCGCGGTATATCATCAAAACATATTCCACAAACAGCAATGATATACGGGATGTCGCACTGCATGGATTGAATCTCAAAAAGGCCCAAAGGATTCTGGAGCTTGGGTGCGGGTACGGATTTTTTATTGAAAAGCTGAAGGGTATGTTGCATGATAAAGCGGCAATAATCGGAATCGACCTGGTTGAAAATAACCGGGAGCCGTTTCTTCATTCAGTAGCTGCCATTCAATACAAAGGCGAATTTATAGCAGCCAGCGCCGATATTATCAGAGAAATGCCTGAATCAGCATTCGACGTCATTATAAGCAGCTATTCATTTTATTTTTTTCCCCATCTTTTGCATGATATTCCGCGGATATTAATGCCTCATGGAGTTTTTATTGCCCTGACGCATAGTAAAGATTCCCTCAAAGAGGTGATACGTTTCGTCATGCGTTGTATGAAAAAAATCGGCATAAAAAATGTGGAGCCCGTTATTAATAAGCTGTTTACGGCCTTTTCCCGTGAAAACGGCGATGCGCTGTTGAAAAATTATTTTAATATTGTTGAGACGCTCGATTTCACGAATTCAATCAATTTCTCTTACCATAACATCGAGGACTGCATTTTCTATGTAAATAAAAAACAGCATTTGATATATAAGGAAGTATTGGATTTAATGCCCGATAAACTGGATGTTGTGCGGGAATGCGTCGAGAATCATATTATCGATTTTGCAAAAAGGAACGGCACGATATCTATAAGCAAGGATGATGCCGTGTTTAGATGTTTCGTGCCAAAACATCACTCATAAGCTGGATTGCGTGAAGAAAGAAAAACAATTTTGCCCCTGTTGCGGCGCTTCATTGACTCATAAACTGCAAGATGAGAAGTTGCGGGATTATTGCTCTCGGTGCAATATATTCTATTATGAAAATCCTCTGCCGGTTGTGAGTACCATTGTTGTGAATGATTCCAGAGAGGTACTCCTGGTTAAGAGGAAAAAAGACCCGTATATGGGGATGTGGTGTCTCCCGATAGGTTTTGCCGAGTCGGGGGAGGATATGCGGGAAGCTGCGCTCAGGGAATTGGAGGAAGAGGCGGGGGTGCGCGGCGAGGTCATCAGGCTTATCGATGTCGATACGGTGGAAAATTATTTTTACGGGAGCCTTGCCATTGTAACGTACGAGGTCCGGATAATTGCGGGAGCCGTCAGTCCGGGCGATGATGCCGTTGACGCCCGGTACTATCCGATCATGGAGCTTCCCGAACTCGCCTGGCCGTCCAATGAAAAGGCGATAAAAATATATATCGATCTTTACCATGATACATGGGCTATGATAGATTCGTACCGTCAATTGTATCCGGAGATAAATTCAATGGATATGCTTTCCCAGGTGACCGGCGAACAGAAGCGATTTTTATCCAATGTGCTGGGAAGAATGCTCAGTACGTACGATAAAGAAATATCCCGTACCTGGGCGGATGAATTGAGTTATAAAATTCCGGTGTTAAAAGAATACCTTGACCTCCTGGTCCCGATAAACGAAAAAATTTTATCCGCGATACAGGATCATCTTCAGGGAAACAGCATTAAATTCGTTTTTTCCGATTTTGTTGAAACAGGGCGGGAGCTGAAAAACAAGCACCTTCCCTTACCGGAATTGATTACCGCACTGGCTCTCAGTAGAAAGTCGATCTGGGAGCGTGCTCAGAACAACAGAATATTGGCATCGCCGCTTGAAATTTATACTGCGCTTGAGTTGAATAACAGAATAATTTTTCTCTATGACCGGTTCATCTATTACCTGGCGAAAGGATATTGTGAATGAAGCTGCGTGACGGAATTCAAAGAAAATCTGTTCCGGATTATCAGATCAGCGCAAAATAGAGTGAATCCGGATATATTGTTATTGACGTCGCCCTTAAATCGCCCTTAAATCGCCCCTAAAGGAGCCAACCATGCCGGTTATCATAAAAGACATCAAAAAAAACAATAATGAAATTATCCGTATTGAAGTTTCTGAATACAAGGGGAGGGAATTAATAAATATTCGCATCTGGTTTCAGACTATAGAATCTGCCGGCGGTGATCTGGTATTCAAACCGACTCAGAAGGGCGTGACGCTCAATATAGCTGAATTTGAAGAGCTTAAGGACGGGATAGAAAAGCTGGGGAATTATATACATGATAAGCTTACCGGGAAGAAGCCGATTCAACCAGGAGAATCAGGAGAATCTGAAGCAAAGGATGAAAAGGCTGAGACAAAAAAGCAGGATTAAGCTTCCACGTAATTGAGAGCATCCTCGACCCTGAATTCGTTTAAAAATCAATATGCAAAAAAGCGATGTCATCGACCTGGTTTTCCAGCGGTGCGAATGATTTCACCTCTTCCAGCAGAGAATTACAGAAGCTGTCGCCCTTATCACTGCTGTTGTTGAATATGAATTGGGCGAGCCTCTGTTCGCCGAATTCTTCACCTCCATAGTTTTTTATTTCCGTGATCCCGTCGGTATAGAGGAACAATTTATCGCCCGGCTCGACCGCGAGCATCTTTTCTTCATAATCCGTGTTTTCAGAAATGCCGATGAAGAAGCCGTTGGCGTCAAGGGCCATTACCTTCTTTTTGGACGCTCGATAGTACAAGGCTCTGGTATGGCCTGCATTGGAATAATTAATGCAATTTTTTTTCTTGTCATAAATGATGAAAAAAGCCGTGATATACTGGGTGTCCAGGAGAAGCCCGCTCAAATGCGCGTTGACGGAAGCAAATAATTTGCTGGTGCTGCTGAATCGTGTCGCATAGATATTGAACATCATTTTAGCCATGGCCATCACTAAGGCAGCCGGGATCCCATGGCCGGTGACGTCGGCGATCAAAAATCCATATTTATCGTCAGAGATTTGATAGCAGTCAAAGAAATCGCCGCCGATGTCCTCTATAGGAAGATACCGCCCGCACACAGAGGGATAGCGTATCTGCGAAAAATCCTTGGGTATGATAAATTGCTGGACCCTTTTTGCTATTTCGAGCTCTTTTTTCAGCAGTAAATTTCTTTCATAGAGCTCATTATGAACGCTCTTAAGCCTGAGAAGGGAAAGCACCCGCGCCACCAGCTCTTTTTCATTGAGAGGCTTCAGAAGAAAATCATCTGCGCCGATTCTGAGCCCCTTGATCTTGGAGTTCAGGTCATCGGATCCGGTCATTAAAATCACCGGAACAAAATCGTTTCCGACCACGTCCTTAAATTTTGAGAGAAATCCGAAGCCGTCGAGCTTCGGCATGATGATATCGACAAGAACAAGGTCATATTTTTTATTTTTTAAGGCATTCAGGCCCTCAGAGCCGTCGGCAGCCTCGTCAACCTTCATGTTTAGTCCGGTCAATGTCTTTTTGATTATGGCCCTGTTCAGCTTGCTATCGTCGATAGCAAGAATGTTCCATTCTAAATTTAAGTAATCCAGATTTATCGCCATGATGTTCTAACAGTGTTCCCCACTTCACCTTTAGCGGATTGAGTCTAATTTTTTACTAAAAGCCCCGCAGGGCCCCCCTGCGTTGTCAGTTTGAGTTGCCGGCAAAGCCTGCATTGTGTTATTATATTTTTATGGTTGATAATATATCAACAATTAATTATCTATTTTATCTAATATGAAAAAAATAAACAGAATTATTTTTGTACAACTTCCTTTGATCAATCATGCCCATGATTATATACAGGGAAATGTTGAATATGGCCCTGGTGCAATTGCCGGGTATATTAAGCGCAATGTGAATTCCGATATTGATATCATCATCCTGCCGTATATATTGTCCCATTTCAGCTCGGATGCAGTTATTTCACAATACGTTCTTGACCTTGAGCCGGATCTAGCGGGTTTCACCTGCTTTCTTTGGAATATTGAAAGAAATCTCCGTATTGCTGAAATGATAAAGGAAAAAAACAGGGACATAGCAATTGTTTTCGGAGGGCCTGAAATCAATTTCGGATCGATTTCATTTGCTCATCAAAGAGAATATGTGGATTATTTTGTAATCGGGGAGGGAGAATGGTTTTTCAACCGTATGTTATCCGATAAAGATATGGCTCGATATGAGCTTTTTGAAAACGGGAATCGGATCATAGTTCAGCCGCACAATGAGTTGATCCCGGCCTCCGACATTGTTGAGCCCTTTACCGGGAAAGAATTGAGTCCGATGCCGGACGGCTCGATGTTTTTTGAACTTACCCGGGGATGTCCTTACCGATGCAGCTATTGCCTGTATTCAAAAAATTACCGCTCTATCAGGAATATCCCTTTTGAACTTTTGATCACGGCCTTAACAGATGATGATTTAACGGCCGGCCTTAATAATATATATATTCTTTCCCCTGCGTTGGATGCGACGAAGGACTTCATTGAAAAATTAGACACTCTGGCACGGATTCGGCATAACATACGGCTTCATTCCGAGATGAGAGGGGAGGGCATAAACGCCGAAAAGGCTCAATTATTATATGCTGCCGGCTTCAGAAGCATGGAGGTTGGGCTTCAGACATTGAACAGGGATTCATTGAAGATCACCGGCAGGATGAGCAATCCGGAAAAAGAGCTTAACGGAATCCGGTTTTTAAAAGAAGCGGGGATCGAGGTAAGTATAGGGATAATTCCCGGATTGCCGCAGGACAGTTGCGAACAGTTTATAGATATGATAGATAAGCTTGCCCGCATGGGTTTTAAGGAAAGCATCGAATTATATCCCCTGATGATCCTGCCCGGAACCCGGATCCGCGATGCAGCCTTAGAGCAAGGAATAAATTATAATAAAAAGCCTCCCTATTATTACAATTACGGCTGGGGCATATCATTCGATGAAATAATCGATATCACGCGATATGCTGAAGATGCCACCGGATATTCCCTTGCCATGAGAAAACTTCCCGACTTTACCGACAGCGAGGAAGGAGTTTATATCCGGGGCGTATATTTTAACGGCGATGACCTTAGAAATTGGAATATCAGCATTTACAAAGATTTAGCAGAGACAAATGTTTTTAGCTTATTTATTTATTTAAAAGATTCTAAAATTCTATATAGCGGGTTAACCAAACTGCTCCCTGATTTGCCTGAAAATGAACTGTTTAATATAATTATTCTTTCTGATATATTTATAGAGGAAGAACCCCTATCTGAGATTATTTCTTTTATTTATAATGATCATTTAATACAGAGAATGAACATATTTCATGATTGGCGTGATGGACTCAAGGTAAGGCTTTATCAGGTGTTCAGCAATTATGATGGTTACCGGCAGGCCAAGGTTGTTTATTCGATTATTGAGCCGATAATAGCATTAGGCGAAGCTACTATCAGTAGGACGCCATTGATCTGCGAGGATGATAATATACTAATTACAAAGGGCGCATTTCAATTATATAAAGATACTATTACCTCCCTGTTCTCCGATACTCCCGGTTGCGTTGCATTTGAGGATGAGGCGGAACAGGAGGAGTTTTATAAAATGATCGGGTATGAATACACAAAGCTTCCCTTTCAATTCAGGATCGTTAAAATGTGAATGGTGTGCGCTGGCCCAATAATCTGCCGGTACCTGAATTCGAGTTTAAAGCTGTTTATTAATGGTATCGTTCAGCAGTTTAAGCGCCTTTACCGCAGCCTCGGCATAGTGAAGCTTTGGATATTTTTTATACGCGTAATTTATCCCGCTTGATGAATTGATACGGTGAATCCTGATATCGCCATACTGTTTTAAAACCTTCATCACCTCTTCAATGCTGCCGCCCTGTACCCCGATGCCGGGTATTAACAGGGGGATTTCCTTCCCGGAGGCTATGAATATATTAGACAGCAAAGAGAGCTGGTCCGGGTATGTGGCGCCGACAACAGAGCCGATTCCGGGGTGGTACCATTCAACTATTTTTTTTGATACGCGAATAAAGAGGGGTTCGTTATGATCAACCATGACATCTTGAAATTCACGGGAGCTCTTGTTGGAAGTCTTGGTTAAAATGTAAAATCCCTTTTCCGGGTAATTATCAATGAATGGCTGGATTGAATCATAGCCGAGATAGGGGGACAGGGTAACCGCATCTGCCTTGAAAAAACCAAAAGCCTCTTTTGCATACGCCTTTGCCGTTTTATCAATATCTCCTCTTTTAACGTCGAGGATTACCGGGAACCCCTCGCTTTTGAATAATTCTATTGTTTTAACAAGGGCTTCAATCCCGTCCACGCCGTATTGAGCATAAAAGGCATAATTTGGTTTAACCGCCGACGGGTATTCTTTTTTTTGGAGGATCTTATTAAGGATCTCTTCGTAAAAGGCGGTTATGACGCTTCGAACATCACCGGATAAAGGTATATCTTCTATTACCGGATCCAGGCCGAGACAGAGTATTGACTTATATTTATCATAAGATGTTTTCAGCAAATCTAAATAATTCAAGTATTCCAACCCTGGTACGTTTTATTTTTTTCAATAGCCCCCCTCCCTGGATGGGAGGCCGGCTTCCGCCCTCCTGGCTCCGCCGGGTGCGAACAGGGTTCGCATGTGCTGAACAGGAGGTTCGAATGCAGCGCCCGTGCATGGATGCACGGGCGCTGCCAAGCACGGGTTTAAGTTAAATCATTTATATACTTTGCATATAAATCGTAATTCTCCCGGTCAAACAGGACAAAATAAATATCAATATTGTAATTATATTCCTGCATGAATTCTAGCGATGTTTCAATCGCAATTTCGCATGCTTCCTCTTTCGGATAACCATAGACTCCGGTAGAAATTGCGGGAAAGGAGATGGACTTCAGATTTTTTTCTTTTGCCAAGAGCAATGAATTGAGATAAGAATTTTTCAGTATCTCCGGCTCTCCCTGCCTGCCGTTTTTATAGATTGGCCCGGGGGTATGGATGACATATTTTGCCTTAAGATTATATCCGCCGGTAATCCGGGCCTCGCCATGCCTGCAGCCTCCCAGGGTTCTGCATTCTTCAAGAAGGCCGGATCCGGCAGCCCTATGGATGGCCCCGTCAACCCCGCCCCCTCCCCGGAGGCTTGGGTTTGCCGCATTGACGATCGCATCCGTGGTTGCTTTTGTTATGTCACCCTGCGAGACATGAAGGTGATTTATGAATGACTTATTATGTGCCATGATGGTATCGCGCTGCTCAAAAAATTTGTCCGGGCTACAGGATAAATATGGATAATAGTGT
>MIBJ01000027.1:9593-41647 GCA_001829495.1 Spirochaetes bacterium RBG_16_49_21 | reverse complement strand
AGAGAAAATATTTTCCTAAATTTGCTGAATAGTTACCAAAAAGTTACAAAAATAACAGAGTTAATTCCGGCGGACTTCTCCAGGGTCACGCCGCTCTCTTTTAATATTTTCATATATTTTGCCGGGTTCTTTTTGAATTCATCCGGACAGCCTTTGCAGCAGAAGTATATGCGGTACCCCTGGTAATCGACATAAAGGCTTTTGTCAATAGGATCTCCCAGAACAGGGCAGATCGTCTGCGCTTTTGGGGCCGCCTCCGCCTCCCGGATCGCAAAACCCGCTGCAAAAAAGCCGGTCAAAACAAGCAGTATCCCTGCTAAAATTTTTTTTCTCATGATTGTTCTCCGGTAAAATTTAATCTCTTGGGGCAAATCTCCCCGCAGCAAAGCTGCGGGGAGATGTATTTATAAAATTTCTGCCGACACCATCAATGATGGCCCCCGTGTCCGGACGAGTGGCCGGAATGACCGCCCGAATTGCCGCCGCCGCTTCTCTTAAATGATGAGCAGCCGGCGGCGAGCGCCAGTACGAATACCAACAGGATCGCGCTTATTGTTTTTTTCATTCAGTTACTCCTTGTATTTAATCTTATATTTTAATTTTTGCTCTTATGGAAATATTCCATAATTCAGCAAATCGTGTGCATATATCACCCCGCCCCATGCCGTTCCGTTTATGAATCCTTGACCCTATATGGGCGTGCCCTAATCAACCTGAAAATGTCCCTGAACAAATAACGCTCCTCGATTATTTCAAACCCGGCCTTCTTGATATTTTCCGCGGTTCTCCGGTTGATGTTGAACCCGATCAGCCGTGATGTAGCGTGATTCATTATATCAAAGATTTTACCGAGCACCCTTCCTCCCGGACGCATGTGTTCGATAAATAAGGCCATTCCGTCTTTTTTCAGGACGCGCCGCGCTTCCCTGAGTCCCTGCACCGGATCAGGTACGGAGCAGAACACACACGTGGCCACGACGGCGTTAAAAGACTTCGACGGGAATTGCATGCTCTCCGCGTTCATCTCGATGAGATCAACGGTTTTATCGTTTTTTTCCGCGCGCGCCTTTGCTTTCTCAAGCATCTTCGGGCTGATGTCGATCGCAGTATATTCCCTGTTTTCATTCGGGTAGTATTCAGTATTGATGCCCGTACCAACGCCTATTTCCAGTATATTGCCTTCCGGAAGCCCGGAAAAGAGCAGGGCGCGCCACTTTTTCGCTCCCATCATCTCCATGGGAGCGCTCCAGACGTCGTAGAAGCGCGCCGTTCTGTCCCATTTCTGTTTTGCGTTCATCTTCGCTTTTTCCCGCATATCAAAATTTTCACTGCTCCCCATTATACAGGAACCTCCCTTTTTATCTTTATTCCGGTTTGCGCGAGGAATTCCCCGATGCCGGAATTAATGAAACTTATATAATATTCGCCTTCAATATCACAACAGCGCCTCCTGCAGAATCTGAACATGATTCCGATACGCGGACGCGGCCGCCACCGGCAGCGCTGCCAGAACCGAGAATATAACCGCGGTGATAATCGCTATCAGATACGTTTCCCCTGCGGCTGCCGCGCGATTCGTAAAATTGTAATTTTGGAATAAGGCGAAAATTGCTCCTGATAGGGATCCTGCCGCAGATCCGAGAATGCCGACAATTACGGATCTGCCCGCCACTACGGCAAGGACGCCGGTATTTGAAGCGCCGATCGCGTACAGCGTCGCAACCTCAAGCTTTCTTTCATGGGCGTTGACAAAGGCGCTGATAAAAAGGCACGTTATCGTGACAAGACCGGTCACGCCGTAAAGTAAAAACCGGTAATTGGTAAGCGCGGATTCGATTTTTTCGTCTGCCGCGTCCCCCGATTTTAACGGGAAAATATTTAAATCAGGGTAATTATCCCGCAGTTTTTTTATCAATGCGTCTGCGGGCACGCCGGTTTTCAAATACAGGCTGATTTCATTTATCGAATTTTTCATCTTTGAAACCGACTGGGCTGCCGGCAGCGTCATAAACACGGCCGCGTCGTCGAAGGTTCCCGTAGAAGGGAGCACCTCTTTAATTTTAAAGACGGAACTATCGACCGATATGAGCCCGCCGGCCGCAAGATTATTTCTCTGTCCCAGCGCCGAGCCGATGCAGACCTCGGTTTTTAAGAGATTGCGCAAGGTTTTAAAGGGAGATATCGTTTTCCCGGGATCATATCCTATGACCAGGGTTTCATCCCTGTTTATCTTTCTTTTGAAGATCAATCTTCCGCCGGCTGCGTAAATCCATTCCGCATATTTATATTCAAGCTCCGGCACCATGCCCTGATCGATCGTCGCGCGGGCATCGGATCGCAGCAGCAGGTCCTGCGTAACGCCGGCGGGGAAGATTTTTATCGACGGGGCGATATGGTAGAGCCGGCTTTTCACCGCCTGATCGCGGAAACGCGCGGCGAGCTCTATATTCACATAAAAAGCGACGGCCAGAGCGACCAGGGCGGCATTGAGGAAAAGTCCGGTTTTCCTGCCGAGCAGCTCTTTCCATGAAAGCCATAATGAGGATTTCATTATACGCCGGCCTCCTCGTTTATCGACGTGTCTTCTTCAATTGCGCCGTTTCTTATTTTGACCAGCCTGCGGCCCGCTTCCGCGCAATGAGGGTCGTGGGTGACCATGACGATCGTCTGTCCCTTTTCATTGAGCTCCATAAAGAGATCCATCAGATCGCGGGCGGCCGCCGGATCGAGGTTCCCGGTCGGCTCGTCGGCGAGGAGAATATCGGGTCCGTTTATCATTCCCCGCGCAATAGCGACCCGCTGCCGCTCGCCCACGCTTAATTTCGGGGGTCTATGATCGAGCCTTGATCCAAGACCGATCCTCACGAGCATTTCCTCCGCCCGGGAGCAGGCGTCCGCCTTCGGCGTTCCATTAATTATGGCGGGCAGGGCCGCGTTCTCGCGGCTGGTCAGGTAGGGGAAAAGATTGAAGGTCTGAAAAATAAATCCGATTCTTGTCCTTCTCAGGCGGGAGATCTCGCTTTGACCGAGTGAATATAGGTCCGCGCCGTCAAAGGTAACCGTTCCGTGCGTGGGGGCGAGCATGCCCCCGATCGTAAAAAGAAGGGTGCTCTTTCCGCTGCCGCTTGGGCCCGTGACCGTGACGAAATCGCCTTTATTGATCTCAAGGTTGATATCGCTCAACGCGCGCAACGGCTCTTTGCCGTTTATCCGATAATCTTTTGATACTGCTTGTACGTTAATCATGCTACACCTCTCTCAATGCTTCAACCGGATCGATCCGCGATAGGTGAAAGGCCGGGATAGCGGCGCCGATAAAGCTTGAAAAAAGGCTTATCCCCGCAACCGGCATGAGCAGCTCCGCGCCGGCGCTGATCGTCATGCCCGCGAATGTCCGGCATATATATCCCGCAAGAGGAGCGCCGAGAAGAAATCCCGCGACTCCGCCCGCAAGCCCCATAATGCCGGCTTTTATATAACAATGCGCGCAGATCGCGCCCCGGGAGGCGCCTATCGCGGCGAGAATCCCGATTTCCCGCCGGTACCTTCTGGTCTCCATGAGGATAAGCGTCAGAATGACGCCTGATACGATTATCAGCGCCGCGGCATAAAAGACGCCTGAATACTCTCTCATGACCGCGATAACGCCTTTCTGGGCTTTGATCATCCCGGCGACGCTTATGGCCTTGGTGCCGGGCAACGAGCGCTCGATCTCCTTTCCTAAAGCAGGAATGTCGATGTCGCACCAGCATCCGCCTAAGTATAGCGCGTTTATTTTCCCGGGTCTGCCCAAAATTTTTTGCGCGTCGGCAAGGGACATCATAACGCCGTAATCGGGCAGTCTCGCGTCACCGGGAAGAATACGCGCTGCGTTCAATTCCACGCCGTTGAGAATATAATTGGAGCCGGGATTCACTGCGAATTTTCCGGCGAACCGTTCGGTAATAAGGGTGCGGGGAAAACGCTCTTGATGATTCGGAGCCTCCGGCATCCCCATGTCGCTTCCGATCACCACGATATCGGTTCCATCCTTTACGGCGTTGCCGTATAACGCGGGCCGGTTCAGCCTTATATGCTCGCCCGCCTTTGAATTTTGCGCCCGATCCGGATAATTTTCCGGCATGAAGGCGTCTCCATATTTGAATGAATAGAAATCAATCATGTTCATGTTCACGGGAACGATCAGCATATTGTTGCCCAGTTGATGGGCCAGGCCGTGTATCTCATTTTCAGCCGCCTGCGATAATGATCGCTGAATAACGAACGCCGCCACGACCAGAGCGACGACAATAATCCCCAGAAAAAAGGTAAGCCATCGCGCTTTTAATTCTTTTAATAATGTAGCAAACATAATACCTCGCCTGAAGCGTATTGAATAATTTCATGCCTTTTCAAACAGCGGCATATAACCGTCGCGCCGGGAGCGGGTTTGTAGCGGGCATCCGCTGTACAAACTCTCGTTCCAATCATCAAACGGATTACGGATACACGTTGTTGAGATGATTTTTCTCAGCAGATCAATGCGCTGTTTTGCAGATAGATGGGGTGCTGTTTTATCTTGAGACGGTTGAATCGATCAGTAGCCCTGCGCTGAAAGGAGGCCGCGTAGGCACAGGCACTATCGAGATTATTCAGAGAAGACCATTTCTGGATCGTATAGCCGATTTGCGGATTTTTAACGATGGGGACGTTGAAAACGTAAGCGCTTGCCGGAGCCGCCACCGCGCAAACGCCTTTCATCGCGCCGCAGCAATCATTTGTTGAAAAAACTTGTAACGCGGCAACATTTTCCATTGTCAGCATATCGCTTGATACGTCAGAGCACTTCGCCGGGCAATTGATCTCGAAACAATCAGCGCCCGCCGGCGCCGAAGATGCGACGAGTGTGAGAATGATCGCGATGAATGCCGTTTTCGAATTCTGTTTTGACATGTATCTGAATAAATTACTATTGTTATTATCAAATAACTAGGATATATCAAAAGAGTCAATAAAAATAATTAAGTTACAAAATATTTTTTTTATTATGCGCGGCGGCACCGATTGCCGTATCCGGCAGCGGCGTAGCGCGCTACGACGCTGCCGGCTTCTGGAGTGGTCGTTCCTCGGCACCGAAAAGGGAAGCGCTCCCCTAAATCCCTTTCTCGCTGCCGATCCATAATATTTTGCCTGAACTTACGTCGATAATTTTAAACGATAATGAAATGATTTCGTTATTTAAATTAACTGTAACAAATAAAAAGTGATCGACGCCGATAATTTTGCCAATTACGGGCGCTGTTGCTTCATCCATCAATCCCGTTTGTCCGATTTTTTGTTCTTCCAGGAGCTTCGAAATTTTTTTCCGGTCAACGATAATCCAATCAAAATTATTTCTAAACTTCGACAAAACAATGGCCTCGACATCTACTTTATTTATAATTGAATTGCCATAAGAAATTTCTCCGATGGCATATTGTTTGACGGGAAGGCGCTCTTTCTGTATTTGCACCATAAGTTTGTCTGTTGCATTTTCAATTTGCCGTTCATACGAATGCCTGCTTGAATTGATTTTTGAATCTCCCGTTGTCAATCCACTATGCATTGCCATCATGCACCCGCTTGTTATCATAAAAAATACAAAAGATGTTCCCAGGGATATTGATCTCACGATCAGATAATGTTTCATTTTCCAATTCTCCTCTAACCTCAACATGGGCTGCGTTTTCTCAATTCTCAAATTTAACATACTCGTTTAGTGCCATGGGCTGATAACTGAATGTACAAAAAAACCGGCCTCTATCGTACAAAGATCGCCTGAATTAAAAGCCAACAGGTATTCTTAAAACAGTCCCTCCAATTTTAATAATCAAGCCAAGCAAACGCTTCCTTATTCCCAATGATGAAAGCCACCATTTCTCGAACAGAATTTTGCCCCAGTGCCAGATTCTTGAAACGTTTCCAAGCCGCAGGCGCGGTGAAGGCTCCGCGTAAAACTCTCCGGAAGCAAATCCGGCGCGTCCGCCGCCCGATTCAATCATGCAGTATCCACCCCCGGTAAATCCCCTTTTTGACGCTTCACCATTAATAGCGTTGATTATCTGATGAGCGACAACTTCAGCATGGAAATGGGCAAATACTCCCGCTTTTGGCAATAACAGGGGAATGTTAGGGTCCCATCGGCCGGGGATGTTGATCGAAGTTACATCTCCGATAGCGTAAATGTTTTCAAATTTTGTTTTTAATGTTGTTCGATCCACCGGCACCCAGCCCGCATCATTTGCCAGCCCCGCTTTGCGGAGCAATTGCGGAGCCTGGTGCGGCGGAATCGCGATCAGCATATCATATTTGACAGGCTCATTTTCTTCAAAAACAAGCGTCTTTCTATTGTAATCTACCGATGTAAGTTTGTGTTTCGGGTGATAGGATATTCCTTTTTTTTCAAGCAACATCCTTAACGAGTCCCCCAATAAGGGACCCGCCACGGGCATCGGCTGTGACTCCGGAGTAAAGAGTTGAATATCCACATGATTCTCAGTTTTATGCTTTTTAAAATAATCAGCTATAAGCATGGCCCCTTCAGGCAGCGCGCCGGGACATTTATACGGCAACGAGCTAACGACGATCGCGATAATACCGCCGTTGAATTCTCTGAGCGCCCGGTTAAGCCTGTCCGCGCCTTCAAGAGAATAGAATGTATAAGCACTTTCAGCCAATCCGGGGATGCTGCCAATAACCAGTTCAGCGCCAAGAGCCACAATTAAATAATCATACGAGAGTTCGCCATCATTTGTAACAACCTTATTGTTATGAGGATCAATTTCCCGGACCGTTCCATGCACTACATCAATCCCTTTTCTTATAAGGTTTCTAAAAGGCTTTCGAACCTCATCCATGGTTCGATCTCCGTTCATAACCCACATGAATGACGCCGCAAAGAAATGTTCCTTCTCTTTTTCCACAATTGTAATTCCATAGCTGAGAGGGAGTTTCCTGCGTAATTCATTGGCCGCGACAATTCCACCCACGCCGCCTCCAAGAATTACTATATTTTTACTTTTCATTTTTTTCCTCCCTACATTAAAAGTGATGCTTTTGGCACGTTAATGCATGCATCGTATCAGTCCAACTTTCATTTATTCAGCACTCCTGAAACCCGGTGCGTTGCGTCGTTGATGATGAATAGCGTTTTCATACTGTCGTTTTCTCCCTTCTTTTCCCATAACCCGCGGTCTCCCGGAGTATGGATAATTTTTCCCTCATCTGCTCGAACATCACGTCCCGCATCATGAGGCACGCCTTGAGCGTTTTAGGGTTAGATACCCTGTAAAATATCTTTGTCCCTTCCCTCCGCACCGTTACCACACCCCGTTCACGCATAATCGCCAGGTGCTGTGAAAGGTTCGCCATGCGGATATTCATCTTCGTCGCCATCTCCTCCACGCTCATCTCCCCGTCGTTGAGAGTGAACAGCAGCTCGATTCTTTTAGGGTTGCCCATGAACTTGCAGAAGTCGGCGTGCATTTTATACAGCGCTTTGTTGTCCATGATATATCCTATATTTTATAATATTCAATATATCGAATATATGAAATATATCTTTAGCCTTCGTATTTGTCAATACCAATGTGTTGAATTTACGTCAATTTTAAAAGAAAGATAACTCCGCCTTGATTGGCAAAAACAGATTGTTTTATTAATCTTTATCTTAAATTTATTCTCTAAAAATAATTTGATACTTTATCCGTGGAAAATATAAAAAATACTTGCAAAATTTCCCCGGTAAATATTTAATGAAGTAGTTGCATAACCAATTAATCAAATAAAGCAGGTTGTGAATGGGATTACGGTTGAACTCCTCTGAAATATTCAAAGTGTTATCGGCAGACACAAGAATAAAGATAATAAGGCTTTTGAAAGTTAACGGTGCGACAGGTGTAAAGACTATTGCTCAGGTATTGGGAATTACTCCTCCGGCCGCATCTCAGCACTTAAAGGTGCTGAAAAACGCGGGACTTGTTACAAGTACTCGAAATGGATATTGGATACCGTATGCAATAGATGAAGAAGCCATGGAGAATTTTCACCTGATCGTAGATGACCTTTGTAAATGCGGGTGTAAAGGAAAATGCCGATTAGAGGGTAAAGGAGAATCGAGCCTGGCATCACTGTTGAAATACAAGGAAGAATTGGAGAATGAGTTGAAGGTGGTCAAGAGCAGGATTGAACAAATAAAGAGTAATAAAAACAATTAAATTTTTTTGCAAACTAATTAACTAGTTGTATAAATACTTAATAAAAGGAGGCGGTAAAGATGTGCTGTGAAACAAGAGAAACCCCGATAGGGAGCACGTCACGGATGTGCAATTGCGGCGGTTCTTTCAGGCGTTTCATTACCAAAAAAGAAGAGCGGGAATGTCTTGAAGAATATGAGAAGCAATTGAAGAATGAGTTAACCGGCGTGGAAGAGCGCATTCTGGAACTCAAAAACAAATAGTTCAACGAGTTGTTCTGAAAGGCGGCGGGAGAAATGCAGTCTCTTGCCGCCTTTATTAATTTTTTTTATACGCGGATCAAATATTGAAGAATTAATGCCCAGAATGAGCCGAAAATTGAGCCCCTAAAATAATTTCTTTAAAAATTAGCCTTGACTATTAATAATAGTTTTAATTAACATTCCATGTAATAGTATTTAATAAACGTAAGGTTTGGCCAAAAATGATTATCGATGGCACGCATAAAATACATGAACTTGTTTATAAAAAACTCATTATAGTAATGACCGCCATGGCATTCTTCATCACCGCCCCGGCAATAATTCTCGCGGAGGATGTTAAACACATTGAAGACAATTCTTTTCTCGTTGAAGAGGCTTTTAACCAGGAACCGGGGGTGATCCAGCATATACAATCATGGATGTATATATACAACGCAAAAGAATGGTTCTATACCTTCACCCAGGAATGGCCGGCGCCGGGGCAGCTCAATCAATTATCATATTCGATACCCGTATCACGGATACATGTATATGGCACGGCCGGGACGGGATTGGGGGATGTGCAATTGAATTACCGGGTGCAGGCATACCACGGAGCATTTGTATCGTTTGCGCCCCGATTATCGCTCCTGTTTCCTACCGGCAATTATAAAAGGGGGCTGGGGAGCGGGTCAATCGGAATCCAGGCGAACCTGCCGCTCAGCATCCACCTGGGCCCGTATTTTATCACCCATCTGAATGCGGGAGGCACTGTTACACCGAACGCCAGATTCTTAAAAGAATGGCGCGAGACGGTAAGATATACGACTCTTAACTTTTTCTTCGGCGGCAGCATCATCTGGCTGGCGCATAAAAATTTCAACTTGATGCTGGAAGGCCTTTGCACCTCAAATGAGGTCCCCGGCAATTTGCGCGGCATTATGCGGGAATACAGCTATTATGTCAACCCGGGATTCCGTTTCGCCATAAACCACGAATCAGGACTTCAAATCGTTCCGGGACTCTCTTTCCCTGTTGGATTCGGTTCCGCACGCGGCGATTGGGGTGTATACGTGTATCTTTCTTTCGAGCATGAAGCATGGAAACCGGGCCCCCCACCCGTGAAGTGAGAGGGGATGCCTGACCAGCAATAAAGATGGGACAAATTCAACTAATCAGCACAACAAACAGCGTTGTAATACGCTTTAAAACTATCAATTTCGTTTTTAAAAGAGCGAATCCACCGGGGCAGGGGCGGACGAAGAAAATGATATACCGGCTTCAATTCGAGATAATTTTCATCTCCCTTTTGAACATATATTTCGAAGTCCTTGAAGTAACCATCATCCGGCAGCGAAAAAAATACACGGTGTTTTCCCGGCGATATCAACAATTTTTTATCAAGAATGTAAAGAACGCCGTCGCCTGCTTCAGGATCGGGAATTCGTTTACCTGCCTCATTATAGACCGGCTTGGATTCACGCGCGCCTTGTATAGTCCAGACAACGGGTTGTCCGTCGATATTCACCAGGACTCGGTATGACGGTTTTCCGTGGGGATTTTTCTTCGATTCAAGATAGAAATAGGAAATGTCATCCGCATGCGTTTTAAATGAAACATTGATGGAAAGGACCGATTCCCCCGGCATTAAGGTGTCGTTTTCTTTCCATTCATTGAACACGCCTTTCGCTCTTTCTGACAATTTACTTTCAATTACGCGGGGCGTGCCCGCACAGCCCGTAAGAGCGGCAATTGTAATAATAATGGTCATTAACATAGTTGCTGATTTCATAATATCGCTCCTTTAATATATATCGTTTCCTTCATTCATTTTCCCTTGTTGAACCATTGATAGAGCGTCGGGAGAAGCACGAGCGTGAGCACCGTCGAGGTAATGAGGCCTCCGATGACGACCGTGGCGAGCGGCCTTTGCACCTCTGCACCCATGCCGGTATTGAGCGCCATGGGCAGAAAACCGAGGGTTGCCACGAGCGCGGTCATGACCACCGGGCGGAGGCGTTTGTGCGCGCCGTTGAAAACGGCTACGTGCACCGACTCGCCTTTCTCCCTGAGCTGGTTTATGAAAATGACCATGACCAGGCCGTTCAGGATGGCGATGCCGAGCACGGCGATGAACCCTACGGCCGCGGACACGCTGAAGTTGATCCCCCGGACCGCCAGCGCGAAAACGCCGCCGGAGACCGCGAAGGGAACGCTCGTATACACGAGCAGGGCCTGCCGGAGGCTCCCGACGCTCCTGAGCACCAGGATGAATATCATGAACAGCACGAGTGGCACGATGATGAACAGGCGGACACGCGCGCGTTCGAGGTTCTTGAATTTGCCGCCCCAGTAGAGGGTATACCCTTCCGGCAGCTTGAGGCCCCTGCCGATCTTTTCCTTCGCCTCGGCCACGTACCCGGCGGTATCGCGCTCGCCGAGGAATATGGATACAGCCGAATACCGCGTGGACCGGTGCCGGGCGATGTTCGCCACGCGCTCAGTCTCGCCGATGTCGGTGAGATTGTGAAGCGGCACCGTGCCGCCGTCCTCGAGCGGCACCGGTATGGACGAAACGGCGCGATAATCGTTGCGGTGCTCCTCGCTCATGCGCAGCATCACGGGGAATCGCCAGTCGTACTCGTAAAAGCTGCCGATGCGGCGGCCGCCCATGGCGGTCTCGAGGGTCTCGTTCACCTCGCCCACGCCCACGCCGTAACGGTTAAGCTTCCCATAATTAAGCCGTATATTGAGAAAGGGGCTTTTGCGGAGCGCTGTGATGGGGTCCATCTCCACCTCGCTCGCGCCGGGGATCGGGCGGAGGATTTCCTCCGCCCTTTCGACGAGCTCGGTCAGGGTATCGAGGTCCTTCCCATAAATGCGCAGCGTCACGTCCGCGCGGCTTCCTTCCAGTATTTCATTAAAACGAAGCTCGATCGGCTGGGAGAGAAATATCTCCTGCCCCTTGATCTTTTTCTCGACCTCTCGCTTGACGGCTTCGAATATTTCGCGCTTGGTCCGCCGCCTGCCGTCTATTTTCGGCCATGCGCCACGATCGTGTTTCAAAATCACGTACGTATCCGCCATATTGATGCTCATGGGGTCGGTGGCCGATTCCGCGGTGCCGATGCGGGCGAAGACCCGCTCGACCTCGGGAAAACCGGCGATGATCCGCTCGCAGATTGCCTGCTGCCGGAGCGCCTCTTCGAGTCCGATACTGTACTCACGTACGATATTGACGCTCATGTCCCCCTCGTCCAAGGGAGGTACGAAATCAGAGCCGGTGCGGTAAAATATGACCGCCGACGCCGCCATGATGACAAGCGCGCCCGCGATCAGCGGCGTCCGTCGGCGCAGACTGAAACTGAGGACCGGGTAGTACGCGCGCCGAATAATCCGGAAAAGGAGAGGGTCCGATTCAGCGTGATTCTCTTTTCGCGCCGCGTAATACGCCATGACCGGCATGAGCGCGAGCGCCACGGCCAGGCTCGCGCCCAGCGCCATGAGTACGGTAAGCGCCATGGGGCGGAACATCTTTCCTTCGACCCCTTCGAGGGTGAGTATGGGCACATACACGACCATGATGATGGCGAGCCCGAACAGGACGGGTTTGGCCACCTCCGCGCATGAATCGACGAGAAGGGCGAGCTTTCCGGGAGTGGTGATCTTTTCGCCGCTCTTCGTTTGCTCTTCGCGGCGCCGCAAATAGTTTTCGATGAGCACCACGGAACCGTCCACGAGAAGGCCGAAATCCACCGCTCCCAGGCTCATGAGGTTGGCCGATATTCCGAGAAGCTTCATCCCCACCGCGGCGGCGAGCATGGAAAGGGGTATGGCGAGGGACACGAACACTGCGGCGCGGACGTTGCCGAGTATGAGCAGAAGGACCGTTACGACGAGGGCCGCGCCCACGGCGAGGTTTTCCCCCACGGTTTTTATGGTGGCGTTGACGAGGTAGCTCCGGGTATACAGTATCTCCGTTTCCACGTCCGGCGGGAGCGGCGTTTCCTTGAGCGTGCGCTCGGCGTTCCGGGCCACCTCGCGGCTGTTCGCTCCCAGAAGCATGAATACCGAGCCGAGCACGGTCTCGTTTCCCCGAAATGTTGCCGCGCCGAGCCTCTGTACGTGATCCTCGCGCACGTCTGCGATATCGCGTAGCGCGACGGGACGTCCGTCGGCCATGAGCTTAATGGGTATCGATCGGATGGTATCGATCTCTTTTAACATGGCGTCGGTGCGGATGATGACCTGTTTCGCTTCCCTCTCAATGTAGCCGCCGCCGAAGTTTTCACCCAGCGTTGTAAGTTTTTTCTGCATATCGTCGATGGTGATGCCGTACCGCGCGAGAAGGGCGGGATGGAAATCGATATGGATCTCTTTTTTGTAACCGCCGATGGCGTCGATCTCTGTGGTGTCGGGTATGGCCGACTTGAGATAGGGCCTGATAATGAAATCCTGTACGGTGCGCAGGTAGGTGAGGCGCTCCCGCCCGCTTTTCCCTTCGAGCCGCGAACCCTTTTTCGCCTTCACCGCGTAGATGAGCACTTCGCCGAGGCCCGTGCTGATGGGGCCGAGCTCCGGGCTTAAGCCCTGGGGAAGGATATCCCGTACGTTTTGCAGGCGCTCGCCCACGAGTTGGCGGGCCCGGTAGACGTCGGTGCCGTCTTCGAAGATAACCACGACCTGCGAAAGGCCGTAGCGGGAGAGGGACCGCACGTCGGTGACGCGCGGAAGGCCCGCGAGCTCGGTTTCGATATAATAGGTGACGGTCTTCTCCACCTGCTCGGGCTCGAGGGCCCCGGTCTTGGTGTTTACGATCACCTGTATGCTGGTGATGTCGGGTATGGCGTCTATCGGCAGCGTCGCGGCCGCGTACAGACCGAGCGCGGCTACGATGGCCGAGGAGAACACCACCCAGCTTTTGTTTTTAATTATCAGTTCGACTATTCTACGGTACATGGCCGGCTCCTACGGGTTTTTCCGCAATGAAGCGGAGAAGGCGAAATCCTCGCTCCCCTGAAGGATGAGGAGCGCAGCGTATTTCTCCACGTATTCATACTGTGCGCCCAGCAAAGCAAAATGCGTATCGTAGACCTGCGATTCCACCTCGCCGTACGTGACGAGGTCGATGAGGCCCTTATTGAACGAATCATCGGCGTCGGCGAGGCGGACATGGACATCGTCCAGCGACGCCATCGGGAGCCGCTCCAGGTTTCTCCTGGCGATCTCGTATTCGATAAACGATGAAATAAGAGCCTGCGCCGTTTCGCGTTTCGCGTACGCGGCCCGCGCTGTTTCGGCCTCGACCGCCGCCTCTAGGCTTTTCACGCCGCTTCTGTTGGCGTTCAGGAGGGGTATCGAGAACGTGATTCCCCCGCCGACAAATCGTTGGATTTCCGGCGTTCTTTCTTCACCATAGAGGACGGACAGACTGAAGTCGGGGTAGGCGAACTTGCGCGCGAGGGCCGTTTCGGTTCTGGTCCTTTCGAGAACCAGGAGTTGTTTTTTTAAGTCGATGTTGTCTTTTTCGGCTTTCGTAAGAAGCCCTTCCCATTCGAGCGTCTCTCCCATCTTGAACCACGGCGCTCTGACCGCAATCGGCTTCTGGAGATCAATAAAAAGATTAAGCCGTGCCCAGATAATGTCCTTTCCCGAACGGATCTCGTCGAGGCTTTTCATGAGCAAGACAAGCTTCATCTCAACGATGTGCTTTTCCATGCGTTTTTTCGGGGAGGGGAAGGGGCGGCTCGCGAGATATTTCCGGATGGTTTTAAAGCGGCTGACCCGCTCTTCAAGGTGTTTCGCGAGCTCCGACGCAACTGCATACCGATACGCGAGCTTGATGACGCTATACCGGACGAACAGGCGGGTCCCGTTCCGGTCAAGACTGGCGATTTTTTCCTGGATAGCGGCGATATCTCCCGCGAGCTTCTGTTTGCCCGGAAAGTAAAAGGGCTGCGTGATTCCCGTGTCATAGGCAAGACCGTTTTTCCCGGATTCCGATTTATTGCCCGCCCCGAACGATATCAAAGGATTCTGCCACGCTATGGCCTGCTCTTTCGACCATTTCGCCGATTCAACCGACTTTTCAGAGGCGGTCAACAGCTCGGATCGTTTCAAAGCGAGATCGACCAGTTCCGGCACGGTATAGGACGTATTATTATCTCCGCTAAACGCGGGAGGAGTAACGATTATTATAAGAAAGCTTATTAATACAGATGATACTTCTCGAAACATACAATGTCTCCTCCAACTCTGTTATACGTAACGAAAGCGCGACGCACCGCACACTCATAACCCCTGTGGCAGTACCGAGCATTCCGCGGAAAATTATTACAGAGAAACAGGAGGAGGGCGATTGGGGTGGGTGTATGCAGACAAAAAGGAGGAAAGGGCTTGATTTCCAATAACGAGCGGCGTTTCAATAACCGGTGGAGAAAAAACGGACAAGCCGGCTGACGCTAATATCGCCGGAATAGAATATGAAAAAAGCCTGCTTTTCGAAGGAACGCTGGAAGCGCTGTTATGGATTACATGCTCGATGGGTGTTTCATCATTCCGGCAGGGAACTTTGGAATTCGATTTTCCCTCTTTCGGTTCATGGGAAGCTCCCGGGAAAACGTGGAATAATTCAACGGAAGCGGCGTGACATACGCTCACACCTGCTATTTCCGCAACAATCAGCATCGCGAACACGGTGATCATTACGGCTGATACATATTTAAGAAACTTTAACATAACACCTATCGGCAAAATATTCCAAATTTTAATATGGAAGACAATTAAACATATTGTTACAAGTACGGCGAATAATAATTATCGAAATTCAAATGTCAAATATTATTAACTACACGCTTCAGCTTCTCTCGGACCTGGCCGGCAATAACCAACAGCGAATCGTTATTGACAGCCGACATGGACGCTGCCGGATCAATTGCCGCGATTTCAACGGCTCCCGGACCCGCTTCCTGAACAATGACGCTGCAGGGAAGCATGGTGCCTATCTTGTCCTCGGCCTGTAGCGCCTGGAACGCGAACGGGGGATTGCATGCTCCCAGAATGCGGTAATTCCTGAAATCCACATCGAGCTTCTTCTTAAGAGTTTCTTTAACATTGATATCGGTGAGAATCCCGAAACCTTCCTTCTTCAACTCATCGATCGTACGCGAAACGGCGTCATCGAACGACGATTGAATCGTTTTATTGAAATAGTAACTCATGGACGAACCTCCTTTATTTATAGCGCCGTCACTATCCGCGGAGCATGCGCAGGCCAGATTGGCCCCCGAACTTCAATTCTTTGCGCGTTCACGACAACATCCTCGTTATTCTTCAATATGATTGAAGCCCTCCGTGAAAATGTTCCGTATATGTTCGTCATCCAGCACATAAAAAGCCATTTTACCCTCACGCCGGTATCGAACAAGTCGCATTGTTTTAAGCAACCTGAGATGATGAGAAATAAGCGAGTTCGACACGCAGAGCAGGTTCGCTATATCGCATACGCAGAGCTCCGCCTGCGATAAGGCAAAAAGTATTTTAAGCCGCGTGGGATCGCCGAGCGTTTTTATTTTTTCGGCAAAACGGAAAAACTGGTCATCCGATCTCATCATGGAACGAACCGATTCTGCTTTTTCGGCGTGAATGAATTCAACTTCACCGGCATCATGTTCATGTTTTTTTACTATCATCGATTTTGCCATGGGCGCCCTTTTAAATTAAACAGTTGAACATATATTCAATCGTATATCATATCTATTGAAAAGTCAAGCTTTTTATCAATTATCACGCAAAAAATACACCGGTTATTATGAAGCACACGCGCGCTCTGTCCCCTATAATGGGAAAAGGTATGGCGAGCGGCTCGATTATTTCCCGGAGCCTGATCTACGACGCGGGCCTGCTCAGGATATATCCGCCGTGCGTGCCCCGGAAGGTGGAGACGAAGCCTTTCGCCTTTAATGGAATGATGATCTGGCTTAACTATGGCCGATGACCGGCCGGC
This sequence comes from Spirochaetes bacterium RBG_16_49_21, assembly GCA_001829495.1. Classification (GTDB taxonomy): domain Bacteria; phylum Spirochaetota; class UBA4802; order UBA4802; family UBA5550; genus RBG-16-49-21. The sequence goes on along the minus strand of MIBJ01000027.1, from coordinate 25,187 downwards.
GATGTGATTACATTCAATAATGCGCTATTGAGAAAAAATAATTGACACAAATCGTGAAACGTACAAAAACGCTAGTGATCGAATTTATTGCGCCTTATTGGGAAAATCCGCTTGAATGATACAAAACGCGACCCGCTTCGAATAGCCGGTGTGGAACTCGAATCCAGGCTCATCCTGGGTACGGGAAAATTTTCATCGCGGGAATCGCTGCAAAGGGCGATCGAGAGATCGGAAATAAGCATGATTACGGTCGCTCTGCGCAGGGTCGATATCGCCAACCCGGACGATACGATCATATCGGCCATTGATACGAAAAAATACATCATCCTGCCGAATACCTCGGGTGCGCAAAATGCGGAGGAAGCGGTACGGCTTGCCCGTATTGCCAGGGCGAGCGGTATTTCCGACTGGATAAAGCTTGAAGTTACGCCCGATCCCAAATATTTGCTTCCGGACGGAGAAGAAACGCTGAAGGCCGCCCTGATTCTGGTCAGGGAAGGCTTCAAGGTGATGCCGTATATAAATGCCGATCCGATTCTTGCCAGAAAGCTTGAAAATGCCGGTGCCGTGAGCGTCATGCCGCTGGGGTCGCCCATCGGCACCAACAGGGGCTTGAAAACGATCGATCAGATCAGAATAATAATCGAACAGTCGAACGTTCCGGTCATCGTGGACGCGGGGCTGGGAAAGCCCTCTGATGCGGCGATGGCCATGGAAATCGGCGCGGACGCCGTGCTGGTCAATACCGCGATCGCGACCGCCGGCGACCCGGCGATGATGGCCGAAGCTTTCAAAAACGCGGTGATCGCGGGAAGGATGGCGTACCGGGCGGGACTCACGAAGGAATCGGACGCCGCATCCGCATCCGGCACGCTGGAGTGGATCAGCAGATTATGAGTCTGACGGAATCGATACTCAAATTCAACCGCGATCGTTTCGCCGATATGCTTACCCGCGCGACCGAGCGCCAGGTTCGCGATGCAATCAATAATGAGAAGATTTCGTACCGCGACCTTCTTGTTCTGCTGTCCGATAAGGCGCGGGAAGCTCTTCCTCAATTGGCCGGCCGGGCAAGAGAATTGACGATACGGCGGCATGGGAAGATAATCAATTTTTACGTTCCCGTTTATTTGTCCAACGAGTGCGTAAACAACTGCCTATACTGCGGATTCAATTCCTCAAGATCGATCGACAGAACCACGCTCGATGTCCGTGAAATCAAGATCGAGTTCCGGTCGATAAAAAAGATCGGATTCGACAATGTGCTTCTTTTGACCGGTGAATTTCCGAAAACCGCGGGCGTGGAATATATCCGGCAGGCGGTCGGACTCGCCAAAAAATATTTTACGTTCGTCGGACTGGAAATTTATCCCCTGTCGGTAAAAGACTACTCGCTCCTGGTCGGCGAAGGCGCCGACGGCCTTACGGTATATCAGGAAACGTATGATTACGATACGTACACGAAAATGCACGGAGCCGGGCCCAAAAAAGACTACCGGTTCAGACTCGAAACTCCGGAACGCGCGGCTGCAGCCGGTTTCAGGAAAATCGGGCTGGGGGCGCTCCTTGGGTTGTCCGACTGGAAAATCGAGACCGCGATGCTCGCGCTGCATCTTGAGTATCTCCAAAAAAAATATTGGAAGACCGAGTTTAGCCTCGGATTTCCACGATTGATCCCCCCTGCGGCCGATTTTGCGACGCCGCATCCGGCAACGGACCGAGATTTAATCCATATGATGTGCGCATTGAGATTATTTTCCCCGGAAGCGGGATTTCTGCTGTCGACAAGGGAAAAGCCGTCCCTGAGGGACAACCTGATCGATTTGTGCGTTACTCAGATAAGCGCGGGCTCTAAAACAAGTCCGGGCGGATACGGCGCAAGAGATTCCGGCGAACAGTTTCATGTATTCGACAGCAGGTCTTTAGCCGAAATGGTAAAAGTCGTCAAACAGAAAGGGTATGATCCGGTAATTAAGGATTGGGACAAAAATTTTTGCGGAACAAGCAGGGGGGCTGAGCGTGAAAGTCACGGTTAACGGTAAACCGCAAGACCTCTCCGATGGAATCAAAACCATCCATGATCTATTGAAGCATTACAAACTCGACCCGAATATAACCGTCGTTGAAAAGAACGGGGTGATCGTTTATGAATTCGATTTCGCGGAAGAATTGTTGCAGCCGGACGATACAATCGAGGTGATCAGATTCGTGGGAGGCGGTTGATGGATTTCAACTTCGGCATATATCCGGTCATCACCGAAGAATTCTGCGGCGGCCGCAGCGCGCTCTACGTGCTGCGGCAGGTCGTGGAAGCCGGGGTCAAGATCGTCCAGCTCCGACAAAAAAATTCCACAAAAAAGGAGCTTTACCTCCTCGCATTGGAATTCAGAAAGATAACGGCGTACCATGGCGTAAAATTCATCATCAACGACCATCTCGACATAGCGATGGCTTCAGGTGCGGACGGGGTCCACCTGGGCCAGGACGATCTTCCCTGCGCCGCCGCGCGCGCCCTCGCGCCGGATATCATCATAGGCGTGTCGACCCATAATGAAAAAGAGATAGCGTGTGCGAAGCGGGACGGCGCGACCTATGCCAACATAGGCCCGGTTTTCGAGACAAACACGAAAGACCTTCCGATGAAGCCCCTCGGTCCTGAGTACGTTTACAGGGTATCGCCGAAAATCGGGATGCCGTTCACGGTAATGGGCGGCATAAAAAAAGAAAATATCGCCTCACTTGCCCGGTGCGGAGCGGCGGCCATCGCGATGGTTACTGAAATAACGGCGGCGCCGGACATAAAGAAAAGAATTGAAGAGCTGAATGACATCCTGCGAGTGGGACGATTCGGAGATATCCCGTCTCACCATATCAATCATTGATTAAAAATTTTTGAATTTTTATTGACAATAAGCGCGCATAAATGCTATTGTCATTTACTAGTAATTTGATTATATTAGTAGTATATAAATTATTTTATGGGCGCCTCTAAAAACTGCTTTTTCTATTACAACAACAAATGTGCCCAAAAGGAAATATCCATAATAGGTTTTTAGAAGTTTCCGTATAAGAGTACACGCTATGTCTAAAAAAATATTATTCAATTTTATTGCCGTTTTTTTAATCTTTTTAACAATCAGCATAGGGTCTTCAGCCGGACCAAAACAGTCACTGCTTAACGTATCCTACGACCCGACGCGCGAGCTGTATCAGGATTTCAACAAATCCTTCGCCGCATACTGGCACAAGAAATCGGGCCAAACGGTGACCATAAGACAGTCGCACGGAGGCTCGGGCAAGCAGGCGCGCTCCGTCATCGACGGTCTTGAGGCGGACGTGGTCACGCTCGCCCTGGCGTATGACATCGACGCCATTCAGGCGGCCGGTTTTATCAAACCGGGTTGGCAGAAGCGTCTGCCGCATAACAGTTCCCCTTACACCTCGACGATCGTATTCCTGGTTCGGAAAGGAAATCCGAAAAAAATCAGGGACTGGAACGACCTTGTCAAGCCGGGCGTATCGGTCATTACTCCCAATCCCAAGACTTCGGGCGGCGCGCGTTGGAATTATCTGGCCGCCTGGGGATACGCGCTCAGGAAAAGCGGAGGGAACGAGACCAAAGCGAAGGAATTCGTTAAAAAGCTCTATAAGAGCGTCCCCGTGCTCGACTCAGGCGCGCGCGGGTCGCTCACGACGTTCATACAGAGGGAGATCGGCGACGTGCTCCTCGCCTGGGAAAACGAGGCGTATCTTGCGGTAAAAGAGCTGGGAAAGGACAAATTTGAAATTGTAACGCCGTCGATCAGCATCCTGGCCGAGCCCCCGGTCACCCTGGTCGATACAAACGCGGACAAGCACGGCGCCCGCAAAATCGCGGAGGCGTATCTGAAATATCTCTACACCGATGAGGGGCAAAAAATCGCGGCAAAGCATTATTATCGTCCAGGAAACGGCGCGATCGCAGCCCAATACTCAAAACTCCTTACGAATGTAAAGCTTTTCACCATAGACGGAGTTTTCGGCGGGTGGCAAAGGGCGCAGAAGAAACACTTTGCGGACGGCGGAGTGTTTGACCAAATCTATACCGGCGAATGAGCCGTACTACATGAATTTATCTTTAAAAAAACAGAGCATTCTTCCGGGATTTTTCCCTTCCCTGGGAATCACGCTCCTCTATCTGAGCCTTATCGTGCTGATACCCCTTTCAACCATATTTCTGAGGAGCGCGGCGCTGACCTTCGGCCGTTTCATGGAGATCGTCACCGCGCCGCGCGTGGTCGCCTCTTTCGCGCTCAGCTTCGGCGCGTCGCTGGTTGCGGCCGTGACCAATGTATTCATCGGCGTCCTCCTAGCCTGGGTACTGGTCAGATATAAATTCCCCGGCAAGGGCCTGGTCGATGCTCTCGTCGACCTTCCCTTCGCGCTCCCCACCGCAGTAGGCGGCATTGCCTTAACCACGCTCTACGCGGAAAACGGATGGATCGGGAGGCTGTTGGCCCCCCTTGGAATAATAGCGGTCTTTAATCCATTGGGAATAGTTATCGCCCTCATCTTCATCGGATTTCCTTTTGTGGTGAGAACCGTGCAGCCCGTCTTACTCGAGCTCGACGTCGAAATCGAGGAGGCGGCGGCCAGCTTAGGCGCCGGCCGCGTCCAGACGTTCGTACGCGTGGTCTTCCCTTCGATCTTGCCGGCAGTTCTCACGGGATTCGTCCTCTCATTCGCGCGGGCCCTCGGAGAATACGGCTCGGTCGTCTTCATTGCGGGAAATATGCCGATGAAAACAGAGATCGTTCCCTTGATGATCATGACCAAGCTCGAACAATTCGACATCCCCGCGGCCACGGCAATCGCCTTTGTCATGCTGGTCGCGTCATTCATTCTGCTCCTGCTGATAAATTTTTTGCAGTGGAAGAGCGGGAAAAACCTTGTGTCAGGATAGAAAAGCCATGAATGACGCGATTAAACAGACAATAGCGTTTGTCAAAAGTAAAAAGGCCGCGGCGAGAATAACCGAGCCGCTGCCGGTGCGCATTATCCTTACCAGCCTGGCCCTTTTATTCGTGGGCCTTTTCCTGGTGGTTCCCCTGGTATCCGTTTTCACGATGGCGTTCAACAAAGGAATGGAGGTTTACTTCGCGTCCCTGGTCGAGCAGGACGCGTTGTCAGCCATCAAGCTCACGCTCATCACCGCGGCGATCGCCGTGCCGCTGAATCTTCTGTTCGGTCTCACGGCGTCATGGGCAATCGCCAAATTCGAATTCAGGGGAAAGTATTTTCTGATTAGCCTGATCGACCTCCCCTTTGCCGTGTCGCCGGTCATATCAGGTTTTATTTTCGTCCTCCTGTTTGGTTCGCACAGCCTTCTCTCGCCCTGGCTTGAAGCGCACGACATAAAAATACTTTTTGCGGTTCCGGCCATCGTCCTGGCGACGGTGTTTGTCACCTTCCCCTTCGTGGCGAGGGAGCTGATTCCGGTCATGGCGGCAAACGGTAACGAGGAGGAAGAGGTCGCTCTGACCCTCGGGGCGGGAGGCTGGAAAACCTTCTTCCGCGTCACCCTCCCCGGCGTAAAATGGGGTCTTCTCTACGGCGTGATCCTGTGCAACGCGCGTGCCATGGGCGAATTCGGGGCAGTATCGGTTGTTTCCGGGCACATCAGGGGCGAAACCGCGACCATGCCTCTTCATGTCGAAATCCTGTACAACGAATACAATTTCACCGCCGCCTTCGCGGTGGCCTCTCTTCTGGCCATGCTCGCGGTCGTGACGCTCGCGGCGAAGAAATTCGTGGAATGGAAATCATCCGGTCGCTTCACGCCGCAATTGAACACGGAGCGCCGGGAGTCCGGATCTTCGGGGGTGGATCTATGAGCATCAACATCGTCAATATATCGAAAAAATTCGGGTCTTTCGAGGCTCTGAAGGATATCAATCTTACTATAAACACGGGAGAGCTCGTGGCGCTCCTGGGGCCTTCCGGGTCGGGCAAGACCACGCTGCTGCGGATCATTGCGGGTCTGGAATACGCGGACGCGGGAGAGATACTGATCAACGAAAGGGAGATGATCAGTCGAAAAATACGCGAAAGGAAGGTGGGTTTCGTATTCCAGCACTATGCCCTTTTTAGAAATATGACGGTATTCGAAAACGTCGCCTTCGGATTAAAAGTGCGTCCCCGGGGATTGCGGCCTCCGAAGAATGAAATCACCGGCAGGGTCCATGAGCTTCTCAGGCTCGTCCAGCTTGAGAGCCATGCCGAGAGGTATCCGCGTCAGCTTTCCGGCGGGCAGCGGCAACGGGTGGCGCTCGCGCGAGCCCTGGCGGTGGAGCCGTCGGTGCTGCTCCTGGACGAGCCCTTCGGCGCCCTGGACGCGCGCGTCAGGATCGAGCTGCGGCGATGGCTGCGCAAGCTCCACGACGAGCTTCACATCACCAGCGTGTTCGTCACGCACGACCAGGACGAGGCGCTCGAGGTTGCCGACAAGGTGGTCGTGATGAACGCGGGGAGGATAGAGCAGACGGGCGGGCCGGAAGAGGTCTACGACAACCCCGCCAGCCCCTTCGTATTCAATTTCCTCGGGGCGGTGAATATATTTCATGGCAGAGTGCACGACGGGTGCGCACACATCGGCTCCCTGAAAATTGATTCCCGGGAGCATGTCGATGTCCCGGACACGATGGTGGTGGGCTATGTCCGCTCCCATGACATCGACATCGGGAGGACGGCCACCGGCGGCTCTTCGATCCCCGCCCGGGTACGCACTATACATCGCGTGGGAAACATCGTGCGGGTCGAGCTCCTTCCTGACGACGGCCAGGGCGCGGTCGAAGCGGAGATCACCAGGGACAGACTGAATGAGCTTAACCTGCAGGAAGGGGAGGGCGTCCATATCAGGCCGAAAAAAGTTAAGGTATTTATTGAAGACTACCAGATATAACGAAAAAAATCTTTACGAGCTTCGGGGATGAGAGCGCTGCAATAAATATTTGACAAAAGGCCGGTTTTTTACAAGCGTATATATTTTCTAAATAAGTATATTAAATAAAACATCAAAGTATCTTATTACTCGAGTTAGGTGAAGATTGATTCAATAACCCCCTCCCCCTTGATGGGGGAGGGCCGGGGTGGGGGTGGAAAAAGCCAATGTCAGACAGTTTAGTGTATTTTGCGAGGCAATTACGAAAGAATCAAACAGAAGCAGAAAAGAAACTATGGAAATATTTAAAATCAAAACAGGTAAAGGAACTGAAGTTCAGGCGACAGGAGCCACTAGGTTCATATATAGTTGATTTTGTGTGTTTTGAAAATAAGTTGGTTATAGAACTGGATGGTAGTCAGCACATAGAAGATAAAGAGAATGATATTGAAAGGGATGATTGGCTGAAGTCACAGGGATTTGCTGTAATAAGATTTTGGAATAATGAAGTAATGAATAATATTGATGGTGTATTAGCAGTAATATTCAATTTCTGCTCTAATCACCCTCCCCTAGCCCCTCCCATCAAGGGAGGGGGACAATTTTAATTAAAATTCGCCTAACTCGAGTTATTAAAGAAAAATTTACAGGAGATGGATGTGAGAATGAAGAAGTGTTTAATTATACCGGCAGCCGTGCTTTTCCTTATTTTTTTTGTTCTTCCGGTAACGGCCAAAGAACGGATTGCCGTCGTTACAATCCGGTTTGAAACAACGGCGCCTTTAAAGGCTAAGAAGCTCAGATTCTGGATGCCCTATCCGATGTCTGATGAATATCAGGATATAACCGAAGTAAACGTCAGCGGGAATTATTTGAAAACGGGAATTTACCGGGAACCCGTTTTTGGTAATAATATTTTATACGCGGAATGGAATACTCCTATTAATGAAATTCAATTCAGGTATTCTTATAAAGTTAAGCGAAGAGAAAGGCTTTCGAAAAATTTTAAGAATAACGGGGTAACTTTCATTGCAGATGAGTATTTAAAATATACGGATCTTAATAGATTTGGTTCCGCGAAATTAAAAATTGTAAATTATGCAAATATGATAACGAAAGATAAAATCGGCGCTCTCGATAAAGCACGGGCCGTGTATGACTGGATTATAAATAATATGCGCCGCGATCCGGAAGTTAAAGGCTGCGGTTTTGGCGACGTTGAAAGTCTTCTGGAAAGTAAAGGCGGAAAATGCGCGGACATCCATTCTGTTTTCGTCGCCCTTGCGAGGGCGGCGGGAGTCCCTGCCCGGGAGGTTTTCGGCATACGCATTCCAAAAGGAAAAGAAGGCGATATGACAAAAGCACAGCATTGCTGGGCGGAATTTTACCTGCCGGGAAATGGCTGGATCGCGGCTGATCCGGCGGACGTCAGAAAGCATATTCTTGAAAAAAAATTGAGCCTGAAAGAGGCATCTGATATAAGGGCATACTATTTCGGATCGGTTGATGAAAGCAGGGTCGCATTCGGCACCGGCGACAATATCATGCTTAATCCTTCTCAAAGCGGTAAAGCTTTAAATTATTTCATGTATCCCTACGCGGAACTTGACGGAAAAGCTCTGGGCGAGGACCTGTACGGATTTAATATGGGGTATAAAATTTATTTTAAGGAAGATATTCCCGGTAAATGAAATTTTTTCCCTTTCAGATATAATACTCTACGATAACCTCTTTCTTCTTGAGGAGCTCATAGATATCGCCGATGGCCACATCAAGATTATTATCGTCCGGGATTTCCAGATCGACGTTGAACCGCGAAAATGCTGCAGGGCCGACGTTTATGACGATTATTTCAGCAGGCTCGTTCAGCAGTTTTAAAATCTCAAGGTCGTAATCATCGACTCCCGTCAGCGCCGTAATGAGTATCTGGCCGGAATCCGTTATGATCCTGGCAAGCTCGCCGAGCCTCATGATGGAATCGCCGGCATCCCGGCCGATGTTCCGGGTATCGGATCCAATACCGGAGATCACATTGTTTAAGCCGATATAATAGGTATGATAACCGTCAAGAAAAAGTTTTCGTTCAAGCTCCTTGGCGAACGATGTTACCTCATCATACGCCTCGCCTGTCAGGACTATGAATTTTGAAGTGTGTTTATAACGGTTAAACCGGTCAACGGCCGTCACAAAACCCTTGTCCCACGCGATTTCCCGCTCATGGATATGCTTTTCCAAAAGGGTTTCGCCGTTATCGATTTCTTCTATAATAGTACCCCCGCCTGCGATCTCATAATTATCCACGAGAACGAAGCGCGCGGTGCCTTCTATCACCGACGCGTAATCAAAAGCGACCGGTTTAACGCTTTCCAGAATGACTTCGCCGACATCATGCCGGTCCAGTTGCTGTTTGTGGTAATTCATCCGAAGATCGACGGCATCAAGGACGTGAAGAATTTCAGCGACCGATACGTTCACCCGGGAAGTAGCGAGTTTCATTTTATATGTCTTCCCCTTGATGAGAGGCGATTTGCCCATCCAGAAAATGTTGGATTTGATGCGGGAATTGATGCGGGGCATCGTTTCACCCGGCTTGACCATTATTTCTCCGGCTTTAATGTAGATCTGGGTCTCGATAGTGACGCCGATTGCCTCACCCGCACCAGCCTCTGTCTTCCGCGGTACGTTAAATGCCTCAATGCTTCGTATCCGGGACCTCTTATGCGAAGGAAGGAAGATCACCTCATCGCCGACCCGCACAATCCCCGTTTCAATGGTTCCGGCCAGTATCCGCCGGTCGTCGTTCTTTCGCGTAAATTTATAGACGTCTTGAAGAGGGAACCGCAACGGCAGGTATTCTTTCCCTTTTTGTTGTTGGAACCCATCAAGCTGTTCCAGCAGGGTTAAACCCCTGTACCAGGGCATCTCCTTCGATGCGGCGGTTATATTCACGCCTTCACGGGCGCTGATCGGGATGAAAGAAACCGGCGTTACATTCAACTCCGATAAAAATTTCCCGTATTCCGAGACCAGTCTGTCATAGACAAGCTGATCATAATTCACCAGGTCCATTTTATTGAGAAGTATGACTACCTGCCTGATTCCGAGCATGGATACGAGATACCCGTGCCGTCTGCTGTTTTCCTGAATTCCTTCGCTCGCGCATATAACGAGAAGAGCGGCCTCGGCCCGCGCGGCGCCGGTTACCATGTTCTTGAGAAATTCCACATGGCCGGGGGCATCGATGACGATATAATCGCGCTTTTTTGTTTTAAAGAAACACCGGGCGCTGTCGATCGTTATCCCCTGGCTCCTTTCGTCTTTGAGCGCGTCGAGCAGAAACGCGTATTCGAAGGGCTTGGCGTTTTTTTCGCACATCGTCTTCACCTGCTCCAGCCTTCCCCGGGGAAGCGAGCCGGTGTCTGCGAGGAGCCTTCCGATCACCGTGCTCTTCCCATGGTCCACGTGGCCCGTGATGACGATGTTCAGCCTCCCGCGCCGCGTATCCGCCGCGTCACTGATCTCCTTGATTTCGTTTTCAATACTCAGTGTTTTCATACTACATGTATCCCTCACGGCGCAAGGTTTCCAGTCCGCCGTCGTCTTCCTTGTCCTGTTCGCGCCCCGAGCGTTCCGCTACATCGGCAAACTTTCCGTGGCGCAGTTCCGCGATGATTTCACTGACCGTGCGCGCCTCAGAATCCACGGGGCTTGTGCACGGATAGCATCCCAGAGACCGATATCGCTTTCCGTCGCCCTGGTTGAAATACAATGAAACGACCGGGATTTTCTCGCGTTCAATGTATTCCCATATATTGAGCTCGGTCCAGTCGAGGAGCGGATGGATCCTCACATGCGTTCCCGGAGCGAAATCGGTTTTGAACTGGTTCCAGAGCTCGGGCGGCTGGTCGCCCACGTCCCAGTCGTTTTCCCGGTCACGCGGGGAGAAATAGCGCTCCTTGGACCTGCTCCCTTCCTCGTCCGCTCTGACCCCGACAATGACGCCGGTATACTGTTCTTTATTCTCGTCCGGGATATAACGGCCCTTACTATGATCAAACCGGTAGCGCGGCCATTCCCCGGCGAGAGTGTATTTCAGTGCTTCTGTCTTGAGTTTCTTACAGCAGGCGATCCGATCACAGGCCCCATCCGGATAGGTTTCCCTATTCCCGATCGCCTCTGTGTTTTCTCCATATACCATGTTGAGGCCCCAGTCCCGCGCCAGCCGGTCGCGGTACTCGATCATCACCGGTATTTTAAAATGCGTGTCGATGTGGAGAAGCGGCAAGGGTACGTGGCCGAAAAACGCCTTGCGGACAAGCCAGAGCAATACCGTGCTGTCCTTTCCGATGGACCAGAGCATCACCAGGTTTTTGAACTCGCGGTAGGCTTCGCGGAGAATATACACGCTCTGCGCCTCAAGTTTATCGAGGTTATCCATGCCGATTGTTCCTTCCCACGAGCCTTCCGCCGGCCGGGTGCAGGCCGCACTCCCGGTGTTCCGGTTGTTCCCACCACCACCTGCCTGCCCGGATGTCCTCCCCGGGCGATACCGCGCGGGTGCAGGGAGCGCAGCCGATGCTCGGATATCCCTGATCATGAAGTTTATTGTAAGGAATATTATTTTCCCTGATATATCTCCACACGTCCTCTTCGCTCCAGTCGGCGAGAGGATTGAGCTTGATGAGGCCGTTAGCCTCGTCCCATTCGATTTTTTCAATCGAGCTTCTCGTCACCGACTGGCTGCGCCGCAATCCGGTTATCCACACGTCCAGGGTCTGGAGCACCCTCCGCAGCGGTTTTACCTTCCGTACATGGCAGCATTTTTTACGGAGATCGGCATTTTCGTAAAAGAGGTTGGGCCCGTTCATTCTTTCGAGCTCTTCAACGTCCGACGCCTCGGGAAAATAAATTTCATAACGTATGCCGTAACGGTTCATCGACCGCATCATGAGATCATAGGTCTCCTCGTGGAGCCGCCCCGTATCGATGACGAAAATACGCGCCTTCGGATGAATGGTTACAATCATGTGGGTGAGCGCCTGTCCTTCTGCGCCGAGGGCGGTGCCCAGAGCGATTCGCTCCATTTCATTCTCACGAGCCGCACTGTCGCCGCGCGATTTATATCTCGATATGAAATATTTCAGAATCTCCTCGGCGCTTTTATCTGTGAATTCGCGTATAAGCGTATTGATGGTATTTTTTTCCATGCTCATTCCTTGATACGTACTGTCTATCCTATCCTTCTTCTTTACGTATAAGAAGTCTGTAGGAGTCATCCGGCAGCTTCAGTACATTAATGATCGTGTGCCCCTCGGACTTTATGCTGCGGGGAACGTTGCGCATCGGCTCGCCGTCGTCCAATATGACCTCGAGAACCTGGCCGGAGGTCATCTCTTCAAGTGTTAATTTGGCGCGCACAAAGTTGATAGGGCACAGAACAGTGCGCAGATCGAGCGTTCTATCCGGCGTCAATTTCCCTTCATTTAGCATAGAAGTTACCCCTTGAATAAAATTTTGCTCGTCCCGCGTCGTCTCGTATGGATTCAAGGCCGAGGGGAGCAACGATTTCATCAATGTATTTATTCAGGCCCAACCGTTCAATGCTCCTGCCGATCCTTTCCCGACCAGTTGCGTTTCGGGCGTACCATTCGATTGTCTTCTCGATCAAACTGAAAACCTGATTATCCGTAAGGAAACCGGCGACCTCATAGGCAAAATAGGGATGTTTTCCATGCTTACCGCCAACCCGGGCCAGCCATCCGATCCTTTTGCTTGTCATTGCGTTTACCGGGCATACCTTGACGCAATCGCCGCAGTATATACATTTGCCGAGATCGCGTACCGGGAGGCCTCCCTCCATTCGCAGTGCTTCCTCCTCGCACGCCTTAACGCACAGTTCACACCCGGTGCAGAGATTCTCTTCCAGCGCGGGCTCAAGCATGCCCTGAAAACCGAGATCCATTTCTCTGGTTCTGAAGCAGTCGATGGGGCATCCGGAAAACGATATTTTAAACTTGTGATGACCGGTTGGGGTGCCGAAATACTTCCGATCGACCTCGGTACAGATTCCCTGGCAGTCTGTAATCCCGTTTGGATTATAGGTGCATCCCGCGCAGGCGGTGGGAACGCGCACTCTCGGACCGCAGGAAGCCACTGACCAATCGATCTGTCGCAGAGACTCAGCCACCTCATCGAAATTCTTATAGTGGACGTACGGCACCTCAATAGACTGCCTGACTGAAATGTGAACCTCTCTTTTCCCGTATCTGTCTGATATTTCCGCGGCCTTGCGCAGCTTTTCGCTGGTCACTTTCCCGCCGGGACAGCGCAGGCGTACGGTAAAGAGATCCTTCTGCGTCTGCTTTATATATCCGCCGCTCTTCAGTTCATTGAAGTCGAGCTGCAATTTTTTCGATTCCTTTTTTAATTCTGCTTTCAACCCTTTAACATCAATTTTTCTTTCCATCATGTTTCTCCTTAAATTCGAATTTTCCTCGATAATCATAGGCTCTTCTTCAACCGTTCCCTTAATAATGCGGAACCCCATCATCGTTTTGATCCCGTCCATCAGGGAAACGATGACGTAAACGACCGTCGGATCATAGGCCAGCCTGATGTCCTCTCCGGATGGCCTGGCCGGCGAAGCGGGATGGCTGTGATATACGCCGATGATCGTGAGTCCCTCATCGCGGGCCGATTTATGTACGGCGAATTGCTCTTTCGGATCGAATGCGAAATGATCATTTCTCCCTTCACTGTTGGTCATCGGATAATGTTTGCTCACCCGTTTTCCGATACCGGCCAGGTAGCCGCAGGCCTCCACCGGGGCTTCCCGATCCGCGTGTTTGAAAATACTCTGAGAGATGTCTCCGGATAGAATCATAGTTTCAGATCGCACGCTTTTTGCTCATAATCCACCAGCGAGGTTATCGCCGGCGTATCCCCGCAGACCGGGCAGCGGGGATTTTTTTTGACTTTTATCTCGCGGAAGCTCATCGTAAGGGCGTCCACCGTCAGGAGACGGTCGGCAAGAAGCCCGCCCGTACCCAGGATATGCTTCAATGCCTCCAGCGCCTGAATGGTGCCGAATATGCCGGCGACGGCGCCCAGTATGCCGGCCTCCCGGCAGCTCGGCACGGACCCCGGCGGCGGAGGGCCGAGGAACAGACACCGGAAACAGGCGCTTTCATGCGGGAGCACGGTTATCGTCTGTCCGTAGAACCTGAGTATTCCGGCGTGGGAAAAGGGTTTTCCTGCCATGACGCAGGCGTCGTTGATAAGGAATTTCGCGGGGAAATTATCAGTGCCGTCCACGACGAAGTCATAATCCCGGATTATTTCTCTGATATTGTTTGATGTTACGATATCATGATAGGTATTCACCCGCACATCGGGATTGAGAAGTTCTATTTTTTTCTTTGCCGATTCGGTTTTGCGGATTCCGACGTCTCCCGTAAAATGAATGATCTGCCGCTGGAGATTGCTCAGATCCACCGCGTCGCCATCGACCAGGCCGATCGTGCCGACTCCGGCGGCAGCCAGATACAGGGCCGCGGGAGAGCCGAGCCCGCCGGCCCCGATAATGATGACCCTGGACGCAAGAAGCCGCTCCTGGCCTTTACCTCCCACTTCTTTCAAAATGATATTTCTACTATACCGCTCGATCTGTTCGTCATCCAGATTCATTTATAAACCTCGCAGTGCTTCCTGGATATCGTTGATAATATCTTCCGGCTCCTCTATTCCGATCGAAAGACGAATCATGGAATCTCCAACGCCGAGCGATTTTCGCTCCTCATCGGTGAATCCGGCGAAGATGGTGGAGGCCGGATGCAGTGCCAATGTTTTATTGTCTCCCAGATTCGGCGTTCTTTTAACGAGTGAGAGGTTGTTTAAAAATCTGAAGCTTGCCGCTTTGTCAGGGAGTTCGAAAGTCAGTATGCCGCCGAACCGTCCGTTAAACTGTTTCCGTGAAAGCTCGTAAAATGATGACGACCGGAGACCCGGATAGCGTAGCGTTTTTACCATGCTCTGGGTTTCCAGGAATTCCGCCACGGCCAGAGCGTTTCCGCATGTTCTATCCATGCGCAGCGCGAGCGTTTCCAGTCCCAGGCTCTGAAGATAGGCGTGATGCGGCGACAAACAGCCGCCGGTTTCGCGGTATACTTCTTTTCTCAGTCTCGCGGTAAAGGCCATTTCGTTAAATCGATGGTAATTTGCAAGCGCGGGAAGCGACGACCATTTAAAAGTTCCGAGATCGACGATCATCCCGCCGACGCTTGTTGCGCCCCCGGATATGTATTTTGTTGTCGAGTGAATCACGATATCGACGCCGAATTTTTTAGCGTTAAAGAGATACGGCGTGGTAACCGTGCTGTCGGCAATGACAACAACCTTATGCGGGCGCGCGATATCGGATATCGCCGTAAAGTCCGGAACGATCATGCCGGGGTTGGATATTGTTTCAAGCAGCAATACCCGCGCATTTTCATCAATAGCCTTTTCAACCGCACGCATGTCTGTAATGGGCACGAAATAACTTTTAATCCCCAGGGCATCCAGAACATTTCTTAAAAAAGAATAAGTACCGCCGAACAGGGATGATGCGGCAATGACGGAATCCCCTTTTTGGAGACAATTTATCAAAGTCGTGGATATAGCGGCCATACCTGATG
>MIBJ01000027.1:0-9580 GCA_001829495.1 Spirochaetes bacterium RBG_16_49_21 | reverse complement strand
GGAGAGTCCATTTTCAAGGGCCGCCATTTTCATTTCAAAGGCTTCAACAGTCGGATTTGATATGCGCGAGTAAACATGGGCCGCTCTTTTCCCTGCAAAAGCGTCTGACATTGCCTCGGCGGACTCGAAATCGTACGCGACTCCCGCATAAATTGGGAATTGTA
Source organism: Spirochaetes bacterium RBG_16_49_21 (assembly GCA_001829495.1). Lineage (GTDB taxonomy): Bacteria > Spirochaetota > UBA4802 > UBA4802 > UBA5550 > RBG-16-49-21. Next base: position 9,416 of record MIBJ01000027.1, on the reverse strand, counting down.
ATGCGTGATGGGCGTCGGTTTTCATAACCGGTCCATGAATCGCCTGTGTGGTGAAACCCCGATATTTCATTGAACGGATCCGCCTCCCATGAAATAGAGAAACTCAATTGAATCGTTTTCCGTGAGCGTCACGGAGCCCAATTCGCTCCTTTTCAGGATCACGCCGTTCAGCTCGACCGATACCATATCCGGGCTCTCCACGTTCTTTGTCGCGAGCAGCTCCAGAATAGTGGGCGCTCCGTCAATCGTATCCTTATTTCCATTAATTATAATCTGCAAATTGATCACCTCCGATCAGTTTTTCGGTTATGAAACATATTTCCCTCTCGTTATCCCTTCGGCTTCCGTTTCGCATTCATATGTGCCACTCATAGGGAACCTTAAAATCCAGCGCCTGTTCCAGATCCTCCCTCAGGTCTTCCGGATGCTCAATTCCCACGGAGAGCCGCAGCAGATTGTTTTTTATACCTCGTTTCTCTCTTTCTTGTGCTGAAAAAGAGCCGTGGGTCATCGTGGGCGGGTACGCTACCAGCGACTCGACCCCGCCCAGGCTTTCAGCCAGTAAAAAGAGTTTCAGTTTTGAGACGAATAGCTCCACAGCGGGGAATCCGCCTTTGATCTCGATGCTTATCATACCGCCGAATCCGCTCATCTGTTTCGCGGCAAGGTCGTGCTGGGGATGGCTTTGCAGGCCGGGATAGTAAATCCTCTCGATCTTCGGATGATGTTCGAGATATTCGGCAAGATATTTGGCGTTGCGCTCATGCTCTCTCATCCTCACTGAAAGGGTCTTTATTCCCCTGAGCGCGAGATAGCAATCCATCGGCCCGGGCACTGCTCCGGCAGAGTTCTGATGAAACTTCAAATCATTATAAATCTTCTCGTTTGATGTCACGACTGCTCCGCCGATGATGTCGCTGTGTCCTGCCAAATATTTCGTGGTGCTGTGCACCACAATGTCCGCACCCAGATGGAGGGGCCGCTGGAAAAAGGGCGTGGCGAAGGTATTGTCAACTGCCAGGGGTATGCTCTTCTTTTTCGCGATTGCCGACAATGCCGCAATATCCGACAGCTTCAGGAGCGGGTTGGTGGGGGTCTCAATCCATAAGAGGCGGGTATTTTCCCGTATCGCCTCCCGAAACGCTTTGACATCGGTCACATCGACGTAGGTCGTTTCGATCCCCCATTTTTTGTATACCCTCTCGAACAGGCGGAAGGTGCCGCCGTAAATATCGTCGCCGGATACAATGTGATCGCCCGCTTTAAGAAGATTCACGACCGCGTCGGTTGCGGCAACCCCTGAGGCGAAGGCGAGGCCGTAGAGGCCTCCCTCAAGCGCCGCCATCGCCTGTTCCAGGGCGGTCCGGGTCGGGTTGCCGGTCCGCGAATATTCGTATCCCCGGTGTCGCCCGATGGCATCCTGCCGGTAGGTCGAGGTCTGATATATGGGGACATTAACCGCGCCGGTGCGGGGATCCGGTTCCTGTCCCGCGTGTATCGCCTTTGTTTCAAATTTCATAGCTGAAACCCTTCCTCCCCGATACCCAGGCTTCAATTATGTCGGTCCGGGTGATTACGCCAACGGGTTTTTTGTTGCTCGTCACGATAATACCGGTTGAGCCGGACAGGAGGAGCCGCTCCGCTTCTGAAACGTCGGTGTGTTCATCCAGAGAGGGGAGGGGACTGCCCATGATCGCCGAGATTTTCTGTTTCGTGAAATCGATGCCGTCCATGAGGAGCTTCATCAGCGCCGCCTCGTTGATGCTTCCCGCGATCGTATCGCCGTCAATAACCGGTATCTGGGAGATGTTGAACTTATGCATAAGCTGTATGGCTTTGCCCAGTACGTCGCGGGAGCCGACCGAGATGATCTTGGGAAGATTGACCTTGCCGTCGAGAATGTCTTTTACCTTCGGCGATCCGGTTTCATGGGTCTTCCAGAAGCCGTTTTCCTTCATCCAGGAATCGGAATAGATCCTGGTAAGATAATTCCTTCCCGTGTCCGGAAGGAGCGCGACGATGAATGCCGGCTTGCCGAGACGCTGCGCGTATTTTAGTGCCGCAGCAACGGCGGTACCGGCGGACCCGCCCGCAAGCAGCCCTTCCTCCCGCGCGAGGCGGCGTGCGGTGTTGAACGATTCACGGTCGCTCACCCGCACCATGTCGTCCACGACCTGGCGGTTGAACGTTCTGGGTATAAAGTCTTCCCCGATACCCTCGACCTTGTACGGCTTCGGGCTGTCTCCGGAGAGTATGGAGCCTTCCGGATCGGCCCCGACAACGATTATGCGCGGATTTTTTTCTTTGAGAAATTTACCCGTGCCGGATATGGTGCCGCCGGTTCCCATACCGGCGACAAATATCTCCACTTTCCCGCCCGAGTCCTCCCAGATTTCAGGCCCGGTAGTAAGATAGTGCGCCTGCGGATTATTGGGATTGCTGAACTGGTTCGGTCTGAACGCGCCCGGTATCTCACGCGCGAGCCGGTCGGCCACCCCGTTGTAGCTTTCCGGAGAGTCCGGCGGCACGGATGTGGGCGTTATCACCACCTCGGCTCCGTAGGCTTTGAGAAGGCTTATTTTGTCCTCGCTCATTTTATCGGGCATGACGAAGATGGTCTTATATCCCTTGATAGATGCCGTCAGAGCAAGGCCGACGCCGGTATTTCCGGCAGTTGCTTCAATGATGGTTCCACCCGGTTTAAGCAGACCCTCTCGTTCGGCAGCCTCAATCATGGCGATGCCGATCCGGTCCTTGACGCTTCCGCCGGGATTCATGAATTCGACTTTTGCATATATGGTTGATTCTATTCCTTCCGTAATCTTATTAAGCTTTACCAACGGGGTTCTGCCGATTGCTTGGAGTATGTTGTTATAGAGCGCCATAATTCATCCCCGGATGAACGTTGTTGTTTATATTCTAGTAATGCTATCATGTAAGTAGTAATTAAATAAAAACGGCGTTTTATGTCAATAATAAATACAAAATTTATGAATTTTTTTTAGAATTAATAGATTTATTGCAAAACCCATGGTCATTGCGAGCGCAGCGAAGCAATCCGGTAGTGCTACAAAAGAGTCTTGGTGAGGCTCTGACCCCAAATTCAAAGAACTGAGGCAGAGGCAGGGTTCCCCAAAAATAAGGGTCGGAGCCATATCGATATCGAGCCGGTATCACTAAATCCCAAGATTCCTGTCTAATGAAAAACGCTTAACTGCTGTTCATGGCCCCAGCGTTCTGTCTATTATTCCGCCGCCGATTACCGAATCGCCGTCATAAAACACGGCTGACTGGCCCGGCGCTATCGGCTCTTTGCTGCTCCGGAGGGTGACTTTTGCTTCGTTGTCGCCGATCATCTCGGCAAAAGACTCAATCTCCTTATGGGTTGACCGAAGCTTCACCGTCGCCTCAAAAGACGAAGCAGGCTTTTCAACCGCAATCCAGTTGAGGTCGTTCACCGCAAATGACGACACGCTGATTTCGTTTTTGGTACCTACTACGACCGTGTTATTTTTTGCGTCAAGCCTGATCACGTAGAGCGGCTCAGGATATGCTATCCTGAGGCCCTTTCGCTGACCCGGAGTATAGTTCCATAACCCCCGGTGCCTTCCGATGACCTTGCCGCTGGTGAGTACGATATCTCCGACTTTTTCTCCAACATCCAGCAGCTCGCGGTAATCCCCGCTGTAAAAGTCCTGGCTTTCATCCTTTTCAGAGACAGGTACCCCGTTCGAGCGGGCGATAGACCGGACCATTTCCTTGGTTAGGTTCCCCACCGGGAACAGTACCTTTGCCAGCTGGTACTGCCCGAGCCGGTATAAAAAATAGGACTGATCCTTTTTCGCATCAGCGGCCTTTTTAAGCAAATGCCTCCCGCTGCCCGTGTCAAGCTCTATGTTGGCGTAGTGTCCGGTCGCGAATTTATCGAACCTGAGCCCGGAGGCTTCCGCTGTTTTAAGAAGCGCGTCGAATTTGATCCTATGGTTGCATACGATGCAGGGATTCGGCGTCCGCGCCGACCGGTATTCGTTTTTAAAATACTCTATGACGTTCTTTTTATACTCCGCGGAGCAGTCGAAAACATAATAAGGAATACCGAGAGATTTACAAACCGCTTCCGCCTCGGTGATTTCCTCCCTTTCGTCGGGACCGTAGCAGGAGTGTTTTTTACCCGCGGCAGTTTCATCCGTGCCCTCCCAGATGGACATGGAGATCCCCATAATTTCATGGCCCTGCTCTTTTAAAAGCAGGGCCGCTACCGACGAATCGACTCCGCCGCTCATGCCTACGGCTATTTTCATATCAAATTCCTCCCTGCCCTCACCCGCGCTCTGCGCACCCTCTCCCATTAAGCTCGGAAGAAAGGAGAGGGTTTTCGAAATATTAAGCTTCATCCTTTAACTCCCCCTCTCCTTTATTCATTTCTAAATGGGAGAGGGGGGTGAGGTTGTTCAGCCGCGGTCAAGCGCCCGGTTCAAGCTCCCGGACTTAAATCCTTCGATATCAAGCGACACCCAGCAAAACCCGATGCGTTTCAGGCGGTCGCCGATCTTCTCGCGCATGTCTTTCCTGATGATGCGGGGCAGATCGCGCAAAGGAATTTCGATCCTGGCCGTTGAATCATGATGCCGGACGCGTATCGTTTTGAAGCCCATTCCCCTGATAAATTCTTCGGCTTCGGCGATCATTGAAAGCTTCTCTTTCGTGATCCTGCTCCCGTACGGGATCCTGCTCGCCAGGCACGGGCTGGCCGGCTTATCCCATGAGATGAGCCCCATTTTTTTTGAGTACCGGCGTATGTCTCCTTTTGTCATTCCGGCCTGCGCGAGCGGGCTTTTAACCCCCCATTCCCGGGCGGCCTTCATTCCGGGACGGTAATCCTTTTTGTCGTCGATATTCGTTCCGTCGAGCACAAAATCGATATGTTCGCTCCGCGCGAAGGACGCCAGCTTGGAATAAAAATTACTTTTGCAATGATAGCACCGCAGTTTCGTATTTGATGAAAAAAGCTCGTCGTGAAGCTCGTCGGTTTCGATTATAACGTGCCGTACGCGGAGGTCGCGGGCGATACGCCGGGCGAACGAGAGCTCGCCCGGCGTATATGTCTCGGACGACCCTGTCGCCGCGATCACGCGCTCTGTGCCGAGCACGTCCGCGCAGATTTTCAGGAGAAACGTCGAATCACTCCCGCCCGAATACGCGACAACGGTCCTCCCGTACGTCTTGATAATTTTTTTAAGCTCAATTAGTTTAGTTTTTGCCATACTGAATCCGGTAAGATCAGATCATGTAGTGCGCGATGTTTTCTTTATCAGGTTTGGCCACCTGCATCATTTTTTCCAGCCGGAGACCGTACTGCACGGCGACATATCCTTTTCCGGCATCGGAGTATGCCGCGGTTATTTTGGCCGCTAATTCAATCGCGTCCTCATTGACTTCATTTTGAAGTATAACCGTCGGGCTCCCGAAATCCGGCACCTCAAAAAGGTAGTCTGTTTCTTTTTTATTTTTTCTTAGGATATCATTTTCATTTTTATTTCTGCCCGCCACTATTTTGCTCCTCCTGAATCTGAAATGCCTGCCGGTCTTCAGAATGATGATGTCCGGTAGTGTGATAGTGGCTTCACTTTTAAGCAAATCCTTCATTCTCCTGGCGAAGTTTTTATCTGTCAGCAGGCATCCTCCGGCCGGGCATGAAAAGGTTTGGATGTTGAACTCCCGGGCAAGCTCGTACTGTTTTTTTCTGCCTCTGCCGCTGATATCAAGCAGTTTTTTTCTGTCCACCCATCCGTTGATCTCAGCCTCGGTCTCGGGAAGGTATTTTGCCGAAAGAGGCCTCAGTAATTTCCCTTCAAGGCCCGCATCCCGTTCAATGGTCATAAAGGCCCTGCGGTGCTGGCTCATGGGTCTTTGTCCGAGCACCTCACCGGTAAAAATGAATTGTGCCCCCGCCGATTTCGCATATTCTTTCGCTTTTTTCAGCATGTAAATTCTGCAGTCGATGCAGGGGTTCACGCCGGAGCCGTATCCGTATTGGGGTTTTTTAATGATTTCCAGGTAATCGCTTCCCTTTACCAGGGTTCTGATCGGGATATGTAATTCTCCGGCGACTTCCGCGGAATAACATCTTCCCTTCCTGTCGCACTGGCAGAATGGAGAAGTGAACTTCAGGGCCTCGACCTCTACACCCTGATCGAGAATGATACGTACGGCAAGCGTCGAGTCCAGCCCGCCGGAGAGAAGACCTATTGCTTTCATTTGGAGACCCTAAATTGAAAAGTCCGGGTTTTGGCTCGCTTTCTTATGCTGCTTTTTATATTTTTTTATCAGGTCCTCCAGCGTGACGTTATCGAGAAATTTCAGGATCAGAGCGCTCATCTCGCTCCAGATATCGCGCGTCACGCAATCAGTTGCCCGGTCGCATACCTCCGGAAGCGTTACGCAATCAACGAGGCACAAATCGCCCTCAAGCGGCTCTACGATCTCCCGCAGCCTGATCTCCGACGCCCGTCTGGCCAGGATATATCCGCCGTGGGCGCCCCTGAAGGTGGACACAAGGCCCTTCGCCTTCAGGGGAATGATGATCTGGCTTAAATATTTTTCCGATATCTCCTCGGAGCGGGCGATATCTTTCAGAAAGATGGGACCTTGATTGCTTTTAACACCGAGCGCCAGCATCAGGCGAACTCCGTATCGTGATCGCGTGGAAAGTTTCATTGATTACTCCGGCAGCGCCTTTTATTGATCAATAGCATAATAATTAAATTGATAGTATATTGTCAATATATTAACAACCGAGAATTGATTCAAAAGACACTCACTACTTGTTGAACAGCCACGTGGACAGGTAGCGCTCCCCGGTATCGGGAAGAATGACGACAATGGTCTTTCCCGCCGCTTCCTTGCGCCGTGACACTTTCAACGCAGCCCACAGGGCAGCTCCGCTGGAGATACCCGACAGTATCCCCTCTTCGCTCGCGAGCCTGCGGGCGATGTCTCCCGCGTCGACATGAGATACGGTAATTATCTCGTCGATTATATCCCGGTTCAGCACCCGGGGAACAAAACCGGCTCCGATTCCCTGGATTTTATGCGGCCCCGGGCTTCCTCCGGAGAGCACCGGTGAATCGGCCGGCTCCACGGCGATTACCCGGAGCGACGGTTTTCTTTTTTTTATTACTTCTCCCACCCCGGTAATGGTGCCGCCGGTGCCGATCCCGCAGATAAAGATGTCGACTGCCCCGTCCGTGTCTCTCCATATCTCTTCTGCGGTCGTTCTCCGGTGGATCTCCGGGTTGGCAGGATTGTCGAACTGCTGCGGCATGAAGCTGTTGCGCGTTGTTTTCACCAGCTCCTCCGCCTTCGCAATGGCGCCCTTCATACCCTGCGCCCCTTCGGTGAGGACCATCTCTGCGCCGAATATCTGCAAAAGCTGGCGCCGCTCTATGCTCATGGTGTCCGGCATGGTCAGGACAAGCTTGTATCCCTTTGCGGCGCAGACAAAAGCCAGCGCGATGCCCGTATTGCCGCTGGTCGGCTCGATTATGACCGTCTTGTCGTTGATCCTGCCGTCCTTTTCCGCCGCTTCGATCATGGACACGCCGATCCGGTCCTTGACGCTGGATACCGGGTTGAAGGATTCAAGCTTAGCTAAAATGCTGACCCCCGGCGCGCCGTTCAACCGGTTGATTTTAACGAGCGGCGTGTTGCCGATCGTCTCGGTTATATCGTTGAATATTCTTCCCATAATGCGTACCTCCGTATGTCTATTTTCATCCCCCGCCTTTGTCACGCAACCGCCTTTTTGAGCGCCTGGTCGATATCGGCTATGATGTCGTCGATGTGCTCGATGCCGATGGAAAGCCGCACAAGCTCGGGGGTCAAACCGCCGGCCCGCTGCTGTTCCTCGGTCATCTGTGAATGAGAAGTGGTCGCCGGATGAAGGGCGAGGCTCTTGGCGTCGCCAACGTTTGCCAGGTGGGAAAAGAGCTCCAGTGAGTTGATGAATTTCTCCCCGGCGGTTTTGCCTCCCTTTATCCCGAACACCACCATCCCGCCGAAGCCCTTCTTTAAGTATCGTGACGCCACGGGATACGTTGGATCGTCTTTTAATCCCGGATAACGGACCCATTCCACCTTGGGATGCTTCTTCAAGTACTGCGCGACGGCGGTAGCATTTTCGCTGTGGCGCTGGACGCGCAGGGGAAGGGTCTCAATACCCTGTAGAAAGATCCAGGCATTGTCAGGGGATGTGTTTGCACCGAGATTTCGCAGCGGTACGGTCCTGAGTCTCAAAGCGTAGGCGATGGGTGCGAGCGGCACCGGCAGATCGTACGCCCACTTGAGGCCGTGGTAATTCGGATCCGGCTCGTTCAGTAGCGGGAACTTCGGGCTCTTCCAGTTGAATTTTCCGGAATCGGTCACAATACCGCCGATTGCAGCGCCGTGTCCGCCGAGCCACTTCGTCAGGGAGTTCACCACGATGTCCGCGCCGTGATCGATCGTACGCAGGAGATAAGGGGTCGTAAACGTAGCATCGACGATAAGCGGTATCCCCGCGCCGTGGGCGATCTTCGCGACAGCTCCAACGTCCGTAAAATCGAGAACCGGATTGCCTATGGTTTCGATGAAGAGCGCCTTTGTTTTGTCGGTGATCGCCTTCGCGAAGTTGTTTGGATCTTTTGGGTCGACAAATTTAACTTTTATTCCGAATTGCGGCAGAATGGCGTCGAATTGTGTGTACGTGCCGCCGTAAAGGTTATTCGCCGACACGATCTCGTCGCCCTGTCCGGCGATCGTAATGATAGAGTAGAAAACGGCCGCTGTGCCCGAAGCAAGGGCGACGGAGGCGGCTCCGCCCTCCAGAAGGGTCACCCTCTGTTCGAGAATTTCGTGTGTCGGATTCATCAGCCTGCTGTAAATATTCCCGAGTTCCTTTAACCCGAAGAGACTGGCCGCGTGCTCGGTGCTTTTAAATACGTAGGAGCTGGTCCGGTGCACCGAAATCCCTCTTGATAAGGTATTGGCGTCCGGCTCCTGGCCGCCGTGCAGCGCAAGCGATTCGAATTTTAGTTGCGCGTCAAGTTTACTCATGATGATCCTCCCCATTCTTAATTACTAGTTAATAGATAGTATAAGTAGTAATTAACTATATAATCTGCTTTTTGTCAAGTGCAAAGTAAAAAAATTGCATTTTTTTAATGTATCTGCTCAAAAAGCAGGTCTCCTCAATAAGAGAAGGGGGGTGCATAAAGCTTTTAGTTATAAGCCCCCCTCTCCAATTTGGAGAGGGGCAGGGGGTGAGGTCAAGTCTCCCTCCAGGGATTTAGGGGGCCAAAAGGTTGGCTAATATCCTCGCATCTGGACTTCTCTAATCCGCTTGTATATCTCGTCATCGCTTGTGGCAAAGAAAATGG
>MIBJ01000026.1:794-25785 GCA_001829495.1 Spirochaetes bacterium RBG_16_49_21 | reverse complement strand
GACTCAAACCCTGTGAATGTGCACTATTTCAAATCCGAAACAGCTTTAAAAATCCGTGCCTACCTGGATATGCATCTTCCGCGCTATACGGAGTTGCTCCGTGCAATGGTGGAGATCAATTCCTTCACCCGAAATCAGACAGGCGTTAACCGCCTCGGTGATTACACGAATAAAGTCTTCAGTGAACTGGGTTTTATACCCGAGCGGGTGGCATCGGTAATCCCCGCATACGGAAAGCATCTGGTGCTGACACGGCGGGGAGCCGGCGGCCGAACCATAGGGTGCGTATCCCATCTTGACACGGTGTACAGCCCGGAGGAAGAGGAGATGAATGATTTCATGTGGCGCGTTCAGGGCGACCGCGCCTACGGCCCGGGCACTGAAGACATCAAAGGCGGCACGATTGTGATGCTCATGACGCTTGAGGCTGTTCGGCACGCGGCTCCCGGGCTGTTTGAGGAGGTTGCATGGACGCTTCTCTTCGACGCGTCTGAAGAGATGGAGTCCGATGATTTCGGCGTATTGTGCAGGGAAAGGCTTGGCAGAAGCGCGTTAGGCTGCCTGGTTTTTGAAGCCGGCATCATCCGGGATTTGAATTTTTCCCTGGTCACGTCGCGCAAAGGGAGGGCGGAATTCCGGATCACCGTCTCCGGCAAGGGGGCCCATTCCGGCGCTGCGCATCGGAAGGGCGCGAGCGCTATTGTGCAAGTCGCCGATGTCATCAAAAAGATGGAAGCCCTCACCGATTATTCGAGAGGGCTGACCGTCAACGTGGGCAGGGTCGCGGGGGGATCGCTGGTAAACCGCGTGCCTCACTCTGCAGAGGCTTTTGCCGAGATGCGGGCCTTTTCACCTGAGGTGTTTGAGGCGGCCCTGGATGAAATCCTGAAGCTCAACGGCTATTCCAGCGTATCCAGCGCAGACGGGAGATTTTCCTGCAAGACCGCTGTTGAGATCGTGCGCCGCGTTCCTGCGTGGCCGGATAATCCGGGATCGAACAGGCTTTTGGGATTATGGCAGTCGGCCGGAGAACTGCTCGGAGTGCGAGCAATTCAGGAGAAGCGGGGGGGCCTAAGCGACGGGAACTTCTTCTGGGACAGCGTCCCCACTATTGACGGGCTCGGCCCGTCAGGAGGAAATCCGCACAGCTCGGAGAGATCTCCTGACGGGAGCAAGGAGCAGGAGTACACGGTGATCTCATCCTTTGCGCCCAAGGCGCTCCTCAACGCAATGGCAGTCATCCATATGATTGAGTCATGGTGAAATTTCTTTGGTCCCGGCTTTGCCGGTTTAAGGGATACGATTCATGAAACAGCTTGCAAGCGGAACGATACACGAGCGGATCAGTGCGATCCCCAACTCCTGGTATCCGGCGTACCTTGTCAGGGGTGGAACGAAAAATCTGTTGATCGACGCCGGGATAAATCTCCTGGGGCCGCTTTATCTCAAATCAATCAGGGAAATCATCGCAGGACCCAATCCCCTCCAGTATCTTTTTCTCACCCATTCGCATTACGATCACCTGGGCGGCGCCGGCTATCTGAAGCGCCAGCTGCCGGAGCTCACCATCGGGGCCCATGAGCGGGTCGCCGGCCTTTTGCAAAAGGAATCGGTTCTGGAGATGATGAACCGCCTGAGCGAGAGCCAGCGAAAGCTTTTTCAGGGCCTGGCCGGCAATGAGGATGTGAAAATAAGGCCCTTTGAGATCGGGCTCATCCTCAAACAGGGGGACGAGTTCGACCTCGGCGGGCTCTCCTGCCGGGTGTATGAGGTCCCCGGGCATACAAGGGACTCGCTCGCCTTTTTCATACCGGAGATCAAGGCCCTGTTTCCCGGCGAGGCCGCAGGGGTGCCGCAGGGGAAGGGGGGCGAGGCGGTGCAGGTTGAATTTTTATCCTCCTATCACGACTATCTGAAATCCCTTGAGATGATGATAGGCCTCGAGCCGGAAATGGTCTGCATCGGCCACGCATGGGTGTTCACGGGCAGCGACGCCGGAGATTACCTCGCGCGATCCCTTGCCGCAACCGCGCGGTATAAGGAGCTCATCGAAAACTATCTGGACGCAGCCGATGGGGATGCCGGCCGCGCCATACAGGCTATCGTACGCACGGAATACGACGAATCGGGTACCATCTTCCAGGAGCGGAACGCATACATCACGAATCTGACCGCGCAGGTGAGGCATATAGCCGGGCTGCGTGAGAATTGAGAGATTGCTGAATCTCCCTTACTGCATCGCCATGGCGTCGTCAATGATGGCGTCAGTGCTGTTCTGTAGAATGACTTCGTGGATCAGGGCGCTGGTTTCAGGATTTTTTTGAAGCTTTCCCTGTACGTAGTTGCCCGTTCCCACTATCTGCTGGGCGATAAAGTGATCGTAGCCGGGCGTATCTTTTTGAGTCCCGATCCCGAAGAGGAACAGAACCACAACCCCCGCCGCTGCCGCCGTCGCCAGCGACGACAGGATCAGGTAGCGCGCGGTAGATTTCTTTTTGCGCAAAACTTTTGCGGCTATCTGAAAATTCCAGGCGTTACTTTCCAGCCTCTGTAATATTTCAGAAGCCATTATCGTATTATATTTTTTATCGTTCATCGTGGTTCCCTCGATAAAAATTTCTGTAACAGAGCCTTGCCGCGCGAGGTACGCGATTTAACGGTTCCGGTCTCTATGTCCAATCTATCCGCAATCTGCCTCACGGAATACCCGCCTGCAACCAGCACCATGACATCCCGGTATATTTCGGGCAGTTGGTCGATCGTGTTGTAAAGATCCTCAAAATCATCCGCCTCCCGGCGGTAATCCTCGCCGCTATTTTCAATATGGAGGATCGATTTTTTAAATTTCTCCTCTTCGCGCGCCAGCTTCCGGTTCATTCTGAGAGACTCGTTTTTGGCTATGGTATAGAGCCATGTTCCTATGCTTGAATCGCCCCTGAACTTGTTCTTTGTCATGCTCCTATAGGCTCTCAGATACGTTTCCTGCGCAATATCGTCTATTGAATGATAAAATCTGGCAGAGAGATGTTTTTCGATTGCGGAAAGCACAATCTTCTTGGTTGAGCCTACTATGTCGGCGAATTCTTTCTCGGTCATCACTCTGCCGTCGTCTTTAGCTCTGGATCACCGATCTTCTTTCTTGTCTGAGCCGGTCCCTCTGCTCCTTTGTCAAAACCTTTTCTATGGCGATCATGTGCTTGATTCTCGTCATTCGTATATCGACCTCCACCTCGGCTATCCGCATGAGGAGCGATCTGAGCTCGTTCAAATTCTCAATGTCTTTGAGAAGCAGATCCCTGAGCTTTAACTGCAAGGGCTGCATCTTTTCATGCAATCGACGCATCGTATCGCTGAATTCGCCGTTTATTCTGCCTATCTGCTCGATCTGATCGTCGGAGAGTTTAAGCACCTCCTTCATCTTTTCAATATTTCCATAGCACATGGGCCGGTCATGATGAAACATCGGGCCGTGTCCGCGCCCCATGCCTCTGCCGAAATCAGGAGGCCGAGGAAAGATATCTCCGGCAATCAATAATAAAACAATTGTCAGTGATAGAATGAAAGCGTTTCTTTTCATAGCAGCCCCCCTCCCGTCGGATCTAATTCGTACGGCAGATCGTTTTCCGACGAGTCGCTTCTTTTCAATTGGTTAGACCCCTTATTTTATCAATTAGTTCCATTTTTCGTAACTATTCACAAATCGGTTTGGCGCCGGCCTTCAAGCCCGCAAGGTACGCGGATGCATGAACCTTGTTCGCCATAGGGTCTCCTTTAATTTAAATTCCTGTCGGACGATAGATCAATAATATTTAATTGTCAATTATCAATTTTAAGGCGGAAGTTCAAGGCAAAAGCCGGCGCTGTTTATTCGTATCGCGATGCATGGCCAAAGCCTGCGGATCGTTCCAGCATAACCGGTGTTTGAATGTAATTAATTGAAGTTATTTAATTTGCCTCCACGTGGAGATTATATTCTTGACTTTCGGAATGATTGTTGCATAATTGAATAGTCAGTATACATACTATAGACTGTCAGATACTGAGCTAATCTCAAACGAGCGGATGATGCTTCCCCGTGCGCTGCCATTTTTTTAAAATGAGGGTGTTATGATGAAAAAATTCCATAACAGATGCAATAGTGCCGCGATTGGAATCCTTGCGCTTTTTGTCATGAGCGGGGCGCTCTATTCCGTGGAAGACATCATGATCCTTCCCAAGGTCGGCCACCGGCAGCCTCCGGTCGCCTTTACCCATAGGGCCCATGCAAATCACTACGGTCTTAAGTGCGTTGACTGCCATCATACGGGGGAAAACACAAAATGCTCCCAATGCCATCTGATCCGGGACCAGGCGGCGATCATAAATCTTAAAGGGGCTTTTCATCAACAATGCCTTGGCTGCCATAGGAAATTATCAGGGCCGCTGGGCTGCAGCAGGTGCCATAAGATAACGAGGCAATAGATATCTTCGCTTGAAAGGCCGGTCGTCCGCGGGTTACAACAGTCATATTCGAGGTGCGCCATGAAGATTGATTTTAAAATTTTCAGCATCAAGCCGTCGCTCATTTTCGGGAAGAAGAAGAGCATCATCGTATTTATGCTCGCCTTTACCCTTTCAATACTGATCCTTTTTCTGTTGATCAACTATACGATAAACAGGCGCTTCATCAAGGAGATTATCGAGCATAACTATATGCAGATCGCCAATAAACAATTTGAGGTTATTGAGGACTGGATGAGCGGCAGAATCGAGAGAATCGAAAAAATTTCGCAATCCCCCGAAACCATCAATGCCGCAAACCAGTGCAACGGCCGGGGGAGGCTTTTGCCGAATGATTTGAACAAGCTTAAGAATAGTTTTGATTCCTCTATCCATGTCCAGGCAGCATACAACGGGATCGCCCTGATGGACCGGCGCGGTCGGGTCTGCTATGCCACCGATCCCTCTTGGTCGGAATCATCCACCGGATTGTTTTCCCAGATCAAGGAGACCACAGAGATCTCCATCCACCCCGCCCTCATCAGCAGCATAGAGACATCGCGAACCTTCAGCCAGCCGGTAAGCTGTCCGGTGTACGAGCGGCCCAACGAACAGGGGGATATCGCAGGATTCGTGATCGCCTATATCAATCTGGTGATACTGGATGATTCATTGAACCTCATCGACCTGGGCGAGGGCGGATACGCCTACATCGTGGATGGGAGCGGAAGGCTCCTCTCCTCCTCCGGCGGATTTCAAAACAAAAAAGCCGCGATAGCGGACAGCGTGGAAGCGGCGCGGCAGCGTTACTTACAGAAAGATATCTCGGCAGAAGAAGCGGGATACCGGCTCATTGATCCGTCATCCGGCCTGCTGGTAACCAGCATAACCGAATGCCTGAAGACCGGCCGCTCAGGCACTGCTCAATACACCAGCCATCTCGGAACGCCGGTCATCGGGTTATGGAAATGGTACAGTTATTTTGAATGGGTCTTTCTTATTGAGGTGGACCGGGGATATGCTTTCTCATCCTTAAACAAGATGGTGATCTTTTATCTGGCGTCGGCCGTGGTATTCATAATCGCCACGATATTTGTCGCCTACTATGCCTTCGGGAAGATGATGAAACCGATACAGAAAATCATAAGCACCATCAAGGAATTATCCACCGGCAACCTGTGCGTCAGAACCGGGATCGACGCCCGGAGCGAGATCGGAGACATCGGCGAACACCTCGATGCGGTACTTGTCAAGATATGCGACGTGGTAAAAAAAGTCAAGGACAGCGCTCTCCAGCTCGCCTCGGCGTCCGACGAGATGTCGACATCCGCGATAGGCTTTACCGACAACGCCCAGAAACAGGCGGCTTCCGCTGAAGAGATCATGTCCACGGTGGAGGAGGTTTATTCCGGAATGGAGCACGTGAGCGATGGTGCCAACGATCAATTCCAGAGCCTCACCGCGCTGACGGATCGGATGCGGGAGCTGTCGGACACGATCAACGCCATGGGGGGAAGGGTGAAGGAGACATTGAACCTTACGCATGACATATCGCTCAAGGCGAAGACCGGCGAGGAGTTTCTTCAGGTCATGAACAGGAGCATGTCGACGATCGACGAGAGGACCAAGGAGATGACCAATATCATCGAAATAATAAACAACATATCCGGGCAGGTGAACCTGCTCGCGCTCAACGCGGCCATCGAGGCGGCCCGGGCCGGGGAGGCGGGACGCGGATTCGCCGTTGTGGCGGACGAGATATCGAAGCTCGCGGACCAGACCGCTTCGAGCCTGAAGGATATAGACAGCCTGATACGGGTCAACAACGAGGAGATCCGCGGCGGCTTCACCAATGTGACGACCGCCGTCAAGGTAATCAGCGATATCATCGAGGGGGTTGAATCCATCAGCCGGATGATGAACCTTATATATCAGAACATGGTGGAACAGCTCGCCACCAATGAGACCGTTAACGAGGAAGCGGAGAAGGTGAAGGGCAGGTCAAACGAGATCCGGACGGCGACCGAGGAGCAAAAAATCGCGGCTGAGGAGATAGTCAAGTCGGTAACGAATATAAACGATATGACGCAGAGACACGCGACCGGCTCCGAGGAGGCTGCGGCAAACGCCGAGGTGCTTTCCGGCATCGCATCCGATCTATCGCAACAGGTCGACTTCTTTAAGACTTGACGGGCCCGGAATAAAATCGAAACCTGAAGGATGAGCGTGACTTTTCGGTGCAATGGATTTTCTCGGGGAAATGATATACGATAGGAGGAAGACCCATGTCAAAAATCGACAAAGACTTTAATAAAGCCCTGGAGGTCGGACGGCCGCCGAACATTACAAAGCTCTTTCCCAATTCCAAAGCCCTGCTGGTAAGCGGCAAGGTAATAGATCGGGGCATGCTGACAAAGGGGCACGCCATCGCCATAGCCGCCAACGCCCGGAACAGCTTCGTCCTCCGCGGGGCGCTTCGGGCCGCCCAGCGCGCCAATGCCGCGATTATCATAGAGATCGCGAAATCGGAGGGGGGAGCAAAGGCCTACTGCGCCGTGAACTACTGGACTATGGCCACACTGGTGGACGCTGCCTACAATGAGCTCGGCATTACGGTGCCGGTCGCGATCCACGCAGACCACTACACGATACAGAATGATAAGGATATAGCCTCAGCCAAGACGGAGATACCGAGCATGTTCGACGCGGGCATAACCTCGATCGCGATCGACTCCTCGCACCTGCCCGACGACCGGAGCCTGCTGGCGAGCATCGAGCTCAATCCCTTTGTGCCCAAATGGGCGGGCCTGGAGACCGAGGTGGGCGAGATCAAGGGAAAGGAGGGGCTCTCCACCCCTGAAGAGGCGCTCTTCCTGATCCAGGGACTGAACGCGCACGATATCTTTCCCGACTGGATAGCCCTGAACAACGGCACCACCCACGGCATAGAGGAGAGCGCGTCCGGCATTCAGGTGGATCTGACCGCGGCCATACACAAGGCGGTCGAAAAGTATAAAGTCTCCGGCGCCCAGCACGGCACGTCCGGAAACAGCTCCGAGCGGCTGCGCCAGATAGCGGCCAAGACCAACACCACCAAGGCGAACGTGGCCACCGCGCTCCAGATGATCTCATGGGGGCTTGAGGTCAATGATTACGGCAACGCGATCCTGGACGAGAATAAAAATTTCAAAAAGGTAAAAGGCGCGGGCGCGACCGAGGAGATGTGGGCCGAGATGGCGGCCTACGCCGGGGAGAAGGGCTTCAAGGCGGGGGATTACAAGAAGCTCAACCTTCCCTTTGAGAACCGGCTCACCGGCCTGCCGGTGGAGGTGCGCGAGCGGATGGTGAAGGGGGTTGAGGACTTCGTGTACAACATGATCGTGAACGTGCTCAACTCAAAGGACACGGCGCCGCTCGCCATTGAGGCCATACTCAAGGCCAATTCATACGATCTGGGGCCCAAGGTATCCCGGCTCGAGGATCCCAAAGAATGGACAAAGGAACAAATCGTTGAAAAGGCGAAAACGATCGGCGGCAAGGGTGCTGCATCGGGAAAAGATTTCGGCGATTGACTAATTTGTCATGGGGCTGTCCTCAAAGTCGTATCATATTCTCGCAAAGTCGCACTTGCTAACATACTCGATGTATGCTCATTCGCGGAAACTAATGAGGGAGCTATAATTGAAATCGCCTCGGTGCGGGACCAAATTCAGAAAGACTTTGTAGAGTTAAGCAACCAGGGCCTTCGCACCCTGGGAATCGCTTATAAAAAAAAGTCATCGAAAGCGCTCATAAACAAAAGTGATGGGACAGGCATGACGCTTTCAAGGTTCCTGACCCTTTTTGATCCGCCAAAGCCAAACATCGCGGAGACCATTGCCAGCCTGAAAAAAGGAAAATCCGCTTAGGAGCCTTGAACGCTGAGATTGTTTTTCTCGAAAATGCCGCCGGACAGTGGTTCAGACTTCAAGCGGCCTTCTGCCATCCAGAGGTTTTTCACAACATGTTTTTTTATGCCAATGTTTTGGGTACATCGAGAAGACAGAGGAGGAACCCATGAAAAAAGAAGTGGGATTATGGATCGATCATAGTAAGGCGGTCATTGTAATTATCACGGAAAAAGGAGAGGAAACAAAAGAAATAACATCGAATATCGAGAAACACGTCCGGTTCTCTGGCGGTCCTCATTCCGTGAGCACTGATGGACGACTGCAGGCCACGGCGGAAGACCAGCGCGACCGGAAATATGCGAACCATCTCAACCGATACTACGATGAGGTCGTTGCCTATATTCATGATGCAGAAACTATTCAGATATTTGGTCCGGGTGAGGCAAAGGGCGAGCTCGAAAAACGTCTCGGAAGAAAAAATTTTTCCGGGCACGTTGATGTTATTGAAACCGTTGACAAGATGACGGACCGTCAGATTGCGGCAAAGGTCCGGCTACGATTTAAAGAAAAGTAGACACAATTTCGAGAAGCCTTCCACCGGCAGTCTTGTCAAGCTGCGAATGATCCCGGCTCAGATTAAAAATTTCGAGAATACTCAAAATAACCATGAATCAGGACAATCAATCCTTCTGGAGTCTCTCCGCTACAGAAATGCTTACCAGGCTCGAGGCAACGGCCAGCGGTCTTACAACCGATGAAGCCCAAAAGCGGCTCATGCGCTATGGCGCAAATCGCCTGAAACCACCGAAACGGTCGGATGCATTGACGCTCCTTATAGCCCAGTTCAAGAGCCCGATCATTCTCATTCTTTTATTTGCAACGGGATTGTCGTTGTTTTTGCATGACCCGGTCGATGCTTCGATCATTCTTACCATTGTCATTATAAGCGGACTTCTTGGTTTTTGGCAGGAGCACAGCGCGTCTAATGCCGTGGAGAAATTACTCGCCATGGTGCAAATTAAAGCGGCGGTACTCCGCGACGGGAACCAGCAGGAAATTCCCGTTGAAGATATCGTGCCGGGCGATATCGTTGTCCTGAACGCCGGGGACATTGTTCCGGGAGACTGCCTGCTTCTTGAATCGAAAGATGTTTTTGTGGATGAAGCCATGCTCACGGGAGAAACGTTCCCGGTTGAAAAGGCCGTTTCGGTATTACCCGCCGATACCGCCCTCGCGCAACGGACAAACACCGTATGGATGGGGACCCATATCGTAAGCGGCGATGCAAAGGCGTTGGTAATAGGCACCGGCAAAGAAACCGAGTTCGGCAAGGTTTCGGAACGGCTTAAGCTCAAGCCGCCGGAAACGGAATTTGAACACGGCATCCGAAGGTTCGGTTATTTTCTCGGGGAAGTCACGCTTGTGCTGGTCGTCATCATTTTTGCCGTCAACGTTTATTTGCACCGGCCCGTCCTGGACTCTTTTCTTTTTTCCATGGCGCTCGCGGTCGGGCTGACCCCTCAGTTATTGCCCGCGATCATCAGCATCAATCTTGCGCATGGCGCCAAAAAGATGGCCCAAAAGAAAGTGATCGTCAAGCGGCTTGCTTCCATCGAGAACTTCGGCAGTATGAACGTAATATGCTCCGATAAAACCGGGACCCTTACCCTGGGAAGCGTGCGGGTGGAATCAGCGCTTGATGTGAATGGGGCTTCGAGCGATAAAGTCTTTCTGTTCGCGTATCTCAATGCCTGTTACGAAACCGGCTTTACGAACCCTATCGATGAAGCCATCCGTGCCTATCGCACGCTCGACCTGTCGGAATACCGGAAAAAGGACGAGATCCCCTATGATTTTTTTCGAAAACGCTTGAGCATAGCGGTCACCCATGGCGATGCGCATTTTATGGTAACCAAAGGCGCGCTGGCTAATATACTCGATGTGTGTTCATTAGCGGAAACTAAAGAGGGAACTATAATTGAAATCGCATCGGTGCGTGACCAGATCCAAAAACATTTTGAAGAGTTAAGCAATCAGGGCTTTCGCACCCTGGGCATTGCATATAAAAATATGCCGTCGGAATCGCTCATAAACAAAAGCGATGAGACAGGCATGACGTTTTTGGGGTTCCTGACCCTTTTTGATCCGCCAAAGCCGCATATCGCTGAGACCATTGCCGCCTTGAAAAAACTCGGTGTTTCACTCAAGATCATCACCGGCGATAACCGCCTTGTCGCGGCCAACCTCAGCCGCAAGATGGGGCTGGCCAACACGGCCATTATAACCGGCCCGGACCTCCACACCATGAGTGACGGCGCCCTGCTTAGTTGTGTGGGTCAGGTGGATATTTTTGCCGAAATAGAGCCCAACCAGAAAGAGCGGATCATTATCGCCATCCGAAAGGCCGGGAACGTTGTCGGATATATGGGCGACGGCATCAATGACGCCTCAGCGCTCCATGCAGCCGATGTTGGAATTTCTGTTGATACCGCCGCCGATGTCGCCAAGGATGCAGCCGATATCGTATTGCTCGAAAAAGACCTGGGCGTTCTGGTGGAGGGCGTGCGCGAAGGACGAATGACCTTTGCCAATACATTGAAATATGTGTTTATGGCCACAAGCGCCAATTTCGGGAACATGTTCAGCATGGCGGGGGTCTCTCTCTTGATCCCGTTTCTTCCATTGCTTCCCAAGCAGGTTTTGCTCACCAATTTGATGACCGATTTCCCGGAAATGACGATCGCTACCGATAGGGTGGATGACGAAATGGTCGACCATCCCCGGCGCTGGGACATCAAAGCCATCCGCAAGTTTATGATCACCTTCGGCCTGGTAAGTTCTGTGTTCGACTACCTGACCTTCGGCCTGCTTTTGCTCGTCCTTCATGCCACGGAAGGTCAGTTCAGGACCGCCTGGTTCCTGGAGTCGGTTGTTTCAGCATCACTCATTGTGCTGGTAATTCGAAGCCGGAAGCCTTTTTTCAGGAGCAGGCCGGGGAAATTTCTGTTGATAGCGACGCTGTCGATTGTTGCTATAACGTTGATTGTGCCATTCACACCGCTTGGAAATGTTTTTGGATTCAGCCCGCTGGGCTTTTCTACGTATTTACTTTTATTGCTGATCGTGGCGGTTTACATTATTGCGGCGGAGATTGCTAAAAGGATTTTTTATAAGAAGGTTAAGTTTTAGTTACAAAGCCCCGGCCCCCCTAACCCCCCGGAGGGGGGCTTCCTTCTCCATCATTAGATATTAAAATTGAGTGATATGCAATGTTCTTAATATTGTGATTATAAGCGGTGAATAAAAAGATACCTGCTTATTCTATAATTAATAAACGATTTCTGTTGACATTTTTATAAAACTCTTTTATAAATAGTGCGGAATTATGGAATTTCTGTATAATAATTGTTAGGTGCCAAGTAGCTTGAGATGTTGCAGACATAGGTAAGTCGTATGAAACGCAAACGAATCAAGGGATCTAATAACATGGCTAAAACTCAAACTATATCAGCAGGCACTACAAAACCAACTCCTGAAACAATCGGAAAAGAGTCTGGAAAAATACCTGTTGAGTTAAGTACTCGCTTTCTTGAACACTTCAGTGAACAACTCTACTCTTCACCACAGAAGGCATTTGAAGAACTTATATCCAATGGATGGGACGCGGGGGCAAATCGAGTAGACGTTCGTGTCTCCAAAGATCTTAACGAACAAGAAGCAACAATGTGCGTGCTTGACAATGGAGAATCAATGAATGATGAGGGACTTCGCCAATTATGGCACATTGCATACTCACCAAAAAGTGGAAAGACAGAGCAGTATGGTCGGAAAATCATTGGCAAGTTCGGTATCGGGAAACTTGCTACATATGTACTGGCTAAAAAGCTGACATATATCTGCAAGTCGACAGATGGAATAATTCGACGTGTCACCATGGATTATGGGGACATCGATCGACAAAGGGGAGCATCTGAGGATCGATTGATAAGCGAGCTACAATTAACGCTATATGAGGTCAGTGAGAAAGAAGTGGAGGAAGCACTTTTAAACATATATGACGGTAAGGTAATTTTCGACCTAATACGGCGTGGTGTCCCACCGCCAGAGGATCAATTAGGCGAGGACGAATTCGGTTCCCCAAAATCTAAACTTGAACGTCCCTTCTCACAAACGTGGACATTGGTTGTTCTCTCAGACCTCAAGCAAACAGGTAGGCAACTCAAAATAGGGATTCTCAAACGTATGCTTCAGGCTGCATTACCCTTTGGAAGTGAGATGGCAATTACTCTAAATGACGATTTGCTCGTCTCCTCCAAAATCAATGAGCCAATAATGGAAGAATGGATTCTTGGACCAGACCTTGGTATCGATTCAGTAACCATCGAAGAAGACGACGATACATCATATGAGGAGGAGGACGTTGAGACTGTTGGTAGCTCAACTTCAAATGTCGACGCTTCTGTTGAGCAAAAAGAAACGAAAATTGATATAGCTTCAGGGATAGAACCCACGCCATTCGTCGACCTGCCCGGCATAGGGAGGATCACTGGACGGGCACGCCTTTTTTGTAATAAAATTTCAGAGGGGAAGAGTGAGGTACGCGGTGCCTCAAATGGCTTCCATGTGAATGTCCTTGGCCGAGTGGTCAATCAAACCGATCCGAGTTTTGGTGAAAAGAATCTCAGTCATGCTGCATGGGCATGTTTTCGCATGACCGTACGCGCTGATGGGTTGAATGATTTCCTAACTACTAACAGAGAGCAATTTAGACAAAAACGGGAGCTCAAGATCTTCCGGGCATTTTTACGCAGGGTATTCAATAAGGCGAGAACTCGTTACGACAATGATCAAAACGCAAAAATGCCCGATGGCGGAGATGTGCTTGTCCAATCACTCGGCGTGCTGTCGCTAAAGCCTCTAACAAACGTTGTCTCAGATGCGCTTCGCACTAAAGCGACAATTACTGATTTATTTGACGAGTCAGGCATAACCAATCGCGAAGAAAAGATGAGATCATGGCAAGCAGAAACCACTGATAACATCAAAAATGCCTTGGGTGAAGTGAAATATGAAAATATGAATGATGAGAGCTTTGTTAAGTTCAGATTATCTGATAGTAGCATTATTGTCAACAGGAATCATCCTTTCGTTATGGAGCACTCGAGAACTAAGGCAGAAAAGGAACTCATGAGGACGATTGCGATGGTGAACTTACTATCTGATGTTTATGCGCTCGATATCGGTGTACCGCCATCTCAGCTTGAAAGTATACGTAGCTATCGCGATCGCCTAATGCGGTTTAGGGCAATGCAACGCCGTCGTTCTGGAACCTATATTGCTAAACTTCTTCTTCAGATGCAGCATGAAAGCGACAAAAGTAAGCTGTTGGAAGCTGTTGTGTCAGATTCACTACGCTATCTTGGTTTTCAAGTTCAGGATTTGGCGAAGCCAGGAGAACCAGAAGGCATTGCAAAAGCTTTTACTTCCCCAACATTAAGTACACCAACTCCTGAAGACCCTCATCCAGCGTTATATAGTTTCTCTTTTGACGCCAAGTCGTCAAAACATGAGGTGGCTCAAACAGGTAACATTAAACTTGACGGAGTAGTGGAGCATCGCAAACGGTATAATGCAAATTATGCTCTTGTCATTGCGCCTGGATACAGTGATGGCGCAATTGCTACTCGTTGCATTCAACAAAAGGTGACTCCAATTACAGCTAAAGATCTTGGCAAATTATTGGAATATACCGTAACTTATGGAGCAATTCCTTTGACAAAACTCAAGGAACTATTTGATGTCTATACGCCAGATGAGACAGCACAATGGGTGACTGACCTTGAATCATGGCTGATACATCAAAGGCCACTCACTATCGATACGTTTCTCCAGGCTCTTGATAACTTAAAGGGGAAAGTCCCGGATGTTCTACAGGCAAGTACCATTGCATATGAATGCCGTGAGAAGTTGAAAGCAGTTACAGTCAAAGAAGATGACGTCAGATCACTTGCTCGCGGTCTTTCGATTCTGATTCCTGACCTTGTTGGTGTCGACAATGACAAAATATTCGTCAACGCCAGTTCGGACCGTGTAGCAGAAGCTGTTCGAGTTCAACTTGACAAATTGCACAGTGATGATCCACTCGAGGTAGAAGATAACGGAGACCCAATTGATTAGGTCAATTCATCCTTTCCCCGCTCGAATGGCTCCTGAACTTGCCATTTCTTCATTGAAATCACTAAATACTGGTAGTGTGGTTCTAGATCCTATGATGGGATCCGGAACAGTGATTCGCGAAGCATCGAGGTTAGGTCATACTGCCATCGGATTCGATTTTGATCCCCTTGCGGTTTTGATGTCTGATGTTTCCACTTCCATAGTGGATGCGGCTAAAGTCGAACAGCTTGTTAAGAAGGTGCTGGAGCGATGCAGGCAACCAAGAACGCAAATAACACTCCCTTGGATAGATCAAGATGATGAGACTCAATCATTCATTAATTTTTGGTTCGCGCAGCCCCAACGTTCACACTTAAGGCAGATAGCCGAGCAACTATTCCGATTGGAACAAAGTACGCAACGCTACAGGATTCGTACGGCAATTAACATACTTAAGCTATCCTTAAGCCGAATAATCATCACGAAGAACGAGGGTGCTTCGCTCGCAAGAGATGTATCTCACAGTCGGCCCCACAAAGTTGCCCAAAAAGTAGATTTCGATGTGTTCAGCGCGTTTACATCCTCTGTACGTCAAATTCTCCACCAGCTTTCAATGACGGCTTTGAACGGAACGGTAACCGTGCAGAGAGGTGACGCCAGATCACTCAAAGACATTCGAGACTGCACAATTGACTTGGTTCTCACCTCACCTCCATATCTAAACGCTATTGACTACATGCGTGGTCACCGTCTTTCACTTGTCTGGTTAGGCTATCGCTTGTCAGACCTTAGACTGATTCGCTCAAACAGCATTGGTGCTGAACGTAGCCTAGCCTCGACGAAGCAGCGTATACCAACTGAAATAGTGAGGAAGGCAATGGGAAAAATAGATGCACTGCCGGATAGGCAAAGAGCAATGATTGACCGTTACTCGAATGATTTGTTAATGATGGCATCTGAAGTAAGGCGCGTGTTGAAACCTGACGGGAAGGCCGTTTTTGTGATAGGCAACTCCTGTATCAAGGGTGTCTATATTAGGAATTCAGACGCGTTGATCAAAGCAGCATCATTGTCCGGACTGAGACTTACTAGTAAAAGTGAGCGTCAATTACCCAGCCAGAATAGATACTTGCCAATGCCTGCTACTTCAGAAGCGCCGCTTGGAAAACGCATGAGAACCGAAACCATTTTGAGATTTCGTCTAATGCTCTGAATGGGAAGGCTTATTGAGGACAAGCACAAGCTGCGTGTAACATAACAAATCGCTCTAGCAAATTTTGATTGCAGTAACACCGCCGCCCTCATATTTCGGACCATTTCAACCTGAGGAAATAAAATGCCGCGACCAAGAGTTACTGAAACGCAACAAGGTATCCAGGGAAAATTTCCTGTAAAAATCTATGATCAAATGCAAAGAAAGCTTAGAGATAAGGGTTGGATTGAAACCGGGGATATTATTAAGAGCGGGACAATAAAAGGCCCGGCGTTGGAAATCGGGCCAGGCCCGGCATATGTGGGTCTGGAATGGTTGAAAAACACACCAGGGACGACCCTTAAAGGACTTGATATTAGCTCAGTGTTGTGTTTACAAATGGTTCACTCTACTCTTAAAGGTTGATTTATGAAAATACAACATATCCGAAATGCATGCATGATTATTCATTCCAATGCGCATAGAATTTTAGTAGATCCCTGCCTGAACTCAAAAGGCAGTTTACCGCCGTATACGCTTTTTCGCAAGAGGCCCCGGCTTAACCCTATTGTTGATTTGCCCCCGGACTCGGAACCCGTATTAAATCAAATAACATCCGGACTCATTACACATTGCCGTTATGGACATTTTGATCATCTTGATAAATCAGGAATTCGCCTGCTGGCGAAGAAACAGGTCCCTGTATATTGCAACTACCTTGATGGTCCGTATCTGAGACGCCGCCGCATCAATACCATCCCCCTTAAAATTAATCGAAGAAATGAATTTCTGACAGGGAGCATTACCTGCTTTCCTACCGCGCATGGATACGGTCTAATCGGTAAGCTGATGGGGCCCGGAACAGGGTATTTCATTGAACCGGCGGGAGACAAAACTATTTACATAAGCGGCGATACTGTTATGACTCAAACTGTTCGCCATGTACTTAACGACCTTCGGCCTGATATTTCAATATTAAATGCGGGAACAGCGGTCCTTGATTTTGGCAGACCTATTCTTATGCCTATAAATGAGCTGCTGGATTTCATACGAACCGCGCCCGGTAAGGTCATTGCCGTGCACTTGGATGCCTTCAATCATTGTTTAACAACTCGTGATATATTGAGAGACGCTGTTTCAAAAGAAGGGTTATCCGGCAAAGTGATGATTCCGGCGGATGGGGAATTAATGGATTTTTAAATTTGGCTGACCAAAGTCGTTACCGCGCAAGAATACATAGATATGCATGAATCAAATGGGTAGGCTATGGAGGTATAACAAGTCGCTTAACCGGATGCGCTCAAAGGCAGCACGCTGGTTAGCTTCGTCGTTATGCATTCACTGCTTAAGGTAATAGATCATCTTAACATTAACATCCAGAAATTGCTTCTTATCCGGTATCGCTTATTATATTATTAAATATAAATAATATGAAAAAATGGTTGTTCTGTTTATATATTATATGCTATTTTGATATAAGGGAATCTCTAAAAATAAAATTTGGATGATTCCTTGGGCACTTTCGATGTTAAAATCAGATTTTTTCATTGTTTTTATGGGCACCTCAAAAACTGCTTTTGTCATTATAAAGAAAAAGAAAAAAAAGCAGTTTTTACTTTAAATGTGCCCACAAGGAAACATCAATAAAATGTTTTTTGAAGTTTCCTTATGATGAAAAATTTAATTTTTAGAGGTGCCCATAAAATATAAATGATCTCTAATGCAATAGAGGTAAAAGATGACGAATTTGTTGGAAAGAGCTTTTAAAGAAGCATCTAAACTTCCTGAAGTTGAGCAGAATGCCTTGGCGAAGTGGGTACTGGAGGAACTGGAAGCAGAAAGAAAATGGGAGAAGATTTTTGCCGGATCCGAAGATATTCTGGATAAGCTTGCTGACGAGGCCATTGCAACATATAAACAGGGAAAGATAAAAACTTTAAGCATAAAAGACTTATGACGTCCCGAACAACCGACCGTTTCTGGAAATGCTACAGGGAAATACCGGAACAGATAAAAAAAGAAGCGAAAAAAGCATACAGGATGTTCAGGAATGATCCTTACCATCCTGGTCTTCATTTCAAACGTATACATTCGACCCGACCTATATTCTCACTGCGAATCACAAAGGATTACAGGGCTGTTGGAATAGAGCAAGATAGACAGATAATATGGTTCTGGATTGGTTCACATGGTGATTATGATAACCTTTTGAGACAATTAAGAAATGCCTAATAACATGGTCATTTGCTTGTAGTATCACATACCGAGAGAGGAAAAACAATACGTATTATCAGCGCACGGCCTGCAACCGTGCACGAAAGGAAACGACATGAAAACTAAGGAAAAAAAAATCAGTGATGAATTACGCCCTGAATACGATTTTGATTATTCAAAAGCTATCCGAGGCAAGTATCACAAACGCATTTTAGAAGAAGGTGCTAATGTTGTCATGCTTGAGCCTGATGTGGCCAAGGTATTTGTTGATTCAGCCGCAGTAAATGATGCATTGCGTTCATTGCTTGATTTAACACGAACAACCAAACGCCTGACAAAACACTCCGGCGGACGGGCGAATAATCGCCGCTGAGTTCCGGTGTTAGGTAGTAGTTTAATCTGATGGAGGTCAGGCAAGCCATCGCTTGCAGAATTTAAAAGGTATTTCTCGATCTGCCAGTGAGCCGAACACGGTCCGAACGCCGGGTCAGTTCTTCGATTAAAGTGTCCCATTGGGCATGCTTTCCTAAACTATGAGAAGCACAAGCCCCCAACAAGGCGCTCCAGAAGACGTCGCATAGCAGGGCGTCTGAGCTTTAGCGTTATACCTCCAGCCCATAAGAATCATAAGGAGTACTGTACGGGCGTGAATTATATTTCGGGGACAAATGATGTGACCGCATAAAATGATTCTAACGGTTCGCCCCCTAAATCCCCCGGAGGGGGACTTATTTTCATTTATTAAACATGCAATAGATTCCATAAGTATTTTTTTAGCCCCCCTCCGGGGGGTTGGGGGGCTCGGCAAGGATATTTCCGAAATTTAATTAAGTAATTGACTATACGTATGAATTGATATATATTTTATACGTATAAATACCATGGGGTGTATCCTATGAACAAAAAATTGACGCTGCTCCTTGACGAAACGGTCATTAACCAGGCCAAAAGCTACGCTGAACGCCACAAAGAAACTCTTTCGGGAATGGTTGAAAAATACTTCAAATACCTTACTGCAAAGAATCCAAACAAAACGAAGGTAGGAATACCTCAAGAAATCGAGGAGCTCGTTGGAATCATTAAAATTCCCGGCAGCCTTGACATTAAGAAGGAATACCGGCGGCACCGCGCAAATAAGGCGCTTCATGAATAGCCTATTCATAGATTCCGACATCATAATTGATTTGCTTGCGCGGCGGGAAAACCATGCGGAAGCGGCGGCCTTGATGGCGATTATCGCGGAAAAAAAAGTCGCGGCGTTTACAACACCGATAGTGCTGGCAAACGTTGATTACATAATCACAAAGCACTCAAGCAAAGCAAAATCAAGAAGGGCCGTGAAATCCCTGCGTAAAAAGCTGTCAATATTGCCGATGGACGCAAAGATCGTAGATTCGGCGCTTGATTCGGAATTTTCAGATTTTGAAGATGCCATGCAGTACTATGCCGCAGAAAAACACGGGATCGATTTCATAGTAACGAGAAACAAGAAAGATTATGCGAAGGGAAGCTTAAGGGTCATTACCGCGCAAGAATACATGGATATGCATGAATCAGATTAGTAGGCAAAAGGTTGATCTATGAAAATACAACACATCCGAAATGCATGCATGATTATTCATTCCAATACACATAGAATTTTAGTAGATCCCTGCCTGAACCCAAAAGGCAGTTTGCCGCCATATACACTTTTTCGCAAGAGGCCCCGGCTTAATCCTATTGTTGATTTACCCCCGGACTCGGGGTCCGTATTAGGTCAAATAACATCCGGACTCATTACTCATTGCCGTTATGGACATTTTGATCATCTTGATAAATCAGGAATTCGCCTGCTGGCGCAGAAACAGGTCCCTGTATATTGCAACTACCTTGACGGTCCGTTTCTGAGACGGCGCCGCATCAATACAATACCCCTTAAAATTAATCAGAGAAATGAATTTCTGACAGGGAGCATTACCTGCTTTCCTACCGCGCATGGATACGGTTTAATCGGAAAGTTCATGGGGCCCGGAACAGGATATTTCATTGAACCGGCGGGAGACAAAACTATTTACATCAGCGGCGATACTGTTATGACTCAAACCGTCAGGCATGTACTTAACGACCTTCGGCCTGATATTTCAATAGTAAATGCAGGAACAGCGGTCCTTGATCTTGGCAGACCTATTCTGATGCCTGTAAGTGAGCTGCTGGATTTTATAGGAACCGCGCCCGGCAAGGTCATTGCCGTGCATTTGGATGCCTTCAATCATTGTTTAACAACTCGTGATATACTGAGAGACGCTGTTTCAAAAGAAGGGTTATCCGGCAAAGTGATGATTCCGGCGGATGGGGAATTAATGGATTTTTAAATTTGGCTGACCAAATGTTAACCGGCACTCAAAATGACCCCAGGTCGGCAATGAAAACGACCCCCCATCCCGTCATTAAAACTTCATCACGTATCCATATTTTTTGTCAACGATGAAAGTTGATTTTTAGCGGCAAAAGCATCGAGACGATAACTTTTCTTCAATAACGACTTTAATAGCCTTATGAACAAGCCGATCCATAGCGGCGCTTCCAATCAGCGGATTTTCAAAAACCGACAACCATTCCGCGAAGTTCCGATTCGAGGTAATAATGGTAGACGTCGATTCATAACGGCCGCAGATGAGCTCATAAAGGTCATTTTGATGTGTCGGATCAAGATCATTGAGGCCGAAATCATCGAGGATAAGAAGGGGAACATCCGCAATGTTTTTAAGTTTCCGGTCAAATGTACCATCAGCCCGGCCGCTGCCGAGCCATTTGAGTAAAGAAAAGGTACGGCGGAAGAGGACGTCGATGCCGCGTCGGCAAGCTTCGTGGCCCAGGGCCATAGCGAGATGAGTTTTACCAACTCCGGAAGGACCGACAAGAAAAACATTTTCCGAGCGCCCGACGAAGGACGAGGTCGCAAGTTCCCGCACAAGCGGTTCATGGATATGCGCGTTAAAGCGGAAATCGAAAGTCTCAAGGGTCATCCGGGGATCAAGGCCACTTTTTTTGAGGCGGCTCGTGAGCACCTTGAAGTCCCGCCGTTCAATCTCATCCTGGAAAAGGGACAACAGGAATTCGGAATATCCCAGGTGACCCTCCTCGGCCTGCCTGATCCGGAGATCGAGTTGTTCGAGTATGCCGGACATCTTCAGCCGGTTAAGTTTTGGTTTGAGTTGCGCCATTTCGTTCATGAATATCCTCCTTATTTGTAATAGATATATTGAAATATCCGGCCTGCCGCGCAAAGGTGAATAAACGTTGCCCGTGCGAGTCAACCGGTTCTTTCTCGTGTAGAGTATCCAGGTTTTTAGTAAGAATTCTTTTTACAGCATCATAGCGGGGTGCATCGAAGAGAAGTGCACGTCGGCAAGCTGCTTCAACGCGTGCATTACCGTATTTTTTTGTGAGGGTGATAATTCCCTATCGCGTTCTTTCCTGTAATCACTTCCGGTGCGGATAATCGCATTATTAAGAAAGATTATTTATTGATAATAAAGACAGGTTGATCAGGCGGCAGGTTGTAAAAATAAAGGTTTTATATATTACCATATAGAAAAATACGCCCCATTCAGAACCGGTTATTTGACATACTCATCCTATTGACTTCATATACTGCGATAATCGCGATTTAAGCCAGTGTATCTGGTCGATCAAATGTAAAATTATCGGAATTGATTCGTCATTAACCCCTAATTCCTCTTTTAAATCTTTTATGAGAAGTATCCGTGCTATATCCTCCTGATCGAGAAGTTTTTCTTCAGTATTAGAGGGTATAATCCATTCTCTTTCAATACATTCATAAATAAAAACCTCGTTAAGCTGATATAATTCGATAATTTCAGTTATTTCATATATATGTTTTTCTTTCATATGGTATGTACCTAGGATATAGATTTTTCTCGTGGGTTATAGGGATGATTGTTACTCCATTTTTTAATAAACTCATTGAATTCAGAATCGGTTTTTTCAGGCAGCACAACTTTTAAAACGACAATTTGATCACCCCGGCCTTTCCCGTGTTTACGCGGCAGGCCTTTTTCTTTTATTCGAAGTTTTGTACCTGTATTGGCACCAGGCGGTATAGTCAGCAAAACAGCACCATCTATGGTCGGGACTTTAATTTTTAATCCATTAACGGCTTCATCAAGACTTATTGGAATTTCAATCTCAATATCACTTCCGGTTTTTTTAAATTCTTTTGAAGATTTAAAAGATATTTCAACATACGCGTCTCCCGGTTTGCCTTTTCCGATCCCGGGTCCGCCCTGTTCTTTAAATTTTAATTTAGCGCCTTCCTCAATACCTGCCGGTATTTTGACTTTTAATCTTTTCCCTCCCGCGAGCATGATCTCCCGTTCCGCGCCTAGCACCACGTCTTTTAAATCTATCTCCATTTTATAAAGATGGTCCTGACCCGGCATATCAATCTGTCCGCTTTTGCCCGCGAACCCCGAAAAGAAAGACTCAAAAATGTCTTTATTGTCGCCTTCATAGTAATAGGTATATCGTCCGCCCTCGTCTTGGGATTCATGATAAAAGGGACCGGATCTGAAGCGTGCTTCAGCAGCCTGTTCGTCTAATTCGCCCTTTTCAAATTTTTCCCGCGCCTCTTTTGTTCCGATCAGGCTATATGCGACGCTGATCTTTTTGAATTTTTGTTCCGCTTCTTTATTATTCGGGTTTAAATCCGGATGATATTTTTTTGCTAAATTCCGATATGCTTTTTTTATTTCATCATCCGATGCGGTTCTTGATACTCCCAAAATTTCATATGGGTCCATTATGACGTAATTCCTATTGATTAAATTGATACATTCATTGCACGCAAATATCTTTCTGTCAAGGAGGATACCGGCTGCGGTAAAGATCTGCCGACAGGTCATCCATAATTATGTATTTGACAAAACTAATAATTAAAAATAAATTTCAATTGTCAACCGTTGCGCCCGCCATAGGCCTCGACGCCTCAGCAAGAGGCCTTGAGTCGCTGGAATTGTTTTTCTCGAAAATGCCGCCGGGCGGCGGTTAAGAAGTTATGTTGCCGTACGGATTTGTTTTGTCCGGGAAGCGAAAAACCGTATATATAAAATATTAAAAAGGAGATACCAAATGATAAAAATTAGCAAGAGTGTTATCGCAGCGTTGGCAGTGAGCGCCCTGGTTGTCGGAATTTCCGACTGCAAGAAAAAGGGAACACCGGCCGAGGACGTCGGCAGGGAAATCGATCAGGCGGTCGACAAAGCAGGCCAGAAGATTAATACGGCGGTTGACAAAGCCGGCCAGAAGATTGAAAAGGCCGGTCAAAAAATGAAGAATGTAGCAAAAGACTCCAAGAAATAATTGCATCGGTAAAATGCGCAGAAAAAAGCTGCCGATGCCTGACATTTCAGCCGGATTCGGCATTGGCGGCTGACGCACCGATTCGTGCCGTTCAATTCCAACTTTAGATAAGAGCAGATAAGCGGATGGGAGGTTTTATTCTATGCATTGTCCTAAAAGTATTATTCTCCTTATCTGCATGGCGGTGGTCGTTTGTTCTACGGCGTGTGGAAACAGGACTTCAGAAAAAAAGGGCGCGCATACGGGGAAAGATCTTCCTGAATTTTCATTAAAAGATCCTCGAGGAAAGGCCTTTACCAGAAAAGATATATTAAAAAATGGAGCGGTCTTCGTCGTTACAGCTCCTATTTTAAGTAATAAAAAAGAGCAAGAAGACTGGGCTAAATATCTTAAAGCGATGAAACATAGAAATAAAGGGCGGTTGATTTTCCTTCAAGATATGTCTCCCAGTTCCTTTAAAGGGAAAGCTCTCAGCGAAATGAAAAGAAAATCCGACCCGGGTATAGACCCTTTACTCCTCATTGATCCGAAAGGAGAGATGAGAAGGAAGCTTGGAGTTGAAAAGGAAGATACCATTGTTCTTGTGTACGATAAAAAAGGAAGAGCCTCTTGCGGATTTAGGGTATTCAACAAATGATGTATGCTATAAAAATATTTTTGATTTTATTCATGTTGACGACAGAGAAAAAGTTACTGAGTTTCAGATTAAAAAAGCCAAAAATGAAGGATTGCCGGATGATTTAATCTTCCGTATAGTAAGCAAAAAGGGCCGTCTTGTTTTTGTAAAAATTACTTCAATAACAACGGCGTGGGAAGGTAAGCCGGCCAGACTTGTCTGCGTTAAAAATATAACTGATAAAAAGCTAAACGAGTTAACAGTAAAAAATTTTGAACATTTATTATTTACTATAATAAACAATCTTCCAGATCCAACGTTTGTTATCGATGTTAATGGAAAAGTTTATTTATGGAACAAAGCTTTAGAAAAAATATCCAATGTAAAATCGCAAGATATTATTGGGAAAGGGGAATATGAAAACGCCGTGCCGTTTTATGGCTATAAGGGGCCCTTGCTTGTTGATCTTATGCTAAAGCCTGATACGGAAATTGAAAAAGAATATGACTTTTTTCAAAGAACTGAAGATATACTCATTGCCGGCAGGTTTCTTACATCAACAGAAGAAAAAAATATTCATATCTGGGCGACGTCATCAATTCTATATGACATACAGGGGAATATCATCGGGGCTGTAGAATCATTCAGGGATATGACAGAAATAAAAAATGCTGAAGAAAAGATCAAGGCTTCAATCAAAGAAAAAGAAATTCTAATAAAGGAAATACATCACCGGGTTAGAAACAACATGCAGCTTATTAATAGCATGTTAAACCTTCAATTACAAAATGTCAAGGATCCTGAATCTGTTGATTTGTTTAAAGATAGTGTAAGCCGCATAGAGACTATGGGTCTTATTCACAATGACTTATACAGATACACGATGTATGCTGATATAGATTTTGGGGAATTTATTCCAAAACTTATTGATAATCTTTGCTCTATGTACAAGCGGCAAGAGATAACAATAAAAATCGAGGCGGAAGAGATTCATCTTGGCATTGATGACGCGATTCCCTGTGGTCTTATTCTCAATGAGCTGGTATCAAATAGTCTTAAACATGCATTTCCGGAAGGAGATAA
>MIBJ01000026.1:0-743 GCA_001829495.1 Spirochaetes bacterium RBG_16_49_21 | reverse complement strand
CGGAAATTGAAAAAGAATATGACTTTTTTCAAAGAACTGAAGATATACTCATTGCCGGCAGGTTTCTTACATCAACAAAAGAAAAAAATATTCATATCTGGGCGACGTCTTCAATTCTATATGACATACAGTGGATGGAACTGAATTTATAATAGCGTTCCCTATAAAAATTCACAAAGAATAATTCTGATATAAAAATTTAAAATGCGTTCCTAAGCTGTATGACATCAAAACCAGTACATATAAGGTGCATAAGGTGCATCCTGTCCCATGAGCCGGTACTGGTTTCAGCGCACGTTCCTTGATATATATAGGTAGCTCAAGGCATCACCGAAAGCAAGGAGACAGAAAATGTTCTGGAAAAGAACCGCAACAAAATCCCAGGAATACTCAGAGAGCATCATCAACACCGTGCGTGAACCCTTAATCGCTCTGGATCAAGATTTAAGGGTGGTCTCCGTCAGCCGCTCATTCTATGAAGTCTTCAAGGTAAAACCTGAAGAGACCGTGGGACAGCTTATTTATGACCTGGGCAATAAACAGTGGAATATCCCCAAGCTGAGGGAACTGCTGGAGACCATCCTTCCCCAAAAGACAACCTTTGACAACTATGAGGTTGAACACGATTTTGCTACCATTGGCAAGCGCATAATGCTTTTGAATGCCCGGCAAATTCAAAGAGTGTTGGGAAAGGAACGGATAATCCTCCTGGCCATCGAGGACATCACCGAGCGCAGGGAGAT
>MIBJ01000025.1 GCA_001829495.1 Spirochaetes bacterium RBG_16_49_21 | reverse complement strand
GTCGCATGAGCTCAGGACCCCGCTTAACTCCATTAACGGTTTCTCTGAGGTATTATACGACGAGACTTTCGGACCGCTTAATGAGAAGCAGAAGAAATACGTTAATAATGTTTTAACCAGCGGAAAGCACCTTCTCTTACTGATAAATCAGATACTTGATATGGCAAAAGTTGAAGCCGGAAAGATGAAGCTGGCAGTATCCAGCTTACCAATGAAAAGCCTGCTAAATGAGATTTCACTGCTGGTAGCGGATATGGTCAGTAAAAAGAAGCTGCGCATGTTGCTTGAAATAGCCGAAGATCTGCCGAATATTGAGGCGGATGAGCTCAAGGTAAAAGAGATAATTTACAACCTGCTTTCCAACGCAGTTAAATTTACCCCCGAGGATGGTAAACTTGGCATGCGGGCGAAGAAAGCCGATTCAGAGATAGAAATAGTGGTCTGGGATACGGGAATCGGTATCGCACCTGAAAACATGGAGAAAATATTTGAAGGGTTTTTCCGTGTCGATACTCCATATTCCCGGGTAACCGAGGGGACCGGACTCGGTTTGCCGCTCTCCAGAAAGATGGTTGAGCTGCACGGCGGGAAGCTTTCTGTAGAATCAGAGGGGCTAAATAAAGGCACCTCGGTCCGGTTTACTTTGCCTATTATATCCAGGCAGGTGGTGTGAGATGAGGAAGAAAGCATTAGTTGTCGACGACAATGCAAACAATCTGTTGCTGGAAAAAGACCTTTTGGAGGTCGCCGGCTTCGAAGTATTTGAAGCAGAAAATGCTTCCAGCGGAATTGCCATTGCAAGGAAAGAAAAACCGGATATTATAATTATGGATGTGCGGCTTCCAGATATGCGCGGTACCGAAGCCGCCAGGATATTGCGTCAAGACAAAGAGACACGCGATATTCCCATTGTTTTTGTAACTGCTTCTGTATTGGCAGAAGGCAGAGAAGAGATAAAAGACATAACTAACACCGGATTTATAGGTAAGCCGATAGATACGCGCACCTTTGCGAAAGAAATTAGCCAATTTATTAAGTGAGTTTTCTGATATGTTGAACAGTCAAATTCAAAAGAGGTAGAGCATGAAAGACAAACCGGTAATCTTAGTTGTTGATGACCAGCCCCAAAACATTGAACTTCTCGAAGCGCATCTTGTTCCGCAGGGTTATGAAATTGTCAAGGCGGCAAATGGTGAAGAAGCGCTGGGGAAACTTTCCGGCAATCAAATCGATCTGATTCTGCTGGACGTACTAATGCCCGGCATGGATGGTTTTGAAGTTATCCGCAGGGTCAGGCAGGATGATACACATCGACTGCTTCCGATAATCCTGGTTACCGCATTGCGGGAAGCGGAAGATCGGGTAAAGGGAATTGAAGCCGGTTGTGATGATTTTATTTCAAAGCCTGTTGACAAGATGGAGCTTTTGGCCCGTGTCCGGTCCCTGCTAAAGGTCAAGGCCTACAACGACTTGATGAGTAATTACCGGGAAGAGCTGGAGTCCGAGGTAACCAAGAGTACCGCGGTTATGCAAAAAACCCTTCAGGGCAGTTTAAAGATACTTGTTGATATTCTGGCGCTTATAAATCCAGAGGCTTTTAATATGGCCCAGCTTACAAGAAAACTGATACGCAACCTTTGCGAACGGCTTCGGATTGACGGTGCATGGGAATATGAGATTGCCGCAATGCTTTCTCAGATAGGTCTCTCGACTCTGCCATCTGATATTATTGATAAATATCATAGGAAACAGGCTTTTAACAGAAAAGAACAACTCATGTTCAAAAGCCACCCCGCGATAGCGCAGCAGCTTATCAGTAATATTCCAAGGCTTGAGGGTATTGCCGAGGCGATAGGCTGTCAGATGATCGATTTTTCCAAAACGTTTGAAATCAAAAATAAGCGCACAGCATCAATGGCGCGAATGCTTAAGCTGGCCCTTGATTTTGTGACCGCAGAAAAAAAACGCACCGGGCATGCGCTGGATATCTTTGCCGATTTTCAGGGGGAAAAAAACAAATATGACCCTGAAATGCTCGCCGCCCTGGAGGCTGAACTGAGGAGTGTGGAGAAAGATTTTATTGTTCGGGAAATCTCTCCTCAGGATATTGTGCCCGGAATGGTCCTTGCCGAGTCTATTTTTGATGAACAAAAAATGCTTATCGTGCCTAAAGGAACAGAGATGACAGAGATATTTCTGGTGAGGCTTTTAAACTTTATAAAGTTTGGCAGAAAGATATCAAGCATAAAGGTACTCGCACGTGTTGACCGCAAAAAGTAAAATTAAAGTTAATACAATGCAAAAAGAAAAAATAATCAAACCGGTAATCTTAGTTGTAGATGACCAGCCCCAAAACATTGAACTTCTCGAAGCGCATCTTGTTCCGCAGGGTTATGAAATTGTCAAGGCGGCAAACGGTGAAGAAGCGCTGGAGAAACTTTCCGGCAATCAAATCGATCTGATTCTGCTGGACGTAATGATGCCCGGCATGAACGGATATGAGGTTTGCAAAAAAGTCAAAAACGATTCGGGAAACGCTTTCCTTCCAATAATCATGCTGACAGCTCTTGATAACATGGAGGCAAGAATCGAGGGGCTTAAAGCCGGAGCGGACGACTTCCTGAACAAACCTTTTCATAAGATCGAACTTATCGCCCGTGTCAATAATTTGCTGAAGATAAAATTTCTCCGCGATGAAGTGGAGTTAAGGAATCACCTGGTATCCAGTATGTTGCATCGTTATGTAGACGGAAGCGTTATTGAACAGATACTCGCCAACCCAGACAAATATTCGGAGTTGGGCGGTGATAGAAAAGAGGTTGCGGTGTTTTTCTGCGACATACGCGGATTCACCTCTCTTTCTGAGAACATGAATGCGGATGAACTTATTCATTTGCTCAACAGCATATACAAGGAGCTTATAGGAATCGTTTTCAGAAACAAGGGTACATTTGACAAATATATCGGCGACTGCATCATGGCTTTCTGGGGCGCCCCGACGGATGTTGAAGATGAAACGTTATGGGCAGTTCGGGCCGCCGTGGAAATGCAAGGGGCTTTTGAAGATTTAAAACACGGTTGGCCGCCGGAGTTGAAAAAGCTAGGGATCGGCATAGGGATAAACTACGGCGAGGTAGTTGTCGGAAACATAGGGACTGAAGAAACAATGGATTACACGGTCATTGGCGATATCGTGAACACCGCCCAGAGAGTAGAGTCAACAGCACGCCCCGGCCAAGTCCTCATTACAAAAAGTGCCCTATCGCGGGTCGAAGGAAAAATAAAAATTCGCGCACTAGAGATGGTTCAACTGAAAGGCAAGTTGTTGCCCGTTGAAATTTATGAGGTTTTAAAGGTTGAGAAAGAGAAAAAAATGGGGTCAGGCAAATAATGCACAATTGTTTTTGTGACTGCTTCTGTAATGCCAGAAGGCAGAGAAGAGATAAAAGGCATAACTAACACCGGATTTATAGGTAAGCCGATAAATACGCGCACCTTTGCGAAAGAAATTAGTCAATTTATTAAGTGAGTTTTCTAACATGTTGAAAAGTCAAATTCAAAAGAGATAGAGGATGAAAGACAAACCGGTAATCTTAGTTGTTGATGACCAGCCTCAAAACATTGAACTTCTTGAAGCACATCTTGTTCCGCAGGGTTATGAAATTGTCAAGGCGGCAAACGGTGAGGAAGCGCTGGGGAAACTTTCCGGCGATCAAATCGATCTGATTCTGCTGGACGTAATGATGCCCGGCATGGATGGTTTTGAAGTTACCGGGAAACGATCTGCCACATTGCCATATTTCAGACACATGACGGTAACGGCGGCATGAGCGTGACCGTGGACGGCGCCCCGCGACACGACAGGGCCGTTCCCCTTGTCGACGATCGCCGGGAACACTCGGTCGAGGTGAGAATAGATGCTGCGCCAGTTTTCGGATTAGACAACCCCACTATTAGGCCCTGCCTGTAACAAAATTTTTTTATTTATTACTTATTTTTGGTTGCTTTTTTAAGTCAGGTGTGAAAAAAATTAATAGGATCGCGGCGAGGTTGTCATGAAAAAGGGCGGCATACTGTTTATTTTTTTATTCATATCAATAACCATATCAGGTTTATGCCTCGTTCTCGATTACAACGGGAAATATACCCGATTACCCACGGTCACGGACCCATGGTGCGGCAAATCCATCGAAATCAGGAAGAT
This sequence comes from Spirochaetes bacterium RBG_16_49_21, assembly GCA_001829495.1. Classification (GTDB taxonomy): domain Bacteria; phylum Spirochaetota; class UBA4802; order UBA4802; family UBA5550; genus RBG-16-49-21. The sequence goes on along the minus strand of MIBJ01000025.1, from coordinate 48,535 downwards.
CAGGTTCAACGCATACCGCATCACCTGGGAGCTTATAACCGGCGAGCGCTCGGTGCTCGAGCTGATAGGTAACGTCAACGGCGACACTCTCGATTTCCGCAAGGGTAAGGGAAAAGAGATGTATGGATACACTTACGCGCTCACCAGCGATAAAAAGGGGCTGATAGTAACTCTCACGGTCCCGGACCGAAAGGTCGTGTGCCAGTTCGTGCGGGAGAAAGGGGAGTAAGTATATATTAAATTCCTTGACAAAATGGGCATTATTAATAATATACCAACCGGTCAGTATAGTTATAGGTCACATAAATGACAAAAGGCAGGGAAACTCGCGCCCGGGTGCTTGATTCCGCCATAGCGCTCTTCAACCGAAAGGGTTTCGGAAACACGAGCATACAGGATATCATAGATGCAACAGGCGTGAAAAAGGGAAATCTGTACTTCCACTTCGCCAGCAAGGATGATCTGTGTCTTTCGCTTCTTCGCGAAGCAGGTGATCGCTTTTTCAAGTACTTATCAAAAAGCATCAAAAGCCCGGATCCGCTGGGGAAGATCGGCGATATCCTTCACGCTGTCCTTAATTATCACCGGCGCATGAGATTCTCCGGAGGGTGTATTTTCGGCAATACGGCCCTGGAGAAGAGCGATACGAATGAGAAATATGCCGCATTCATACGCACGGTCTTCACGCAGTGGGAACAGATATTCGCGGGTCTGCTCAGGGAGGCGAGAGAGCAGGGCGAGCTTTCATCGAAGATCGCGCCGGATACGATGGCGCGTCATATTGTCGCCGTTATGGAAGGGAGCATCATGATGGCGCGGCTCTACAAGCGGGAAGACCCCATCGTAGAAGGCATCGGTTATTTAAATAATCTGATAGGCGTCCCCTGAGGCAGCCATTCTGATCAAGGAGCAGGGAGATGGTAACGCGTGATGATATAATAGAAAAAGCCCTTGGGCTCGGATTCGCGGATGCCGGTTTTACGACCGCCGAGCCTTTCGAGTCGCACCGTCAATGTTTGGCGGAGCGCACGGAAGACTACCGTTGGGCAGAGGCCGGCGGGCTTGCGCTTACGGCCGGGACCGACCCGGCGACCATACTCCCGTCCGCCAAGTCCATTATCGTGCTGATTGACGTGTATTTCCGGGAAGCGTATCCCGCGTGGCTGGCAGGCCATTTCGGCCGCTGTTACCTGGACGATGACCGGATGACCAGGGACGGTCTCGCGCTCCGCATCAAGGCCTTCCGCTCTTTTCTGCGCGAAAACGGCATTGATTCCAAAGTCCCGTTTAACCTGCCGCACCGCGTAGCAGCCGCGCGGGCAGGACTCGGGACGTTCGGGAAGAACTGCCTTTTTTATTCAGGGAGGACGGCGCGTCAGAGTTCCTGGGTGACGCCGATCCCCCTGGTGGTTGACCGCGAGTTCGCACCTGACGGGCCGACCATGAAGATGGGGTGCCCGGACTGGTGCAGGAGCGCCTGCGTCGCAGCCTGTCCGACAAAGGCGCTTAAGGGCAACGGCGTGATAGCATCGCGGATGTGCGTATCCTACCTCACCTACTACGGAAAGGGCATCACTCCCCGCGAGTTGCGCGAGCCTATGGGTATGTACGTATACGGGTGCGACCGCTGCCAGAACGTGTGCCCCCGGAACCTTCCCTGGCTCGCGCAGGAGCTTCCTGAGAACAAGCGGGTGGCGGCCAAGGCGCAAAACTTTGATCTTGCCGCGCTCCTGCATATGAGCCGCGAGTATTTCATGGAAAAGGTGTGGCCGCACATGTTTTATTCGTCCCCGGACGACCTGTGGAGATGGAAGATGAATGTCGCGCGGGTTATGGGGAACAGCAGGGAAGAACGGTATGTTCCGGAGCTGGTACGTGCCTTTGATGAAGGCATCGACGAGCGCGTCAGGGGCATGATCGCCTGGGCCCTCGGCCGTATCGGAGGGGAGGCAGCCAGATCAGCGCTCGAAGGCTTCTTGAAAAGGAGCGAAGGGCTCGTTTATGACGAGACGGTTGCCGCCCTTGAATCGCCATTCGGTTGATTGCTGCATTCCAGCTCTTTGAGCACATCCTTATATGCGTGCGCCTGGCATACCTGCATCTCACGTTCTCATGCCCCCCAACCCCCCAGAGGGGGGCTTACGTTTACCTGCAAATCAATCCATTGGTTACCCGTGCCTTCAAGGAAACAATGATACATGATTATCAGCTATAACACTTATTTTACAAAAGCTTTTAAGTCCCCCTCCGGGGGATTTAGGGGGCCGAAAGATTGGGTGAGCCCGCAAAAATTTTGTTTTTTTGCCATTTATGGTTATTTTTTTATAATCTCCTGATCGGGGAGGAGGAAGGATCTATGAATATACATGCTGGATATAAGAAAAACCGGAAGCCGGTTTATTATCATAAAAAAGTGAAGGACAGGGAAATTCAATCCCTTATTAAGGATCTGCAAAGCAAGGATGGTTTGGCCAGACAATACGCACGGGAAAAACTGGTGTCCATGGGCCGCAAGGTTGCGGAGCGTCTCGCGGATTTGCTAAATCATCCTGATGTAATTTTACGCTGGGAGGCGGTCAAGACATTAAGCCAGATTGCCGATCCTGATTCCATTCCGCTGTTGATCACTGCGCTGTATGACAAAGATGAGGACATACGATGGGTCGCCGGAGAAGGCCTGATAGCGATCGGCTTTCCGGTTATAAATCCGCTTCTGGATGAATTGATAAAAAACCCCGGGTCGTTCTTCCTGAGGAAAGGGGCCCATCATTTCTTCACCGGGTCGCATGATTATCGGGATTATCCGGAGATTTCCGACCTGATATCCGCGCTTGACGCGCCGAACGCCAAAATCAACACGCCGGGAGCCGCCCGGATGGTACGTCAGGCACTGGCCAGGAACAATACGGCCGCTTCATGAGCTACGCTTTTTTCCCGTACCCGATGGAGGACATCGATTCCTTGATCTCGTCCAGGATTGCCGGATCGTCAATGGTGGAGGGCGGCTTTACGTCCTCTCCGTCCGCCATTTTGCGCATCGTGCCCCGCAAGATTTTTCCCGACCGGGTCTTGGGAAGCCTCTTCACCACGACCGCCTGCTTGAAACAGGCGAGCGCGCCGATCTGTTCGCGGACCATTTTTACCAGATCATTGACAAGATCCCGTTGGTCGCCCGTAACGCCGGCCTTTAACACGACAAACCCGACCGGGAGCTGGCCCTTGAAGCTGTCTGCCGCGCCGATGACCGCGCATTCTGCAACGTCCGGATGCGTCGCAATCACCTCTTCCATGGCGCCGGTGGACAGCCGGTGTCCGGCCACGTTGATGACGTCGTCCACCCTCCCCATGATGTAAAGGTATCCGTCCCTGTCGTAATAGCCCCCGTCTCCGGTAAAATAATAGCCCGGATACATGTCAAGATACGACTCCTTGTATTTTTCGTCATTGTTCCAGAGCGTGGGTAAAGTCCCCGGCGGAAGGGGAAGCTTGAGGGCAACGATGCCCTCAGTCCCGTTCGGAAGCTCCTTCCCTTCACCGTCAAGAATAACCACCCGGTAGCCCGGCACCGGTTTTGTGGGTGATCCGGGCTTTATGGGCAAGGGCTCAAGCCCCATGCAGTTGGCCGCTATCGCCCACCCGGTTTCGGTCTGCCACCAGTGGTCGACCACGGGAATCTTGAGCATGTCGCTCGCCCATTGGTGGGTGTCCGGATCAAGCCTCTCGCCGGCGAGAAAGAGGTTTTTGAATCCGGACAGGTCGTATTTGCGGATATATTCTCCGTTAGGGTCTTCCTTTTTGATCGCCCGGAAAGCGGTCGGCGCGGTGAAGAGCGCCTTGACTCCGTGCTGGGAGATGACCCTCCAGAAGGCGCCCGGGTCGGGGGTGCCCACCGGCTTTCCCTCATAGAGCACGGTCGCAGCCCCGTGCAGGAGGGGAGCGTAAACGATGTATGAATGTCCCACGACCCAGCCCACGTCCGAAGCGGCCCAGAACAGATCGCCGGGCTCGATATCGTAGATATATTTCATGCTCCACTTCAGGGCGACCGCGTGTCCCCCGTTGTCCCGCACGACCCCCTTCGGCATTCCCGTGGTCCCGGAGGTGTACAGGATATAGAGCGGGTCGGTTGATTTTACCGGAACGCAGCCGGCCGGCTTTGCATCCCGCATCGCCGTATTCCAATCCAGATCCCTTCCCGGTATCAGAGAAGCGTTCGCCTGCTTTCTCTGGTACACGATGCATCTGGCCGGCTTATGCCGGGAGAGCTCCAGCGCCTTGTCAAGGAGCGGCTTGTAATCGATGATCTTATTCCCCTCTATGCCGCATGAAGCGGATATTATGAGCTTCGGCTTTGCGTCGTCGATCCTGATCGCGAGCTCCGGGGGAGCGAATCCGCCGAACACGACTGAATGGATCGCGCCGATGCGCGCGCACGCGAGCATGGCGATGAGCGCCTCGGGGATCATCGGCATATATAGGATGACCGTGTCCCCCCTGCCTGCGCCGCAGGATAAGAGCGCACCCGCGAACCGTGAAACGAGCTCGAGCAATTCTCCGTAGGATATCCTGCGCACCGTGCCGGTTACCGGGCTGTCGTATATGACCGCTGTTTGATCCTTTTTCCCCTTTTCAACATGATAGTCGATGGCATTGTAGCAGGTGTTTAACTCCCCTCCGGTAAACCACCGGTAAAAAGGCTTGCGGGAATCATCAAGAACCTTGGTGTAAGGTTTATACCACTGGATATCTTGGGCTGCCTTGTCCCAGAATTTATCGGGATTTTTTATTGATTCTTCATAAGAGGTGGAATAGTTACCAGCCATAGAGTTCTATCTCCTGTAATAATTATAATAGTCTAATTAGACGGCATGCTTATGAGAAATGAATAATAGACTTGTTTGTAGCTATGTTGTAAGAGCCTGGTTTTCCGTCAATGACAAACAGGCGGTTATCCTAAAAATATTCTCTCGAAAAATGATTCGATTTTTTTCGAGAATGAGGCTTTCAGAAGCGTGTCCCATATATAGTTAAATGATTCTTTCATGTGCGTGTTGCCGCCGGCGCTTACGACAGGAATGCCGTGCAGAAGGCTGCGGTTGAAAAGCTTGTCGTCCCTGTACACGACTCCCGCGAAATGGATCTGTACCGGGACCTGGAATTGGGCGAGTATTTCCTCAATTTTTTTATAGTTGACGAATCCCTCTTCAAAAGTCTGAACCTTGTTTAACGCAATTTCGATGTATTTGAACTGTTGATCCTCGCGTGAAATGAATTTTATCATCTTGTAGCAATCGATCATGGCGGTGGGCTCAGGATTTGTCACCAGAAGAGAGTAGTCGGCCATGATTATCTGCCGCAGAATGATCTGGGTCAATCCGGCGCCGGTGTCGATTATGATCCAATCATACAATGTTTCCAGTTTTCTCAATTCATCCAATACTTCGCTGTTGATACTGATGTCTATCGGATTGATGAATTTTTCGTCTCCGCCGAAGGAGATGAGGTCAACGCCGTAGTCCGACGAAGTTATATATTCCGGCAGAGAGTGGGGATCTTTGAGAAAGCGGTCGAGGCATGGGGCAAGCTTTACTCCCAGGAACAGGTGGGCGTTGGAAAGATGATAATCGGCGTCAAACAGCAAGACCCTGTTCCCGGCCTTTAGAGAGCCCCTCTTCGATTTGGCGGAAAGCCGGTTTGACATTTCCACGGCAAGGTTGACGGCGGTAAAGGTTTTCCCCGTGCCGCCTTTCCCGCCGCTCACCGTCAGTACTTTTGATTTTCTCGATACATTACGCATACTGTTTTAAATGCAGAACGGATTTGACGCAACAAGAAGGTCATGTTTTTTTATTACGCAGAATTTCAAAAAATATCCTCAATAGATCGGGATCGTACCGGTCCGATTCCTTTTCAATAATTTTCAGCGCCTTGCCGGTTTCTATGGATTTCCGGTGAGGCCGATCAGATGTCAGGGAAACATAACCGTCGCATATGCTGATTATCCGCGAGTGCAGCGGAATCTCGTCGCCGCCTATGCCTGAGGGATAGCCGGAAGAATTATAGAGCTCATGGTGGTTTACGAGGGCTTCCAGCACCTCACCCGGCATATTGATGAATTGCGCGATCTTCAGTGAATAGCTCACGTGTTTCCGCACCTCTGTTTTTTCTCCCTCGGTTAATTTTCCGGCCTTGAAGAATATGTCCTCCGGCACCAGGAGAAAACCGATATCCTTAAGCAGCGATCCGAGCCGCAGGTCAATGATCTCGTTTGAGGTTAAGCCGATTCTCATTCCTATTTCATTGCAGAGAGTTCTCACTTTCGTATCATTATTGATGCGATTTAATTTTTTTTCGATAAGATAAACGAAACCGGCCACCGTAGCTTCGAGCCTGCGGTAATACTGGCCTGCATCGGTCATGAGCCCCGAGTGTTCCCGGTCGCGCTGGATAAGCGGCAGATCCGCCGTATTTTCGAAGTATTCCCGTGCAATGGAGCTCAGGGGGTCCATGGGCCGCGACGGCGGGGCCGCAAGAAATCTATCCGACAAATCGCCTTCATTGGTAAGCAGTTTTCTCGCCTGCTGGATCGAAATAATGCGATTGTCGGATAGGGCGGGGCGCTCCGGGGAGGAGCTTCTCAGCACTGCCGGGAAGTGCACCATCCGTTCATCGGCTGTCCCGGACAAGGCGGACAGCTTTTTGAATCTTTTTCTGCTCCAGGATATGCCCACGAAGGTGAACACGATCATGAGGAGAGACACTGATCCGAACACCGCGACGAGTATGGTCGTTCGAATGGAGGCCTCGTCTGTTTTCAGATCGAGAATTTTTTTATCCTTCGCCTTCCGGGCTTCCATCTCCCTGTTCTGCTCATTGATCCTCTTGAGCAGGGTGGTAATTCTGCCGTCGATATTTATTATTTTATTTTTCATCTCCTTATCAATCGCATTTTCGGGCCTGGCTGCTTTCGGGAGAGGCTTTCCCGGTTCTTTTTTCGGGGTTTCCATCTTTTCCTGCCGGGTTTTGTCTCTTTTGTCGTCCGCTGCCGGGCCTTTGTCTGTAAGATTTTTAACGTCGCGCTCGGATTTTATCCTCCAGTACCACTGCGATGCCTCAGGATGGAGGGGATTTATTTTCATCGCCTTGCGGAAATAGTCGTATGATGTTTTGTAATTTTCCAGCTTGTAGCTTTCGATTCCTTTGGAGACCAGATCGTTGACGTCCTCCTCCGCGAAGCAGAGGGATGACAGGAAAAATATTGATATAATGTTTATTATAAAGATGGAGTTAGTTTGTCTCATAATTATCTCCGATGAATATCTCATGTCTGTTTATCCGGAGAATATAGTGTTGTTTATTAGGATAAGTCATTTGTGTTCCTTGAGCTATTTTATTGATTTATTACCACAGCGCTGTGACCGTATCTCGCAATGGGCATGTCCACTTTTGTTTGGTCCCATGCCGCGCCTAGAGGGTCCAGCGATATGCAATATGTTTTTGCTGAAAAGGAAGAAATGGATTGTATTCCGCCGAAGACATAAAGATATCCCCCCTTAACGACGGCAGAGCTAAAACCGATAGCTTGTGGCAATGCGGTCGCATTTGCCCATGCGCCGGTAAAGGGGTTGGATATGTACTGGAAAGCACTCTGAGTGGTTATTGCCGTAGTCGACTGGAGTATGTAATTTCCAGTGCAACCAGTTAATGCAGTTATGCCACCGGCAATAAAGACTCTGACAGTGCCGTTGATATATTGATATACGGCGCCGGCGATTCCGGTTCGTTGATTAGGAGGATTTAATAATACTGTCTCAGCGGTTGAGGTGTTTGCATTTGAACTGCAGGTATACCCGTCATGAGTTGCTGAAAATGTTGTTGCGTTTGTTATTCTACCGCCCATATGATAAATTACACCGTTATAACTCAATACAAATCTTTCAGTTCCGACAGCAGGAAGTGTCGTGGCCAGAAGCGAAACCCATGAATCGTCTGCAGGGTTATAATTCTGAGTATTTTGGGTGCCTCCCCATGCAGCAGAAGCTATGCCTGTAGAGCCGCCGAGAATATATATTTTATTATCAGACACAACACCCAATACATTCGCCTTCGCGGTAAAGCCGGTTGTGCTTTTTAATGTCCAGGTATTTGATAATATATTGTATTCCTGCGCTAGTATTGCGACAGTTCCGTCAGAACGAAAGCCACCGATAACATAAATATTGCTGTTTACTGACGTTGCCGAAGCAAAACTTACCGGGTAAGGTATACTGGTTATTGATGGAAACCAAGTATCAGTGTCCGGGTCATATAAATCAACTTGGGGGATAGCGGTACCAATACTGTTGCCGTAGAGTCCGCCTATGATCCATATCCCCCGCATCTTCTGCGCCAGTGTCGGCGATCCTTCCAATAGTCTTAGCTTGATCAATGCATCTTGCTGATCCACAACGCCGGTGAGGGAATCGCCGCACGCCGGCAATAACAGGGTCAAGGTGAAAATAAACAAGGTGATCGGATTTTTCATACCGCGGTTATCCTAAGCAAAGAATAATGAGAGAACCTCTGAAAATCAAATTAAAATGCCCCTATAAAGCCAAGGCCCGCGGTGAAAGAATTTAAAAGGGATGACTTTTGCTGGATCGCGAGCCAGCCTCCCTGTACTCGTATTATAACGTTATCGGTTGCGCACAGGTCGAGCCCCAGCGCAGCGTTATAAAGCGCGTCAATTTCGTTTTTTCGCGTGTCGGCGAAGGTCAGGAGAGACAGGAGCCTTTCGTCCCTGCGCGCGATATAGATAATGCCCGCTCCGGCGGACACGAAAGGCACGAAAATCCGCGCGGCGCTCTTCAGGGTCCTGAAATCAAGGAAACGGTACTGCGCATAGGCTTTGAGGGTAAAGGAATTATATTGAATGTCTCTGTCCGGCTTATATCTTAAAAAGAAATATCCCAAGTCGGCCCCGAAAAACAGGCCGCGTGCGAACCCGGAATTTATTTCCGTGAACAGGGAAATAAAGGGCTGATTCATGAAATCTGCTTTAAACCCTCCCACCGGGAAATAGATCCCTGAAGTAATCCCGATATGCGCACTTGGCCCATAGTATAGCTTTTTCTGCACGCTGTTGTGAATCGACACGATACGGTCCGCCTTGAGTGTCAGGGTCCCGAAATCCGCCCTGATCAAAAGGCCGATTTCATCGTCATAGTTCAGGACTTCGCCCTTCATGATTGAGCCGTCCTTCATCAACACTTCGACCGGGATCCCGGCAATATCGCGGACGTCTTTGCTCGATTTCACGATTTTTGACTGGGAAATGGTGGTGTCTTTCCCGAAGCTTTCAATCACAATGCCTTTGCTGTCGGCGCTTTTTATCTGGCCGAGATAGATGCTTCCGTCTTTTAAAATGATTACGTCTCCTGAGGCCGTTGATGAAATAACACAGAGCACCAGAATTAACGAGGGAATTAAGGCGGCTTTGAAAAAGTTGCGCATTGAGTTTAATCTCTGGATCATTATAGGCTTATTTTTTTCAAACATCGGCAATTGCGGTTGTAAACTTAATATATAAATAAATATTAGACTTGTCGCATAACTGCTCATGATTATTCATTTTTGCCCCGCCGCCGGAGGCGGCGGGGCAAAAATCACTGAGACCGGCCGGGCATTAATTTTTTGTATTGACTTCACCTTTATAATAATCTATTTCATGATGGGTATTAATAATTTTTGATATCGCGGTTCCTTGTTTCGCTAATGAATGCTTGTTATAGCAAAGGAGAACATCATGCCCGAGCTGTCGCATGTCGAAGGTAAAAACGTCGGCACAATAATACTCTATGCGCTCAGCACCTGCATCTGGTGCAAGAAGGCCAGAAATCTTCTGGATGAGCTTAAGATTGATTATTATTATACCTATGTCGATCTCCTGAGCGGCGAGGAGACGGCCGGCGTAAAAGACACAATACGCCAATGGAATCCGCAATGCTCGTATCCGACCCTGGTGATCAATAGCGAGTCCTGCATAGTCGGTTTTGATGAAGAAAAGATACGGGAGCTCGTAAAATGAATCGTAATGTCGAGATATCTTCGGAAGCGATTGATCGGCTTTATAATAAGCTGAACAGGGAAGCGGAACAATCAGGGTATCACCTGAATCCTGACATAATGTTTACCAAAGACCTGGTGCGGGGCCTTCTCATCAATGAAAACCGGTACGGGTACTGGGCCTGCCCGTGCAGGCTCGCGTCCGGCGACAAATCGGATGATCTCGATATCATATGCCCCTGCGATTACCGGGACAGCGACCTGACCGAATACGACGCCTGTTACTGCGCCCTGTACGTTTCACAGAAAGTACTCGGCGGCCGGAAGCAGGCCAAGCCGATTCCCGAGCGCCGTCCGCCCGATCATATTCGGAAAAGGAACGCGGACGCGATTAAATCGTCGCCGCTGTCCCGTCTGAGCCTTCCGGTATGGCGCTGCAAGGTGTGCGGCTATCTGTGCGGGAGGGAGGAGCCCCCTGAAGTTTGCCCGGTGTGCAAAGCCAAAAAGGAGCGCTTCGAAAGGTTCATTTAGGGTTCCGGGAGGAAAAATTGTTGCTCTGACCCCTTAATACAGCCGCTTTTAACCTTTTTGACTTTGCTCTGACCCCCAACTCCCTTAACAAGCAACACGGTTTTTTCTTTTAGCTTACTTAAGCTTACTCTGACCTTTAAGCTTGCCGCCTTTTGAATTGCTCTGACCCCCATTACTCTCTGATATATGCCTATTAAAAATTTATAAAAAATATTCTTGACAAGTTTCGTGTCTAAATTATTTGATACTGACCAGTCAGTCCAAAATAGTTTATTTAATATTGCCGGCTGGATCAGAGTTAAAAACAACAATCATAATATATAAGGAGGATACTTTGAACATCAAAGGAAAAAAGGCTGGTTCTATAAACAGCTCAGATAATCCGGACAAAGAGTTGCAGGCATTTGGCGCATATCCGGTGAACGCAAATCAGGTATATTTCCGCATTCCGTTTCGCTTTCTGAAAAGCCATGTAGAAAGAAAGATCGATGCATGGTCGGCGGTTGAGCAGGCGGGGATATCCGCTGTGGGTTTAAAAATCGAAGCAGAAGCTGCTTCAGATCTTTGCGCACGCGACTTCGGTGAGACTATTATGCCTGAGACCCGCCAGGGAGAGGGGGCTGTAATAAGGGTTGACGCCACCAGATCTGATATCTGGATAAAGGTGAGCGCTGAGCAGCGTATAAGCACAGGGGGGGCGTCCGGCATTCTGGCATACCTGGATAATTCGTTTAAGTCCATGGACCGGCCGATATACAAATACCTTCAAAAAGAGGACGGACTGTACGCATATCCCAATGAGAATAATGAATGGGCGCCTGTTTTGCGGGGGTATCTTGGAATAGATGCGGGCTCTATCTCCATAAATTCGGCTTTTGTAGACCAGACCGGTATCGTATTGGAGACCGACTACACTCTGACCGAAGGGGACGTACTCAACAACATAAAGAAATCGATTGCGCGGGTGGCCGCTTCGATTCCCCGAAACGCTGAAATAGCCGGAACCGGAGTCACCGGCAGCGGTCATGAGATCGCCCGGGCGGTGGTAAACGCCGACGTGTACGAGACAGAGCTGGACGCCCATGCGGAAGCGGCGATCCACATGTATCCAGACGCCAAGGTCGTGTTTGACATAGGCGGCCAGGATTCAAAGGTGTTGTACATAAGCGACGGGATGCTTGATGACGCAGGCATGAACAAAAAGTGCGGCGCCGGGACCGGGGCGTTCCTCAATGCGCAGGCCGCACGGCTCGGCATTCCCATTGAGGATTTCGGCAGAATCTCCCTCACGGCCCCAAAGCCTTACCGGTTCTCAAGTATATGCACCGTGTTTGTCGGCAGGGACCTGATAGCTGAACAGGCCAAGGGCAACACGAAAGAGAACATCATAGCCGGGCTGCACCGGTCTTTGGCCATGAATTTTTTTTCCACGCTCGGCATTGATAAAAAGAAATTGACCTCGCCGGTAATCTTTCAGGGAGGAGTTGCTGCGAATATAGGCGTGACGAAGGCGCTGCAGGACTGCATCCAGGAGGCAAAGGGGAGTGCCTGCGAGATAATCGTTCCGACGCACCACGATGTCATGGGAGCGATAGGGATGGCCCTTCACGCGCGCAAAATCGGGATCGAATCCACCGGTTTCAGGGGCTTTGAAAACATTGCGAAGATCGTCTCAGTATTCTCAGAGTGCGGCAAGCACAAGGCCGTGAACTGCAAAAGCGAGAGGATTTGCGACATCGTAAAGCTGTTTATCGGCTCAAGACCGGTGGAGACCCTATACGCATGCAAGGAGTTTTATGAAATATCAAATGATGAAGAGAGGGAGGAGAAAAGTGCTTAAGGCAACAATAGGCTGGTTCTGTTCCTATACGCCGACTGAGCTATTCGAGGCGGCAGGGTGCGCCGCCTACGGTATCCGTGAGGATTCGGGTAAGGCGCATGAAGACGTGTATCTGGGTGACTCGATTTGCTCGTATGTGCGGAGCTGCATGGGAGGGGCGCTCGGCGGCTCCTACGACTTTCTGGACGGTGTAGTCGTTGCTCATTCCTGTGAATGCATGCGCCGGCTCTACGACGGCTGGCTGTTCAAGCAAAACGACATCAAGCCCGAGTGTATCCATCTGCTTGACGTGCCGCGCGTCTGCAACGAGAAAAGCATTGCATTTTTTTCCCAAAGCCTCCGCCATTTAAAAGATAAAATAGAGCTGAGATACGGGAAGATAACGGACGATGCCTTGCGCGCGTCCATAGTGCGGCACAATCGCACCAGGGCGCTCCTTTCCCGGCTGTTCGAGCTGCGAAAACGCGACAACCCGCCCGTTACCGGAGTCGAGGCTCTGAAAATCATACAGAGAAGCACGACGGAGCCGCGCGATGAGTTTAATCGTGATCTGGAGAGCCTTCTCGCATCCTGGGAGAGCGATTCGAGAGCTTCAAACAGCGCCCGGCCGCGGGTCATGGTCTACGGCGGCATCGGGAACCCGCGATTGCACGAGGCCGTAGAGGACGCAGGCGGGATCGTGGTGTTTGAAGACGCGTGCACCGGCGTGAGGCATTTTTACGGCATGGCGGATACGGAGGGGGATCCGATCCATGCGCTTGCCGCCCGTTATCTTTCAAAGCCGCCGTGTCCCCGCATGCTCGGTGAGCACGCCAACCGGGGGCTTTCCGACGCCGTGCAGATCATCAAGGATTACCGCATACAGGGCATCGTTTACTATGCGGTCAAGTTCTGTACAAACCTCCAGATGGGGATGCTCCAATACAAGGAGATGATCGGCGGGCATGCTCCCGTTAAAATGATTGAAGGGGAGATATCCGGAGAGGTTAACGAGCGTGAAATTGCGTCATTTATCAAGAAGATCGGCAGGAGGTCGGCGGCATGAACGGCAGAATAACCGAGGAAAACAGAAAACAGAGGGAGATTCAATACAAGAACTTCGTTTCCCTGACCGGCATGACGGAGCGGCAGATGGAGGATCTGGCAGCGGAGCGGTTCGCCGGAGCGTGGTCTGAACTGACTGCTTCGCAGAAACGGGGAAGGCTCCTGAGCGATCAGTTTCTGCGAAGCTACGGCAGGAGTCCGGAGGCGAAGGGCGAATATCAGCTCGTGGGATGGAGAAGCCTGTTCATGCCGACCGAGATCATGTACGCGATGGGTATCATGCCGCTGACCGTGGAGATGACCGCCGCGCAGCTGGCCATGATGGGGCTGGCGGTCGGAAGGCTGGAAACCGCGGAGGGGAACGGGTATGTTCAAGATATTTGCTCATTCATCAAGACCGGGGGGGGCGCGGTGATTGAGGACATTCTTCCATCTCCCGACATCCTGCTCACGAGCACCCATATATGCGATCCTTCGGCGAAATTCGCCATGTATGCCGCGCATAAATACAATCGCCCTGAATTCGTGCTCGATATACCCTATAGCGTATGGTCATACGGCCCCGACGAAGAGGGGAAAAAGAGATACGAGGATGCGGTTTCATACGTGGCTGATCAGCTCGGGGACATGGTGCGGTTCATTTCAAGTGAAACCGGAGCCGTGTTTGATGAAGCCAAATTGATTGAGACGATCGAGCTCGCCAATGAGGCGCGCAAGTGGTTTCTGCTGGGCTACAAATTTTTGCTCGAGGAGCCGGGCGCGGTTCAGGGGAGCAAGGATATGGATTATGCCGTGAACCTCATGCAAACGTGGGGCACGGAACAGATCGTGGATGTTTATAAATCCCGGTACGATGAGTTGAGAGCGGCGGCAAAGAAGAAGAGCGCGGCCGGCGAAAAACCTAAGGTACGGTGGGCGCATCTCCGGCCTTATTATGCAAATACCCTGATCGATTACATTGAGGAGAAGGCTGATATCATCGGGTCGCATGTGAATTACATCTATTGGGACGAGATGGATGCCCGCGACCCTTTCAGGGAGCTGGCGCGAAAAACCGTGCTGACGCCGACCTATTGCCAGGTGGGGACCAGGAGCTCGCTTATCCTTCAAGCAATGAATAAGGGCGAGGGCCTGATCGCCTTTTACCCGAAATCGTGCAGGCATTACCACAGCTCAGCCAGGATGGAGCAGGAAACCTTTAAAAAGAACGGGATACCGATGCTCATACTGGACAGCGATTGCATCGACAACCGGGGTGATGATTTCCTGATCCAAAAGACGCGGATCGACCGGTTCCTGAAAAGTCTTGAACAGGGACAGATGAGGGTTTAATAATAAACTCTATTCTTCATGCAGAAATTTTAACAAAATATATTTTATGTATAATTATTTAATATGCTATAAGCTAGGAATAATAATTTTTTAAAAAAAAAACCGTCCGGACGGAATTTTTATTGACTTTTCTTCTATATAAGGCATTAATTGTTATTGGAGTGATCAGATATTAAATATTAGAGAATTTTTTAAATTCATAATTATTTAGTTAACATTTTTTAATATTATGTCACTTATAAAAGTTAAATCCATAAAATCTCGTTATGTACGAGACATCTTTTTTTTACAAAAACAGAGACTCAATTCTGTCCGCGGATATACATCAGCCAAAAAAAAAGTTTTATTTGGATTATTGCCGGCTTTTATCGCTTTAGCGCTTCTTAATTGCACGGGCAATCTGTTCAAAAAATACCTCGACAGCCATAAAGACAAGGGAACATACACTTTCAGCGGCCTGC
This sequence comes from Spirochaetes bacterium RBG_16_49_21, assembly GCA_001829495.1. Taxonomy (GTDB): domain Bacteria; phylum Spirochaetota; class UBA4802; order UBA4802; family UBA5550; genus RBG-16-49-21. The sequence continues at coordinate 33,283 of MIBJ01000025.1, read as the reverse complement.
TCACTCCTGATACCGTACCGCCCGATATCAGCACGGTGACCGCGACCTCGCATACCAATGTGCGTGTTGTTTTTTTTGATCAATCGCAAGGGTTGGAAAGAACATCGGCCGAAAACGCGTCCAACTACCGCATACAGGGACAAAACGGGAATCCCGATGTTCCGGTCACGAGCGCCTCTCTTGCCGGCGACAACCTGACGGTGAACCTTTCAGTCCAGGGAACACCTACTAACGAAATGATTCATGGGCAGATGTATACTCTTGTAGTCCACAATCCGAGTGATGACGTCAATAATGTAGCTGATAAGAATGGAAACTATATTACAACAAAAACAGCCGATTTTCTCGGACGCGGTCCTGTTGCGGCGGAGCTGAGCGGAACGCCGGTAAATCCGACTAATTTAACCTATACGGACATAGCCGTCCAGGGCGATGACATATTATCATATAAATATAAACTGGACGACGGAAGCTGGAGCGGAGAGATAAGCGTATCAAGCCATATAGAGCTGAGCGCACTTGCTGATGACACCTACACCCTGTACGTAGTGGGTAAAGACTCCCTGAACAATTGGCAATCCCTCACTTCGCCCACCACGCATGCCTGGTCCGTTGATACGGCGCCTCCTACGGTAATCCTTAATAACAAACCGGGGAACCCGACCAACAACCAGGATACGGACATTGTCGTGGGTGGGGCAGGCGTGGCTGCCTATAAATACCGGATCGACGGCGGCGGCTGGAGCGGGGAAATTAACGCCGGTACTCATATCACTGAAACCGATCTTACCGGCGATCCGCCTGCCCAGCATACCATAGAGGTAATCGGCCGCGACGCAGCGGGTAACTGGCAGTCGTCTTCGGGTCCCACCAGTTATACCTGGCTCATCGACACGTGCGCTCCCATAGCTGACTTGTCAGATCTTCCGGAAAATCCCACCAATAGTCAGGACGTAGCGATACAGGTAGGCGGTGAGGATATAACCGCGTATTCATACAAGATTGACGGCGGCGGCTGGATCGGCGGCTATCCCTTGCCGTCCGGCATTGAATTAATCCAGACGATCAATCTGCTCGCTCTCTCTGAAGGCTCCCACACCATTGAAGTCCTTGGCCTTGACAGCGCCGGTAACTGGCAAAGCATCGGAAGCCCGACCACGTACACGTGGACGGTCGACATCACTGCGCCGACTGCGATCTTTAACTCGACTCCTCAGAACCCGAGCAATAACGTCAATCCCACATTCACCGTGGGCGGCACACAGGTCGCCACGTTCAGATACAAACTGGACAGCGGCGTCTGGAGCGGGCTCAACCCCCAGACTTCGCCCATTAACCTGATGAGCGGCCTTGCCGAAGGCGGCCACACCCTCAGCATCGTCGGCCGCGACCTTGCGGGAAATGAGCAGCCGCTCGGCAGCCCGACGAGCTATACGTGGAACATAGACACCACTGCGCCGGTTGCGACCCTTTCCGGCACGCCCGCCAACCCGACCAACAGCCAGAGCATAAATGTTACCATCGGCGGTGTGGACGTGCAGGCCTATATGTACAAGCTGGACAGCGAGTCATGGAGCGCCGAGATACCCCGAGCCACTCTTATCTCACGATCAGGGCTCGGCGAGGGGAGCCATACCCTGTATGTGGTGGGCAAAGACTCTGCGGGAAACTGGCAGGGCTTTGGTACGGCCACGACGCACGCCTGGACAATTGATCTGACGCCGCCGACTGCCATCCTGAATAACATACCGCCGGATCCCACGAACCAGACGAGCATCGATGTTATCGTGGCCGGCACCGATGTGGTGTATTACAAGTACAAGCTGGACAGCGGCGCCTGGAGCGCGGAAATCGGTGTGGCGAGTCATATACAATTGAGCAGCCTGTCCGAGGGGAGCCATACCCTGTCCGTTATCGGCCGAGACCCGGCAGGAAACTGGCAGGCCACGGGCAGCGCCACCATCCACACCTGGGAAATAGACCTGACGGTACCTACGGCGCTCCTCTCTAACACGCCGCCCAACCCGACCAACAGCCGGACCACGAACATCACGGTCAGCGGTACCGATGTGGTCAGTTACCGATACCGGATCGATGGCGGCGGCTGGAGTGCCGAGACGGCAGTGGCGAGCCATATACAATTGAGCGGCCTTTCCGAGGCGAGCCATACGCTGGAGGTCATTGCCAAGAACGCTGCCGGTACCTGGCAAGAGACGGGCAGCGCCACTACCTATACCTGGACTGTTGACCTGACTCCACCGGGGGCGACCCTGACCGGTACGCCGGCCAACCCCGCCAATTACAACACGGCCGACATCACCGTGGCAGGCACCGGCGTAATATATTATCAATATAGGCTTGACGGCGGCGGATGGAGCGCCGATATACCGGTGGCGACCCCCATCACCTTAAGCGGCCTCTCCGAAGCGAGCCACACGCTTGATGTCGTCGGCCGTGACGCAGCCGGAAACTATCAGACAGTGCCGACCGGTTATACCTGGACCGTGGACATGACTGCCCCTGCGGCGCCGGCGGTTTCCGATACAGGGACGTATGACAGCGATCAGAACCTCGACTTCAGTTGGACTAACGGCGGCGACGTGGCTGAGGTGAAGATCCAGATCGCAACGGACAGCGGAATCGTATATGGCGGAGCGGACGGCACATCGCTCGGAACGGCGCAGACCTACACCTATACCATGTCACCCTCCGATGGGCCGCGGTATTACGGCCGCGTGAAGGTGCGCGATGCTGCAGCCAACTGGAGCGGCTGGGGAACGGCCTCCAACGGCATAGACGTGGTGGGCGGCATAACCGGCAAGGTGCTTGACTCCATGATACACGCCGTAAGCGGGGCAACGGTGGATCTGTATCGTACCGCGGGTCACGTGTTCGCGTCCACAACTTCGACGAACGCAAGCGGCGATTTTGCGTTCACCAATGTGCCGATCGGCAGCCTGGCCTACGAGATCACGGTATCTAAGACCGGATTCAACAGCACCACCAAGACCAATATCACGGTCACCGTGGGCACAACCGACGTGGGCGTGCTCTACCTGGTTTCCACCGCGGCGCAGCCGGGGACGATAAGCGGCAGGTCCGTTGATGCCAACTCAGGCTCAAACGTTACCAGTGCAACGCTCAATGTATACGACTGGTCGGACAACCTGGTGCAGACCCTGACTACGAACAGCTCGAACGGCACCTTTACCACAAATTCTTTCAGCCCCGGCTCCTACACCCTGGTATTCAGCAAGACCGGGTACTTTAATCTCACCATCGATAACGTAATCGTAGACGGCAACGTCGGCGATACCACGAATTCACGGTATGCGATGTGCGAGATACTTACGGAGCCGCATGTGCGGGTTGTCGTGCAATGGGGCAATGCGCCCAATGACCTGGACCTTCATGTAGTAGGGCCGACGAATAATGCGAACACCGGGGATTCCCGATGGGACGGCAATCCGATCGACCGCTTCCATGTCTATTGGTCAAATCATAAATCGTGGAACGAGAACACCGGTCTGTATTTAAGAGACGGTGATCAATCAGGAACATCATCCACCACGAGCCTGGTGCAAGACGATACCAACGATTATGGTCCGGAAGCGATCAACCTGTTCGGTTATGGTGATGGATATGATAATGGGATATACACCTTTACCGTGCACAACTATTCAAGTACCGACTGGTATGCGTCCACAACGACCGCAACCATGAGGGTGTTCGATTCCCAGGGTCTGGTCATGCAGCTTTCCCTGCCGACCGGCGCCGGCAATCTCGATTTCTGGCAGGCCATAAAGATCAACATTCAAGGCCAATCAAGAAGCCAGCGTACGATCACGGTTGAGAATACATTCGCTAATTTCTCATCACCCAACAATAAAAGCGAGTTGAATTGGTAGAAATGCCTTTTTATGAAGTCCAAGAATCACAGAGGGAATGCGGTATTATGGTCGATTTAATCCGGATATGCCGGAAGAATTTCAGCATAACGTTTTTTATCGGGCTAATCATCGTAATTATCTGTCACACCGTAGCAAGTGCCGCCACGATCGAATTAAAGAACGGCACCAGGATCAAAGGGAGCATTATCGCAACGACCGAGGACCAGATCACCGTGCAGGATCCCGCCACCAAGCAGGTGCGCGTCGTAAAGAATTTTTTCATACGCAGCATCGTGCTTGAGCCGGGCGATCAAAACCTGGAAGACGACAAGAAAATCCTCAAGGGAGGCGTAGAGATCAAGCGTTTGCAGGCTGAAGATGACGGAGCGAAGCGCCATTTCCTGGTGGCCGTGGGAGGGGGAGGAGCCAAGCTGATCGACGGCCCGGGCGAAAGCCTGGGCTTCGGTTACGGCGGCACGGTCATGTTTCAGTACAACTATATATGGAAGGGCTTCGGCGCGGATCTGCATGCCTCGTTTTTCTACAATTCGGATAAGAAATACGGATCGGATTATATAACGATCCTTCCGGTGATCGCCTCCCCTATGTATAAATTCAACACAAAATACATCGATATAGATCTGCGCGCCGGAGCCGGTTTCTCATATACCAGGGGAAAAAGCGGTCAACGGTTTAACCTGGTTCCAACCGGCAATCCGGCGACGCCGTTATCGGTTCAACCCGTCCAGGGATTCGATGATTCCTCATTTGACCTTGTGGCCGGCGCAGGGGCCGGCATATCCCACCTGTTTAATAACGGGCTGGTCATCGGATTGGAAGTTAATTATTATTACCTATTCCAGACGCTCCGGACCAATACCCTGTCGGCATCAATCTATTGCGGCTATATGTTTTAATTCCTTAATCATTCTTCCCGAACGCCATTGCGACGTAAGCCTGCGCTTCATGATTCCCCCGCCTTACTTGAGCAAGATGTATCCGGGAATAATAGACATCGTAGGACGAACGCGCCCGCCGGGCATCGATGCCGTACGCGTAGCTCATGAACAGGGGGAGAAGGTTCCCCAGTTGAATGGAGAATTCGCACGATACGCTGGTATAGAACTTCCGCGGGTAGCCTCTGACCAGCCACCAGTTCGAGTTTGCCATGGCCCCCCTGCCGACTCCGACGACTTCGTTTTTTCCGGGCATATACAGGAGATTGTATCCGGGTTGGATACGCGCGTTCCAGAAGGGGAGGGGTATGCCGAACCGGAGCCGGCCGATCAGGTAAAGGTGGGAATAGAATTCCGTATCAAAATACCCGGGCATGACCGCGTAATCCGCGAGAAAGTAGCCGATCTGCTCCGCATTGTTCCGGTCAACCCCCTGGAACCAGCCGCCGTAAAAATCGAACAGGAGGTTGTAATCACCCGTGAAGTTGTAATATCCGCCTGCGGAGATATAAAGTCGCTGGGTGTCCGTGATCGTCGATTTGTACCAGATCCCCTGGTACAGCCCGGCTGCTGCCGGCAGTATCCATCGCCCTTCGTATTTTTCCTTGTAAAAAAGGCGGTCGTAATCGTACCAGGTGCCGTATCCGATCCGGCGCGCGTACTGGTATTCAACCTCCAGCAGGTAACCGTGCTTGATCCTGCCGAGGCTCTTGTCGGCAACATCGCTTAATGTTATCTTTAAGCTCGGCTTGATCTGAAAGTGGCTGTTGGGCGTTTGTATGTATTTATTTTTATTCGGGGTAAGGACCGGGAGCTTATAAAAATAATAGGATGGGAAAAAAGCGACGGTTGTGGATAGTATCCTGAGCCGGGTATACCGGAAAAAGACTCCCATGCCTGCATTGCTGCCGCGGATGTCCCGCGTTTTGTCGTCATATCCCCTGTTGTACGAGCGCCATCCCGAATAGGTCGAATGCTCAAGCATCGGCTTTACTCCGGCAAAGACCCGGTCGGTCTTCACCCCGACGATGCCTGCAATCCTGGTTGTGGTCAGCCTGAATTCCGTATAAAGATCAGGGTCGGCAAAGTTTTCTCCGAACCAGAAATAGGCCACGATCGTTGTAAAGGCATTGGAGCCCCCGCTGAAGGGCCTGTTTGCGCCCAGGACGAGGATATGCCGGTACTCATGTTTTTTCTTCTTCGGAGCAGAAGGGTCTTGTTCCCGGCTGATTCCAATGCCATTGGCGGGAAAACTATAAGAAGAAAATAGAAGCAATGCTGGTATGAGAAATATTTTTTTATGTATCGTCCTTAGAATCATGCCGGCGATAATTACCCCTTAAATCCCGAAGACTGACTCGACCTCACCCGCGCTCCGCGCACCCTCTCCTATTAAACTCGGAAGAAAGGAGAGGGTTTCTGAAATATTAAGTTTCATTCTTAGACTTCCCCTCTCCTTTTTTCATTTCTTAATGGGAGAGGGGGCCGGGGGGTGAGGTCGGGGAATGTTTGGGAAGCTTTTCAGTCCCCGACCTTCCGCACAACCTTCACGATGATGAATCCGATACCGCCGAACAGGACCAAAATGATCCCCAACGCCGAATAGGTAATGTAGTTAGCTCCTGCAACAAGGCTCACCGGATTCCATGATGGGATAGCCTTGATCCTGCCCTCAAGCCGGCTGTACCGCTCCGGTATGTCCGGTATGCCGTTTCCGTTCGCGGACGGAAAGCTTTTCAGGTACGAGGCGAGCGCCAGCCATTCCTTTATTTCCTGCGTGCCGGGCACGCTTCCGTTGGCGTCGATAATGGCTGTTTTCATGTCATAAATAGGCGCGCCGTTTTTATCTTTCGGCACCGCCCTGATCAGGCCGTACGAGAGCTTGGGCAGGTCTTTCATCATGTTGGCGGAATAGAAGTTCAGGCAGATGCGGTAGAGCTTGCCTTCCTGAACCGGTATCAGCTTGCCGTTCTTCTCCCGCATCATCACGGACATCACGCGGTCGAACGGGACGCGATTCGGGTTGTAGGTGAACGACACGCCGGAGACTTGAAGATGCGCATCATCCTTGAGCTGCGCCACGGTCGTCTCGATCTCCAGAATTCTTTTGATCTCCCTGCCGGTCAGCCGGAAAGAAGCCAGCGGATAACCGGGGAGCCCGTCCATACCCAGATACAGGGGCAGTACCCGGAACACCTCGGCAGTGGTGATCTTTCCTTTTAAAAAGGAATCGCGGATATGGCCCAGGGCGTGTATGACGACATGGACGTAATCGTAGTTCTTCCCTTCGGCCTTCCGGACAGCCTCGCGATACGCGTCGGTTACCAGGTTTCCTATTCCCATCTCTCCCGGATGCTCGTATGCGTACGTGAGCGATTCCATGTCAAAGCCGCTCTCGGCGACTGACTGGCTAAACCGGTACCCGAACTTTTGAAGATAATTCGTGTCTACAAGCCTTCGATAACGGGAAATCTCACGGGAAATTTTTTTGTCTTCCGGAATATCAGGCGTTATTTTTCTGATCTCGTATTTTTCAACGCGGGCCCGGTTTTGACCGGAAAAAGAGACCTCCAGAATCCCCAGGTATGAAGAATAGCAGCCCGATGACACGATGATCGTCTTTCCCGATACGATCGGCTTCGGCAGTACGGTATGGGTATGGCCGCTTATAATGACGTCTATTTCCGGAACTTTTTTTGCAAGGATCTCGTCCTCTGAATGGCTTTTAACCGGGGAGGTTCCGGTGTGCGACAGGCACACGATCATGTCGACCTTTTCCCTGTTCTTCAAGATGTCCGCCATTCGCCTGCCCGCCTCGATGTAATCGGTAAAAACGGCGGGCCGCGCGAACGGCGCGTCCTCTGCCGCGTCTTTTCCCATGAGGCCGAAGATGCCGATCCGCAGCCCGTTTTTTTTGATAATACTATATTGTTTTACCGGATATTCCTTAAATGCCTTTTCAAGGGAGCTGGTTTTCTGTTGATCCTGGCTAAACACAATATTCGAGGACACGATGGGAGGGAGCCGCTTCCCCTTCTTTTTGGCGGAGGCAAGCATTTTTGCCAGCCCCTGTGCGCGGAAATCGAAATCGTGATTTCCGAAGGTGATCGCGTCGTAACCCATCCGGCCCATCAGGCGGATTTCCGAGGCCTCTTTCATGAAATTGGTCTGAAATAAGGTGCTCATGGCGAAATCGCCGGCGTCTACCAGAAGGATCGCGCCGCCGTTCTTTGCTCTCTCTTTTTTGATGAGGGAATACATCCTCGCGTAACCGCCGATCTCCTCACCGGCTCCCGCTTTCGAGCGCACGAGCCGGGGAAGAAATTGCGAGTGCATGTCATGGGTGAATAGTATAACGAGCTTTTTTTCATCCGGCTCAAGCCCCGCAAAACCATTCACCATAAATAATCCGGCGAATAAAGTGACGGCGCACAGTATAATGATGGTTATTGTGAACGATTTATGTTTCATATTCATTCCTCTGTTCGCGAATTCCCCTCCCTAGATGGGAGGGGTAGGGGAGGGTGATTAGAGCGCTAACTTTTTTCACCCCCACCCCAGCCCTCCCCCCTCAAGGGGGAGGGCGTTCCTAAATCAATTTTGCTCGATTCAAGTTTATTTTTAAAATAAGATAATAAAGATGTCGATATAAAAATAATTTTTTTATTTCATATTCATTCCCGTTCGTATATTTTAGTATAATTATCTCTGTTGTAGAGTTGTTAAATGGATGATGTTTTAAATCTCTTTCACCCGGTTGTGGCCAAATGGTTCAGCGAACGATTGGGCGAGCCCACGCGGATACAGTCCCGTGCGTGGAAAGAAATCTCCGCGGGCAGTCACGTGCTCGCAACCGCGCCGACCGGAAGCGGCAAAACCCTTGCCGCATTCTTATGGGCCGTCAATCAAATGGTGGCCGGAAAATGGAGAAGCGGCGGCACGGTCGTGCTCTACGTTTCTCCCCTTAAGGCGCTCAATAACGACATCCGACGCAACCTGTTGGGTCCGCTTGCGGAGCTTGAGGATTATTTTAACGGATCAGGGGAAGCTTTCCCCGCCATCCGCGTGATGACGAGAAGCGGGGACACCCCTTCGGACGAGCGGCGGCGGCTGTACCGGCACCCTCCCGAGATTCTCATCACCACCCCGGAAAGCCTCAATATCATGCTCACGAGCAAAAGCGGCAGGGCCGTTTTCCAGGGCTTAAAAACCGTGATACTGGACGAGATCCACGCGCTCGCCGGAAACAAGCGGGGCGTTCACCTCATGAGCGCGGTTGAGCGGCTCACCCGGGAGAGCGGCGAATTCCAGCGCGTTGCGCTTTCCGCCACGGTGCGGCCGCTTGAGGTCGTCGCAGACTTTGTGGGCGGCTTCCAGATGCTGCGTCCTTCGCCGGATCCGGAATACAAAAAGCGCCGGGTCGCAATCCTTCGTTCTGAGGATGAAAAGCGCTATTCGATTTCAGTCGAATATCCGGAGGAGAGTCCCACGGTCAGGGAAGAGGATACCTGGTGGCGGATGATAGCGGGCGAGATGAAGAAAACTATCCGGAAAAACCGCTCGACCCTTCTGTTCGCAAACAGCCGCATGACGGCGGAGAAGTTGGCCCGGTTCCTGAACGACGGCGAGGAGGAGATCGTCGCCTATTCCCACCATGGCTCGATCGCGCGCGAGATCAGGCTTGAGGTCGAAGAGCGGATGAAAAAAGGGGAGCTCAAGGCGATCGTGGCGACCAGCTCGCTTGAGCTCGGCATCGACATCGGCGAGCTGGACGAGGTTGTCCTGGTACAGACCCCCTTTTCCATCTCCTCCGCGCTCCAGCGCATCGGGCGTTCCGGCCACGGGGTCGGCGAAACAAGCAGGGGAAGGCTCTATCCCGTTCATGGCATGGATTTTCTCACCGCAGCGGTCATGGCACGGAGCATCGAAGAAGCCGGGATCGAGCCGATCCGTCCGGTGGAATGCCCGCTCGACGTGCTGGCGCAGATCATCATATCCATGGTGAGCGCCCAAGAGTGGGACATCGATTCCCTGTATGCCTTCATAAAAACCTGCTATTCCTTCCATGGCCTCTCCCTCAAGCAGTATAAGCTCGTTCTTGAGATGCTCGCGGGCCGGTACGCGGACAGCCGTCTGAAGGAGCTTTCGCCCCGCATCTCCATAGACAAGATCGATAATACCGCGAGCGCAAAGCCGGGCGTTTCCTATCTGATCTACACCTCCGGCGGTACGATACCGGATCGGGGATATTACAGCTTACGGGTCCAGGATACCCGGGCGAAGATCGGCGAGCTGGACGAGGAATTCGTGTGGGAGCGGAGGATCGGAGACGCCTTTACCCTGGGAACGCAGATATGGCGGATCCGGAATATCACGCACAACGACGTTGAAGTCGTTCCGCTTCAGGCCGCAGCCGGAATGGTCCCTTTCTGGAAGGCGGAGGCCTTCGACCGAGATTTTTATTATTCGGAGAGAATTCTGTCTTTTTTAAAGGAAGCGGACGAGGAGCTGTCGGACCCGGAAAAATTCACGCAAAAGCTTGAAGAGAAGTATTCGATGACCAGGAGGGCAGCCGATGCCCTTGTTGAATTTTTGCAGCGCCAAAAAGAGGCTTCTGAGGGAAAGCTTCCGCACCGCCGCCGGATCATCATCGAGCACTATCGCGGCGGAAGCGGCGGTCCGGACAGTCGCGAAACCGTGCTGCATACCTTCTGGGGCGGACGTCTCAACCGACCCTTTGCAATGGCTCTTGCGGCAGCCTGGGAGGAGCGCTATAACGCGCAGCTTGAGATTTTCGTGAGCGACGCCAATATCCTCCTGATTCTGCCGGACGACGTATCCGTGCAGGAAGCTATCCGGATGGTTACGCCTGAAAATCTCCGTGAGCTTTTGCGCAAGCGCCTGGAGACTTCAGGATTTTTCGGCGCTAAATTCAGGGAGAACGCAGCGCGCGCCCTGCTTCTTCCCCGTGCAAGTTTACACCGGCGCTTTCCGCTCTGGCTGAACAGGCTTCGCTCAAAAAAGCTGATGGAAACCATTGCACGCTATCCCGATTTTCCCATCCTCCTCGAAACATGGCGTGAGTGTTTTCAGGACGCCTTCGACCTGGATAATCTCATCCCGGTGCTCGATGAGCTCAATTCCGGCCGGATTGAATTGATCGAGGTGACGAATGACGCTCCGTCCCCCTTCTGTGAGAACCTGATCTGGCGGCAGACCAATAAATACATGTATGCGGACGATACCCCTGAAAGCCGGGGCATCTCCAACCTGAGCCGCACTATACTGGATGAGGTTCTTTACTCTTCGCGGCTGCGGCCGCGCATCCCGGAGCGGCTGGCAGAAGAGCTTGAAGCCCGGCTCCAGCGCACCAAGGCAGGGTATGCGCCTGCACTCCCCCAGGAGGTTCTGGACTGGCTCAAGGAGCGTCTTCTTATCCCCGAGGGTGAGTGGGTGCGGCTCCTTGCCGCATGCCGGAGGGACTCGTCCGATTTCCCGGAACCCCTCCCTGAGGCCATTCAGAAAAAAATAGCCTTCATCAAGCTGAAGGGAAGCCCGGTACGGCATGCGGTCGCCCTGGAAAATATGCCGCTCATAACAAGGCTTTTTAATGTAGAGAATGCAGGGGATGGCGCGGTCCCCGCATTGCAAAAAGAGAGGAGTATTGAAAGCGGAATGGACCTGTCTGAGTTCTTTGTCCAGTGGCTTTCCTACTATGGGCCGGTCCTCCGAAGCCGGATAGAAGAATATCTGGGAATCCGTGGAAGCGGGCTGAACGCTCTGCTGGAGGATCTGGCGGGGCAAGGCCGCATAATTGTTGACGCAATTCTGGAAAGGAGCGAATCCGAGGAAGTCTGCCATGCGGATAACCTTGAGCGGCTTCTTAGAATGGCGCGCCTGGACCGGCAGCCCTCTTTCAAGGCTTTGTCCGTTGATTATCTGCCCCTTTTTCTTGCCTCCTATCAGGGGGTTGCGCGGCCCGGTGAGACAATCGACGATCTTCAAGCGCGGCTTGAGAAGCTTTTCGGCTTTGCCGCCGACGCTTCCCTGTGGGAGGAGGATATCCTTCCTGCGCGCATGCGGAATTATCAGTTTGCATGGCTGGACAGCCTTTTAAATTCAACGCCGTTGTTATGGTTCGGCTCGGGCAAGGGAATGACGGCCTTTGCCCTGGATGCCGAGATCGGGATTTTCATCGAAGCCCATAAAAAGGATGTTGAAAAGGCGCGGCTTCTTTTTCCGGACGCCCGGGGAAGATACAACCTGTTCGATATTACCCGGCACGCGAATCTGAGCATTGAGGAGGCGACCGGGACGCTCTGGGATCTCGCCTGGAGATCGGCCATTGCGAACGATTCCATGGAAACCCTGCGCAAAGGGATACTGAACGACTTTGAGCCGGTAGGATTTGATGCGGGGGGACAACGAGCGAGATTCGGAATAAGGCGGCCGGGAATCAGCAGATGGAGCACAAGTCGTCCGCTACAGGGGTACTGGCGGATACTGGACGTATTGCCGGTTGAGTTGGACCGGATAGACCGGCAGGAGCTCGAAAAGGAGCGCGCGAGGGTCCTTTTTGACCGCTACGGCATTCTTTTCCGCGAGCTTCTGGATAATGAGTCGGCCGCGATGCAGTGGAAAAAGATGTTTCCGATCCTCCGCCTCATGGAGCTCTCCGGAGAGATCATGAGCGGCTATTTTTTCGAGGGCATCCCCGGCGTGCAGTTCATCTCCTTTGAGGCGTTCCGATTTTTACGAGAGGGGCTGGATGAGGAGGCAGTCTGGTGGCTGAACGCGAAAGATCCGGCCTCTCTCTGCGGGAAGCGGCTCGAGAGCCTCAAGGGGAGATTGCCGCGCCGGGTCGGTTCCACTCATCTGGTCGTTAAGGGGAGGCGGATTCTGCTTGAGTCATTCAGAAATGGAAAGGAATTGCGTTTCCATATCCCGCCCGGCCATCCCCGTTTTCATGAGAGCCTGGAGCTTTTTAAGATAGTGCTGTCCCGCGATTTCAATCCCCTTAAAAAAGTTTTCGTGGAAAAAATCAACGATACTGCCGCGCCGGCCAGCGAATACCGCGATGCCCTGGTCGATTTCGGATTCAGGGCCGCGTACAAGGGCCTTGAGCTGTGGAAGAGGTATTAAAAAAACGATATTGGCTCTGACCCCATTCTATCTTCTATCATCGATATCCATCAAAAATACACCGCGAGTCTCTTGAGATAGGCCTCTTCGTAGAATAAGAATCTTGTCACGCAGTCTTCAAAGGTATTGCCTAGCCTAAAGAAGAAATAATGCAGGGTTATTTTTATGGGAATTATGTGATTTCTGTCGAGATAGCAGTTTATGAACCCGATATCATTGGTGCGAGGGTTTCGTGACAGGCCTTTCCTTACAGGATTGTAGCCAATATACCATAAGAGCCATAACAGATACTCCGGTGGATTCTCCGCCTCCTCAATAACCGTGGAGCCGAAGCGTTCATTCCAGAATGCACCCGTCTCCCCCGTAGCCCGGTTGTATTTTTCTGCAATTCTGGCCTTAATATACTGCATTATGCGGGAGATTGTTTGTTTATCCCTGTTCGTTTTAATGATAAGGTGAATGTGATTGGCGACAATCTCGGCAGCGATGAGCTCAAAATCGTACCTCTCCTGGCACTCCCTGATTGATTCGATGAAATATTTTCTTCCATATTTACCAAGCAGAAGATTTCTCTTTCCGTGGCATCTGCTGTACGTGTGGTGAGTAAGTCCCTGAGCAACATTACGTAAAGGTCTTGGCATAGGTTCCTCCTAATACTGGGTATTTACTATAGATACGTTTGTAGGTGGAGGAATGTTAAAAAAATATGGGGTCAGAGCCTCTTATTTTGCTATTTTGCACTTTGGGGATATCGTCTCAGCCCTGAATTTGGGGTCAGAGCTATTCCACCCCATACTCACCGGGTCAATTGATGCTCTCCAGCTCTTTCATCGCGGTAATGGCGGCTATGGTGCCGTCGGCGACCGCGGTCGTGATCTGCCGGTAGGGTTTGCTCCGGATGTCTCCGGCCGCGAACACGCCGGGGATGTTTGTCCGGAGAAATTCGTCGGCTGCGACATATCCCCACCGGTCGAGCGCAAGCGAGCCGTTGAAGAGCTCGATGTTCGGTTTCATGCCGGCGAAGATGAACACTCCATCGCAGCGGAGCGTTTTCCGGCCGCCGGTTTTCAGGTCTTCTATCGTCACGTCCATGCCGCCGTCGGGCCGCTTGTCGAAAGCCCTCGGTTCATGCTCGAAGATGAACCGTATCTTATCGTTGGCGAACGCCCGCTCCTGCGCTTCCCGGTTCGCCTGCAATTTATCGAACTGGTGCACGATGGTGACGGTGCGGGCGAATTTTGTTATGAAAAGCGACTCTTCGACCGCCGAGTTGCCGCCGCCGATCACCACCACGTCCCTGTCGTCGTAATACTTTGCATCGCAGGTGGCGCAGTATGATATGCCGTTGCCCTTGTATTCAAGCTCGCCGGGAACGCTGAGCTCGCGGTATGAGGAGCCGGTGGCAAGGATGATTTTTTTCGCCCGGACGGTCTCAAACCCGTCGACGAGGATGGTCTTGGAAGCAAGGTCGACGTCGCTTACCTCAACCGCCTGGCGGAATTCGACGCCGGCGTGTTTGGCCTGCTCGGTCATGAAGTGCGTAAGCATGTATCCTTCAACGGGCTTTTCAAATCCCGGATAGTTTGAGACCAGATGCGTGATTTTCACCTGGCCTCCCGGAAGGGCCTGGTCGACGAGAATGGTTTTCAGCCGGGCCTGGGCCGCGTAGATCCCGGCGGTGAGACCCGTGGGGCCGCCGCCGATGATGAGCACGTCGCATTCCGTGGTCAGGGGCTTTGCGAGCGCCCGCAGCTCGGCCGCGCGTTCTTCGGGTATGAGCAATTCGAGATTTTTTACGAGGTCCGAACGCCTGATGCCGCCGATCAGGCGTTCGCCGACTTCGGCGCCGTTCTTGTAAAAAATGACCGTTGGAGAGGAGAGCACCCCGAGTTTCTCGGCAAGCGGCCGGTTGTCCTGACGGAATATCTTGATGAATCTGACGTCGCCGCCGTATATCCCGCTCAGAGGCTCGAATTTCGCAGCCAGGGCCTCGCAGGGCGGGCACTCGCTCGAATAAAAATCAACGACCACCGTGCCGCCTTTTAAAACCTCGCTTTCATACTGTGATGAATTAATATAAATTATTTTACCTGACATATTGCCTCTCCTTTGAGACTGTTTATTAATCTCCCCGACCTCATCCCCCCTTCTCCTTAATAAGAGGGGGGTGCATAAGGCTTAATTATACCCCCCTCTCCAATTTGGAGAGGGGGGCAGGGGGGGTGAGGTCGGGGAGATGTAGATGGCTTTTAAATTTTTCCCTTGTTGAAATAGAGCGATATTCCCATCTCCAGCAGAGGTTGGACCGGCCGGCAGTCGGGGGAATGCAGTTTTCCGGTCCTGTTCTTCGCCACTGACCCGCATCCGCCGCCGCACACGAGCTGCATGCCGCACCCGGCGCATTCCGGGATCGAGGTCACATCGCGCGACTCCCACTCACGGATGATATCGTCCCGCTTGTAGACCTCCGGATAGAAGCTTCCGACTTCCTCTCCCTCCTTCCCGACAGTCGCGGTGCAGGGATAGATTCTTCCCGTGTAGTCGAAGGCCCATTCGCTCTTGCATCCGGGGCATGAATCGAAAAGCGGCAGCGGCAGTTCCCCATTATCGAACAGAAAACGGGAGACCGAAAAGGAGGGCCGGTGGAATTCAAGGAAATGAGGATGTTCCTGTATGATACGGTATAATTTCTCGTACAGGCCCGCCCGGTCGAAGAGCCGCTTGTTGTCGGCCTGGCACCGGTGGAGCTCGTAGTTCCGGCCTATCTGCGTCTTGAAGAGCGGGTTTTTCGTCCATCCCCTGTCAATGGCAAAGGCGGCCAGGCCGGGAAGATCATCAATATTGTCCCGGTCTACGACCATGCGGAGGTTGACCGGGAAGTGCCGCTCAAGCGCCCCGTCGATGCCGGCCACGATGCGGTCGAACGTAGGCGCCCCGTTTTTTAAGAAGCGGCGGCCGTCATGCTTCGGCCGCGTTCCGTCCAACGTCACCTGTATCTCGCGGATCACGCCCCGCGACAGCACCTCAAGGTAGTCGTAAAGGTTATAGCCGTTGGTGACTATCGCTATTGCGATGCCGCGCTCCGCAGCTTGCGTGACAATCTGTTGGATACGCGGCCGGGCGCCGCTCCCGGCAAGGAGCGGCTCGCCGCCGAACAGGGTGATATATTTTTTCTTGTCGGCGAATTCGCGGGTGATATAATCAAAAAAGGCATTAATGACCTCCTCGGTCAATGGCTTATGCTCGCGGGAATATCCCTCCTGGTAGCAGTAGGAACAGGAAAAATTGCACTCATACCACGGTACAAAAAATATCTGGACCTCGTTCGAGTCGCGCTCTTCAAGGAAATCAAGGTAGCGAAGCTTGTACAGCCGCTCCTCTTCTGCCTGGTCAAGGATGTATCCCTTGGCGGACAGCTCATCGGTATCGGCGTAGGTTTTATTTATAATCTCCTGCGCCTTGTCCGGCGCAAGGATATCCGCGCTTTTTGTCAGGGGATTCATTAGAAAATAGTTTTCTGAATCCCGTATCTTCCCCATAATATTGTATCGTGAAAATCTATGCATGAGCAAATCCCCTTTCACCCCCACCCCAGCCCTCCCCCGTCAAGGGGGAGGGAGGTATCCCCTCAATCATGACAGCCGGCAATGATAGACGATATCTTTGCGCAGCACTGTGCGGCCGTATGATTTTCGGCGCTCTTCTGCCTGATGAGTGTATTCATGGTGTTATATCTCCTTTTTGTTGATTCCTTGTTTTATTTTCGGGCCGTTATCGTCCAGCTCGCCACCTCGATTTTACCTTTCGGATAGGGCTTGCTCTCTTCGAGTATCCGTATATCCGAGAATCCCGCGGCCGTAACCGTTCGAAGGTACTCGTCCCTGGTTACGGACCCGGCCCAGCATTCGGCAACCGCTTGTGGATCGTTCCGGTATTCTTCCGGCACATCGGCAGTCGAATAGATGTCGCTCACGACAAATCGTCCGCCCTTTTTCAGTATGCGGTGGATTTCCTTCCATACCCGCTGTTTGTTTTCCGCGTGATTGAGAGTGCAGTTGGATATCACCACGTCTGCGACGCCGTCATCCAGCCCGATATCCTCCAGCTCGGATTTAATGAAGCGAACATTGGATACGCCGAATTTCCGGGCGTTTTCCCGCGCCTTTTCAAGCATCCCGTCGGATACATCGATTCCGTACGCGAACCCGCCCGGGCCGGCGCTGTCCGCCATGCGGAGAACGTCGGTTCCCCGGCCGCTCCCCAGGTCGATGCAAACCTCGCCGGCCGAAACACCGGCGAAGTTGAGCGCGCCGCCGCATGAAAGGCAGCAATTCGACTGTGCGAGGCCGCTGTAGCGCTCATTAATGGTGTCCAGTTGAATCGGTGAAGCTGATCCCATGCTCATCCTCCATGGAAAATAGTAACAGACGCAGCGCCTTTTGAATAATGGCGAATTCATTCTCGGACAATTTGGATTTTATTTTTGACTCACACCGTTTTTTGAATTCCATTGTATGCTTGTTTTTTTTAATGCCGCCGGGCGTTAATGAGAGCCGGCTGTACCGCCGGTCATGCTCGTCGGTCTCACGGTTGAGGTATTCCTTGGAAACAAGCCCGTCGATGATCCGGCTCATCCGCGAAGGCGAAAGGAGGTTACGCTGCGCCAGATCAACGCTCGAGACGGTCTCCTCCGGATTGAGTGAAAGCAGGACCTGCATCTCCTTTGAGGTCAGGTTGTTTTCGGCTGCGTCCTGCTCGTTTAAATGGCAGCACTGTTCGTTCAACAGCATGATCGTATCTACAATACTATATTTCATAATCCAAACTGGCGACGCCGGGGGATAGGCATATATATTTGCCTATCGCAACTATTGTTAGTAGCAAATATATACAGCAACCGTTTGGTCGTCAAGTAAAAAAATAAGAAATTTATAAAATAATTAAATACTTAAAATCTTCGAATTTCTGAATGACGGAGGTAAAATAGCTTGCTTTTTCCCGGCGAATTCATCTAATGAGAATATGAAACGAACGTTCATGATGGTATTCTGTGTTATAGCCGGCCTCTGGTACAGCGCGGCAGGCGCAGACGATTCTGAGGAAAAGGCGCTGTCGAGCAGAATCACGGCCGTGAAGCTCTACCAGAACCAGGCTGCCATAACCCGCACGGTGCGTCTTCGGTTTAAAGAGGGAATGAACCGCATAACCCTGGGGAGCCTGCCGCCGCTTTTGTACGATTGGTCGGTGCGCGGCAGCCTGCCCCGTAACTTTACCGGATCGATCGTATCCCTGGAGGTGGTGAAGAAGGCGCTCGTGAAGAAAAAACGTAAGGAGATTCTTGATATAGAAGACCGGCTCAAGGCCCTCAGGGAACGGGATCAGTTCTTTGTGGACGAGCTCAAGATCATCCAGTCGCAGGAAAAGTTCCTCGATTCAATAATGGACTTCACCAACCAGACGGTATCCAAGGAGCTCATGACCCGTATCCCCGATGCGAAGGTCTGGGACAATACGCTCACCTACACTGCGGGAAAGAGAAAGAGCCTCCTCGCCAGAAAGAGGGAGATCGAACGGGAGCGCGAGACTATCGGCAAGAATATCCAGAAATGGGAATTCGAGCTTTCCCAGATCGCCGGCACCTCCTATTTCAGCACCTATCGCTCGCTCAATACCGCCATTCTGACGAATCGGGCGGCAATGCAGATCCAGCAGTTCGCCGATATATCGGATCGTTACGCGGAGCGGACAAGAATTCTTAAAAATCCGACGGAAAAGGTGGATATCGAGAAGCGCCTGGCGGTGGAGATAAATACGCCCGCGCCAGGCGAGGCGGACTTCAGCTTTACCTACGTCATACCGAACACCTCCTGGGAGATGAAGTACGACGTGCGCGCCGACAGCGCGGAGAAGCGGATCGGGCTCTTCGTGTACGGCAACGTCTACCAGATGACCGGCGAGAACTGGGAGGATATCATGCTCTCTTTTTCCACCGGCGCGCCGGCGAGCGCCATTAGCCCCCCGGGCCTCAAACCCTGGTACCTCGATATTGCGGCTCCCTCGCGGAGCGAGGCACTGGACTACGGCGAAGGCGCGGCAGCGGAGCGAAAAACGGCGAAAAAGAAGGCGATCAGCAAAGCGGACATGGACCGGCTCCAGCCTGATGAAACCGAGATACGCGAAAAAGGACCCTATTTTGAAATCAGCTTCCCGGGAAGACTGAACATCGCCTCGTCCGCCAAATACCAGAAGAAGTTCATACGCGAATTCCGTCTTGAAAAAGGGAGCGCTCCGCGCTTCTTTTATGAGGCGATCCCCGCAGACGTGCCCAGCGCCTACCTCAAGGCGGCGGTCCGGAACACCACCGGACTTCCCTGGCTTGCCGGCGAGGCTCAGATCTTCCTTGACAACGAGTTCATGGGCAAGGCCGCCATGCCGGCGGTAGCGCCGGACATGGCGGAGGAGATTATCCTGGGCATTGAATCGCGCATCGCCGCGAAGAAGGAGCTCGTCAAAAAGTATGAGGACGCCGCGGGCCTGCTGAGGGGCAAGCGGAGAATCCTTTACCGCTATAAGCTCACGGTCGAGAACCGTCTCCCCCGCGGCATTGAAGTGTTCGTGCACGACGCCCTGCCGTTGTCGCGGAACGAAAAGATCGACGCGGAGGTCAAAAACCTGTCGCACCAATTTTTAAAGGACGAGCAGTTCGAAAAGACCACGCGCTACGCCCAGGGTATCCGTAAATGGAAGCTTGATCTGGGGGCCGGGGCAAAGGCTGAAATTACCTATGACGCGGTCATATCCTTCGACAAAGCGCTTCAAATTCAGGGCGTGCGGTGATCGCGGCTGCCGGCATTGCGGCAGTTCATACCTTCCGGGTCACCGCCCACTGCACCGCGGTCTTGACCAGCTCCGTACCCTTGTCAATCCCCAGTTTTTCTTTTATTTTTTTCCGGTGGCTTTCAATGGTGTTCACGCTTATATTGAGCGTTTTGGCGATATCCCCGGTGCCCATGCCGCTGCCGATCAACTGAAAAATCTCCAGCTCGCGGTCCGAGAGCACCTCCGTTATCGATTCCGCGGACATCTCCTTTCCCTGAAACAGGCGGTCGATGATCTTCATGGAAGTCCTGCCGCTCAGGTAAAGCTCTCCCCTCATAACGGTCCGTACCGCCTCGATGATGACCCCCGGGGCTTCTTTTTTGGCGACATAGCCGCGCGCGCCTGCCCGGAGCGCGCGTTCCGCATAGACGTTCTCATCATGCATTGAAAGCACCAATATCTTGATGGAGCCGTATCGCTCTCGTAGAGCTTTGGCGAGATCAAGACCGTTGGCCTCTCCTTCGAGGGAGATGTCGATTATCGCCAGGTCCGGCTCCTTCCTGTTGATGAGCCGTAGCGCCTCTTCGGCGCTGCCGGCTTCTTGTATTACGGCCAGGTCCTGTTCCTTCTCTATGACCTTTTTCAGTCCCTGCCTGACCAGCGGATGGTCGTCCACGAGGATGATTTTCACCGTATTGCCGCTCATGGTATGATAGCATACGGACTTCTTCCTTTCTGTAAATTAAAATTTTACATGAGTAGTGAATTTTAATTCACGCTCTCACGCCCCCCAAAAACCCCCCAAAGGGGGGTTAAAAAGCGCGGGGGAATTGCTCACGGCATCGATGACATTGCCGATGAGGTCTTCCCCATCGCATCCAAAGAATGAGGAGGTGAGGTGGGTGGCGTATAGGAACCGCTGTGTCGCGGGCGTCATCGCATCATCGTTCTCGCGCTCCGGAGAATTTTCAATGGTTCGGGATGAGGTATTTCCCCTGATGTTTACCTCATCTTCTTCAATGGATGAGCGGGTCATAATACCGGTTCTCTTATTCATTGGTTTCATTCGGTACAGCTCGTTCCGGAGCACTCAGTCTTGATAAAAGCTTGTTTGGTTTACAGGCACATCTGAATATCAATAAGATAAAACATACAAGAGTTTCTGACTATCACCGAAGTATTGCCTTTTTATCTAAGAATCCGTTAATCCCCCCTCATGGTTTCGGTGATACGGCATAACGTGTTTCGTGAGGTAATAATTAACTTGAGTTAGGCGATTTTTAATTAAAGCAGTCCCCTCCCTTGATGGGAGGGGTGAGGGGAGGGTGAAATAGATGTTTTTGGCGTACAAAAGTAACCTATACGCCATACATTAATCACCCCCACCCCAACCCTCCCCCATGTAGGGGGGAGGGAGTAAGAGATTTTTAACAAAATTCGCCTAACTCGAGTAATTAAGAACGGCGTGTAGAGGTATGAATTTTTTTCTATAAGACCCGGTGGAGCGGGAATCTATTTCTCATCCATCGCCTTTTCCTTGAATAGCCGGTCCCTGAGGGCCATCGAGATGCTGCCGCGCAGGTACGGTTTTCCCTTCATCACCGTGCGTATGGCGTCGATGATGCCCCCCGGCGCTTCTTTTTTGGTGATGTATCCGTGGGCTCCTGCGCGGAATGCCCGCTCGGCATATATGTTCTCGTCGTGCATCGAAAGTACCAATGTTTTTATGCGGGAGAACCGGACACGGAGCGTTTTGATGAGGTCCAGGCCGCTCGCCTCGCTTTCCAGGGAGATGTCGACGATAACCAGGTCCGGCTCCTCCCGACAGATCAGGCGGATTGCTTCCTCAGCGCTTCCGGCTTCACGGATGACCGAGAGGTCCTGCTCTTTTTCAATGACTCTTTTCATGCTTTGCCGTACGAAAGGGTGATCATCGACGATTATAATTTTGGTGACGTTATCAGTCATGGCACAATAGTATACGGGATAATAAGAATCTGTTGGATATTTGTGCGCTCTGTGCCGGCATCATCTTTGTTCATATATAAATATAAAGAATCATCTTGATAATACATCAGGATAATTATTTTGCCAATCCTCTATTCCGTCATTTAGGCATAACTGAATCCACCATATCAGACGCTCCGGAAGCCCTTGTTTGATCGACTCGGCTTCACCCTATGGATAAGGGCTTTCACAGAGTCTGAAAAAAATTTTCTAATTTCATCAAAAAGTAGTTGCCAAGTAACTATACTTATGTATAGTATAATTCACCGGTTATTAAAACTGGGGATATGCTGGATTATTTTCAGCACGGATTGCTCTTAATGGATTTATACAAAAAACTGGAAATACTCTCCCGCTCGGCAAAATATGATGCTTCCTGCGCTTCAAGCGGAAGCAGCAGGAAGAACGACTTGGGGGGAATAGGAACGGCGGTAAAAAGCGGCATCTGCCATAGCTGGTCCGATGACGGGCGCTGTATCTCTCTTTTTAAAATATTGCTCACCAACATGTGTACGTATGACTGCGCGTATTGCATAAACAGGGTATCCAACGATCTTCCCCGGGCGCTCTTTACGCCCGAAGAGATTGCGGAACTAACCGTTCAGCTTTACCGGAGGAATTACATAGAGGGTCTTTTCTTGAGTTCCGCCATATATAGGAACCCGGACTATACCATGGAGCTTATTTTTCGGACAGTAACAATACTGCGCAAAAAGTACCGGTTCAATGGATATATCCATGCCAAAGCGATGCCCGGTGCAGATCCGGTGCTCATAAGAAAGACGGGTTTTCTTGCGGATAGAATGAGCGCGAATATTGAGCTTCCCTCTGAAAAGAGCCTTACCCTGCTTGCTCCCCAGAAAAAAAAGGGGGCCATTTTTAAGGCGATGATAAACATTAAGAGCAACATACTGGACTGCCGGGAAAGAGATTATTCTCCCGGCCGTGAACGAGGCTTTGTCCCGGCCGGTCAGAGCACCCAGTTGGTCATAGGAGCCAGTCCCGAGAGTGACTACACCATTTTGAATCTTTCCGAAGCGCTGTATCGCAGCTTCTCTCTTAAGAGAGTTTACTACTCGGCGTATGTTCCGGTCACCGCTTCTGATGCCCGGCTGCCCGTGGCAGAGCCCCCTCTCAGACGTGAGCACAGGCTCTATCAGGCGGATTGGCTGCTCCGATTTTATGGCTTTAATGCCGGAGAGCTTTTAAGCGAAAAAAATCAGAATTTTGATCCGGAATTGGATCCTAAAAGCCAGTGGGCTCTCTCTAATATGTACCTTTTCCCGGTGGAGATCAACAAAGCCGATTACGCGATGCTTCTGAGGGTACCCGGAATCGGCATGAGATCGGCTCAACGCATAATGAAATCGCGTACGGTACGGTCCCTAACTTTTGATGAGCTCCAAAGAACAGGCGTTGTATTGAAAAGAGCCCGTTTCTTTGTCACCTGTAACGGCAAACATCTTGAAAAAGAAGAACTTGACGTTGTATCGATCAAAGAGCGCATTATCGGAAATCATGCTCCTCTCTTGTTGACCGCTGCTCGTAACAAAGAACGGAGCATCGGCCAGCTTGATCTGTTCGGTTCCAACTTCCTGACGGCGCCGGAGCCCGGAATTATTGCCATCACCGGAGAATTGTAATGTCCCCGGCGTCCGGATCAGGGCAGGTTACGTATATCTATGACGGCTCGTTTCATGGGTTAATGACCATAGCTTACGAGGCTGAAAAAGGGAATATCATCCCTCATTGTATTCTCGTCATGGAGCCGGATACCCCGCTTCTTTTCCATGATTATATCCATGTTGCTACCGACTTAAATAAGGCGGAAGAGGTCATAGGGGCGATTAAGACAAAGCTTCCTCCTTTGGCATACAAGCGTGTTCTCTTTTGCTATCTGTCTGAGGTACCAAATGCTCCCCAATGCATTATCGACTACCTCAATCTGGGATGGCGTTACGGCAAGCTGTTGGATCATTACTCTGCTCATGACAACGCAATGCCCCTGCGCCGCTTGGCGGAAAAAGTAGCCCGGGAATGGCATAGAATGACCGGGCTTGTTCGTTTCAGGCTCGCCCCGGGAGGAATATATTACGCGCCCATTGAGCCCGATTACAATGTCCTTCCGCTACTGTCGCCTCATTTTGCGGAACGCATGGCGCAAGAGCATTGGATCATTCACGACATTGGAAGAAATATCGCTTCCCGGTATTCCGGGGGAGAGTGGGATATTATCGATTTTGAAATCGTTGACACAATTGAGTATGATGATGCGGAGCTGGCATGTCAAAACCTGTGGAATAATTATTTTACGAATATCGCCATCGGTTACAGAAAAAATAAGAGATTGCAGAAACAATTTTTACCCCGGCGCTACTGGAAGCATCTTGTGGAACGTATCGCTTGATTGAAATTAAATGATTTTTCGCTTTATCTTTTTTTAATTTTTTTGAATTCTGCATACTGAGGTGCGATCCATGCCGGAATACCCCGACATCACTGTTTACATAGAACGACTTGAAGATCTGCTTAAAAATCAGGTCCTGGAAAAAGTTCGTCTTTTGTCCCCCTTTTTTCTTCGTTCTGTTGATCCGCCGGTTTCCTCAATCGAGGGTTTGACGCTCCGGCATTTCAGACGGATGGGCAAGCGCATTGTTTTCTCCCTTGCCGATGATTATTATCTCATAATTCATTTGATGATCGCCGGCCGCCTCTATTGGAAAAAGAAGGGGGTTGCTGTCCCGCGTAAAAACGGCCTGGCTGCGTTTGATTTTTCCAACGGCTCCCTGCTTGTCATTGAACATAGTACGAAGAAACGCGCCTCTCTCCATATAATCCATGGCGCGTCGAGCCTTGAAGAATTTGATCCCGGAGGTCTTGAGATTTTTGAAGCTTCACTGCATGAATTCCGGGAACGACTTGTGTCCGAGAACCATACTCTCAAGCGGGCGCTTACCGACCCCCGACTCTTCAGCGGTATCGGCAATGCCTATTCTGATGAAATTCTGCACAGGGCCCGTCTATCGCCCCTGCGGTTAACCCAAAAAATGGATGATGAGCAGGTCGAACGGCTTTTTGATGCCGCAAAAACCGTTTTACAAGAATGGACGGCCCGCCTGCGGGAAGAGACGGGAAGGGGGTTTCCGGAAAAAGTCACCGCATTTCATGAAGATATGGCCGTGCACGGCCGTTACAAAAAGCCCTGCCCCGTGTGCAATACGCAGATACAGCGCATTCAATATGCGGAAAATGAAACGGACTACTGTCCCCGGTGTCAAACCGGCGGCAAGCTGCTTGCGGACAGGGTGCTCTCGCAGCTATTAAAGAAGGATTGGCCGCGCGCCATAGAGGAACTTGAGGGGAAAAAGTAAAAGAGATTATTTATGAAAAATTCATTATACACCGAGTCAGATCATTATGAAAAAACCATACTATCCGATTTTCAAGGAGCAGGGGAAAGTTTAGAAGCTGCTGTTATTGATCCCCATCTATCTAAATTGCCATACTAGCATACAGACTTCTTTCATTTGCAGCAAATCAATTTTATTACGATCCCTTATTTTTCCCATGATATCTCGTTTTGATGGGCAATACGAGCATCGTTTTTTTGAGAGTATTAAGTGATCGGCATATACTCCAGCCTCGAAACCAGAAATACATTCATTATTAATTGATGATGGACCGAAAAGTGCGGAATATAAATCATGGAGTTTGAAGGTATGCCAAATTATACAGTTTCTAATTCTTTTGCATGCATCAATGAAAGTTATGCCAATTTGCGCATTATCAAAAATTGGGCGTAATGACAGAGCATCATAACCTGTCCAAGACGCTAGTGATTTAATCTTGTTTATTTTTAAAAAGCGTAAAAATGATGCTTCTTCCTTCGGATAAAGAAACTGCCTAATTTTGTCTTTATAGAGAAGACCTATTAGCCATAAGTTACCTGGATATCGTCCTTGGAAGGAACCGGTTTCAACATCTACAAATACTTGATTACGGGGGTTGAACGACAGTGCCTTAATAATTTTAGGTTTTTCCCAAGAGAGGCTTTTTACACGCTCTTTTAACATCTTAACATTTCTTCCCTGTTTTTCGATGTGGTCTAAAAGAGAGAGGAGTTGCTTTGCATCAGTAGGCCTTGATTTCCGGAATTTAACTGGGGCCAGCATCGGCTTTTCTGAGATGTCATTGAAAAGCTTCCTCATGCCGGGGATTTCAAGAAATGATTTCTTCTTGGAAGATAGAAGTTCTACTGCCCAATTATTAGTATTGATAATTGCATAATTTGCAGGACTATTAGTAGAATCATGTGAGCTGATATTTAAGACAATAGTATTCCCTATCTTTTTAACATTGCCGCCCCATAAATGACTATGCCCGCAAATTAAGATGTTAGGTTGATACTTCTTAATAGCTCTAAGGAGTCGCTTGGATCCGATATGATTAACACCAAAACGCTGTGATAAGTCAAGAGTTCCATATGGAGGTAGGTGTGAAATAAAAATATGCGCTTCATGCAAAGGGAAATTTGTGACATCAACGTCTGAGCCATATTCACATTGAAACCCGAAAGCTGAAATGCGCTCTTTTCCAGTTACGATATCAAAATGCCCAAAACTTGGCTGGATCGGAGCATATAAACCCCAAGTAGAATAATCATCAAGTTCAGCAATATTCTTATGAGGCATTTCTTCACGCGGTAATAAATTTAAACAGCGTCTAGTTATTTCAACTGCAAATGGAGGATAACGACTAAAACATATACGCCCAGTTGATGTTTCATTCAAATAGAAAGTTTTGTTATCAAATTTAAATTTAGCACCATGAAGACGGGTAAATAAACGACCACTGTGATTGAGTAATGGGTCATCATTTCCATTTACGTAGTGAAAAGGAATAAAATGGTCCATAAAAAAGGGATTCCAGGCTGCGAGTTTTTCAAGAAAGGAACTAACAGCAGGAGTAAAAACTCGTCTCTTGGATTTTTCGATAGGAGAAAATTCCGGGTATGAAAGCTCAATTATATGCTTTCCCGTCTTAAATAGAATTGGCGTGCTTGAAGGTATAAAACGATAAATGTCGTCACCGGCATATACAATTGCATCAGGTTTATATTCATCCATAATAGAAAGAAGAATTTCCCGTGGCGGTGTTCTCCAATCGCTGAAGGCAAGAATTTTCATTGTTCATTTTTTGCTAAGATATAAGCAACATTAAGAAGTTTGAGAATTACGAAGATCATTTGCAGTCCTCTTCAGCCTTCTTTAAGGCACTTTCTTGTATGAGCAATCCCTGGCGTTCATATCTTTTTCTGGCCCGACTGAATTTAACTACAACAGCCCGCAGTTCGCTGTACTTTTTTGCAAGGCGTGAAAGTTTTGCATCGCCTGCGGGAAGATATATTAGGTGGCCAAGCTTTGCGCATGGTAAGCAAAGCGGTTTATCGGCATCCATGAATAAAAGCTCTCCTTTATGGATGTCCTTTAAGCATCTGGAGCATTTCGTGTCTCTTACAATCATGTAAACAACTATATCTCCCGGTTTACTCAATTTTTCTTCGAGTTTGGCTCTCCTTTTTTCTGAAAGTAGGGGAGAAATATAATGCGTCCGGTATGCTTTTTCCAAATTTTCATCACCTGTTTTGGTAAACCGTAGATTTCTCTTATACGCGCCGGTCTTCAAAACATACGCGGTTTCACTCGGTTTAAGATTATTTTCTTTCGCCCATGATTGAAGTACGCGTATCGCATCTGAAATTTTATTCAGATTAGCCTGTATTGTTCTTTCTAGATAAGCAATTTTACCTTTTCTCCAATCAAAGACATGAGTAGGCGTCAGCCATTCCATGTGCAGGAAGACGTCAATGATGGACACATACTGTTTTTCGTTGAGAATCAAAGACGCGGAATGAATTACCCGGCTCGTTATTTTTGATCTATTCGCCATGGCAACGGGTAAATCTCACCGTATATGCTCTTCCGTATACAGGGTCAGTTCTATCATGCGCTCCAGCAGCTCTTCCTTGGACAATTCCGGGAAGTTGCCGAGGATGAGCTCCTTGCTGTAAAGGCGCAGAATGTATTTCAGCTTCCGGGTGTTGTTTTTTGAAGCGAATATGAAATCGGCATGTCCGTTATTGATGACTATCACGTACTTTTCAAGGTCGAAGCGGGAACGCCAGAGCTCTCCCGGGGCCTTCCGATAGGTATATCCCGGCAGTCCTTTTTTGTTCATCAATCCCGCTGACGAATCCTTTTTCGGCATCAATTGGTCCGTTACGGTTATGACGGATTCGGCCGCTGCGGTGGCATCATCCTGGAACGCGGTCGCTTCGATGATCGAGATGCCGGGTTCATCCGGAGCGGTGAATTCCACTATTTCCCCCTCGGGCGGGTCAAGGGTTCCGGAGCCTTCTTTAATTTTCCATTTCGTGTCCACGCCGGAATTTATTTGACGTTTGTTCCTGTCTCGTGCGATCGCTCGGAATTTTTTCTTTTCACTAACGCCCATAATAGCCGATGACGGGCTCATAAGAAGGCCATAGAGGGGGCCGGGATATTCGAAGAAGGCCTTCTGCGCCGCCTTTTCCGCAGTTTTGGCAATAGCTTCGGACGTAGCACCCCCCGCAGCGGTTGCGGGTTCCGGCCTGTGACCAGACGCCGGTTCGGAATCGCGTGAGGAACCCGTGCCGTCTCCCTGTGTCGCCCTGTCGCCGGTATGAATGTCGAGCCAGTTGTATTCCTCTCTCGGCAGTATCAGGAAGGCCTCCCGGAGCGCTTTTTTAACCTTCTGCATGATGTTCCTGCTCGTCTTTTCTTCCTCGGTTTTTTCCTGCTCTGAAACGATCTCCGACAGCAGCGCCGTCACTTCGGCCATGGATTCGCAGAAAGAATCGTACGAAGCGTCGAATATTATGCCGTCCCTGGTGCCCGGCGTTAGTTGAAGAAACGAAACATCGATGATTCCCTCGATATATCCTGATGTCCACGGGGATGCATTGAAACGATCAAGCGACGCGATCGAAGGAAGTACCCGGGTGCCGAACCGGTAAAGGCCGACCGCGTGCTCCGGTTTCGGTTCTGAGAGGTACAGCTCGCAATAAATGTCGCCGATGGGGCTTTTTATCTCGGGGAGGTTGTGCAATAGCCTCCCGGTGAATTGCCTTGGCCTGACCGTGAGCTGTTTGCGCGCCGTCCTGTCAATGATGCTGATGTTCACGCCGGATTTACTAATGCGGTCGCGTAGCTCCGAGGCCAGATAATTCTGTATCTTTTCGCCGTTGAGCTGGCGGATGCCCGGCAGGATCGGCTGGATGAGAAGCTCGCTCCCCCGATTGCCGAAGAGGGCATTGACGGGTGCAATGGAATACCCGGGATTGTTCTTCACAAGCCTCATGCGCCTGGTAATCCCCTCTTTTCCTGTCGATGTCAGGACTAGCTCTTCACCCACGGTCCAGAAGCTCAGCAGGCCGATGCCGAATTCGCCCTGGATACCCGCGATGCCTTCGCTTTTAAGCCGCTTTTTGATCGAATCGGCGATATGGGTCGCCACGTATTTGAAGTCATCGATGCCCTCGCCGTCATCGATAACGCGAAGGTAGTGCTCGCCGCGGTGTTTGCCCTTGATTATCTGTATGTTCCGCGCCTTGGCGTCGATGCTGTTTTCCGCGAACTCCGCGATTGCCTTCAGGGGATTTGTCTGCGACAGCGCGATGATGGTGATCGCGTTCCAGTTGTCGCCGATTTTTAATCTGCCGGTTCCCGTATCTTTTTTTTGTTTTCTCATGGTCCTTCGTTGATAATCAAGAATTAATGTCGCTGCGCGTGAAACCCGGCCATAGGATCATGGCGTGACTAATTTGAGTTTCGTATGTTTCGCTATTATGTCGAAGTCGCGGTCCTTGTGGAGAAGCGGCATGCCGTTTTTTACCGCAGCGTACGCGACCAACTCCTTGGGCATGGCTCCTTTTTAATCCTTTTTCAGATTGATTTTATGGTCTATCCAGTGGAGTGCGGCCATTTTTAGAAAATCCTGCATGTTAACATCGTTATCAATACAATAATGAGCGATCTTTTTGTACGCGTCCATAGGGATTCGTATGGTTGTCTTCTTCATTGATTCTTCATTTTTCTTTTTCATATTTATAAGTTAAACGATATACACTAAGCTGTCAAGCAATAAAATATAAAAAAATTATTGACAGCAAGCTGTCTATATGCCATATTGATTTATATGGCTATACGCGCTAAAAAGCCAAAAAGGGAGTGAAGATATGATGAAACGACAACATATATTTTCTTCTGCAAAAGTGAAGGAGTTGAGATGACAGCGATGTGATAGAAGGAGCGCTCAAATGTTCCGACATGGAAATGAAAAGAAAAATCACGGATCTCACGGTCACGTACATGGGATACACAATGCGAATATCGCGTCAACGAGAGAGGGAATTCGGGCTATTCAATGGTCATTTATTGGATTATTTATGACCGCGTTATTGCAGGTAATCGTGGTCATGCACTCCGGAAGTGTCGCCCTTCTCGCCGATACGATCCATAATATCGGTGACGCAATAACGGCGGTGCCGCTTTTACTAGCCTTCAAATTACTTCAAAAAAAACCAACCAAACGGTTCACCTACGGTTACGGCAGGGTGGAAGACCTTGCCGGAGTTTTTATCGTCTTCATAATTTTGATAAGCGCCATAGTTGCCGGATACGAATCGATTGATCGGCTCATGCACCCGGTTGAAATAAAAAATGTATGGGCCGTAATTGGCGCTTCTATGATCGGTTTTATCGGCAATGAAGCGGTGGCAATACTGCGAATAAGGACCGGTAAAAAAATGAAAAGCGCGGCGCTCATCGTCGATGGATACCACGCGAGGGTTGACGGTCTAACCAGTCTTGCAGTGCTTTTCGGTGCAATCGGCGCTTTACTCGGTTACCCGTTTGCCGACCCGATCATAGGCTTGCTGATAACCGCAACCATCATGAAAATAGTGTATGATTCGGGAAAGACGATATTCGCACGGCTGATTGATGGTGTTGATCCTGATATTATTGATGAGATACGACATGCGGTCGATCATATCCCTCAGGTGAAGGATGTAACCGAAATTCGTGCCCGTTGGCTTGGCCATAATCTTGTTGGGGAATTGAATATCACCGTGGATTCACAACTATCCGTGGAAAGCGGGCATGTAGTAGCCGTAGCGGTACGGGATCAGTTGCGCAACCAACTGAGGCATCTTGAAAATGTTGTGATTCATGTTGACCCTGAAAACGCATCAGGAGAGCAGCATCATATCGGATCGCGTTCCGCCTCTTCGAGCGCCCGGTCCTGATACGCGTGAAAGAGACGGTGGCAGAAGTCGTCCCACCGAGCGCATACGGCAATGCTCCCCTCGCCGGGCTGGACCAGGCTCGGGTGCGCCACCAGTTCGTCCATTTCCTTTCCCATCTCCGCGATGAGGCGGCCGTCGGCGCCCTTGAGAATCCCCGCCACAAAGGACGAGGGACGGTACCAGGACGCGGCGCGCTGGCAGTCGCGATGGATCTGCGTGAGGAGCACGTTGCGGGGACCTTCCCAGAGCTCGTTCACTGCGGAATCGCGATAGAGACGCGGCAGGGATGAAAAGTCCTCCATCACCCCGTGGCCGCCGAAAACGGACATGGCCTCATGGACCAGGTCGGTGCAGTCCCGTGACGCCGTAATTTTTTGCAGCATGATGAGCTCGCGTACGTTGAAGCGCTTTTCCCGGACGCCCGCCGGCTCGTCTGCGCCGAGGCCCCCTTTGAGCTCGCCCCCCATGTCCAGGAAATCGCGGTAGAGACTGAAGGCGCCGGCCGTGGTCCGCTTCGCCGAGCGCTCCATAGCGCGCAGCTGCCCCACCATCATGGGGAAGCGGTCGATTTTCATCCCGAAGGCCTCCCGGAAGGACGCGTACCGCACGGCTTCGCGAGCCGCCCTGGTCATGGTGGCAGCCGATGAAAGGCCCACGGTGAGGCGCGAATAGGTGAGGACGATGCCTACCACGTTGGCCACGCCCCGGTCGAGTGGTCCCAGCGGGTACGCCACCGCCCCGTTCAGCGTTATCTCGGCCGTGGTGAGCTCGCTGGTGCCCAGCTTCCACTTGAACCGGTCGATGGTATACCCGTTGCGGCGTTCCTGTTCCCTGTCGCCGGGGAGCCACGAGGGCATCACGAAGAGCGCGACCTTGTCCGAGCCCGCGGGCTTGGCCGTGACAGCGGCGTAATCGGCGTGGGTGGCGGAGCAGAAGAACTTGGTGCCGTAGAGCTTCCAGACGCCGCCCTCCTGCGCGGCTTCCAGCACGTTGGAGGGCACGTCGGACCCGCCCTGTATCTCCGAAAGGTATTGCGCGCCGATGGCGAAGTCGCCGTCGATGCCGGCCCTGCAGTGCCGGAGAATCCGCTGCGTCTCCGGCGTGTCCGCAAATTTATCGAGGATCGCCACGAGCCCCTCGGTGCAGGTGATGGGGCAGGCGATGCAGGCTTCGCCGTTCTGGTAGATCAGGTACATCTTCATGAGCTTGACCCAGGGAGACGAGGACGGTGAGAAAAGGCCTTCCGAGAATATCTCCTTTTCCATGGTCTCGGTTTCGCGGGGACGCACGATCCGGTCGATCCGGTTGTGCTGCCCGTCATACTGCATCAGAAAGGGGCGCTTTTCCGGGACTGCGGCGGCCTCGGCCATGTCGCGCCAGCGGAACGAGACCTTGGGCGAGATTTTCCGCGCCTCGGCATCGACGGACTCCCAATCCCTGCCGGTGAAATGCTTCAGCGCCTTCCGGAGAAAGGGATCGTCGCCGTAATAGTCTACGTTTTTACGCCATTGAAGAAATTCATTGAAGGTGTAGGGATTGTTTCTGGTGGGTAAAGACATGGCCTGCCTCCTGCATCTGTACTGAACAATGGAAGCAGCCTGATGAAATGTCAAGACAATAGCGTTGTCGAGCCGGTGATCAGTATCGGATGTCTGCCGAACGGATCGGCCAGCACCATCTTGCTGTGGACCATCGCGCACCGGCAATCACGAGCGCTGGTATTTCCCCATGATCTGGCCCTGTGCAAGTATATGCCCTGCATGGCCGAGAGGAGATCCGCTTTGGTAGCGCCCTCCTTAAGATTGAGCGTCATATCGACCGCGTAAATCTTGAAGTAGTAACGGTGGGTGCCGCTTGGCGGGCAGGGCCCGCCGTAGTCAATCCTTTTGAAATCATTAATCCCCTGCTGCGCTCCGGCCGGCAGCCCACCGGCTTCCGAGATCTCCTTGGTCGCGGCCGGCATGTTGAAAACAACCCAATGCACCCATGTGCCGGACGGCGCATCAGGATCATCGCATATGAGAGCGATGCTCCTGGCATTCGCGGGAATGCCGCTCCATGCGAGCTGTGGGGAAACATTCGTGCCGTCGCAGGTATACTTTTTAGGGATCATCTTGCCTTCT
>MIBJ01000024.1 GCA_001829495.1 Spirochaetes bacterium RBG_16_49_21 | reverse complement strand
ACTCGATTCTCAGCACCTTGGCGCCCCGGATCTTCCGCTGTTTGAGCTCCATGAGAGCACTATTTGCTTCATGGAGCGGGTATTCCTGGACTTCAGGCTTGACGGGAATCTCCGCCGCTATTTTTAAAAATTCGCTTATATCGCGCCGTGAGACATTCGCCACGCTCTTGATCTCCTTCTCCATCCAGAGGTGGGAGGGGTAGTCGAGCTTTGCGAGATAATCCCTGTCCCCGTCCTCTTTGCGTATGGCGTTGATCACGAGCCTGCCGCCCCGCTCGAGATTGGCCAGGCCTTCCACTACCGGCTTCCACACCGGCGTGGTGTCGATAATACAGTGCAGCTTTTCAGGAGATTTATCTTCCGTGTCGCCGGCCCAGTCCGCTCCCAGCTCAGCGGCAAATTCTCTTTCTTTTTTACTGCGGGCGAATACGAACACCTTTGCCCCGGGGTATTTGTGCCGGACGGTCATGAGCACAAGGTGTGCGGATGCGCCGAATCCGGTGAGTCCCAGGTTCTGCCCGTCTTTCAGACCGGAAAGCTCAAGCGACCGGTACCCGATGGCGCCTGCGCAAAGAAGCGGGGCTGCTTCGGAATCGGTGAATACCTCCGGTATCGGGTAGGCATACTGCTCGGAAGCCTTCATGTACTGGGCGTATCCGCCGTTTGCGTCCCTGCCTGTTGCCGTAAAGCTTTCGCAGAGGTTTTCCCGATGGTTAAGACAGAAGGGGCATTTTCCGCACGCGGAGTATATCCATCCCACGCCCACCCGGACGCCTTCACGGAACCTGCCGGCATCCTTGCCCATTCCGGCCACTTCACCCACGACCTGGTGTCCCGGCACAACGGGGAAGCGCGGGGGCGGAGTTCTGCCCTCGATCTCGTCCAGGTCAGTGTGACAGACGGCGCATCTTCTTACCCTGATCAGTATCTCATTGCCGTGCGGCACCGGCTCGGGCAGGTCTACTGACTGGAGAGGCTTTTCAGTCTCCTTCAGATTCACTATACCGGTGATCACCATTGCCTTCATTTTGTATCATCTCCTTCTATCTATCATATATTTTACCTGTCATCGCGAACGAAGTGAAGCGATCTGGGCATAAACAATATAAAAGTCATGAAAAAACATTCACTTTTTAGTGAATATTTAGCGTAACAATAACAAGATTGCTTCGTCGCTGCGCTCCTCGCAATGACAAATTAATTCTGATATTTACTTTTGAGATAACTTCTAGACTTGTTGCAAAAAAGCAGGGCCGGCACATGCCGGCCCTGGGGCAGGAGGAGTTACATCATTTTTTCGTTCGGATGCGTCCTCAGTTTGTTCAATTCGTCTTTCAGGACGGAGATATCCAATACGTAATTGCCGTATGAGGCTTGCATTCCTTTCTTTTTTGCATCACGAGCAAGCCTTTCTTTTCTCACGATCTCCTGTTCCAGCCGGTTTACCTTGTTTTTGAAATAAACCCTTCCCATATCAATTCCTCCGGAATTAACAATTTTTGGGGGTTTTGAATTGACCGGTAAGTATTTTTATGGTATTTTATTTACCAGTGAATTAAATGCTTACGCTCAATTGTGGCGGATCAATCCGCAGCCGGCCTCATGCCTCCAACATGAGGCCGGCTTGTTTGTCACCCCACTCTTAAATAAACCATGAGAATATATTAAAGAAATACCGCGAAGTCAAATTAATCGATTAAAAATATCAAAAAAGTTATTGCATAATGCGGGCTTTGCCCGCAACCCATACTGACAACGCAGGGGAGGCCCTGCGGGGCTTTTAAGGCCGGCTTTATTGAAAAACGTCCTGTCATGCCGGGCGCGGCCAGGACGGCCGCCTGCAAGCGCAACCAGGACGGTTAAAACGCGCTTGCCAGGCGAACCTCCTGTTCGCTCGGGCTACGCCCCTTACCCCTCCCCTAAAAATTTTTTGGAAAAATGAAATTTTTACAAGATAATATAGGCAGATTGTTCCCTTTGGCTATCTGGAATTTATGAATTCCTGTATGAGTCTGGCACGCCCCTATCCTGTTGGCAGGAGGAGAATTTTGACAGGATGAACAGGATGAACAGGGATCATCCGACCTGAGGAGTATTACATGGACGATGCATCAATTGAAAGGCTGACCACCGGCTCTGTGTGGAGCGAGTTTTGCGACACTTTGAAGAAGGCCGGGGAAAACATATTAAAAGAAACCTCTCCTTCAGACCCCCTGAACCGGGCTGAGGGGTTCCGCTATCTTACCAGGATCACGCGGGCCGTTCTCGAGGCATTTGTTGAAAATTCCGATCCGCGCGCTCCGGTCCTGTTCAGGCCGATTCACGAGACCGCCAAAATGGGAGCGGATAATCCGGACAACTATTACCAGTACGCAGCCATAAGCGGCGAGTATGAGTACCGGCTTTGGGGAGCGCGCGGGAGCGTCAACTATTTAGGTTTCGGCACCTATAAGGGAAATTACGGCATCGGCGCAGGCACGGGTGAAACCGGATACCTTGACGGCAGGGATCTCATCACCAATAATGACGGCACCTTCGAGATCAATCTGAGCCGCACAAAGCGCCGGGGTAACTGGCTGCCCATGGAACCTGACACCTCTTCGCTGATTATCCGCCAGACCTTTGCGGATCGTAAAAATGAGAAGATCGCCGAGATTCAAATAGAGCGGCTGGGAGGCGACGACAGGCCCACGCCGGTCATACCGGAGAAGATCGAGCAGGCGATCACCACTGCGGGCAAGATCATCCTGGGGGCATCCACCCTGTTCACCTCATGGGCGGAGGGCTTTATGAAGCACACGAACCGGCTTCCCCGCTTCGACCCGGCGGCTTCATTGGCGGCGATGGGGGATCCCCACATCTCCTACTACCACAGCTACTGGAAGCTCGCTGACGACGAAGCGCTCGTGATAGAGGTGACGCCCCCGAAATGCGAGGCGTGGAACTTCCAGCTCAACAATTACTGGATGGAATCGCTCGATTACCGCTTTTATCCGGTCTGGGTGAACCAGCATAGCGCGAAGTACCGTGCGGACGGATCGGTGCGGATCGTGGTGGCGCATGAAAATCCCGGCGTGGACAACTGGATCGACACCGTGGGTCACCGTCAGGGAACCATGCTGCTCAGGTGGGTGAGGGCGGACGAGCACCCGGAGCCGCGGACGCGGGTGGTGAAATTGGCAGATATGAAAGATCTTAAATAGTGACTATGCGTTTTTCTTACGGAGGCCCCCCAACCCCCCGGAGGGGGGCTTATTAAAATATACAAGGTATGACATGAATGTGCAAGTTAAAGCGACCTCAATAGAATACGAGCGTCCCTACCGGCCCCGGCTTATCGCCGGGATAAATTTCGTCGGCCGCATGATCAGAAAGATCATCCGTACAAGGCCGAGCTTCAACGAGGATTCCCTTTGCGCGGCGGCTGTGCGCAAGACCGGATTGAGCGACTTCGGAGAAAAATCCTTTAAGCAGCGCATGCGGCTTTTAATCGAATCCCTCGATCATGAGGCGCGGCTCCATCCCTTCGGGCGCTTCATGGTGAAACAGAACCTGGTGCGTTTTCTGACCAACCGCCTCAGGATCGAGGATGCGTGCAGGAAGCACCCGGAAATAATGGAGATCAGGATGCAGGATCCCGTTTTCATCGTGGGACTCCAGCGCACCGGAACCACCATGCTCCATCGGCTGCTTGCCGCTGATACGGAAAATTTCCGCTTCCTTGCCTCATGGGAGGCGATAAATCCCGCCCCATTTGCGTCAAACAGGCGCGCCGGCGGGCACGATCCCCGGGTTAATGCCGCGCTTCTGGGACAGAAGGCCCTGAAATACCTGGCCCCGGATTTTTTCGCCATCCATCCGGTTGATGCGCTGGGCCCGGAGGAAGACTGCATGCTCTTTGATTTTGATTTCTGGAGCACTGTTCCGGAAGCCACCATGCGGATGCCGGGCTTCTCCCGATGGCTTGAGGACCAGGACCACAGCGCTGCCTATCAGTATTATAAAAAGCTGCTGAAGTTCCTGTACTGGCAGAATCCGCGGGGCAGGTGGATATTGAAGACCCCCCAGCATATGGAGCATTTCCGCGAGATCTTCAGCGTGTTCCCCAACGCGAAGATCATCCAGACCCACCGGGATCCTTTGCGGGTCGTCGCCTCATTCTGCAGCATGGTTTCGCACGCCTACGGCATTTTCAGCGACGAGGTCGATCCATGGGAGATCGGCAGTCACTGGAGCAGAAAAGCCCTGCAGATGGTGAATCATTCCATGGAGATACGCAGGCGGATAAGCGCGGATCATTTCATCGACGTCCCCTATGCCGGGCTTATCTCAGATCCGGCCGGAGTGATGCGGCGCATCTATGAGTTTCTCGCCGTTCCCTTCACTCCTGAAATCGAAAGCTCGGCGCTCCGGTGGGTAGGGGACAACCCCCAGCACCGGCACGGCCGCCATACGTACCGGTTGGAGGATTTCGGGCTTGCGCCCGCGGAGATTCAGAGGGAGTTCGCGGCATACCGGACGCAATTCAATATCGTGGAGGAAGCGACCGGTGACCGGCGGAACTGACCTCTCCGGAAAAACCTGCATGGTGACCGGCGCCACGAGCGGTCACGGCAGGGCGGTTGCCCTGTCTCTTGCGGCCGGGGGAGCGGATCTCGTCCTGCTGGGACGCAATAAGGACAAGTGCGCCGCAGTCCAGAGGGAGATAAGCGGCAGGGGCGGCCGAAGGCCCGGAATACTGGTATGCGACCTTTCCTCCTTGACGGATATCCGCCGCTGTGCAGCTGAATTTTTATCTTGGAACCGTCCGCTCCACATGCTGGTAAACAACGCGGGCCAGGTGAACGAGCGGTTCCGCGAATCCGCTGACGGTTTTGAGGAAACCTTCGCGGTCAACTACCTGGCGATGTTCGCGCTCACCCTCCTGTTGCTTGAGCGGATCAAACGGAGCGCACCGGCGCGTATTATTAACGTCTCTTCCGACACGCACTACATGGCGTATCTTGACCTGGACGATCTCGAGGCCAGGCGCAGGAGATATTCCTTCATGGGCGCTTACAGCCGCTCAAAGCTTGCCGTCGTATATTTCACCCGGGAGCTTGCCCGGCGGCTCGCGGGGAGCGGGGTGACCGTGAACGCCGTCGATCCCGGGCCCGTGCGGTCGAACATTGCGAATAAGCCGGGAGTGCTGGCGAGGATGGCTAACGCGCTCATTCAATGTACCTTTCCCAAACCGGAAAAGGCGGCCCGGACCGCTGTTTATTGCGCCACCTCCCCGGATCTGGAGGGTGCGAGCGGCGGTTACTACCGCTTCATGAAGAAAAAGGATCCCGGGGTATCGCCGGATTCTGAATTCGGAGCACGACTTTGGGATATAACCGCGCGTATGGTCGGGATGGATACGGATAATATTTGAATTTACAAGAGGATGCAATGAATAAAATTCTAATCTCCGGTTTATTGATGTTGTTTTTTATCGGCGCCTGCGTGACCATGGCGGGAAAATGGGATGAAGCAAAGCTCAATGCCGTATCGGATCAGTGTAAAGAGGAGTATCTCGCCAAGGCGCCGTCAACTTCGCGCTGGTATAATCTGAAGACTCAGGAAAGAAATAAAAAAAAGAAGGAATATGACGAATACAAGAAACTGCGGCTCGAGCTTTACCGGGCAATATATAATTTCAAAAGGACGTATCTTGCAGCCGTAGATCCTGACGGAAGATGCAGGAAAAACGAATGTACGGGACTGGAAAAATTACGCAAGCTGATTGTTGAAGCATGTCCGGTAGCGGGCGAATCCTTTCCCGCGGTGGCTTCTGATACGAATTAATCGTTCCCTGCATCTCATTATTCTCATGCCCCCCAGCTAACTTCTACCCACATTTCACGTGCTCATGCCCCCCAACCCCCCGGAGGGGGGCTGACCTCATCCCCCCCTTCCCCCCTTCTCCTTAATAAGAGAAGGGGGGTGAATAAAGTTTATAGTTTTAAGCTCCCCTCTCCAATTTGGAGAGGGGCTGGGGGTGAGGTCAAGGCCCCCTCCGGGGGATTTAGGGGGCCGAGGAGCTTTGATTTAAAGCAGATTTTTGTTGACACGGTCTCTTCTTGTTCTTATAAATTTTTCATGGAGAAGATGAAGATATTTATCGTTGAGGACGAACCGATTGAGGCTCTTGACCTGAAGCACATCCTGGGCAGACTGGGGTACTCGGTTACCGGAGCAGCGATGTCCGGCGAGGAATGCATCAGGCAAATCCCTTCCGACCCGCCTGATCTTATAATAATGGATATCAGGCTCCGCGGGGACATGGACGGAATTGATGCCGCTGCGGAGCTGAGAAAGAAGTACGACATTCCGATCATCTTCGCCACCGCCTTTTCCGACAAAACATCCCTGACGCGCGCCAAGCTGACCGAGCCGTACGGATATATCATCAAACCCTACGATGAGCGAAATCTCTATACCACGATCGAGATGTCCCTGGATAAATACCGGATCGACCGGAGGCTTAAAGAAAGCGAGATAAAATACCGGAATCTTTCGTCTCACCTTCAGTCGCTGCGGGAAGCGGAGCGAACGCAGATCGCCCGGGAGATACATGATGAGCTGGGCCAGTCCCTGACCGCGCTGAAGATGGATATCTCCTGGATCAAAAACAGGCTTCCCTCCGGCCAAAATGATCTTTTCGAAAAAATGGGAGCGATGTCGTCTCTCGTCGATACTATCATTGATACCGTAAGAAGAATATCATCCGAGCTGCGTCCCGGCATACTGGACGACCTGGGCCTGCACGCGGCTATAGAATGGTGCGCGGATGAGTTCCAGAAGCGCAACAGAATTCCCTGCCGGGTTTCCTGCAACACCGATGATCTTGATATCGATGAAATGAAATCCATAACCATTTACCGGATATTCCAGGAATCGTTGACGAACATCATACGGCATGCTCATGCCACCGAGGTTGCGGTGAGCCTGGTGAGAGAGGGGGACGCCCTTATCCTCACCGTGCAGGATAACGGCAGGGGAATCAGCGAGGAGGAAATCAACGATCCCTCCTCCCTGGGGATCATCGGGATCCGGGAGCGGGCGTTGTCCTGCGGCGGCACCGCATTCATCAGCGGGGTCACGGGCCGCGGTACAACCGTAAAAACGGTCATCCCCCTGGAAGGAAGTGAACAATGAAAAAAATAATTATTGCCGATGATCATGAGATCGTTCGGGCCGGCCTTAAACAAATCATAGCCGGGGATTCCGACATGGTCGTGGCGGGCGAGGCCACGAACGGCCAGGAGCTGCTTGAGATGGTGCGGAAGAAGAAATACGACGTCGTGCTCCTCGATATCAAAATGCCGGGCAGAAGCGGCCTTGAAATTTTAAAACAGCTCAAGCTGGAACAGCCCTCGCTCCCGGTCCTGGTGCTTTCCATGCATCCCGAGGAGCAGTACGCCGTTCGGACCATCAAGGCCGGCGCATCGGGATATATAACCAAGGAGACCGCTCCGGAGAAGCTTAAAGAGGCCATCCACAAGGTGTGCCGCGGAGGGAAGTATATCAGCCCGACGCTTGCCGAAAAGCTGGCGGACAGCATCGCCGACTCGCGGAACAATCCCCTTCACGAGTACCTGACCGACCGCGAATTCCAGGTACTGTGCATGATCGCCTCCGGGAAGAGAATCACGGATATCGCCAGGGAGCTGTTCCTGAGCGTTAAAACGATAAGCACATACCGCCAGAGGATACTCGAGAAGATGCATCTGAAAAACAACGCGGAGCTTACCCATTACGTGATCGCGAACGGCCTTCTTGAATAGAGATAGCTTCCGGAGCGGTCGATGAAAACAGGATGTAGGATAAATACCGACACAAAAAAAAGCCGTAATCCGATTGCTCTTTTGAGCCATGCCTGGTAAAATTGTCCTACAGGTCTAATATTAAACTAAAATGAGTGGCACATTATGGAACGGGTGTTCATAGTCGAGGATTCCGCACTCGTGCGCGGCAGGATAATCGCCATGCTCATGTCCCTCAAAGGAGTCGATATAATCGGCATCTCGGACACCATCAAGGAGGCGGCCTCAAGCATCCGCCTGAATAATCCGGATACGGTGATTCTTGATATACGGCTCAACGATGGGAACGGCATAGATCTGCTCCAGCAGATCAAGGATGCCACTCCCTGCACCAAGGTGATAATGCTCACCAATTATAATATTCCGCTATATGAAAAACGATGCAAGGAGCTGGGCGCCGATTATTTTTTTGACAAATCCAAGGATTTTGAGAAATTATTGGACGTGATAACCGGAGAATAGCCGCCGTCGGCTGCCATGAATAAAATCGAATAAATTCGAGTAAAAAGGGATACGCCGCATTGCATATCCCCTTCCCCGTCTTATGGGTGGCAGACGGGAGTCGAACCCGCAACGACTGGAGCCACAGTCCAGGGCTCTACCATTGAACTACTGCCACCGTATGGAGAAATAACATTATTTTTAGCTAATTTTCATTGTCAAGATTTAATTTTTTGTATAACTTATGTTATGCTAATAGAATTGCTGCGTTAAAATGTCATTGCGAGGAGCGCTAGCGACGAAGCTGTAGCATTACCTGATTGCTTCGCTATGCTCGCAATGACAGTGAGCTTTGCAGCAGGTCTATTGATATCGAGAATCTGATATAGTCATCTGAACTCATGCTCTCTAAAACCCGAACCCGGCGAGGGAATACTATTGTAATAATGAAGATATTCTCTTATCACATCCCTTCATATATCGTTATGATATTCCTGGGGCTGGTAGTATGCTTCATAACTGGCGGTGTTCTTTTTTATACGGTTGAAAGAAAACATATCAACAATGCCAAGCACAATGAGCTGGCGGCCATATCGGATCTCAAAATCCGTCAAATCCAAAATTGGCTGAACGAGCGGATAAACGATGCGAATCTTATCATGCGCAACCGCCTGTTCGGTGAGCAATTCCTGCGCTGGAGAGCGGGCTCAGGTGAGGTACAGTTTGAACAGGGTTTTTTGGAGCTGGCTCGCGCCTTAAATATCGACCGCCAATACAGCGATATAGTGCTCACCGACCTGTCCGGCTCGCCGCTATTGTCGTTGAATAAAACCTTTAAAACAACCGGCCCTCAAACGAGAGAATTTATTTTGAGAGCCTTGAAAAAGAACAGCATGCAGTTTTCCGATTTCTACTGGTGCGGCGAATGTAAAAGCATCCACTTCGATTTAATCGCGCCGATATCCGTATACCCGGGAGCGGTTGCAACTCCTGCCGGGGCCGTTTTACTGCGAATAGATCCGTATCATTTCCTGTACAAGCTGGTCCAATCATGGCCGGTGCCGAGCCCCACCGCGGAAACGCTTCTTGTACGTAAGGAAAACGGCGACGTCCTGTTTCTTAATGAGCTGCGCCATCGGAAAGGCACTGCAATGAAGCTGCGTCTGCCGGCTGAGAGCAAAAATCTGCCCGCTGCCATGGCCGTACGGGGCATAACCGGAATCGTTGAAGGACTTGATTACCGGAATGTCAAGGTTCTCGCGGATGTGCGGCCGGTTTCCGGGACCGGATGGTTTATGATAACCAAAGTGGATTTAAGCGAGATATACGCTTCGGTGCGGCGCTTGCTTCTCATCGTGTCGATTTTCGTTGTGATGTTGACCGTACTCGCCGGCACCAGCATAGGCTGGTGGTGGATACGGCAGCGCATGAGTTTTTACCGGAAACATTACGAGGCCGAGGAGAGACTGGCCGAGCTTGAGAAGCAGTTCGATTACCTGACGCGCTACGCCCACGATGTCATTTTTCTGGGGGACGAGAACCAGAGAATAATCGAGGCAAACAACCGCGCTGAAGAGACGTACGGGTACAGCCGCGAAGAGCTTCTGCGGCTCTCGTTTAAGGATGTACGGATTCCGGAGCTGGCCGCTGACCTTGAGAAGCATCTGCTGGCCCTGCAGGAGGCGGACGGGCTCACCTATGAGACCCTGCACCGAAAAAAGGACGGGACGATATTCCCGGTCGAGGTGAGCGCGCGGGCCGTACAAACCGGGGAGGGGAAAAAATTTCAGTTCATCATTCGCGACATTACCGAGCGCAAGCAGGCGGAGGAAAAGCTGCTGCAGCTTAACCGGACATATCGGGTATTGAGCAAGATCAACCAGGCGGTTGTGCGCATCCGCGATCAAGGGGAGCTGCTGGCAGAGGCCTGTAGGATCGCGGTTGAGGACGGCGGCTTTTTAATCGCCTGGGTCGGCTTCGTGGACGACGAGACCCGCTCGATCGTCCCGGCTGCCTGCTCCGGCTCAACCGCTGAGGAGTTCCTCAAGGGTATCTGTATCTCAGTCGATGACCCGCAGCATAACTTTGAGCCGGCAAGCGCAGCAATCCGTGAGGGCAGAATTGTTCTATGTCCGGACATCGAGAACTCCGGCTGCATGCAGCCCTTGCGGGAGCGGGAATTGGCATTGGGATACCGCGCTGCAGCCGGATTTCCGATTATGGTGGGTAACGCGGCCGTCGGCGTTTATACGTTCTATGCGGCAAAGCCCCATTTCTTCAATGGTGAGGAGGTTCAGCTCCTCACGGAGCTCGTGTCCGATGTCGGGTACGCGCTTGAGTTTATAGAGCATGACGCAAAGCGGATGAAAGCCGAGGAGGAGATCCGCGCCCTCAACGCGGAGCTCGAAGAGCGGGTAGCGCTTCGAACCGCAGCCTTGGACGAGGCCAACAAGGAGCTGGAGGCTTTCTCCTACTCGGTATCGCACGACCTGAAGGCGCCGCTCCGCGCCATTGAGGGGTTCTCGCGGATCGTGATCGAGGATTATTCGGACAAGCTTGACCAGGAGACGAAGCGGCTCCTGAACCTTGTTCAGGATAATACCCGGAGGATGGGCCAGCTTATCGACGATCTCCTCGCCTTTTCCCGGGTGGGCCGCCGCGAGATCTCGATCGAGAGGATCGATATGCGGGCGCTGGCGGATTCGGTATGGCAGGAGCTCGTTGCGCAGGAGCATGGCCGGAGGTTAGATTTTTCCCTGGAGGGCCTGGCTGAGGCGAACGGCGACCCGTCTCTTATCCGGCAGGTATGGACAAATCTACTCTCCAATGCGATCAAGTTTACGTCAACCAGGGATGCAGCACGGATCGCGGTAGGCTGCCGGTCGGAAGGGGAGGAGATGATCTACCATGTGGCGGATAACGGCGTGGGGTTCGACATGAAATACGCGGACAAGCTCTTCGGCGTATTCCAGCGCCTCCACAGCTCTGATGAATTTCCGGGAACCGGCGTCGGGCTCGCCCTTATACAGAGGATAATCAATCGCCACGGCGGAAGGGTCTGGGCCGAGGGCTCGGTAGACCAGGGTTCCACCTTTTATTTCAGTTTGAAGACACGATCGCAGGGAGGGGACACGGTCGATTAATCGATATACGGTTATTCAATAAGCAGGGAGGAGGGGTAATGAAGCGCGGAGGTGCATGAGTATGGATA
The DNA here is from genome assembly GCA_001829495.1 of Spirochaetes bacterium RBG_16_49_21. Taxonomy (GTDB): domain Bacteria; phylum Spirochaetota; class UBA4802; order UBA4802; family UBA5550; genus RBG-16-49-21. The sequence goes on along the minus strand of MIBJ01000024.1, from coordinate 11,362 downwards.
CCAATGTTATCGATATTCTTCTGGTCGAGGATAACTCCTCGGACGTCGAGCTGACCCTGAGGGCTTTTAAAAAACATAATATCATAAACCCGATACATGTGGTGAGCGACGGCGCCGAGGCGCTTGAGTTTTTATTCGCCAACGGGAGATATGCCGGAAGAAGAGAATCCCGCAATCCGAAAGTGATTCTGCTCGATTTAAAGCTTCCCAAGGTCAACGGGCTTGAAGTGCTGAAAAAGATCAAGGAGGACGAGAGCACCCGGCTGATACCGGTGGTCGTGCTCACCTCCTCCCGCGAAGAGCAGGACATTATACAAAGCTATAAACTGGGAGTGAACAGCTTTATCGTCAAGCCGGTGGATTTTGAAAAATTCATCGATGCGGTACGTAACCTCGGGATGTATTGGCTCCTGATGAATCAGCCGCCGTTCTAAGGAACCATGGCGAATACGATTAAAATCCTCATCCTGGAAGACCTCCCTGCGGACGAAGAGCTGGTCAAGAGGGAAATCCGGAAGGCGGGGATCGAGTTCACCTCCCGGTGCGTCGAGACCAGAGAGGCGTTCCGGGAATCCCTTAATCAATTCAAACCGGATATCATACTGGCCGACTATGCGCTTCCGCACTTCGACGGCATGACCGCGCTCACGCTGACCCGGGAATCAGCGCCGCACCTTCCCTTCATAATCGTCACCGGATCGATAAATGAGGAAACGGCGGTTGAGTGCATGAAAGCCGGGGCCTCCGATTACGTTATAAAGGGCCATGTCGGGAGGATCGGGCCCGCTATACGGGGCGCCCTGGAGATGAAGCGGCTCGCGATCGAGAGGGAGCAGGCGTATGAGCTTTTATTTAAAAATGAACTGCGGTACCGCACGCTGTTCGAGACAATGGCCCAGGGGATCGTCTATTTTGACGCCGACGGCGTCGTGACCTCTGCCAATCCGGCTGCGGAGAGGATTCTGGGCGTGTCCCTGAGCCGGATGCTCGGATTAACCTGCATACAGCTTTTTGGAAAAGCCCTCGATCAAAGCAGAACGGAACTGGCCGGAAACATGCTTCCCGGAATGACCGCGCTCCATACCGGCAGGCCGGTCAATAATTTTATCATGGGCGTGTTCAATCCGGTAATACCGGGCTACCGGTGGATCAGCGTTACCGCGGTGCCCCAGTATACGGCAGGCGATGCGCGGCCCAGCCTGGTTTACATGACCATGGAGGATATTACGGAGCTTAAAACAGGGCAGGACATGCTCACAAAATCCCTTCAGGAGAAGGAGGTTCTCATTAAAGAGATACACCACCGGGTCAAAAACAACATGCAGATCATATCAAGCATGCTGAATCTGCAAGGGAGTTACAACAGAAATCCGGAATTGAAGGATATAATCGTTGATATGCAGAATCGCATCAAATCCATGGCGATCATCCATGAAGAGCTGTACCGATCGAACGATCTTTCCGAGATAAACTTCGGATGGTGCCTCCAGAATCTGACCAACGACCTTCTTTATTCATACGCCGCGGATCCCGCGCTGATAAAGATCCGGCTTGATGTCGCCGACGTACGGCTCAGCATCGATACCTCCCTGCCGTGCAGCCTGATTATCAACGAGCTTGTTTCCAACGCCCTTAAATACGCATTTCCCGGCGGGAGGGAAGGCGAGGTTTTCGTGTCGATGCACAAGGATGAGAGCGGCGCCTGCACCCTTGTCGTCAGGGACAACGGCGTGGGAATCCCGCAAGAGATGGATATGGAGAAGGTCGGCTCCATGGGCCTGCTTTTGGTGAAGCTTCTCGTCCGCCAGATAGGCGGCACCCTCGCGGTCCGCCGGGAGGCGGGCACTGAATATGCCATCCGGTTCAAAGAGCACTCCCTGCCCCAGGAAAAAAATAGTTGAAGAATCTGCCCTCGAGAATCAGAAACATTGTTGTTACAATTTTTTATGAAATATTTTAATGATGGAACCCTATACAAAAATATGAGGTCTTACAATTTAAATGTCTTAATCGAATACATTACCCGTTGTCTTCCGTTGCCGGGTAGAGGATATTAATTTAAAAAATTAATACTGAAACATTTTAGAAATATTTTATAAATATTTTATAAATTCCAGAAGGGTTGGCGGTGAAATCCATGAATCGGTTTGTTCGTGCTTTAACAGTGCTCTCATGCGGGCTGGCCGTAATTCCGCCGGCCGGGTACGGCGCGGACGCGCTGTCCTGGAGGGAGTGCGTGAGACTGGCCAAGGATAAGAATCCGCAGCTTGTATCAGCCCAACAGGTCATCAGACAGAATAAGGCTGCGAAGGGTATCACGAGAAGCGGCTACCTGCCGCAGATCAGCGCGAACCTCGGCGCTGAGGTTTCAAGGCAGGAAGGAGGGCTGTCCGCCGGCGAGCTCGCGGTTTATTCCGCGGCCGGAGTTGGCGCAAGTCAGCTGCTCCGGCAGGGAGTCTCAACCACGAGCAATAAGGTCGAAAAATATTCATACGGGGTAAGCGGCACGCAGATGCTCTTTGACGGCTTAAAGACCATATACGACGTCAATTCCGCTCAAAGCCTTGTTGAGTATGCCCAATACCAGTACGCGTATACCTCGTCGCAGCTGCGTCACGATCTGAGATTGGCTTTCGTGCAGCTCCTGAAAGCGCAGGAGTCGATAGTAATCTCAAAGGAGATCACGGCGCGGTGGAAAAAGAACCGCGAGCTTGTCCTGATGCGGTACAAGGCGGGCAGGGAGCACCGGGGATCCCTCATGAGCGCTGAGGCTAATCTTGCACAGGCGCACTACCGGCTCCTCCAGGCGGAGCGGAGTATTACCGCAGCACAACGGGGTCTGCTTCGGCAGATGGGCTTTTACTCTTTCACGTCCGTACGCGCAGGCGGAACGCTCCGTGGCGCTATACAGCATGACCGGAATAAGCCTGATTTCAACAACATAGTGGATGCGCATCCTCTGGTACTGCAGATCGTGAAGAGAAAGGAATCCGCCCGGTACACTGAGAAATCCCAGATCGCCGGTTTATCACCGGTAATCAGCGCGACCGGCAGCATAGGCAAGTCCGACGATAAATTTCTTCCTAAAAATACAAACTGGTCGGCCGGGGTGCAGGCCACCCTGCCGCTTTTTGACGGAGGGAACCGGTATTATAATATTGAAAAAGCCCGGGCCGCGCACCGGCAGCTCAAGGCTGATGAGTTGAACACCCGGGAGCAGGTCATCCTTGCTCTGGAACAGAAGTGGATCGACTGGCAGAACGCCATAGACCTGGTCGGGGTGCAGCGGAAGTTTCTGGCGGCAGCGGAGGAGCGATCTAGAATAGCCGAGGCTGAATACTCTCTGGGGCTCGTGCTGTTCGATAACTGGATCATTATCGAGGATGATCTGGCGCAAAAGAAACTAGCCTACCTGGACGCACGGGCCAATGAATTGAACGCCGAGGCTGAATGGATACAGGCAAAGGGGGAGACGCTCGATTATGACCTATAAAAGGAAAAGGAACATCCTGATCGGCGCCGGGGTCGCAGCGGTCGCGGGCATCGTTATACTGGTGGCTATACGAAAGGACTCAACCATCGGGGCCATAGCCCGGATCGTGGCGCCCCGCTACGGCACCATACGGATCGTTATCTCGGCAACGGGCACGGTGCTTCCGTACAATCGGCTGGAGATTAAGCCGGAGATCGGCGGCAGGGTGGAGGATGTTTTGGTCGTCGAGGGCCAGAAGGTGAGAAAGGGGCAGATACTCGCGTGGATGAGCTCCACGGAGCGGGCCGCCCTGATCGACGCGGCGCGCTCGCAGGATTCCGCCTCGGTCAGGTACTGGGAGCAGGCGTACAAGCCGATTCCGATAGTAGCGCCCATTAACGGAACGGTCATTGTCAGGGCGGCCGAGCCGGGCCAGAGCGCCAACAACGCCTCTGCCATTCTGGTGCTCTCCGACCGGCTCATCGTGAAGGCTGACGTGGATGAGACCGACATCGGAAGGGTCAAGGTCGGCCAGAAGGCCGGTATCAGGCTGGACGCGTACCCCGATGTTGAGGCGAAGGGAAGGGTGGATCTCATAGAATACGAGTCGAAGGTCATCAATAATGTGACCATGTATGTGGTGAATATCGTTCCGGACAGGGTGCCGGAAATTTTCCGCTCGGGCATGAGCGCGGACATCAGCATCATACAGGAGGTGAAAAATAACGCGCTCCTGCTGCCCAATGACGCGGTATTTATCGAAAACCAGAAAGATTACGTCTGGGTACAGAAGTCCCCGGGAAAGCCTGAGAAAAGGGAGATACAGGTCGGGGTATCGGACGATCAGAATATCGAGGTCCTTTCCGGCATTACGGCAAATGAGCGGATAGCGGTCATGGCGCAAACCGACCTGTCGAAGGAATCCAGGCCCGGCGGGAGCCCCTTCATGCCGTCCAGAAAAAGACAGTCTCGGTGAGGATTCATGATAGAGCTGAAGAACGTTTCAAAGATATACGACACCGGCACGGTCCAGGTTCGTGCCTTGAGCGATGTGTCCCTCAGCATTGAAGAGGGGGAGTTCGTCGCCGTCATGGGGCATTCCGGCTCCGGTAAATCCACGCTTCTCAACATACTCGGATTTTTGGACAAGCCGGACGAGGGAACGTACCTGCTCATGGGCAGGGACATTACCGAGCTCGGCGACGACGAGCTGTCGCTCCTCAGAAATCATATAGCCGGATTCGTGTTCCAGCAGTTCAACCTCCTTCCCCGGATGAATTCCCTCGAGAATGTCGGGCTTCCGTTGGTGTATGCGGGCAAGAGGGATTTTAAGGATACGGCACGGGAAAAGATACGCCAGGTGATGCTCGCCCGGAGGGAACGGCACTATCCGAACGAGCTTTCCGGAGGGGAGCAGCAGCGCGTCGCCATCGCCCGGGCCATCGTGAACCGGCCGCTCATCGTGTTCGCGGACGAGCCGACCGGGAATCTTGACACGAAGAGCGAGGAGGAGATCATATCGGTTCTTGAGGATTTGAACCGGGAGGGGATCACCATCATCATGGTGACTCACGAGCAGGAGATCGCCGCGCACGCAAAGAGAATAATCAGGATGAGGGACGGGCGGATCATCTCGGATGAAAAACTCGTCAGAAAAAAGCGGCCCCTTTCCGGCAGGGGCCGCTCGATCAATGAGATCTTAAGCAACCGGCACTCGTATTTCGGGACCGCCGAGTTTGTCGATTACCTCAAGCAGGCCATGGAATCGATTGTATCCCACAAGTTGCGCTCGATTCTTTCCATGCTCGGGATACTCATCGGCGTGGCCGCGGTGATTGCCATGTTGGCTCTGGGGGAGGGTGCGAAAGAATCGATCACCCGGAGCCTGAGCTCCCTGGGATCGAACCTGCTTACGATTCGATCCGGCTCCCACCGGCAGATGGGGGTAGCGCTGGAGACCGGCCTGGTAACGCGCCTGACCCTTCAGGACGCGCGGGAGCTGTCCCGTCTGAGCGAGGTGCGGCGGATATCGGCCTCGGTCGTCGGCCGGGGCCAGGTCGTGTACAACAACCGGAACTGGAACACACAGATTTGGGGAACCGGGGCCGAGTATGCGTACATGAAGGCCGCCGTTCCCCTGCAGGGCCGGTTTTTTACCGACGATGAGCTTCGCTCACGGAAGAAAGTCGCGGTCGTGGGGGCCACGATTATCAAAGAGCTGTTCGGCTCCACCAACCCCGTGGGCCGGACTTTTAAGATCAACCGCATTAATTTCAAGATCATCGGCGTCCTGCCGGTCAAAGGGGTGACCTTCTTCAGGGATCAGGACGACGCCGCGGTGATACCGGTGACGACCGCCATGTACCGCCTGCTGGGCAAAGAATACGTCGACTTCATAGATGTTGAGATAACAAACCAGGCGCTCATCGACCAGGCAATATTGTCGATAAGAAAGCTCATCATCAAGAGGCATCGCCTCCTGCCCGACGACGAGGATTCATTCGAGATCAGAGACATGTCCGAGATACGGGATCTGATGACGAGCACCACGAAGACCATGAGCCTGCTGCTCGGGATCGTAGCCTCAATCTCGCTTTTCGTCGGCGGGATCGGCATCATGAACATCATGCTCGTGTCCGTCAAGGAGCGGATCAAGGAGATAGGCCTGCGCAAGGCGATCGGCGCGCGGAGGAAGGACATTTTACTACAGTTTCTGATCGAGTCCTCCCTGCTCACTTTTTCAGGAGGGATAGTCGGAATAATTCTGGGTTGCGGCGTTTCAATTCTGATATCCCTGATGGCTCAGTGGTCGATCAAAATATCCCCATCCGCAGTCCTGATTTCTTCGCTCTTTTCGATTCTTATCGGCATCGGTTTCGGGTTCTGGCCTGCCGTGCAGGCTTCCCGCCTCAATCCGATCGAGGCATTGCGGTATGAGTAATACATATTGCTTTTATCAATATGAGAAGGCGGGGATGCGCATCCCCGCCTTCAGGTGACTTCCTATGATCGATAATAGCAGCATGATAGAGACGATGAATGACTTCGGGAGACGGAAGGTTCCCTTTCTCTTCATTATAGATTTCGACGCGGTCAAGCCCGTAATAATGCCTCTCGCCGATGCTCGTGATCATGACATTCTTTATAATATTGACGGCGCCCGTAATTACGAAAATCAATCGGTGAAAATAAACGGCTTTACCTTTGAGAAATATCCAATGCCCTATTCCCGCTATAAAGAGGCTTTTGACTTTGTCGTTGAAAACCAGAACAAGGGGAATTCGTATCTGCTGAATCTGACCTTCCCGACCAGGGTGGTCACCGATCTCTCGTTCCGGAAGATATTTTACGACAGCACCGCGCTGTATAAGCTGTTCTTCAGGGACGAGTTTGTCGTGTTTTCCCCGGAGACCTTTGTTACCATTTCCGATGGTATTATTTCATCCTGCCCCATGAAGGGTACTATCGATGCGGCCCTTCCCGACGCTGAAAAGGTCATCCTGGCTGACGAGAAGGAATTCGCGGAACACGTGACCATTGTCGATCTGATCAGAAATGACTTGAATATCGTGGCGAAGAATGTCAGGGTGGAGAAATTCCGGTATATCGATAGAATTAAAACGCACCGCAAGGAGCTCCTTCAAGTTAGCTCCCTGATTACCGGAGAGCTTGAGAAGGATTATCACAAAAGGCTCGGCGACATTATGGCATCGATGCTCCCCGCCGGGTCCGTGACGGGTGCGCCGAAGAAAAAGACGGTGGAGTTAATCAAAGAGGCGGAAAAATATGACCGGGGATATTATACGGGTGTCTTTGGTTTTTATGACGGCCTGATATTGAAAAGCGCGGTGATGATCCGATATCTGGAAAAATTAAATGGCGCGATCTGGTATAAAAGCGGCGGCGGTATAACCGTGTACAGCGATCCCGTGTCGGAATATAATGAATTGGTCGATAAGGTATATGTGCCGATTATTGGAAACGATAAAGATTGAGGACGGCTGTCCCTGTAATCTCGAGCTTCACAATGAGAGAATGAACTCCGTCCGTTTCGCTCTTTTCGGCCGTGCTGATCATATCGATTTGAGCGGAATCATTACAATTCCTTCAGACTGCCGCCGGGGCGTGGTCAAATGTCGGATGGTGTATGCGCACGATATCATCGCGATCGGTTTTGAGCGGTATGCAAAAAGAATCATCAAGAGCCTTAAGATCGTTCGTGATGACGATATTGACTATTCGTATAAATATGAAAACCGGGAATGCATTCACCAGCTGGTGCAGCGAAGAGACGGCTGTGATGATATCCTCATCATAAAAAAAGACCGGGTAACCGATACCTCTTTCAGCAATATCGTATTCCATGACGGCGAGCGATGGGTTACGCCTTCCGAGCCGCTGTTAAAAGGGACGAAGAGGGAGTTGCTCTTATCGGAAGGGATTATTCAGGAGGAGCGCATATCCGTCAATGACCTGCACCGTTTTTCGCGGGCGAGCCTGATCAATGCAATGCTCGAATTGGAAGATTCGGTCGTAGATACAGCTGATATTGTATATTAAAGCTTGACCGCGTCAAGGAATTTCGGGATTTTCCCCTCCCATCCTAAGGGGATCAGGTGGATCCCCTGGCAGATATCCTTCAACCCCTTTATAATCTCGGTGAATATCTCAATGCTGGCCTTCTCTTTATCAGGCGCCCTGGTCAGCTTCTGAATGATGTGCGCCGGCACGAGGCCCTTTTTCAGATGCCGGTTGATGAAATGGGCCGTACTTGCCGATTTAAGCAGGATGACCTCGGCGATGACGGGGATATTGAAGGGTTCGACCCGCTTCATGAACTTCCGGAACTCCTCCGGGTCAAATACGGGGGTCGTCAGGAAATAGCCGGTGCCCAGCTTCACCATTTCCTCCATCTCCTTCAGCTCCAGGTCGGGGATGTTTTCATTGTGGTTTGCGTCAATCCCGGAGCCGACGAAGAATTCCGCCGCCTTTCTGATGTCCTTGCCGGTCACATCATGCCCGTCCCGGAGGTTTTCCAACACTGAAAAGAGCTTCCCGGAATCCACATGGAAGAACATGATTTCCTGGAGGCTGTCCCCGGTGATACGGTAGTCCTCGGTGAAGGCGAGGATATTTTTCACGCCCTTCTCGGACGCCTTTACGAGGAACGACTGGAGATCCAGCCTGTTTTTTTCCCGCGTAGTCGTTTGTAATATGGGATTGAACTTGTTTTCCCGCAAAATGCTGCACGTTCCGATGGAATCGGCGATAACTCCCTCGAAGTCGAACTCCGGGACCGTAAGGGCGTCCAGCCTGCCCCTGATCTTTTCAATGTTTTCAAGGAGCTCCCTGAAGTCCTCTTCCAGGGGAGGCTGGATCTCGGAGGTTACGACAAACCTTTTCTTTTTTAACGATTCCTGTAAATCCATGTCAGCGACCCCTCTATTTTGTCTTTAGCTTATAAGTTTCGCGACCTGCTGTCTGAGCTCGGGCAGCGGCAGAGGCTTTGAGAAGCAGGCATCGGCCCCGAATTCTTTCATCTTCTGGTAACTTTTTTCATCCATGTAGGCGGACAGGACAATGATTTTGATATCGTGGGTATCTTTATTGGATTTGATCTTTCTGCATACCTCGTAGCCGTTAATATCGGGCATCATGATGTCCAGGATCAGCAGATCCGGGCAGAAGTGCTTGATCTGGGCTTCAGCCTCAAATCCGTCCGCCGCCGAGATGAGTTCATAACAATGTGCGTCCTCTTCCAGGCATTGAACGATGGTTTCGACAATGATATCGTCATCATCCACCACAAGAATTTTTTTCCGCTCCTCCGCCCGGGACAGGTCTCCCGGGCCGAGGCTGTTTTCTTTCAGGAACCGGTCGACATCATCCTTCCTGATCCGTCGGTGGCCGCCGGCTGCCATTTCCGCTGATAGTTTGCCGTCTTTGATCCAGCCGAGAACCGTTTCCGGTGGGACCCCGCAGTAGTGGCCTGCCTGGGAAATAGTAAAGATTTTCATAGCTTTTCTCCCTGTGATGTTCGAGTCGTTTTTTTAAGGAGCATATTGTTGGGGTAATAGTATTGATATGGTGGTCCCTTTTCCCGTCTCGCTTTTGGCCTGTATATCACCCCCGTGATCCTTAATTATGCCGTAGCATACCGAGAGCCCGAGGCCGACGCCTTTGACCGCCTGTTTCGTGGTGAAAAAGGCATCGAATATCCGGTCCCGGATATTTTCAGGGATGCCGGTGCCCGTGTCGGAAATGCTGATAATGATATCGGTTTCGTTAGTAAAGGTATCAATGGTCAGGGTGCCGCCGTCGGGCATGGCATCTTTCGCATTGCTGATTATATTCAGTATTACCTGAATGATCTGGTTCGGGGACGCTTTGACTGCCGGGAGCAGCGGATCGAGGTTGAATTCGACCGCGATGTTCGATTCGCATAGCTGCTTTTCGTGAACGAGCATTATATCTTTAAGAAGCTTAGTGATATTGATATCCTTCCGCGCTTCTTCCTGGGGTTTTGAGAAGCTCAGCATGTTACACAGCATTTCCGAGATCCGCTCTGTTTCGGACAACGCCATTTCCAGGAGCCTCCTCCTCCTGCACCCGGGCGAAATTTCGGTTTTGAGAAGCTCAAGGGTGTTCATGATTCCGTATATGGGGTTGTTGAGCTCGTGCGCGATCTGCGCGGTGAGCCTCCCCATCGCGGCGAGCTTCTCCGACTGGAGCAGCTGCTGCTCGGTCTTGCGGAGCTTCTTTTCCATGGCGAGCCGCTGCCTCAGATCGGTGAAGATGCCGACCGTCGCGACCTCGGTGCCTTCGCTGTCGTAGATTATGCTCGCGGAAATGCTGCCGTCGATCATCTCGCCCTGCCTGTTTTTGTGAACCATCGGCATGGAGCGAAGCCTCCCCACCCCGCCGTAGTCCGGGCTCCGCATCTTTCCCATCACCTCTTTCGCCACGCCGGGGAGATAGATGTTTCTGATGTTCATCTTGCCGATCACCTCTTCGGCCTTGTATCCGAGGAGCTCTTCGGCGCCGCGATTGAAGATGAGTATGTTTCCCGACATGTCGGTTACCACGATGGAGTCAACCGTACTATCTATCAGCTTGGAGAGAAATTCATTGGCCTCCCGGATTCTCCGCTCCATGCTTTTCCGGTGGCCGATATCCCGCATGTAGGCGTATGTCTTTACCTTGCCTTCCTCATCCTTGGCGATGGTGATGCAGAGCTCCACGTCCTTTGTTTGATTGTCGGCCATTTTGATCTGGGTTTCCATGCAGACGCGCCGGTTTTCGTCCTCTCCCAGCTGCGAGTGGAGTTCGGCGAGGATGTTCTGCTCTCGTTCGCTCAGCAAAAGATTGAAATTCATGCCGATCAACTCATCCGGATTATAACCGGTGATATCGGCCGACAGGGAATTGGCGAATTCGATACGGGATCCCTGCTCCAGAACCATGATGGCGTCTTCTCCCATTTCCGTGATCTTCTGGAATTTCTTCGTCGCCGCGCGCAATTCCCTTTCCATGTTCTCGCGTTCCGTTATATCGATGTTGAGGCCCTGATATCCTATTATTTCATTTCCCTTTCCATAGCGGGGGATGATTGTCAGCAACACGGAAACGCTCTGGCCCGTCTTTTTTTTGAACTGGACATAGTAATCCTTGACATATCCCTTTTCTTCGATCTCCCGCTGGAACTTTTTTCTGTCACCGGGTTCCCTATACAGGTCCTTTTCTATGTCGATCGATAGAAATTCGTCCTTGTTGTCGTAGCCGAGCATATCGAGAAGGGCCTGATTGCAATCAACGACGCCTCCCTCTCTGGTGCTGACGATAATGCCGTGCCTCACCCGTTCGAAGAGGTTCCGGTACCGTTCCTCCGAG
>MIBJ01000023.1:16665-53250 GCA_001829495.1 Spirochaetes bacterium RBG_16_49_21 | reverse complement strand
TTCGTCCCGCGATATAAAGCGTATTTTCTTTACTGCTGAATATCCAGTCCCTGCCGCCGATCCGAGTCCAGTACTTATTCTTCACCCACTGACGTGATTTCATGGGATGCCTGTGACGCGCCCATTTCCATAAAGAAATAAACAGAACCGAATCAAGGTTCTTGAATGCTTCCTTGGAGACCATCGGCCTGTGGTAGTTGCACCAGCCACGGATAACCGGGTTAAGTATCCTGATAAGATCATCCTGAGTGATTGCCCGGTGTTTCTTTATCAGAAGCCGAACCTTGTCTGCGATATTTTTGCACGAACTTTTTGAAGGCTTGATCAAAAGTTTACCCCGGTATTTCCGGAAGTTCCACCCAAGGCCATGGCGCACAACTAATAATATACCTATTACGCTTATCCCCCATCCCAATTTATATTTCGCATATTATTATATATAGATGAAAAAATGTCAATAGGTGATTATTACCTATAATTCTGCAGACAAAGTTATCCGCCCGAAATTCTCCCCCTCGGAGTTGCCCTGCTGCAATTCTCAACCAGCACCCCTCTAAGGCAAAAAAATTATTGCCCGGGCGACGGCCTTCCCGATAATGGGTCAAAGCGCATTCATTTTACCGGCGATTCAATATTATTGGGAGGGCATTACCATGATACCGACCAGGTTAACGAAACTCTTGGGCATCAAGCATCCGATCGTACTCGCGGGCGCCAACTGGCTGACGTACCCCGAGCTCGTCGCGGAGGTATCCAACGCGGGAGGGCTCGGCATACTCGCGGTGGCGCAGTACACGCCCGAACAGGCGCGGGAGAACATTAAACAAATCAAAAGCCTGACCAAAAAGCCGTTCGGCATCAACCAGATACTGGTCGGTCCGGGCGCGAAGGAGAACATCCAGATAGCCATAGAAGAAAAGGTCCCCATCATCAATTACTCGCTGGGCAAGCCGTGGTTCGTTGACGAGGTGCACAAGTACGGCGGCAAGGTGGTGGGCACCATCGCGCTGTCGCGGCACGCGCTCAAGGCGCAGGAGCTCGGGTGCGACGCGCTCATCATCACCGGGCACGAGGCCGCGGCCCACGGGGCGGACGCGACCTCCCTCGTGCTCATCCCGATCGTCGCGCGCCTGGTGAAGATACCGCTGATCGCTGCGGGCGGGTTCTACGACGGCAGGGGGCTCGCGGCCGCGCTCGCGCTCGGCGCGGACGCGATATCAATGGGCACCCGCTTCATGCTCACCAAGGAGAGCCGCCTGCACGAAAGGTTCAAGGAGCTCTGCCTCAAGGCCTCGGAGGCCGACACCCTCTACAGCAGCTATTTCGACGGAATGGACGGACGGGTCCTGAAGACGAAGCAGGCCAGCAGGATGATGAAGGGACGCTTGAGCATTACCGAGGCCCTGGGCGCGGCCCGCATGGTCAAAAACATGCTGAACCTCTCCATGCCGCAGTTCATGCAGCTGGGCCTTGCCATGATGTTCGCCGGCGAGGACTCACGGGGGGTGATGATGCTGGCGCGCCAGTCGATAGGAGCCAAGCGGCACCTTCTGGCGATCGAGCAGGGCGACGTGGACGAGGGCATCATTTTCGCGGGCCAGTGTGTCGGCGGCATCAATGAGATCCCGACCGTCACAGACGTGATAAAAAGCATCGTAAAAGAAGCGGAAGCGACCATGAAGAGCTCGGTCAAACTGATCAAGGCTAAATAGTGCGTTGATACGCTGCCGCGTTACCGGGCGGCTGCAATAATTCGAAGACCGGGGTGTGGGGGCCTTTCTTCCACTAATATAGACGATGACGGTGAAAGGAAATCCATCACCCGGATCAAAAGTTTGGCTCATACGCAAAATATCCGGTACGTCTTAACCGCGCATCACGGGTATGCGGCCAATGTCAAAAAGGCTTTTGAAGATTGGAAGTAGCATAGAGCAGGACCGGCCCGGATTATCTTCCCACTATCGCCTCGCGGGCCTTGCGCGCAAGATCGTTCATGCTGAAAGGCTTTTGGATAAAATGCACCCCCGCCTCCAGCACTCCGTGATGGGCGATGACGTTGGAGGTGTATCCGGACATGAAGAGGACTTTTATGACGGGCCGTTTGGCCTGAATCCGGTCCCTCAGCTCCTTGCCGCTTATTCCCGGCATCACCACATCGGTTAGAAGAAGATCAATATGCACATCGCCGTTCTCGCACAATGATTCGGCCTCGGCCGGGCTTCCGGCAGCCACGACCGTATATCCGATCTCCTCGAGCATCTCTGAAGTCATCGCACGGACCATATCATCGTCCTCGACCAGCAAAACCGTTCCGGAACCGGAAGCGACCAGTTCTTCCTCGGCCCCTTTCTGCATATCGCCTTCTTCCAGGCTCCGGGAAATATAAATTTTAAATGTGGTGCCCTTGCCCGGCTCGCTGTAGACGTTGATGAATCCGTTGTTTTGCTTGACGATGCCGTAAACCGTTGCAAGCCCCAGGCCCGTGCCCCTGCCCGCCTCCTTGGTTGTGAAAAACGGCTCGAACAAATGCTGCAGGGTTTCCTTGTCCATACCGGCGCCGTCGTCACTCACCCCTAACAGGACATAATAGCCCGGCGAGAACCCGAGATGTATTTTACAGTAGGCCTCGTTAAGACAAAGGTTTGCGGTTTCAATGGTGAGCTTGCCTCCCGCCGGCATGGCGTCACGGGCATTGGCCGCCAGGTTGATGAGGACCTGCTGCATCTGAGAGGGGTCGAACTTTATCTTCCAGAGGTCCCCGCCGGGATAGAATTGCAGGTCAACGTCCTCGCCGATCAGGCGGGAAAGCGTTTTTTCCATGCTCATGATAAGATCGTTCAGGTCCACGAGTACCGGTGTGATGATCTGTTTTCTCGAAAAAGCCAGAAGCTGTCCGGCGAGGTCCCGGGAGCGGGCGGCCGCCCTTTCGATCTCCAGCAGCTCCTTTAAGAGAGGATCGTTCCGGGGAAGACGGAGCCTGATCAGTTCGGCGTATCCGAGAATGACGCCGAGCATATTGTTGAAATCATGCGCCACGCCCCCCGCAAGGCGGCCGACCGATTCCATCTTCTGGGCCTGGACCAGCTGTTCCTCAAGCTGTGCTTTTTCCTTCTCAATTTTTCTGCGCTCGGTCACATCCCATGCCAGGGTGCGAAATCCGATCGGCCGTCCCGAAGAATCGCGTACGAGCTCGACGTTGGCCTGATGTATTCTTATAGAGCCGTCCCTGCGCGTCACTTCGTGATCCATCAGCAACTCGGTCTCGCCGGTCTTATATATTCGGCGATAAGCATCGGACAGGAATCGCGCCGCTTCAGGCGGGAACACGCTCCGATAATTCATTCCTATGAACTCTTCACGCTGAAATCCATGCATTCTGCAGGCCGCGTCGTTGACATACGTGTAATTCCCTTTCAGGTCATTTTCAAACAAACCCTCCTGCATAGTTTCCAGGATCGTCCGGTATTTTTCCTCGCTCTCCCGCAGCGCCTCCTCAACCCGCCTGCGCTCGGATAGCTCCCTCTCGGCCGCCGCCCTGGCCTCCTTTTCTTTCTCTCGAGAAAGGAATTCCCACCGGCGGAGAAAGTTAATTTGCCAGGCGCTGACGATAGCAATGCTGCTTGCCGCGAACATGCTGAAAAGCACCGTCACGGACACCTGTGGAGACGTGCGCACACTGGGCGCAATTATCAGGACCTCGCCGCCAATAATTGCAAGCGACAAGGCGATCTGATTAACGAACCGGTTAGGGATGGTCAGAAGAGCCACAAAGGTGATCATCACCGCTACAATTGCATGGACGATGAAGGCATCCGGCCGCGTAGAGGCTGCAGTCAGGAAGTTGACCACCATGAGAAGTCCCCACGCAAATCCCGCTCTGTCATAGGAGCGATAGCTCGCCAGCGTTTTCATATAGTTGAGCAGAAGAATGCCATGGACCAGGAATGCGATTCTCAAAGCCAAGAGACCATAGAATTGCCATGAGAGTCCCACGAAGCTGTAGTCGTTAACCAAAAAGCCCGCTGCGGTCACTAAGATCAACAGCATGCTGATCCTGGCCTGGGCAAGGTCAGCGGCAAGGGAGGAGGTCCTGTAGCGGTCTTCCTGCTCAGGGGTCAGGCCGAATGTCAGGAATTTTTTCAACATACTCCCATGCACCTCAGAAACACCGTCGAAAAATCCGGGAATTTCAGCGTCCACCGAAATTTAAGGAGACAATCGATGGTCAAGCAGGAGTACACGCAATTACACGCCTTCCGGCCATCTACATAAGTTCATCAGCAAGCATCACACCGGAAACAATTTTAACACCGCGGATTGTCTTTCCGAAATATTTCCCGAAATGCTTTTTATCTCCCGTCCATAAATGAGTGCATTTGGAGCCGATGGCTCCCGCAAGTATCGGGACGTCTTCGTCCGGAATATCGAGGTGGAATTCACCGGAAAAGGCGTCTGTAAATATCAGCATTTTTTTAAGCTTGATTAAGCTTTCAGCATGTTCCGGCCTTTTCAATTCAATATTCCGTGAAGCTTCCCCCCATGCGTGTTGATTTGTAAAGGCTTCAGCCTTAGTAAGCAACAAGTCGAGTAAGAATCTCGTGGCGCTGTTTTTCGCGGCAGCCGAAAACAGAATATTTGCGTCAAGGAATACGCGCATCTTATTTCTTTTTTTTCTTTAAATGCCGCGACAGCTTATCTTCTTCAGCCGCGAATTCGGATATTCGTTCATCCGAATATATTTCAATGGGAAACGCGACTGCGGGCTTCAGCACAATGCCCTCGGAAGTGGATTCCGCCAGAACAACGCCCCCCTTGGTCAGTCCGAGTTTTTTTCTCAAAGCCTTGGGAAGCGTCAGGCTTCCGCGCTCGTTGATCCGGATTGTTTCGGCCATATCTTCTCTCTTTTTGAAATACTGAATTTCAGTATTTCAAATATACATATAATATTCCTTTCCGTCAAGCACAAGACCGGTGTATTTGCGACTCTCTGTGTCTCCGCGTCTCTGTGGCGCATTATTAGTCTTTTTGTAACTACTCAAGTATAATAAATGGAACCGCCGATGGACGCTGCCTCGACTCCGCTCGGCAACCGGATGGCTTTTTACCATCAAGCAAATCGGTTGGTGAGCCTGTCGAACCATCGGCGTGAATCGGCGGTTACCGTTACTCTTTTCAAAGATTAATAGCTGAGTAGTTACGTCTTTTTAGATAATCCCACTGATCATGGCATAAGCCGCAGGACAACAGGTCGAGTTCATCAAGATAGTCGAAGTAATTATTACTCAGCCAAAAGCCGGTAGCCCACGCCCGGCTCGGTAATGAGAATCCGGGGGTTGGCCGGATCATCCTCTATTTTTCTCCGTATCTGCAGAATGTACACCCGCAAATAGCTCGTGTCCGGCTGGGACTGCGCTCCCCATAATTCGCGCATAATCTGATTGTGCGTTAAGACCTTTCCCGCATGCCGCGCGAGCAGGCAGAGCAGGGAATATTCGGTAGGGGTCAGCTTGAGCTCCGCGCCTTTTTTCGCCACGATCCTCTTGGAAAAGTCAATGACAAGGTCGGCCGAGGTGAAAACCCCTTCAGAGTTATCGGGAAGACTATGACGGAGAGCGGCCCTCATGCGCGCCAGCAGCTCTTCCATGCCGAACGGCTTGGTGACGTAATCGTTGGCGCCGGCGTCAAGAAGGTCGACTTTATCCTGCTCGGAGTTTTTAACCGAGAGCACGATGACCGGAGCCGGGCACCATTCGCGCAGCTTTTTAAGCGCATCAAGGCCGTCCATATCCGGAAGGCCCAGGTCCAGGATGATCAGATCAGGCCTCGCCATAGCCGCCTGCTGCAATCCCTCCTGGCCGGTCGTCGCTTCTTTGACCTGATAGCCGTGGGCATCGAGGCTCAACCGGAGGAGCCTGCGTATCTGGGCTTCATCGTCTATGACGAGAACTATCGGGCCTTGGCTCATCTGACGTCCTCATTCGATGTATCCGGAATATTAAACGGAAGCTGGATAGTGAAGACGGCTCCCCCCGAAGCATTATTCTTCGCGCTTATGGAGCCTCCGTGCGCCTCCATGATTCCCTTGCAGATTGAAAGACCGAGACCCGTGCCGCCCGCGGCGCTGTTTGAGCCGCGGCGAAATTTATCGAAAATAAAGGGGATATCGCCGTTATTGATGCCGGGGCCGTTATCGCTCACCGTGACGGTCATCATATTCCTGTCTGCCGCCGCGCCGACGGAGATCGCCGAACCGGCCGGCGTATACATCACCGCATTATACAAAAGATTGACGAACACCTGCTCCATCAAGGCAAAATCGACGCTGATCATCGGCAGTCCGTCGTCAATAGAAACTATTACGTTATGTGAAACAAGCTCGCTGCCGAGCCGCCGTACGGCGACGCTGACCAGATCGCCAAGGTCATAGGCCTGCCGGTTTAATTTCAGCATTCCCGATTCGAGGCGGTTTATATCAAGGAGGTTGTCGACAAGACGGTTGAGCCGCCGGCTCGCCTTTCTGATCTCTTCCGAAAGCGCCCTGCGGATTTCAGGCCGCGCCTCAATCGCGTCGTCGAGCATACTGGAAGAGGCGGCGGTTATCGCCGTCAGGGGCGTACGGATCTCGTGCGATATGGAATTGAGGAGGATATTGTACAACCGCTCCGATTCCTCGACGAGCAGGGCTTTCTGTCTCATCATCGATAAATTCTCGCGCTCGATCCTCGTCGACAATTGATACACGATATTCTGGAGGAAGCCCTCCTGCTCCAGGGTGAAGCTTGCACCTGATGACGGCCTGATGCAGAGCACGCCGACCACGCTTCCGGGCGCTATCAGGGGCACATAGCGGGCGTCGGAATGCGGTATGGTGTCGGTGAAGAGACCGGCAGGCCTTTTGTTCCTGAAAGACCATTCCGCGACCCCGCGCTCCTTTAAAGACAGACCGAGGGAGCTTCCGGCATGAGGGTTTGCCGCCAGGCTGCCGGAATCATCGGACAGGATAACGGCAATGCCTGATCCCAGATACCGTTCCATATAACGCACAGCCGTGCTCACGACCTCGTCGATGCCGACTGCGTTGCCCAGGGACTTTGAAAATTCGTAGAGCTCCGTGATTCTCTGTTCACGGACGCGCAGCGCCTTTTCTTTCGAGCGGAGCCTTGATGTCAGGCTGCCGAGAATTATCGCTATGACGAAATAGGTGCCGAACATGAGGGCGTCTTCCAGCTTGTTTATCCGGAAGGTATACAGAGGCGGTATGAACAGAAAATTCCAGAGCAATGCGCTTATCGTCGCGGCAAGCAAAACGGGTCCGGGCCCGATGATGAGCGCAAGAATTGATACGCTCAAGAGGTAAATGAGCGCGATCGTCCAGTAGCCCGTCACCCCGACGAGAAAAAGACTAAGCAGGGTAACGCCGAATATGCACGCGGCTGAAGCGGCATAGTCCTTAAGCCTTGAAGTATACGAAAATTTTGCGAAAATACCGGGCTTTTTTTCTCCTGCATCAGGCTGCGTCACTACATGGATCTCGATATCGCCGCATGACTTGAGCAGCCTCTCCACCAGGTTTCCCCCGGTGAAATAATCGGACAGGTATCTCCTGAGCGGCTTGCCGACCACGATCTGGGTGATGTTCTGCTGCCGGGCCGTGCGGATGAGGCCGCTCACGATATCCTCGTCCGAAGTTGAAATGACCTCCGCACCCAGCTCGCGGGCGAGGTTCAGGTTTTTGTTCAGCCGGTTATGGTCTTCTTCGGACAGGGAGCCCCGCTTCTCAATGTAGAGGGCGGTCCAGGGTGATTTCAGATTAAACGCCATTCTCCGCGTCCACCGGATGAGATACTCCGAATAGGGGCTGGGGCTTACGGCGACCAGAAGCCGCTCGCCGGTTTTCCACGGCCCCGGTATCTTCTTCTCCCGCATGTAATCGCGGAGGTCGTAATCGACGAGCCGCGCCACGTAATGCAGGGCCATCTCACGGAGCGCGGTGATATTCCCCCTTCGGAAAAACCGCTCCGCAGCCTGGCCTGCCTTTTCCGGCACGTATACCTTTCCCTCCGCCAGACGCTTCAGAAGCTCCTCGGGCGGTATATCGACCAGCTCGATCTCGTCCGCCGTGTCAAGGATCGAATCGGAGATGGTTTCCCGTATCTTAACGCCGGTGATGTTTTCCACAAGATCGGCCTGGCTCTCAAGGTGCTGCACGTTGAGCGTGGTGTGAACGTTTATGCCGCTGTTAAGGAGCTCGAGCACGTCCTGGCAGCGCTTCAGGTGGCGGGATCCCTCGGCGTTGGTGTGGGCCAGCTCGTCGACCAGGGCCACGTCCGGCCTGCGGCGGAGAAGAGAGTCCAGGTCGAGCTCCTCGATTTTTACGCCGCGGTAATCGATCCGACTGCGCGGTATGACCTCGAGGCCCTTTACCAGCTCATCGGTTTCAATCCTGCCGTGGGTCTCTATATAACCGATGACCACGTCGGTACCCTCGCGCTTGAGCCGCTGCGCCGACGCGAGCATGGCATAGGTTTTCCCCACCCCGGCAGCCATGCCGAAGAATATTTTAAGCTTGCCCCGCCTTACCCTCTCCTCTTTTTCCTTTATGGAACGCAGGAGGGAATCGGGATCAGGCCTTTTATAATCGTCCGTCATTTTCTTTTTTGCAGATCATCCAGAGCCAGATTGAGCTTCAACACGTTGACGAATGAATTCCCGAAAAGATTAAAATATTGCTTTTCTCTCGTTTTATTCAGAATTTCAATGACGAGCGGCCGGTCGATTCCCCTTACGCGGGCGATGCGGTTTACCTGAACGAGCGCTGATTCAAGGCTGATATCAGGATCAAGTCCGCTGGCGGAAGCGAGCACCATATCCGGAGGGAGCTTCGCATCCGCCGGCAAACCGTTTTCTCTTTTCACCCGTTCTGCCGCCTCCCTGACCTGATCGATGAATTTCTTATTAGTCGGGCCGAAATTCGATGCCCCGGAATTGGAAGCGTCATAGTTTACAACCGACGGTCTCCCGTGGAAATACCATGGGCTTTTGAAGCTCTGGCCGACCAACTCCGAGCCGATGATGCGGCCGTTTAAAAATACAACGCTGCCGTTCGCCTTTTTCGGGAACAGTATCTGGCCGATCCCGGTCATCGACAGGGGATAAAGAATCCCAAAAACAAAGGACAAAACCAGAAAAATTAAGATCGATATTTTAAATTGTTTCATGATTAATACTCCTATATCATTGCGAATAAGGCAATCAATAAATCGATCAGCTTGATGCCGATAAAAGGTAAAATAAGCCCGCCGATTCCGTAAATGAAGAAATTCTTCTGCAACAGGGACGACACGGTAGTGACGCGGTACTTGACGCCGCGGAGCGCCAGTGGAATGAGCGCGGGAATGACAAGCGCATTGAATATCACTGCGGAGAGTATGGCGCTGGAAGGACTGGCGAGATGCATGATGTTCAGGATGCCGAGATGGGGATATTTTACCGCGAACATGGCCGGGATTATGGCAAAGTATTTGGCCACGTCGTTCGCGATGCTGAAGGTGGTGAGCGCGCCCCGGGTGATGAGTATCTCCTTGCCTATCTCCACGATGTCCAAAAGCTTCGTCGGCGATGAATCGAGGTCGATCATGTTAGCGGCCTCACGCGCTGCCTGCGTCCCCGCGTTCATGGCCACTGCCACGTCCGCCTGGGCAAGTGCGGGGGCGTCGTTCGTACCGTCGCCGATCATGGCCACGAGCTGGCCCTGGTGCTGGTACTTTCGTATTATCTCCAGTTTCGTCTCCGGCTTGGCCTGCGCCATAAAGTCGTCCACGCCCGCTTCAGCCGCTATCGAGGCCGCGGTCAGGGGGTTATCGCCGGTTATCATGACCGATTGTATGCCCATTCTGCGGAGCTGCGCCAGGCGTAAGGCGATGCCCAGCTTTACGACATCGCGGAGTCGTATAAGCCCGATCGCCCGGCGGTTTTCCGCGACAACCAGGGGCGTATCGCCTTCCAGACCGATCCGGTCCGCTGTGCGCCTGATTTCATCGGGTATGAATCCGCCTGATTTTTTTATATACGCCTCGATTGATTTATAAGCCCCCTTCCTTATTTTTTTCGTCTTCAAATCGATGCCGCTCATGCCGGACTCCGGCGTAAAGGGGATGAAACGGGATTCTTCCGGCTGGCGTATATCCCTTCCGTGGATCTTCAGCTCCTTCTTGGCCAGCGCGACGATACTCCGGCCCTCAGGGGTTTCATCGGCAATGGACGCATACAGGGCCGCCTGCATAAGGCCGTTCCTATCC
Organism: Spirochaetes bacterium RBG_16_49_21; assembly: GCA_001829495.1. Classification (GTDB taxonomy): domain Bacteria; phylum Spirochaetota; class UBA4802; order UBA4802; family UBA5550; genus RBG-16-49-21. The sequence continues at coordinate 42,952 of MIBJ01000023.1, read as the reverse complement.
GTGCCCTCGGCCGTGATGAACTCCGTGGCCATGCGGTTGCCGAGCGTAATGGTGCCGGTTTTATCGAGAAGCACCGTGGTTACATCGCCGGATGCCTCGATCGCCCTGCCGCTCATGGCAACGACATTGTGCTGCAGCAGCCGGTCCATCCCGGCGATCCCTATCGCGGGCAGGAGTGCGCCGATGGTCGTCGGCATGAGGCATACGAGCAGCGCCATCAGTATGGATATGCCGGTTGCCATGCCCATATAACGCATGAAAGCGGGGAGAGTGAAGACCACCACGATGAAGAGAATCGTAAGGCTCACCAAAAGAATATTAAGGGCGATTTCGTTGGGCGTCTTCTGTCTTTTCGCGCTCTCAACCATACCGATCATATGATCCAGAAACGACTCACCCTCGTTTACGGTGATCTTCACCGTGATCTTTCCGGAAATCAGCTTCGTTCCTCCGGTGACCCCGCACCGGTCTCCGCCGGATTCCCGGATCACCGGAGCGGATTCCCCGGTTATTGCCGACTCATCCACCAGCGCCGTGCCCTCGATGATATCACCGTCCCCGGGAATTATCTCCCCCTCGTTTATCACAGTGACGTCACCGCGCTTGAGCAAGGCTGCTGAAACCGTCTCCGATTTGCCGCCGTCAAGAAGGATTGTTGCGCTGATGTTTTCCCTCGTGCTTCTGAGGGACGCAGCCCTGGCTTTTCCCTGAATCTCGGCCAGAGCCTCGGCGAAATTGGAAAAGAGTACCGTGGCCCACAGCCAGAGGGTGATCTGAAGGCTCAGTGAATAGCTCTGGTTGTTTATTATATATATGATGGTGACAATCGATGTTATTATAGAACCGATCTCGACAATAAACATCACCAGGTTTCTCCATAGGGTAAAGGGATTCAGCTTAACAAAAGCTTCTTGTATCCCTTGTAGTATAAATTTAGATTGCCATAAATTCATATCCGTTACCCCCTTAAAAAAGCTTTAATTCATTGAGAAACAGATGCTCCAGTATCGGACCAAGGGAATAGACCGGGAAGAACGTAAGCGCGCCCATAATGATAATCACGCTTATAACCACTATAATGAACATGACCCCGGTCGTCGGGAACGTAGCGCCGCTATCCGGCACTATTTTTTTCTTTGCCAGCGATCCGGCCACTGCAAGAGCCGGCAGTATGGTCGCAAAACGGCCGATGAGCATCCCCGCCGCCAGGGTGCAGTTGTAAAAAACGATATTGGCATTCAGGCCTGCGAAGGCGGAGCCGTTGTTGCCGTGAGCGGAGGAATAGGCATAGAGTATCTCCGAAAGGCCGTGGGATGACGGATTATTGAGGCTCGAAATCCCCGCCGCTGTCGAGATTGCGATCGCGGAAAATATGACCAGCGCTATCATGGGCAGGAGCATTGAGATCATGGCCATCACCATCTCATAGGGGCCCAATTTCTTGCCCAAATATTCGGGCGTTCTTCCGATCATGAGACCGGCCACAAACATGGAAAGTATGACGTAAAACAGCATGCCGATGAGCCCGACGCCGACTCCTCCGAAGATCACTTCGCCGATTCCGATATTGAACATCTGGACCAATCCCGAGAGCGGCATGAAGCTGTCGTGCATGCTGTTTACCGATCCGTTTGAGGTAACCGTGGTGGATTGGCTCCACAGGGCGGACCATAAAACCCCGAACCGGGTTTCTTTCCCCTCCATGTTGATATTCACCGGAGCGGCGAGGCCGGCGTGAGTCAGGGCCGGAGAGGGCTGATATTCCGCATAGAGCATGATGCCGAGCCCCATGATGAACAGTATCAGCATGACCATAAAAAGCGCCCTGCCCTGCCGTGATTTCTTTATCATGTATCCGAACATAAAAACAAATGCAAAGGGAATAAGGAGGATTGAAAAATTCTCCACAAGGTCGGACAAAAACGTGGGGTTCTCGAAGGGATGGGCCGAGTTGGCGTTGAAAAACCCGCCGCCGTTCGAGCCGAGCTGCTTGATCGCGATCTGGGATGCAGCCGGGCCCACGGATATAACCTGTTGCGCACCTTCGAGGGTATGGGCGATTAGAGAAGGCTTCAGGGTTTGGACGACCCCGAGGGATATCAGCACCAGGCACACGACAATTGAGAGCGGGAGGAGTATATACAGCACGGAGCGGGTCAAATCAACCCAGATGTTGCCTACGGTCTCCGATTCCCTGCTAATGAAGCCCCTGATGAGCGGAAGGACAACCGCCATGCCGATCCCCGCTGACAGAAAATTCTGCACCGCGAGCCCGAGCATCTGCGTCAGATAGCTCATCGTGGTTTCGCCGCCGTATGACTGCCAATTGGTGTTGGTCACAAACGATACGGCCGCGTTGAGCGCGGTATCCCATCGAACACCCGGCAGCCTCTGCGGATTGAGCGGAAGGAACCCCTGCGCCGTCTGGAGGAGAAACAAAAAGGCGATGCCGGTGGCGTTAAAAATTACAAAAGCCCGGGCATACCTCTTCCACGTCATTTCCTCGGTTTCCGATATCCCGCACAAACGGTATATGAAGAGCTCCAGCGGACGAATGACCGGGCTGAGAAATGTTCGTTTCCCATCATACAACCCGGCCATGTATTTTCCCAGTAGAACAGAAGAAATGATCAGCAGAATGAAAAATGAGGTGATAAAAATGATGTCGTAATAGTACATATAACCTCCCTTGACCTCCCCCCCCTCCCCCCCTCTCCAAATTGGAGAGGGGGGTAGCTATAAACCTTATCCGCCCCCCTTCTCTTATTAAGGAGAAGGGGGGACAGGGGGGATGAGGTCACTCTCACGGAGATATTTTCAGACAGCCTCTAATCTGAGTAATATAATAATCGCGCGGATAATTGCACATTGGGAAATGATTAAACTACCCTGGAAACCGGTTAGATGCGGGTTAAATTTTGAGGCGTTTGCGTTAAAATTTTGTTAAAAGCAGACGGTATTAATTCCTCACAATATCTGCAGCTTGGTTTTGCCTATGGTAATAACGTCGCCGGGCTTGAGCTCGTGCCGGGCGTCTTTTTTCAGGGGATTATTGTTCACGTAGGTGCCGTTGGTACTGTTCTTGTCCATGACATAATAACCGGCGCCCTCTTTTTCTATTATCGCATGCTGGCGGGAAACGAGCGGGTCGTCCGAGATGACGATGCTGTTCATTGCGTCCCTGCCTATGGTGATGATCTTCTCGAGCTCAATATCGCGCTCCTTGAACCTCACCTTTTTCACGTCGCCGGTTTCCTGCTGGGCCAGCTTTTTCCCCTTGTCGTCGCGCTTGTAAACAGTTTTATCTATCATGGTTCTACTCCTGAAATTCTGCTCCTGGATGATAAAATAAGCCTTCCGCTGCTTTAAGTCAATCATTTTTGGAGAGGGGGCAGGGGGTGAGGTCAAGGGGAGGGAGTAAACTGATTTTTTACTTGACCGAGATGAAAAATCTCAAGCATAGTTACCCTATGCTCAACGAGATAAAAGACTATAAGATACTCAAGGAAATAGGTATCGGAGGAATGGGCGTAGTTTACAAAGCCGTTCATCCGGGCCTTAAAAATAACGTAATTATAAAGGAGCTCTCCATAAAAGGGAAAGAGATGGGAGAGCGCTTCGAGCGTGAAGCCAAGATCCTCATGACGCTGCGCCACGACAATATCGTATCGGTGTACGACTACTTCATCGAAAGCGGCAAAAAATACATCGTCATGGAGTATATCGACGGCGTCACCCTGGCGGACGTGATCGCTAAGAAAAAAAAGCTCAAACCCCTTGCCGCGATCCTGATATTCAATGAGATCGTCAAGGGACTCACCTATGCTCATTCGAAAAACGTGATCCACCGCGACCTTAAACCGCGGAACATACTCATAGCAAAGTCGGGCGAGGTAAAGATCATTGATTTCGGGATTGCATCATGCGAGGAAATATTAGACGGCGAATGCACCCAGAGGGAGGTGACCAAAGAAGGCGTAATCATCGGCACGCCGGCCTACATGTCCCCGGAGCAGCTTACGGACGCAAAAGAGACCACGCCCCTGTCCGATGTCTACTCAATGGGGATTATCTTTTTTGAAATGATGGCCGGGGAGCCTCCCTTCGGCCGCTCCCTCACTGCCGAATCAATGGCGGCGCGGTTGAAAAAGGAGTCCCTTAATTTCGCAGCAGATGATATCCCGGCAGCGATAAAATCCGTAATCAAAAAGTGCCTGCGCTATGACCCGCGCAAGCGCTATAAAAACATCACACTCGCGCAGAAAAAACTGGAGCGTTACGTAAAAAAACTCTCGCTTGCCGATGTAAAGGAAAACATTCACCACTACGTGTACTCCGGAAAATTCTCTCCTTCAATAAGCTGCGCGCGGCCGGTCTATTCTTCCTTTTGGGGATCGTTTAAGGAATCCCGCACGAGGCGCTATGCCCTTATCATATCTTCATGCACCATCGTCATCGCGGTCGCGTCCTATGTCCTGCTGGCGACGCCGGTCTACTACTCGCTCTTCATGAACGATAGGATGGGAAAAATGGAGATCCGCTACATCATTCCCATCCCCCGGACGATAATCCCCTACCCCCGGTTAAAGCTTCCCGATAAAAAGCTCTACCTGGCCAATTACGAGAAAACGGTTACGGCAGTGAAAGAAAAACTATATAAATACATCGACGACAATTATAAGGACATGATTTATAACTTCCAGATCCGCGCGGTACTGACGCGGCAGGAACTGAAGCGCGGCATCGTGTACGATATCGCAAGCGAGGAAATAATCCTTCAGCCTGAAAACTACATCAAGCTGACGGCGAACGATTTTTTCGTTGACTTCGGCGAACACCGGGAGCTCGAGCCTTATCTTGTTTTTTCCAGCCCGGTCGTTTATCGCGAGGCGGGACGATATTTTTTGAAAATAACCCTCAACAACCAATCCTATTGGACCCACTTCGATCTCCGGAGCCTGGAAGAGCGGGATGATCCGCTGGTCGTAGAGACCCTGCACCGGGCGACGCCCCAGCGGAGCGTGTCCTTCGTTTTCGACGTCATTGACGAGGCCACGCAGAAAAAAATCGACGGCGTCAAGATTTTCCTTTTCGGGGGCACGCCCTGGTACTGGATAAGCTGGGAAAAGAATTACGCCAACAACAAGAAAAACCAGGAATACCTCCTCAACGGAAGGCGGTACGATTTTCTGTTCACCCACCCGGACTATATATCGAATCAGATCAAGCTCTTTGCGGGAAGGGACCAGAACGTCGTGAACGTATCGGTACGGCTGCGGCTGCGGAAGAAGCCGGGAAATTAATCATCCATGCCCTCACCCGCGCTCCGCGCACCCTCTCCCCCTTGAAGGCGGGGATGCGCATCCCCGCCTTCAAGGGGGAGAGGGGTTCCGCGACATTAAGCTTCATCCTTAAACTCCCCCTCTCCTTTTTTCATTTCTTAATGGGAGAGGGGGCCGGGGGGTGAGGTCAGAGAAGGTTTCTTCAGCGAAGCCATCAAGAGCACGGCAACGAGATTCAGCACAATGAATATAAGATATGCCGTATCATAAGATCCGGTTATATCGAAGCTCCTGCCCATGATCGGATAACTGATGCAGTTGATCCCTACAATCACCCCGATATACCGCGCGACCGTGGGATACGCCTCCCTGCCGAAATAATCGGCTATTATAACCGGCTGCGTGGACACCACCCCTCCCATAGCAAAGCCGTAAATCAGTATGAAGAGAACGACGGCGGCAATGGAGCCCGGTATCAAGAGCAAGCCGAGTCCTGCGGCGTTGAAGAAAATGAGCAGGGTGGAAACCTTCCGGGGAGAAAATTTATCGCATAGGAGCGCCCATACGTATTTGCCTGCTGTGCCGACCAGGGCGGTCGCAGCCATCAGGTTCATGGCGGTTTTTCCGTCGAATCCGACATCGCTGAATCTCGGCTTGAGCTGGAACATCACTCCCACCACGGAGATCATGCTTAAGCCGTAGGAAAATCCAATCTTCCAGAAGGCCTGGCTCCTGACCACCATGGGCAGCGTCCAATGCGCGGGCCGGCCGGCAGCGCCCGATGCATCGCCGCCGTTGCGGAACACCTCTTCATCATAAACGACGCTGCCCTCGTGTCGTGCGCCGTCGGGCAGAAGCCCGCAGTCTTCAGGCCTGGTTTTAACCGTAAGCCATGACAACGGAGCCACCAGGCACATGGCTATGCTTATCCAGACAAACGCGTCAAATAAGCCGCTCCGTTCCATTACCGCAAGGGCAAGGATCGGCAGTATCACGCCGGAAAGCGACACCCCCGTGGTTGCGAGCCCTAGCGCATTGCCCCGCTTAAGAACAAACCAGTTGTTGACCGCAGTGGCGGTAACGATTCCGCTCATGCCGGCTATGCCGGTGAAAAGGAGCATGAAGAAGAGGTAAAACATCCAGAGGCTTGAGGATACGCCGAGCATTAAAAACGATACGGCCGAGATCAGCGAGCCCAGGGTCATCAGGATCCGGGGGCCGACCCGGGACACCAGGGTTCCGTACGCCAGGATGCAGAAGAGATTGACGATATAGCCGAGCATCGGTGCGATATTCAGCTCGGTCCTCGTCCACCCCCTCAATTTACATAACGGTTCGATAAAGGCGTTGAATATATAAAAGCTGGTGCCGACGCCCATAAAATTGCCGACAAATGCCGCCAGCACGATATACCACCCATAGTAGATCCCCTGCCTGTTTGCATCCTGCATGTTCTGCGTTGGCGGTGCTTTCTTCAAGGAGGTCTGCTGCTCTAAAAAACGATCTTTACGGAAAATTCGGCCGTACCATAGTTGCCGAACGCGGTATACTCCCTGTTCTGTTTGCCGATAAATCCGCTCACCGTCAGGTTCAGGTACAGATCGTATAATGGAGAGTATGTCAGCATGCCGGATACAATCGAAGACTGATCCTGTATGTTTACAATGCAGTTTATCGCTGCGGAGAGCTCTTCCACGAGCATCTGCGAGATGGTTATGAATGCGCCGGCGTAATATTTGCCGTAATAATTGGGAGTATATAGATTGTGGGATAAAAAATAGGCAACGGTATACGGATCCTTCTCGAAAACATTCCTGCTATACCCCGCATGATTATAAAATGCCTCGAAATCCAACCGTATCCTGTCTTTTATATCCTTCACCTCAAAACCCCTGCCGAATCCGAAGCTCGCCTGCGGAATCCATTTACCGTGCACCCGGTAATCCATAATCGAGGTTCTGCCGGGAAACTGGGTCACATAGTAGAGAAGATCCACGGGGACTCCCAGGGTGCCGCCCGAGAGATACCAGGGGAAAACGCTGAGCCTCCGGTTGTTGTCTCCATACGAGACGCTCGCCTCTCCGTGGATATCAATCGAGAGAACCCGCGAGGTGAAATCGAAACCGTACACGGGCACGTTTTTCTTCTTCAGCAAAACGGACAAGGCCATTTCGGTATACACAAAAAGCACCTCGAGCTTGTTCGCCATGCTGATGTCGCTCAGGTTTTTCGCCTTGTTGAAATTCACAAAGGAATATATGTTTGCCGCGGTCCCGAACGGAATATGCATCTTGAGCCCGTAGGTGCCCTGCCTCACCTGGGACCAGTTAAGAATGTCTTTTTTTTCGATGTTGATAAGGTCGATCGGGGTCCATAAGTACCCTACGCCCCATTTCAGCACCTGCTTACCGACGCGGAAATAGACCGCTTTTGCGATATTGGCGTCCAGAAATATCTCGTTGATCGAAAACGCGGCGTTGATCTTTTCCAGAACCAGGACGTCCCTTTTTATGAAATACGCGGGAATTCCGAGGAACGACACGGGAACATTCGGGTTGTTATTTATAAGATAGCTGAAGGTCCCCAGAAAAGGATACTGGAGCGCGCTCTGCTGCGTGCTTGATTGAAGCAGGCCCGTGGGATAATAGTCGGCGGACACATTCACGTACCCGCGGATCCCTTTTATGAGGCGCGCGTCAAGCTGGTAATTGCTCTGGAAATACGATAAAAAATTACTGGTATCGATCAGATCGATATCCCTGAGAATGCTGCTCCTTTTATATTTCACGCTGGTTCTGCTGTTTAAGAATCCGTTGAAGGTGAGGGATTTTTTTTCAATCGCGGCGGACAGGGCATCATCTTTAATTTTATCGCTTGGGGTAACAGTATCTTCCTTAAATATCTCTTCTTCAGAGAGAGTCTTATCGGTAGTCTTTGACTTATCGATTTCCGCAAATAGCAGATCGCCGGCATAGGCGAGTGAAATAACTATGCCTGCGCTTGCGAACATTAATAAAAACATCCGAATCTTACATGATTTCATAACAACACGCTACTTGCTTAAATTTTCAAGATATGCCTTGGTGAATATCTTCGGATCGAGCTGTTTGGTCGATATTCCGGAAAGATCCACGATGCTCTTGTTTCCCTTCTCAAACTCGTCTATGAAGATGGCCTGTATCCAGATATATTTGCCCTCAATCTGGGTCCACTTGGGGAAATAGGCGGTCTGCATCAGGGTGTCCGACAGGGAATACGACTGCATCTTGAGGGTGAGATAATTCTCCTTCTGCACCCAGTACACCTGCTTGGGATAGGTCACGTCATTGACCTTGGCTATGAGGGTGAACTTATATACCTCCCGTTTGCCGAGCATCTCCTCTGCAATGATCTCGGATCCTCCCGAATCAGTGAACGGCTTATACAGGTCGGAAAGCTTCCTCTTTTCAAAATCACCGCCCTTCGCATTTGTCCCCAAGATGCTCTCGTCGCGGCTTATGTGCTGGAACGTGCGGGTGTTCTGGCGGTACATCCAAAAATTCTCACCCACGCGCAGGTACCCGTTTCCTTTTTCCGTGTCCGGAGCAAAGGCGACGATCAGAAATTCATCGGTTTTGTCCCGCCTGAAATAGAGAAATCCGAAGTTCTTCACCCCCTGCCGCGCCTTGTTCTGAACAATCGACACCCTTACCGAGATATCGCCGATCTGCTCGTAAAGGTAGTCCATTTTTTTAACGATTTCGCTGACCTTGGGCGCCGCCCCGGCTGTGAGGCAGATAAACAACAAAATTGTTGTAAAAAAAATTTTAATTAATCTCATTTAGTATTCCTCTGCGCTTCAATCTAAAAAGCCTCTCAACCCTCACCCGCGACCTCACCCCCCGGCACCTGCCGGACAGGATGTCCCAATGGCAAGCTTTATTGAACCCTCCTGGTTCATGCTTGCAGGCGAACCTCCTGTTCGCTCCCGGCGGAGCCAGGAGGGCGGAAGCCGGCCTCTCCCATTAAGAAATGAATAAAGGAGAGGGGGCGCGGAGCGCGGGTGAGGTCCTTTCATTCAAAATGCCCCAGTGCAGTAACCGCGGAAAGATTTGACGCCCTTCTGGCGGGAAAATACGCGGTTGCCGCTGCCATGAGTATGATCAATATATAATTGCCGGCGATCGATGCAGCCGTTGGAAGAAAATGGAGCCGCCGGTTCACAAGAAGAATCGAGAGCACGCTATCCGTGTTGATCGTGAAAAGCCCGAGCACCCACATTACGATAAAAGAGAGTATGATGCCGGCCACACACGCGATAGCCGTGAGGAGAACCGTCTCTGCGATGAATAGATATTTCACGTCGGTTCTCTGCATCCCGATGGCGCGCATGGTGCCGATTTCCCGCGTCCTCTCCCTGACGGTCATCCGCAGGGTATTGAGCACGCCGATGAGTATGATGAAAAAGAGGATCAGCACGGCGGTGAATGCAACCAGCTTCAAGGCATACTCAAGCTTAAGTATGAAATCGGCGCTCTCATACATGGTGCGCACATCGAGCCACGGACCCTTCCATTTGGTTTTCGTCATGTCCCTCATTTTCAGCTGCATAGCCTCGAAGGTCGATGTCCGGGGGAGGAGCTTCCATTCGGGCTCGAATACCGGATACAGCGCCGATCTTCTAAGAGGCACGTACGCCTGTTTGTATTTGCGCGCGTCGGCAGGCAGGTTTTGTAAATATGTCTTGTAGAAGCTCCGTTCATTCAGCAATATGATGTTGCGATCGGAAATCCCGGCGGAATTAAAAATTCCGGCAACTCTATATCTGTTCTCTGTCGTCAGGTTTTCATATTTATTCTTATACCGGTACGTGATCCGGTCACCGCTCCTCAGCTTAAAATCCGCTGCCAGATTTTTGCTTACCAGCGCCTCGTTCTCCGATTTTTCAGCCGGCATGGCGCCGGATAATAAGGACACATGTTTATTCATTATTGACAGGGATTCCTTGTCGCCGGCATAGCCGAGGGCAGTGGCGTTGGAGGATCTGTTTTTATTGACCGCCTCTCCATAGATGACCGCCACATCCGGCTTGAGCAGCTTGTGGAGCTTAATCGCCTCCCTGATCGCATGATCCGGATTGTTGATCCTCTTGAAGCTGATATACAGAGCGCCGGTTTCATGGGGCTTAAGCCCGACCAGAGATTTGAGATCCTTCAAATTTACAAACATCGCCATCTCTTCGAAAAGATTGCTCGATCGCAATACGGCTGCAACGTTGAGTCTGACGCTCTGCTGTTGTTTGGTTATGGTGGCAAACCTCGCGTTTATCGTGTCCCGGTATTTCACGCCCAACGTCTTGGCCTTATTGGAGTAAAGAATCACCGGATTTTCCACAGCACCGCTGGTAAAGTCGCCGAGATTTCCCTCAACGAGATTTTGCCCGAGATATTCAAGGAAATCCTTGTCTGCCACCCTGCCCACGATAATGGCGTTATCCGCCCGGGAATTCCCGATCACCCGGGCGAATACCCCGATAGACTCCCAGACTTTTTTTATATCCTTTATATTTGATTTGACGATATTGATGAATTTCTCTTTATCCCTTATGATGCGCCTGTCCTTGTTGCTTTCCTCCATCGTGACAATGCTCATATGGCCCGCGATGTACACGACTACCCGGTTGAGGAGGGTGTCGGTCAGGCCCTGTGAAAAGGAGATCGCCAACACAAGGATCATCATGCCGAAGCATATGGCGATCCCGAGAAACAAGTTTCTCCTCTTCTGGCGGAGCAGATTCCGTAAGCTCAGGGCAAGTATTAACCGCATTCTCTTCTCCTAATCCCTGGTAACCGCGTCCAGGGGAGTGATTCTCCGCGCTACCGTCAGGGGATAAGCCGCTGCGATTACCGTAACTACAGCAAGCTCGATGACCCCGATCATGATGTCAAAGAAGCCGAGCGTCGGCCTCAGTACGTTTCCGCCGAACAGGAGCTCGAGAATATTATTATCGGTTGTTATATGGAGGAGATTCAAAATGGAAATGCATATCCCCCCGGCTATTATTCCCGCTCCGCCGAACACGGATGAGATGACGGCGGTCTCGGCGAAGAACATTCCCGAGATGAAGGATTTCTGGGCTCCCACCGCCCGCATCATCCCGATCTCGCTCACCCGCTCCAAAGCCGCCATGCTTAAGGTGTTCATGATTATGATGACCGCCACAAAAAAAATCAGCATGACGAAACCTATTGTTGCGCCTCTCATGATCATCGCCAGGTCCGCAAGCTGTCCCACGGCATTCCCCCAGGGCACTGCCCGCGCCTCTGCTCCGGCCGCCTTGAACGCGTCATTGAGTTTGCGTAATGATTTTTCAATACTCCCGCCCTTTTTGAGTTTGACGAATATAATGTTATATGCGCCGGAATCGATGCCGGGCTTTTTTCGAGCCGCCCTTTTCCCAATCAGCTCCGCAATCTCGTATTTTTTATTCCCTGCTCCGGCCTTTGTCACGACATTATCTTCGAACAGACTGTCGAGGTTGTCGGTTTCAAGCAGCTTCCGCTGATAGGATGGAATGTTTACCGCCGCATCGGACGCGGTGACATACTGGAAAGCCTCGCGGAACGACTCGATATCAATGATATTGAAATTCTTCCAGTAATCGTCAAGATACTCATACTTGACAATCCCCTTTACCTTCAATCGCAGATCCATGGTCGTATTTTCCATACTCGATCCCATGAGCACGATGTCGTTTTTCACATCCAGTCTGTCTTTATATTTCAATGCCTCATCGGTCAGATTTTTATCATTGAGCTTTACGCCTTCCGGCATGAACCAGAAATCAAGCTCGTCGTAGAACCGCTTTCTGTTTCCCGATGTTATGAGGATTCCCCGATCGTCTTTATTAAGAAAGGCGCCTTCCACCAGCTTGACATTGTTCATGAACATCTTCTGATACTCTTCAAAGTTCACGCCGAGGACCAGGCTGTAGCCTACATCTCCGTTTTCATTCAATACCAGGGTCAGACCCTTGCCCACGGGAATGAATTTGTCGACATAACCGCTGGTTTCAAGAGCATGCTTTATTTTCTCGTAACCGGTGATGACTTGCACGTCTTTCCCCAAAGGAGTGAATATGACGTTATCCTGTTCCTGCCTGCCCGAGATGACCACGATCTGGCCGGTAAAGCGGTTTATGATGCCGTCCCTCAGGCCCCGCTCCATCCCGGACACCACCCCGTTTCCGATCGTCATGATAAGGGCTCCCAGAAAGAGAATGATTCCGATAACCAGGCTCTTCCCCCGGTGCCGCTGGATATTTCGCCACGCGATTCTGGCTATTAACGCCATCTATCTTCTCCTTTTCCCCGTTGAGCCGGCTTTTCCGACATGCGCTTTCGATCTTGTTTTGCCCGTCTTCAGGGATCGTCCCGGTTTTCCCGTGCTCTCAATATGCCCGTCCCTGATTTTGACGACCTGGGACGCATATTTTAACACGTCCGGGTCATGGGTTGAGAATATGAATGTGGTCTTTTCAGTCTCGTTCAGATGCTTCATCAGCTCAAGAATCGCAGCGCCTGTTTCCGAGTCCAGGTTGGCGGTGGGCTCGTCTGCGAGCACGATCTGCGGATTGGTGACCAGCGCCCTGGCTATGGCCACGCGCTGCCTCTGCCCGCCGGAGAGCTCGGCCGGACGGTGATCAAGGAAATCTTTTAGCCCCACCTCTTCAATTGCCTTTTCAGCACGCTCGCGGATATCAGTTTTGGAAAGTTTATGCTCTTTCATTAAAAGGAGAGGAAATTCAACATTTTCAAGAAGATTTAACACCGGTATGAGATTAAAGGTCTGAAAAATAAATCCCACTTTGAAGAGCCTAATATTTGTAAGTTTTTTGTCGTCGAGAGAGGTAATATCCTCACCGCCGATCTTCACGCTCCCTTCCGTGGGCGTGTCGATGCATCCGATGATATTCAGCAGGGTGGTCTTGCCGCTGCCGGACGGTCCTATGATGGATATGAATCCCCCCTCCTGGACCGAGAGATCGATCCCCCGCAAGGCGTGCACCACGGTTTCGCCGAGCGGATATTCTTTTCTAATGTCTTTCATTTCTATCATGTTCATAATTTCACCTGATAAATTACTAATGGCATTTTATAATTATCATCAAATTATTTTAAGAAATTAAGTCTGAATTATAATTTCATTTTGCAACAAGCCTAATATGAATTAAAAACATAAATATTTTATTACAAATTGTAACAATTTGTAATCCACTAACGGACTAATGAGCATATCAGCCGTTGAAGGGCAAGAATAAATTATATATTGGAGATCATATTTTAAGGGCACGGAATCCACTACCTTTCAGAGTATAAAAAAGCGGCCCCGTTGAAGAGGCCGCTTATTGAATAAGCGAAAAAAAAATTGTAATGGTTGACATTAGATACGACTTGATTACAAGTCAAAAAATTCATTTAACAAGACATCAGAGGATATTCTGATGCTGAGAATAGCATTGTCAGAGGAATATCCGCTAAAGCCCCAGGTAGGTTTTTCGAAGAACCTCGTCTTGAAGCAATTGCTCGCTTTTTCCTTCCGCGATAATTTTCCCCGAAGAAAGGACATAGTTGCGGGAGGTCATTTTGAAGACGGTGCTCACCTCCTGTTCAACGAGCAAGACGGTGATGCCCAACTTGCTGATCTCTCCGATCTTCTGAAACACCTCTGCTCGCAGAATAGGGGCGAGACCGGTTGAGGGCTCATCAATGCACAACAGCTTGGGTTTAGACATCATGGCCCTGGCAACCGCGAGCATCTGCTGCTCTCCACCGGAAAGAGTGCCGGAGACCTGATTTGATCGTTCCTGAAGCACGGGAAAAAGCCGATAAACCTTATCCAAGCTGTCCCGAATTTCATCTTTATCCTTCATGAGGTAAGCCCCGACCATGAGATTATCGATCACCGTCAACTCCCTGAATGGCCTTCGCCTCTCCGGACAAAGAATCAGGCCTCGCTTGACGATTTCATGGGCAGGCATCGTATCGATACGCTCACCGTTAAAAGTTACCGTTCCCTCTAACTTGATATCACCATGGGTTGACCGGCGAGTAAGCTCCCTCTCCCAGGCAACCAATCCGGTGATGGCTCTCAGCAGGGTCGATTTACCGGCCCCGTTAGGCCCCACGAGACTTATCAATTCACCCGCATCCACACCCATGCTCAAATTGTTAATGAGTATGGCCTTATCATACCAAATCGATAAATTAGCAACTTCAAGCAGCAAACCTATTTACCTCCTTGGCCCAAGTAAGCTTCAATCACCTGGGGATTGTTGATGATTTCTTCCGGCGTTCCATCAGCAATGACGGTCCCAAAATTTAAGACAATAATACGATCCACGATCTTCATCAACCAGTGAAGCTTGTGTTCGACAATGATCATAGCCGGACCTTCGCTGTGCAATCGACCGAAACGGCCGCCCTTATGCAAACGCTTTATGGATTTGGCCATGAGATCTGTTTCAGCAGGGCTTAAGCCGCCGAAAGGCTCATCCAGGAGGAGCAATTCCGGCTCAGTGGCCACGGCTCGCGCCACTTCAAGCCTTTTGAGGTCACCCTGTGAAAGCGTGGAGGCCTGTTCCCTCGCCATATCTGAAATGCCGGCGAATTCCAGGGCATCCATAGCCTTTGCCTCCAATCGCTTGACCCATTCCCCCCTCTTCAGGGCACGCGGACACATGCAGGAAACCATAACGTTGGCGATGATAGGGAGTCGCCGGAACGGCCTCATATTCTGGAAGGTGCACGCGATGCCCATATTAACGATATTCCAGGTCTTTCTGCCTACGATTTCCTTCCCCTTAAAACGGACGCTTCCGGCATCCGGCTTCAGAATGCCGGTGATCAGCCGCAGCAATGTTGTCTTGCCGGCGCCGTTCGGACCGATCAGACCGATGATCTGATCCCTTCCCATGGTAAAGCCGATGTCATTGACCGCCCTGAGCCCGCCGAAATTTTTATTGAGACCTTTGATTTCAAGGAAAGATTGGGTCATATCAGCACTCCTCCCCCTCTTCTCTCAACTCCCTGCGCGAAACCTTCCCCACGTCCGTCTTCGGAAGTTCACCCCTGAATTCGATGATCGAGGGAACTTTATAGTGGGCGAGATTCTCCTTGCAGAAGCATATAATCTCCTCTTCGGAGACTTTGCCCCTGGCTTCGCTTTCAAGCACCACATAGGCCTTGATGAGACTACCCACCTTCGGGTCGGGCACTCCCACGACGCCGGCGGCCTTGATTTGAGGATGCTGGAAAAGCACCTCTTCGACATGTCTGGCGAAGACCGAATATCCTTTATACTTGATGAGATCCCGTTTTCGGTCAAAGAAGTGAAAATAGCCTTCCTCGTCCATGCTGACAATATCTCCGGTTCTGAGCCACTTCTCTCCGTCAATATCGATCAATGAGTCGCGGGTTTCCTCTTCCCTTTTCCAATAGGCCTGCATGATGTTCGGCCCGTTTAGAATCATTTCCCCAACTTCACCGGAAGGCAAAAATCTCGTGCCTTCGAATTCGACAATGGCGGCCTTCATATTGGGTATGGGTATTCCGAAAGAACCTCGTTTGGGCCTTGTATAAGGGTTACCGTGGCTCAGACCCGTAGTCTCAGTCATCCCGTACCCCTCTACGATCTGCGATCTGGTCCTCTTCTTCCATGCTTCAATGGTCGATTCATGAAGCGTATCCGCGCCGCAGGAGATCATCTTGAGCCGCCCCCAATTGACCCTGTCCGTCTTTTCGTATTCCTTGAGGTATTCAAACATGGTGGGCACGCCATTGATTGCGGATGCCCTGTATCTTTCTATGGCCGACAGGATGTCGTCTATATCGGGCGTCGTGAAAAGCACCATGGTGAAGCCCTGCGAAAGACTCGCGAACATCACGACGGCCTGGCCATAGATGTGGAAAAAGGGCAAAAAGGCTATGACCACCTCTTTGCCTTCTTCGAACAGAGGCCAGAACGCCTTTGCCTGGGCCTGTAATGCCACCAGATTGGCGTGGGTAATGACTGCCGCTTTGGGAAGCCCGGTGGTGCCGCCCGTATAAGGAAGGACTGCAATGTCCCGTGTCGGCTCGATTTTTACCTCGGGGGGATGGGGCGGATACTTCTTTATGAGCTCCTGGAACTCAAGGAGACCTGCCCGTTTTCTGTGCTCCGGGGTGGGAACCTGTAGTTTCGAATAGTCCTTTCCCAGGGTGCTCTTCCCCAGAAGTCGCCTGAGCACGGGCAAATATTCGTGAATACTCGTGAGTATGACATTCTTCATGGCAATGCCGGCGCTCTCCACATTATCATAAAGGATATCCTGGCAGACAATGGTAGTCGCATCGCTGTCTTTGATTTGATGCCGTATTTCATGGCTGGTGTAAACCGGGCTGATCGGAGTGATCTTCGCGCCGATCCTGAAGGCCGCGAAGTAGGCGATGATATACTGCGGGCAATTCAGGAGGTATAGGGCGATCGTGTCGCCTTTCTTTATTCCCAGGCCGGCCAAGGCCGCGGCAAAACGGTCGATCAGCTCTTTGAGCTTTGCATAGCTGATTTTTTTGCCGTAGAAAATCAAGGCGGTCTTGTCGCCGTATTTTCCCGCTACCTGTTCAAAAAGCTCGGGAACGGATATGGCCGGTATTTCCACGGTTTCGGGGACATCCTCGGGATAATATTTCAACCATGGTTTTGCTGCGTAAACTTCCTTTGCGTCCATTTTTTCATCCTCACACTTTTTTCTTCCTCATTGAGAGGCGGATTCTTGATGCCGGTATTGCTAGTCAAGCGATGCCGTACACACGCGGCAGGTATCACGCGTGGAGACGTTTCTGATTTTGCACCGGGGACACTCCTTTTCAATCTTGTCCCGCAGCCAGCGAAAAAGCCCGTCAGGCATATAAAGAAGAATAAATAATACCACACATGCGAACATCAAAGTTCGGTAGTCTTGCCAGAAGCGCAGAAGCTCCAACAGGGGAAAAAGGAGAAATACCGCCCCTATCGGGCCATAGATAGTCACGATTCCGCCGAAAATAGCCCATATGACCACCTGGAAGGACAGGGACACTTCGAGGGTTGAAGGGCCGGCGATCCTCATGAAATGCGCATAAAGTCCCCCGGATATCCCTGCGAAAAAACCGCTGAGGCAAAAAGCCAAAAGCTTATAGCGCGTTGTGTTGATGCCGGAGGCCCTGACCGCCACTTCATCCTCCCGGATGGCATGGAAAATAATGCCGATATTGGAGTCCGTAATCTTCCACATGATGGTGCACAGGCCGAGCAAAAGCACGGATACAACGTAGTAATCGGCGACGCGGGACTGGGTCAGCTTGGAGATACCTGAAATCCCCAGTTCTCCGCCCGTGAAGCCGGGAAAAGCAAATATGAGACCGATCAGAATGATGGGGAATGAGAGGGTGGTCAGGGCCAGATACGTACCCTTAAGCCTGAGGCTCGGTATTCCTACGATAAGACCGGCCAGAACCGCGGCCAGTGCGCCGAGTGGGATACTGCCCCAGGGTGGGATCTTCGCGTGCAGGTTGATCAAAGCTGCGCCGTAAGCTCCCACTCCAAAAAAGAGCGCATGTCCGAAATTTAATTGGCCGGTGAAGCCGGATAGCAGATCCCAGCTTGCGGCCAATAAGGCGAAGATACCGGTGAGGGTGAAAATGCGCAGGATATAGTCATCTTTGGTAAACACGGGTAATAAGAGCAGAAAGAGAAAAAATAGCACGACAACAACCCTGGATGGGAGAACAAGCACTTCGTTTTTGGAAATAGTAAAAAGTTTTTTTATATAAAATAGAATGACCTTCATAGTTATCTACCTTTCTTCCTCGAAATACACGCCAAAGAGGCCCTCAGGACGGAGGAGCAATACCAGGATCATGATTGACAGGGCCACCGAACCCTTCAGAAAAGCGCCCATGGGAGCAAGAAACACCACCAATGCCTCTGCAAAGCCCAGTATGTACGCACCGATGAAGCTGCCCTTAAGGCTGCCGAGGCCGCCCAGTACCACGACCGCCATCATCATGATCAGCGGGCTGAGCCACATGTGCGGCTCAAGTATGGTGAGGGGTACGACCACAGAGCCGGTGAGGGCGGCCAATCCGACGGAGAGTCCCATGGTAACCATGGCAACCCGGGCTTCATTAATTCCCATGAGGTTGGCAACTTCCCGGTCTTGAGCGGTGGATCGGATGGCCAAACCCAGTTTGGTCCTCCTCAAAAGCGCCCACAATACCGCCATTATGAACAAGGTCGCGCCAAATGTGAGGAGCTGTTGAAAAAAAACTTTTACACCCAAGATGGTGAAATATCCCTCTATGAGTGCGGGGACACTCAAATAGGTACCGGTGAATATGTTTGACATAACCTCCTGGAAGATTATGCCCAGGGCTATGGTGGCTATCAGCACGGCACCCTCGTGTTCGCGGATGGGGTTGATGAAGAACTTATAGCAAATCATGCCCAACAGGGTGACCAGAACGAAGGCTGCAACCATGCCCCACACGGGGTTTAAGCCAATCTTCTGGGTGACGACGTAAATACAGTAGGCGGCCACCATGTAAAAGGCGGTGTGGGCGAGATTCACGATGCGGGCTACCCCGAAAATAAGGGAAAAACCGATAGCGAGAAGCGCGTATATGCTGCCGCTGATCAGACCGCTGATGATGATGTCTATTGCGAGATTCATTATTATAACCTCATTATTTGCTCAGAACATGAAAAGCACCCGCCCCTCCGCGCTTCAGTAGGGAGGGGCGGGCGGCTTCACGCCGGATTATTTATTTCTTATACTTTTCGATCATCCATGGCGGTATCTTAATAGGAACTATTCCATAGTAGGTGACCGGTGGCGAATCCGGGGTCGCTTTCCAGTTGTTGGGCCAGACTCCCACCAGCCTGCCGTTCTGCCATTGAGTGGCAATTCCGGTCAGGTATCCCGGTCCCCATGTCAGATCATGGAGGTGCCGGCCTTGATCATCCTTCATATATTTTACGGTGCCGGAAGCGCTCTTGTACACACGCTCTTCCAGGACAGACACTATCCGGTCAGCATCCAGTGTACCGGCCTGGGTAATGGTCGGTGCAAGCGTATAGACAATAGCGGAGTAGGTATCAGCGGTATAGGTCGGCGTCTCGCCGAATCTTCGCACATAGGCGGTAAGAAAGGCTTTTGTGTTTTCATTGGACTCGACCTCACGGCAATAGGTATTCGAGGACATCACATAGTTCCCCTTGCCCTGGGTGGCCCTCATGAAGCCGTCCTTCTGGGCTTCCACATTGATACCGAGCATCATAGCCGGGATCTTGAGTTCGCCCGCCTGTCTGGCAAAGGGAATTCCCACTGATGCGGAAAAAACCGTAAAAATAATATGGGCTCCTGAACGCTGGATGGCGGACAGTTCGGCGGCAACATCCGTGGCCACCGAAGATGGTCTCCAAACACCTGCCACCTCCATGCCCATTTTAGGGATGGCGCCCTCTGCCGCCGGGATCATCGGATCCGCCCATAATGCTTTTTCCGCCACCACAGCGACTTTTATTTTGGGGATGTTCAAGGTTTGTTTTAATACTGCTGCAACAGTGCCCAAATGAATGAAAGCCGTTTTAACAAGGTATGTGGAATTGAAAGGCGTGCCGCGGAAAAAATATTTGTAGGTGTTATAATCCTTGGCCACCCTCTGGCAGAGCTCGGGATGGGCTGCCCCGCAGCCGATAAAAATCTTCTTCTTCTCCATAGCGATGTCCTGCATGGCCAGAACGGCCTCGGTCCGGAAACCGCCCACAATAAAGTCCACCTTGTCGCTCGTGAGGAGCCGCTCCATGGCATTGGTGGCGTCCGTGACATTGAGAAATTCGTTGGAATCCGCTTTAACCAGCTTGATTTTCATCTTTTGGGAGCCAACCAGAATGCCTCCTTTGGCGTTAATCTCTTCGGCGGCCAGGACCGCGCCATTCCAATGACCCTGACCCTGCACAAACTTCATCGGGCCGATCACGCCAATCTTGATCTCCTGCGCAAATACACCCACAGAGAACGACAGCGCAAATAAGAAGACCACGGCCAATAATAAAATTTTCTTGCTCAACTTCTTCATTGGTAATTCCCCCTTTACATTAATTTTGTTTCTCTGTAACCTGGATGTTACTATTCATTAGATCATACCTCAATTATGTCAAAATTAAGTAGCCGATTTGAGATCAAACTTCCTCGATTATTTTTATTGCGCAATTGGATTTCATATAGATGAATTGCTTTTCCCGAAATGAGCAGATAGCTCTTTCCCTGAAGTCCGTTTTTATTTTAAAGGAGACTCCATCTCCCTACCCATTTTTAAAAATACAGATCATTAATTAATAAAAAAGCGAATAATATATTTAGTCAGTTTATATTAAAAAATTACATTAAAAGTCAACAAATTAATCATTATTCAGGAAAAAAGACGCGACACTCGGTTTGCATAAAAATCTAAACAAAAATGATTATTATGTAGAAACAACTTTCAGATAATCGCCGTTGATGACGTCCTCGATTCCGGATGTTACCATGTTCTTAAGATAATCGGCGCGTATAACAGCACGGGCGATATACGCCTTGGCGACCGCCTCCTTATGATCCGATATTGTCGCCTGGCGGAGGAGAAGATATCCCTTGAGTATCTCCCCCACGAGATCGACGTAATACATCTGGTTGAGCGCATTGAAACGCCGGCCTTCGTCCTTGCCCCGCTTCCGCTCTTCCGCGAACAGGCGCTCGCGCGCCTCTTTGAGGCATCCGCGCATCCGGTCGAGGTCGCGGAGCATTGCCTGGACCGAACTTTTGCCTGCCGATCGCCGCGACGCCTCCTCCTTGTAGTCATTCAGCATATTGTCGAAAAAAAGCCGGTTCCTGTCGTTCTCGACAAAAGAGCGGCCGTCGCCCAGCTTGTACTGGTTGATGAGGCCGAGCTTGTCGAAATAGTAGGTTTCATTGAATACCTGTTCGATCTGTATCTGGCTTGTGCCCTCGTAGATGCTCGTGATCCTGGCGTCGCGGTACAGCCGCTCGAGGGGATATTCCTTGGTGAAACCGTAGCCGCCGTAAACCTGCGTCGAATTGTAGGTTACACGGTTCGAGAGCTCGGACGCGTCCAGCTTCGCGAGCGAGATGTAAATCCCTGCTATACGCAGATAGCGCTGAAGCTTTTTCCTGAGCTCGTCCGCTTCCGCCGGCCTCTTCTTAATCGCCGTCCTGGCGGCCTCGACCAGATCGAAATAATACGCCGCGGTATACGTGAGTATCCGCGACGCCTGCAGGGCGATCTCGTCCTCGAAAAGTATCTGCCGCACCGGCGGAAGCTCGGCGATCTTCTTGCCGAACTGGACGCGGTCGTTCGTCGCGTAATTGACCGCCATTTCGTGCGCCTTCTGCGCGATCCCGAGCCCCTGGGTGGCGACCCCGAGTCGCGCAATGTGCATGAGCTTGATCATATTGGGCACCAGGCCCTCGCCGAGTTTTCCGACGAGGACGCCGGGCGATTTATCGAAAAAAATCTCGCAGGTAGGGGATCCTTTGATCCCGAGCTTTTTTTCAACGCGCGCAACCGTCTTATCCTCCTGGTACACGAGGAACATGCTGATCCCCTCCGGCGTCTTCGCGAGCACCAGCACGTCGCCGAACCCGTTCGTTATGAATATCTTGGTGCCGCTCACGAGATACACGTCACCCATCTTGCGGAGCTCCTCTACCCGCGGCGAATGATCGCCGGGTTCTGCCGGAACCGCGGCAGTCTGCATCACCGCGAGATCGCTGCCCGCGCCCGGCTCCGTCAGTCCCATGCTGCAGATCCGCTCGCCGCTCATAAGCTTCGGCAGGTAATCCTTTTTGATGATTTCATTCGCGTATTCGCAAATTACCTGGCCGCACCCCTCCTGGAGCATGGGCGAAAGGCCGATGCTCCCGTCGGACATGGAAAGGATCTCGCCGACTGCGAAAAATGAGGTCAGGGGGAGGCCGAAACCTCCTGCTTCTTCAGGGATGGTCGCTCCGCAGAAGAATCCAAGATCAATGAGGCTCTTGATATTTCGCCTCATCGCCTCGGGGATGCACACTTCACGCTTCCCGTCGGCGGAGACATCAAGGCGGCAGCCCTCCGCGTCGATCTCCTCTGCAGCAGGCTCGACCTGGTTTTCGCAGAATTGCGCGATCGTTTTGAGGCTCATCACGTAGTCGTCCGGGCTGGATTCCCTGCCCTGGACCGAGGAAAGCATCTCCCAGTCAAGGCATTTCTCGATTATGAATTGCAGATCATTATATTTTATCGCCATTATTTTCTCCTTAGGTTCAACACTCTAGCCATTTATAAAATGCTGTATAGCAGCTACCCGGTTATCTCTTACAAAGACTGACCTCACCCCCACCCCCTCTCCAAATTGGAGAGGGGCGCTTATAACAATAAGCCTAATGCACCCCCCTTCTCTTATTGAGGAGAAGGGGGGACGGGGGGGATGAGGTCAGTCCCCTCTCACCAGCATAGCCACCGACAGCACATGATCGCCGACGAGATAGCTCGCCGCATCGATATAATGATTGCCGAGTCGGCTCAGGCGCTCCTTCACTTCGTTTTCACAGGCGACGCGGACCGCTCCCGAATCGTTTTCGCTGATCTCGATATCCTTGAGATCGACGTTGAGGCCGATTCCCATCGACTTAAGCACGGCCTCCTTCAAGGACCAGTAACGGGTGACCTGTTCAGGCGGAGCGCCGGGATTTTGCCGGCTCCCCCTTTGGAGCGCGCGTATCTCGGAGGGGCGGAAGGCGACGTGCAGGAGCGATTCGTGACGCGGTTCGATCTTCTCGATATCGATGCCGATGCCGGCGTATTGTGCGCCGGAGCAGACCGCCGACGCCGCGTAAAAGGGGGAATGGGAGATGGATATGCCCATGCCCCCGGGGGAATTATTCAGATAGACCCGGGGCGCGCCCGTGCCGGTGCGCCGTATATCGATATCCTGAAATCCGGGATCAGCGCGATCCGACCCCGGAATCCGTTTCATTTTCATGAATCGCCTGACCGCGCGCTTTCCCGCTATGCGGCCGGAGAGAAAATCACACCTCCGTTTCATGACCTTCATTCCGTTCAGGCAGGATATCTCCTCCGGCGAGAGGATGAGGCGCCACACTTGGCCGCACTCCTTTTCCGCGAGCGGGCGGATGGATGAGATCTCCATGACCGCGAGTATAAGGCCGCGCTGTTCGAGCGCTTCAATGACGTTATTCAAACCGCTCACCCTCAGTTAGCTCGCCGGTATTAATCATACGATAATCCCGGAGCGCTGCGTACACGTTGCCGTCCTTGTCCACGATCTGGGTATGGTAAAGATTTCCGCCGTTGGTGACGCCGACGTGCCGGGCCCACACATAAAGCTCGGATACATCGTCCGGAACCGGCTTAAAGGATATCTCGCCTATGGCCTCGGGGAGCGACGAGACGGCCGCGGTGACCATGCCGTAGATGCCGGCATTCTGGAGTGCAGCTTCAAGGAACATCGGAGTCGCGACGAACCGGGGCTTTGCCACCGTGCTGAACAGGGCTGCACCGTCTACTGCGATCTTTCCGACGATCACGTCTTTATCAATCTCAAGCACTCCCCCGTGCACCTGGAACTTCGGCCCGTGAAAGAGGCGCTTGTATATCTCCTTATCTTTAATCTTAATGCCATCCTCATTCCCCCGGCGATTTATCGCAGCGAGGATGATTCCGTTCCCCTCCATATGCGGCATCTCCCCGGGATTCTCCGAAAGGATCATATCCGCCCGGAAATGGAGCCGGTTGCCGCCCAGCTTGGCCCCGTCTTTGGAAAAGAACTCGCTCTCGATTTTTGCCGCGATCTCAATATCCCCCCCCCTTTCAGCCGCCGCCTCCAGGGTGATGATGATCTCAACCGGCTTCTCTTTTAGAAGCTTGACCGGGTATTTAAACTCGACGTTTTTCAGGGTGCGGACCCGCTTGTCCGGGAAGAGAAGAAGCGCGGTCTCGCTGAAGGCTTCAATCCCCATGACCGCCGGGAAATAAGGAACGCCGTCGATCGCGTGATCGGCAAGATAGAGGTCCGTGTTCGGATCGAGCTTTTTCTTCACCACGATCCGTTTACCCGGCACAAGCTCGGCGAGCTCGTCGATCATCGGATACCGCTCCCGCTCGCCGTGTATGATACTTGAGGCTGCGAGGAAATCCTTTGTCCGGGGGCCCGCCACAATGGCGTCGCAGTCGATCTGCCCCACGTTCCCGGCGACGAGCACCTCCGCGTCGCCGCCGAAAAGGAGCTCCTCGCGCACCTTGGTCCTGCCGACTTCGAGCGGGATCATATCAATGCCGCTCTGTTCGAATATCCTGGCGATGCTGCCGCGGGTCGCCATGCCCACGTCCTTCCATCCGGTCCAGTTCATGGAAACGGCCCTCGTGCCTCTGTCCGCGAACCGCCGGTTCACCAATTGTGAGTATTTGTTCAGGAGGTCGTTCGCCGCGGAATAATCGGTCTGGCCGATATTGCCGAACCGTCCCGATATCGAAGCGAACGGTATGAAATACCGCACCGCGTCGTTTTTCGTGAGCTCGACCAGGTTAAAGGCCCCGTCCGCCTTGACGTCGAGCACGCGGCAGAAGTCCTCGTATTTCTTGTCCTCCATGAGCTTGCTCTGCTCGAGTCCGGCGCCGTGTATGATTCCGTTGATCGCGCCGAACCTCTTTCGTATCTCGGCAAGCACCTCCGCTACCCTCGCCGGGTTGGTCACGTCGCAGGAATAGTATTCCACATCCGGCGCTCCAAGGGCCTTCATCTCAACGATGTTCCGGTATATATCAAGCGCAGTTGTATATTTCCCCAACTCCTTCTGGATCATCATGGGCGTCACCCGCTCATTCGACGCCTTGAGCCCGTTCACCACCGTATCCTTGAACGAGCTGAATTCAGGCTCGCTCATTGCCGCGATCTGCGCCGTATTTTCCGGCAGCTTCTCTATGGACACCAGTGCGAGCCGCACCTTCAGGTGCGCGGCGAGGTCTTTGGCGATTTCGGCGGTTATCCCGTATCCTCCGCCGGCGACGACGAAGACCGCTCCCGGCTCGACATCGTGCTTCGGCGCTGATCCGGGATCGAGCCTGCGCTCCACAACCCGGGTCACCATCCGCTTATCGCCGACATATCCTACCTCAACGCGCCTGCCGCCGAGCCGGATCTCTTCCATGATTTTCTTGGCTGCCTGCATGGGCTTGTGCCCGGGGCTGATGTCGATCGACTTCACCAGAACGCCGCCGAGCTCTTTATTGAGGCTCTTGGTCAGCCCGGTAACGCCCCCGGCTATCGGATCCGACGCCTCATATTGTTCGATCCCGAACGTGCCGCCCATGCCGGTGAGGCTGACCAGGCATGCGCTGCCGTATTGAGCGTTCTCGATGAGATCCTTCTGAAATGCCTTGGCGATCATATAGAGCGATTTGACTCTTCGAAACATCGCTCCCCGCCATTCGGTAAAGCTCATATCCTCGATCGGCTTCGACTCTTCGAGCGGGGAGAGATGAATGATCGCGTTAAGCTTCATTGATTTCCCGATCCGGCCGATCTCAGCCTGAAGTTTTCCTTCATCAGAAGCTATTTTAAGATCGAGTATCTCGACGGTCGCCTTCTTGACCATGAATAGCTTCTGCAGATTCTTCGCTATGCCGCGTCCGTCATCGGTGATGAGGACGGCGGCGCCTTCAAAATCCTTCCCCGGGGACGCCTTCTTATCGATCGGCTCGGCCGCGACCTCGAGCACCATGCGTTTTATTCCATGCTCCGGTATTATCGTAGCTTTATCTTCAGATTTAGCGGCAGCATTTATCGCGGCAATCCCTTGAAGGCGGGGATGCGCATCCCCGCCTTCAGCGGCGCTCACGGTCGAAGCCTGCTGCGGAAGGCCCGTTGCCTTGTCCTTCACGAACTGG
>MIBJ01000023.1:16459-16649 GCA_001829495.1 Spirochaetes bacterium RBG_16_49_21 | reverse complement strand
GAACTGGACCACGTGGCTGAGCGTCGGAAAATCCTTTATCTTCAATCCTTCCTGCTGCGGAATCGCAAACGACTCCCGTATCATGCCGAACATCTCCGCCTGCTTTACCGTGTCGATCCCCAGGTCCGATTCCATGTCAAGATCGAACTCGATCATGTCCTCGGGATACCCGGTCTTATCCGCCACGATC
>MIBJ01000023.1:246-16249 GCA_001829495.1 Spirochaetes bacterium RBG_16_49_21 | reverse complement strand
TGTCGATCCCCAGGTCCGATTCCATGTCAAGATCGAACTCGATCATGTCCTCGGGATACCCGGTCTTATCCGCCACGATCGCGCGGATGCGGGCCTTGATCGTCTCGTCCGCTCCGTTGCCGCCGGACAGGGTCTGCGCCGTCTGAGGAGCATCATTCACGGGAACCTGCATTTCTGCTTTAGCAAGGCCCGAGGCCCGGTCCTTCACGAACTGGACCACGTGGCTGAGCGTCGGAAAATCCTTTATCTTCAATCCTTCCTGCTGCGGAATCGCAAACGACTCCCGTATCATGCCGAACATCTCCGCCTGCTTTACCGTGTCGATCCCCAGGTCCGATTCCATGTCAAGATCGAACTCGATCATGTCCTCGGGATACCCGGTCTTATCCGCCACGATCGCGCGGATGCGCGACAGTATCATCTCGTCCGCGCTCTTTGCCGGAATCCCCCGAAGGCGGGAATGCGCATCCCCGCTTTCGAGGACCTCCGGAGCCGCTGCTTTTGCCGTCGCGACCGGCTTAGCCGGTACCGCTTCCTTTTTCTTGTTGTTGCGGATCTGGGCGATATCATCTTTGATTCTGAGGGTATTGTTCACAACCTCGAGCTGCGGATTTTCAAAGCCGGAAGCGCTTGAGAGCCAGTTTTCATATGTCGCGCGGTCAAGGACGCGGTTCTCATCCCTGCTCACCAGCTTGATGAAGCTCATGCCGATCTGGGAGCCGAAGCCGGCGCCAAGCCGAAGGCCGTACTGCCGCTCTTTATACATGCCGCCCTTGCTCAAATTGAGCTCGCCGAGATCCGGATCCGGCTCTCGGTAATTCGCGATCGGCGGGACCTTGCCGGTCTGGAGCGCCTTTACGATGATCGCGTCCTCGATGCCGGCGCCCATCGGGTGGCCGGTAAAGCCTTTCGTGTTGGTTACCAGTATGTCTTTGTATTTTGCTCCGAATGTGGCGCGGAGCGATTCAACCTCAGCCGAGGCGCTTCCGCCGCGCGCCGGGGTATAGGTTTCGTGCGACATGAAGACCGTCTTATCCGCGATTTCATCGCGGCGCACACCCATGATGCGCTCCGCCTTGCTGATGATCCGGTCCATGACCGAGGCGATGTGGGCCACGTCAAGGCGCGTGACATGATAGGCGCTGTTGCCGAACTCGGTGGCCACGAGCTCGGCGATCCCCTGCATGCCGCGCTTTTTGAGCTCCGATTCGGTTTCAATCACCATGCCGACCGCGCCCATGCCCGCGATCATCCCGTTCCTTCGCCGGTCGAACGGGATCGCGGCATTGCGGTAATCGCCCTCGGTGGTCACCGCGCCGAGCGCCAGGAACGCGGATAAAATCCATTCGCTCAGGATCTCCGAAGTCGCCGCGTCCGCTCCGACAACGATCACCCGTTTCGCCCTTCCGGTCCGTATCCAGTCTTCGGCCATGCCGACGGCGGTGACCGTGGAAGAACACGCCGTGTTCACCTGGACGTTCGGCCCTTTGGCCTTGATGAAATACGCGAACTGCGCGTGGCCGAGGGCGAGCATTCTGAACAGGAACTTGCGGTTGAACTGGTATACGCCGTCGGAGCCCCCCTGGTTGAGCATCGAGTAGTTGGCCGCGTACCAGTCCGTCAGCTCCTCCCGGATCCGCTCGTCCTTCACCCGCTCGATGATTGAGAGATAGAGATTGACCAGTTCGCTCTTCGCTTTTGATCCGTACTTATGCGCGAAGCTTTTAGAGAGATCGGCCACAAAATTCTCGTATCCCGGGAAGGCGGAGGAGAAGATGACGCCGGTATCCTCGCTCATCTCTTCCGGCAGCCCCCAATGGATCGGCAGAATGCCGCCGGTCGAGGTGTCCTTGTAAAACCGCACGAGCGGGATTCCCGCATCCCTGAGGGCGCGCACGCCGGCCGCGATCGCGAGCTTGGTCGTGATATCGAGCGATTCCGCAAAGTCCTTGTCCACGCCGTAGTCCTTCTCAAAATCGAAACGACCCATGCGTCCCGCGAGCTTGACCACCTTGGAGAGGTCGTCGATCGGCTCAAAGTGCGCATCGCCGTCGCCTTTCACCAGCCGGACGATATTTTTATCCAGCACCTTCTCCCTGTCGCTCTTCGAGAGCTCTTCGATCATGTTTTCGCCGTTTAATATGCGCTCAAAGCCGTTCTCGAACACATCAAAGCGGGAGCCGGGAAGCCCCACGGAAATTCCCGATATCATGATACGGTCGAAGTTAATGTTGTATCGTTCGATCATCCGCCGGTAATAATTCGCGCTATCGAGCTCCTCGCTTACAAGCGCCGCGCTCTGACGCGAGTATTCCTCAAGTATATTTTTAATGAGACGTTCCTGCTTTTCATGATAAACAGCAGAAGCTTTTAAGTCCCCCTCCGGGCGCTGCACTGAGCCCGTCGAAGTGGGATTTAGGGGGCCGGGAAAGTTGACGTGTGAAATGTGGGTAGAAGTTAGCTCTTCCGGAGAGGGGGGTAAGATATCAGTTTCCGACTTGCCGATAAAATCGTCGCGGTACCGCCATTCCATGGACTCGCGACGGGTGCCGTTCTGGTCCATGCCGCTCCAATTGAGATCAAATCCGTATGCCGTGATCGCCGCCAGAGCGTCATTGAACGTAAACATGCCGCCCCGCTTGGGATGATTGGTGGCGACTGCGAGATGAGGCCGCTTGCCCGCGATGTTCTGGACGAACGAGGTGAGCGTCTTCTTAGGGCCGACCTCGATGAACATGCGCACGCCGTCGGAAAACATCCGCTCGATCTGGCTCACGAACTCGACCGGACTCGCGATATGCTTAACCAGAATATCAATGATCTTCTCACGGCATCCCTCCCCCTTGGGATAGTACTCCGCATTGATGTTCGCGATGACGTCGATTCCGGGGCTGTTGAACTGCAGTCTCTCCAGAACACGGCGATACGGCTCGCAGGCGAGCGCGACGATGTTTGAATGGAACGCATGGGATACCGGAATTTCCCGCGCCTCTATCCCCTTTTTGCTGAAGAGCTCGATTGCCTGGTCCACCGGCTTTGAATTCCCCCCGATGACGGTCTGCGCATAACAGTTCTTGTTTGCCGGGATCACATATCCGTCGATGCCCTTGATGGCTTCCTCAATGGTTTTGTAATCAGCCGCGACACTCGCCATCTTGCCTACGTCTTCGACTTCTATGCTCGCGATCTCTTTTCCGCGCGCGGCCACGGACACGAGCGCGTCTTTAAAGCTTAATACGCCGGATGCGATGAGCGCGCCGTATTCGCCGAGGCTGTGGCCGATGACGACATCCGGATTGATCCCGTAGCTTTTTATCAGCTTGTACAGCGCATAGTCGGCCGCAAGTATCGCCGGCTGGGTGATCTCTGTCCGGCGAAGCTTCTTCTCGGCTTCTCTTTTCTCGTCTTCGGATGCGCCGTCAGGCACAAAGATGATCCCGGTAAGGGTCTCCCCGATCAGCTCCTTCATGATCTCGTCAGCCTGATCAAAGGTCTCCTGTATAACGCCGTACTTATTGTATAAGTCCTTGAGCATGTTCACATACTGGGAGCCCTGGCCGGGAAACAGGAGTGCAAGCTTGCCGGGATTCTTTCTTTTCTCTCTCAGATTTTCGCCGAAAAATATTCCCTTGTTGGCCAAAAGCAGCCATCTCTTCGGCTCATTGATCGCCTCTGCCGCACTATCGAGCTTTGCCAGACAATCGTCCATCGATTCGGATGAAAGGGCCGCGATTACGTCCTTCCCGGAACTAGCCGGGTTGACTGTTGCGGCTACTTCAAAAAGTCTGATACTATAGCCGTCTCCCTGCATTTTGGATCTCACTAAGGTTTTAACCTCGCCGATTCTGCGAACCAGCTCATCGCGGGAATCGGCGCCGACGACTATCGTTTCAGCCTCGATCTTTTTCCGTTCAACCGTTGATAACGTGTATTTTTCATCCATCTTTTCTGCTTTCATGGGTAATGCTGATTCTTCTCCTTTATTTATTCCTTTATTTACTGACGCCGTTTCGTCTTTTGTAGGGAACGGTCGCGACCGTTCCCTACTGCGCGACCTGCCGGGCGCAAAATTAGGCATGCCGTTCGTTCCCGTATCCTCCTCGACGGCGACGTGGAAATTCGTGCCGCCGAATCCGAATGCGCTCAGGTTAGCCCTCCGGGGATTGCCGCCGGACCCTTTCGGCCATTCCTCAGCACCGGTAACGACCCTGAAGGGGATACTCCCGAATCTGATGTCCGGATTCGGAGTCTCGAAATTTATCGACGGCGGCATGATCCGGTTATGGAGGGCGAGGCTCATCTTTATGGCAGCCGCCGATCCGGCCGCCGCCTTCAGGTGCCCGATCATCGATTTTACCGACCCGAGCCCGATTGAGCCGCTCTTGACGGAACCGTTCTTCCATACCTCGAGAAGCGACTCCACCTCCACCCGGTCGCCTACGCTCGTGGACGTTCCATGGGCCTCGATCATCTGCACGGTCTCCGGCCCGTAACCGGCGGCCTCAAACGCGCGCCGCATTGCGAGCACCTGGCCCTTCGGATTCGGGGCGGTGATCCCCTTGCCCTTGCCGTCGCTGGCGGCGCCTACGCCGCGAATGACCGCGTATATCCGGTCGCCGGCCAGCCGCGCGTCGCTCACCCGCTTGAGGATGAAGATGCCGACTCCCTCGCCCATGATGAAGCCGTTCGCCCGCGCGTCGAAAGGACGGCTCCCGTCCGGCGAAAGGGCGCCGATCTTGCAGAATTTCACGTACGGGCCGGGACCCATCATGAAGTCGGTGCCGCCGCACACGACCATGTCGAAATCACGCATGCGCAGGCCCTTCACCGCCTCGGCGAGCGCGGCGAACGACGATGCGCACGCCGCGTCAACCGTACAGTTCTGGCCGCGCAGGTTAAAGGTGTTTGCGATTCTTCCTGCTATGACGTTCGAGAGCTCCCCGGGCATCGTATCCTCGTATACCTGGGGTAGATTCTTCTTGAATAGAACCTCGAACTCCGAGAGAATATTCGCTTTAATCCCCCGGTCGAGCGAGGAAAAGGCGGCGCTTCGTGCGAGCGCATCTTTTATGCGGGGGTGGAATATCCGCAGATTGGTGAAATCCTCCTGATCCCCTCCCATCGAATTCCCGATAATCACCGCCGTTCGCTCACGGTCGAAATCCTTTCCGGCATATCCCGAATCCTCGAGCGCCTCGCCCGCCGCGATCACGGCATAGGCCTGCGCCCGATCCATCGCCTCCACGGTCCGGGGAGGAATTTTATATTTGATCGATATGGACCGGGTGTCGATATCACCGGTGAACCCGCCGAGCTTGGAGT
Organism: Spirochaetes bacterium RBG_16_49_21; assembly: GCA_001829495.1. Taxonomy (GTDB): domain Bacteria; phylum Spirochaetota; class UBA4802; order UBA4802; family UBA5550; genus RBG-16-49-21. The sequence goes on along the minus strand of MIBJ01000023.1, from coordinate 10,927 downwards.
ACGTCTTGTCGGGAGCGGATTTGTCCGGGTCGTAATAGAGGCTTGCGTCCCATCGATTTTTGGGAACCTCGACAATGCCGTTTACCCCGTTCAATATATTGGACCAGTACGCGTCCTTACCGTTCGCTTTCGGGTATATGCACCCGATGCCGATGATCGCGATCCCTTCATCCAGACAAATATCGAAATTCTTACTCATGATTCAAAACTCCTATTCATGCCTTCATCTCGTTTGAGACTTCTTCAACGGCAATTAAAGGCTGATCCTTGGTTACGCTCTGTCCGTCTTCCGCGAGAAACTTCACTATTTGGCACATTTTTTCGGCATGTATCTCATTAAGCATCTTCATGGCTTCTATCTTGCAGACCAGATCCCCCCTATGGACCAGATCCCCGACCTTAACAAACGGCTGCTGACCCGGACCGGGGCCTGAATAAAACGTCCCGCTGATCGGCGCGTTGATGGTCGACCCGCATGCCGCGGCTATAGGCTCCTCGTTCTCCGAAAAACCGGCTTTCTTCGAGACCACGGCCGCAACCGCCGCCTCCTCCTGCGCCAGAATCGGCTCGTCGGGATCGTAATTTTCCTCGACCGGTTTTCCTGCGCCGAATTTAAGCGTAACGTTTATCTTTCCCTTGCGCAGGGAGAACTCATGAACGTTGAAGCGCGCGACCTGATCGATCAGCTCCGATATCCCGGCAATCTCTGCGGGCTGGATGTCCCGGCCGAGCTCCATGGTCTTCGGCGCGGCTGCGCCTCCTCGCGCAGGCGCCGTCTCCTCTTTTTTCACCTCTTCGTCTGCGGGAACCGCCGGCCGCTGGTCTGGAGGAATCCTGCGCCACCTGAAAAATTCAAGCGCCGGCTCGGGCAGTATGCAGTATGATATGATGTCCTCCTCCTTTTCAACAAGGCCGGGATCGATCGATTTGGTGATGTCCGGCAGCATCGGCTCGAGAAGATCCGCCGGCCTGCCGGTGATCATCTCCTCATCGCCGATTATCATTCGTATGAAATTCCTTTCCAGCGGCGCTGGCGGGGAGCCGTACATCCCCTTCACGTAATTCTTCACCTCGTTCGGAACCATCTTGTAGCGCTCCCCGGCGAGGACGTTCATCACCGCCTGGGTGCCGACGATCTGGCTCGTGGGCGTGACGAGCGGAGGATAGCCCAGATCCTTCCGGACCGCGGCCACCTCATCGAGGACTTCCGGGAGCTTGTCGAGCGCGTTCTGCTTTTCAAGCTGTGAGCGGAAATTCGAGATCATACCGCCCGGGATCTGATGAATGAGTATCCCCGGATCGATAATGGACGGGGGAAGATCCGCCGGCCGCCGCTTCGGCGCGATGGCGCCGAAATATTGCTCGATCTTTTCAAGCGCCGCAGGGACCAGGCCGGTGTCGTAGCCGGTGCCGGCGAAGATCGAGATCATCGTCTCAACCGGCGGCTGGGATGAAAATCCCGCCATTGATGATATGGCGCAGTCAATGGCTTCCGCCCCGGCCCTGACCGCGGCCAGGTATGTAGCCACCGCCATGCCGCTCGATGCGTGGCAGTGTACCTGGACCGGGAGGCGGAGCTCGCGTATGATCGCGCCAGTAAGCTTTTCCGCCATAACCGGGGAGAGAATGCCCGCCATGTCCTTGATGCAGATCGAGTCGATGCCGATATCCATCTGCGCTGAGGCATACTGGAGAAATTTTTCAACCGTATGCACCGGGCTTATGGTGTAGCAGATTGTTCCCTGCGCGTGGCCGCCGTACTTCTTGACCGCGCGGACGGCGGATTCGATGTTGCGGGTGTCGTTGAGCGCGTCGAATATCCGGAAGATGTCCATCCCGTTCTCGCAGGCAAGCGCAATGAACCGCTCCACAACGTCGTCCGGATAATTCCGGTATCCCACCAGATTCTGGCCGCGGAGGAGCATCTGGAGCGGGGTCTTCTTCGCGTGCTTTTTGATTCTTCTGAGACGATCCCAGGGGTCTTCCCGCAAAAATCGCAGGCAGACGTCGAACGTGGCGCCTCCCCACACCTCGAGCGAGTAGTAGCCGACGGAATCGATCACGTCAATGATGCCCATGATGTCGTCAATGCGCATCCGCGTCGCCCATAATGACTGATGCGCGTCACGGAGGGTCGTGTCCGTAATCCTAAGCTTTTGATTCTCCCGGCTCATTCCTTTATCCCGCGAATTTTCCCATTCCCGACAATTTCTCAAAGCGCTTCTCTACAAGCTCTTCACCGGACAAAACCATAAGCTGTTTAAGAGCATCAACCGCCGCATTTTTAAGAGATTCCGCAGTCCAAAGGTAATCGGTATGCGCGCCGTCCGCGGGCTCCTGAATGATCTCATCGATGATTCCCAGTTCCAGCAGGCTGCGCGCCGTAAGCCTCAGGGCCTCGGCCGCCTGGGAGGCGTAGCCGGAATCGCGCCACAGTATTGCCGCGCATCCCTCGGGCGAGATGACCGAATAAATCGAATTTTCGAGCATGAGCACCCTGTCCGCGACCGCGATTCCGAGCGCGCCGCCGCTTCCCCCCTCGCCGCAGATGACCGCGACAACAGGAACAGAGAGGCGCGACATCTCAAAAAGATTGCGCGCTATGGCCTCTGCCTGTCCGCGCTCTTCTGCGTCCATGCCGGGATATGCGCCCGGGGTGTCGACGAACGCAAGCACCGGGAGAGCGTAGCGTTCCGCGAGCTTCATGAGCCGGAGAGCCTTCCGGTATCCTTCGGGCCGCGCCATACCGAAATTGCGCTCGAGGTTTTCCTCCACGCTCTTTCCCTTGTTGTGACCGATAAGCATGAGGCGTATTCCGCCGATCGTTGCGAACCCGCCGATAAGGGCTCGATCGTCGCCGAACGACCGGTCTCCGTGAAGCTCGATAAAATCCGAGCATATGAGAGACAGGTAATCCTGAAAAACCGGCCTCTTATGATGCCGCGCGAGCGCCACGGTTTCCCAGGGGCTCCGTTCGATCCCCGGCCGTGCGTTCATAGGAGTATGGATGCCCTGCGCCAGAAAATTGTCCTCTGCCGCGTTCTCTGCAGAATTGCGGTTTTCATCCGGCACATTTTCGAGCCTTCCTTCCAGAATTGTCTGATTAATATTCATATCAATACGACCTCCGTTGCTCTGCTTCTCTGACCTCACCCGCGCTCTGCGCACCCTCTCCCATTAAACTCGGAAGAAAGGAGAGGGTTTCCGCTGAATTAGCCTCCTTCTGTTACCCCCTTCTCCTATTGAGGAGAAGGGGGCCAGGGGGATGAGGTCCGGGGTTTTCCAATCAGCCCCGGTATTCTATTCTGATGAATAACTGAGATTCCGCGTCCGGCAATATGAGAGGATATCGCTGAGCTTATTTTTTAATTCCTTGCGCTCCACGATCAGATCGATAAAGCCGTGCTTCAAAACAAAATCCGCGGTCTGGAAATCACTCGGCAGCTTCTGCTTTATGGTTTGCTCGATAACGCGTTTTCCCGCAAAGCCGATGAGCGCACCCGGCTCTGCGATGTTGATATTCCCGATCATCGCAAAAGAGGCGGAAACGCCGCCGGTTGTAGGATGGGTAAGGACCGAGAGATAGGGTATTTTCCGCTCAGACAGGCGCGCAAGGCCGGCGCTGGTCTTGGCCATCTGCATGAGTGAAAGGGTTCCCTCCTGCATCCGCGCTCCGGATGAAGCTGAAAAGATGATGTATGGGAGAAATTCATCATATGCGAGATTGGTTGCCCGGAATATCTTTTCGCCGGTGCCGCTTCCCAGGCTGCCGCCGAGGAAGCGGAAGTCCATTATCGCGGCTACGACCTTTACTCCATTGATCCGGCCCGTGCCCGTAATGACCGACTCATTTTGCCCCATCTTTAATCTCAGGCTTTCGACTTTATCCGAGTAGCTCTCCCTCTGGTCCACGAATCCGATTGGATCGCACGGGGTGATGCCTTCATTGAACTCCTCGAATGAGCCGGCATCAAAAACAAGATCAATCCGCTCATTCGGCGTGAGCTTGCCGTGAAAATTGCAGCGCGGGCACACATGCAGATTGGCGATCCATTCTTTTTTATATACATACGTTCCACAAGACTCGCACACTACCCAAATATCCTCTTTGCGGATCGCATGCTTTTTCTCGCAATATTGTTTTTCCAGCCATCCCATGTATTTTCCCCGGTTTATTTTGACCAACACAACGACTGACTAGTCAGTCGTCACTCAGGACAAAATAATCACCCTAACAAAAATCGTCAAATTTTTTCATAGATTTTATGCATAATAATAAATTATATAGCCTAATTATAAGTATTTTTTAAACAAATTGTAAATTATGTCTAAATATATAAGGCCGACATTTCTCTATCTCCTATCTAATCATTACACATATTTTACACTTTCATGCCCCCAAAACCCCCGGAGGGGGGCTTACGTTCACTTGCAAGTCGATCCATTGGCTTCCCATGCCCCCAAAGGAGACAATGGTACATGTTTATCATTTACCATGCTCGTTTGACCGAGCTTTTAAGTCCCCCTCCGGGGGATTTAGGGGGCATGAGAGAAGGAGATGTGGGTAGAAGTTAGCCTCCGGCAGGAGGCCGAGAAGGATGATTGAAAGATGTGGGTCATATTAATTGACTCGCTCAAAAATGCATTGACCGAATGCGATTATGTGTGATTATCTTTTAAATATAACCCATTAAATTGAGACCTATATAAATGCCTACACTTCCAATGATGAAAATACCGGATTATGCAATCGTAGAAAAGCTTGCGGAAACTCAAACCTCAATCATTTACCGGGGCAGAAGAAACAGCAACGGCGCGCCGGCCCTAATCAAGGCATTGAATCCGGCATATCCATCCACCGCCGCTGTTGCCCGGTTCAAGCGGGAATGCGAATTAATTAAAAATTTTGATCATGAAGGAATAGTTAAGGTGCATGATCTGGCCCAGGATAACGGCAGCTTGGCCGTGATACTCGAAGATTTTGAGGGGGTCCCCTTAAAGGAGATTTTACGACAAAAGAGGATCGACATTGAACAATGTTTAAGGATCGGAACTCAGCTCGCGGACACGCTCGGCCATCTGCATTCGGAGAATATCATACATGGGGATATCAATCCCGGGCATATACTGGTCAGCGAGAACACGGGCCGGGTAAAGCTCACGGACTTCGGCATATCGGCATTATTGAGGAATGAAGATGAGGATATCTACAACCCTGTTGTCATAGAGGACACACTCGCGTACCTGTCGCCCGAACAGACCGGCAGGATGAATCGGAGCGTTGATTACCGGACCGACCTGTATTCGCTGGGAATCGTTTTCTATGAGATGCTGACCGGCAATCCGCCGTTTAAATCATCCGATCCCCTGGAGGTAATTCATTCCCACCTGGCGCGGAACCCCGCCTATCCCTCCGGCCTCGATCCGAAAATTCCCGAGGCATTATCCGATATAACCATGAAGCTGGTGCAGAAAATGGCGGAGAAGAGGTATCAAAACGGATTCGGCCTCCTGCTGGATTTGAATGCGTGCCTCGATCAGCTTGAAAAAACGGGAAGGATCGAGAGATTCAAGATTGCGCGGAATGATGTGGCTATTCGATTCATCATACCCCAAACAGTATACGGCAGGGAAAAGGAGATCGGCATTCTAATGTCCGCATTCGGTCAGGCCGGCAGAGGCGGAAGAGAGATCCTGATCATTTCAGGCCAGCCCGGCATTGGCAAAACGACGATCATCAATGAGATTCACAAACCGGTTGTTGCGAACCGGGGATACTTCATCTCCGGCAAATACGACCGGTTCAGGCGGGACGTGCCGTACAGCGCGATCATCCAGGCGTTCCAGAGTTTGGTTGACCGGATATTAACCGAGAGCGAGCAGGGGATCCGCCTCTGGAGGGAGAAACTGCTGCAAACGCTCGGACCCAATGGCGGCCTTATAACCTCCGTGATCCCGCGGCTTGGGCTGATTATCGGCAGGCAGGCAGGTCCGGATGAATCCGAAGGCGTTGAAACCGAGAATCTGTTCAATAATGTGTTCAGAGGCTTCGTCAGCGTGTTCGCGAAAAGGGAGCATCCGCTGGTTCTCTGCCTTGATGATATGCAGTGGGCTGACGCGGCCAGCTTGTCTCTGGTCCAAGATATGGCGACGGACCCCGATATCAAATACTTTCTGCTGATCCTGTCGTATCGGGATAATGAAGTGAATGATTCCCATCCTTTTACCGGCACCCTTGAAGGAATTAAAAAAAGAGGAACCCCCGCCACCCGCATCGCGGTTACTCCGCTCGACGCCCTGAATGTCAATAAGATGATCCATAATTTTTTAAGGGCTCCGGAGCGGAAAACCAGGCTTCTGGCGGAGCTGATATACAAGAAAACCAACGGTAATCCCTTCTTCGTGAACCAGTTTTTAAAGGCTATATACGACGGCGGAATGCTTGCGTTGGATTCTTCCCGCGGGTGGAGATGGGACATGGAAGAGATAAGCCGGATGCAGATGACCGACAATGTCGTTGATCTGATGGTCCGCACGATCACCGGCCTTCCTGCCGAGACGCAGGAGATCCTCAAAATCTGCGCCTGCATCGGAAACAGGTTCGACCTTGAAACAGTAGCAATCGTCTTTAACAAGTCCATCGGCGAGACCTTGTCCGAGCTTGCCAGAGCCATAGAGAAAGATATCATTACATCAGCCGGGGACTTCTACATATTCCGCCACGACCGGATTCATGAAGCCGCGTACTCGCTCTTATCAGATGAGGAAAAAACCGAAATGCATTATCGCATAGGAAATTATCTGCTGCAGAATGCAAAGAAGGAGAACCTTTTTGAAAAGATTCTCTATATTGTGAATCAGTTGAATTCCGGGAGCAGTCTTATAACGACACAAGAGGATAAATATCGGTTTGCCGAGTTGAACATAATGGCGGCAGAGAAGACAAAAAGATCAGGCGCTTTTGAGTCCTCATTACGTTACTTAAAGAAGGGCATAGATATTTTTGAAGAAAATATATGGGCGAAAAAATATAACCTTGCTCTAACGCTCCATACAGAGGCGGCAGTTGCGGCGTATCGAGCTAATGATTACGAAGAGATGGAGAGGTTTTCTCAGATTGTTTTCAATAATGCACGGGATGTGTTTGATAAGGCAATAGCATATGAGGTATTGATTCAGGCAGCTTCAAATAAAAACAATATGAGTGAAGCAATAACACTCGGACTTGAAGCTCTACGGCTTCTTGGGTTTCGCATTCCGAAAAATCCCGGCAGGTTTCGAATATATATTCAATATTTGAAAATAAAGCGCCACCTGACGGAAAAAAAGATCGCAGCTTTGAAAAAGCTTCCTGAGATAAAAGACAAACGCGCGAGCGAGGCGATACGCATAATAGCGATGCTGCATTTGCCGACACAGGTTACCATGCCATACCTTTATCAATTTAATGTATTCAAGAGCTATGAATTATCAATTAAATACGGCTTAACTCGTCAATCAGGCGTAGCCTTCGCCTCTCTCGCCGTAATATTATGCTGGGACTTCTGGATGATCAATACTGGTTTTAAGCTTGTTAAAGAAGCAATAACTATTGCCGATACAGCACAATTGTCGGTGCAATTTATTTTCAACGCAATGATCAGATTCCGGAAAGAACATTTGCGAGACATAGGTGAGCCATTATTTGAATTACACCGCGGCCTTCTTCAAGCCGGCGATATCCAGACCGCAGCACTTGCTTTGATGTTCTGCTCAAACGATATCTATACTGGTAGAGAACTCACTGAACTGGAAAAAGAATTTGCAACACACGCTGCAATTCTTACCAGGTTACACGTCCCGTATGCCTATTATATCTGCCAGATCCGCCGGCAGCTTTTACAAAACCTTGTGGACGGCCCGGAAAATCCGAGCCGCATTAATGGCGAACTATTCAATGCAGAAAAGATGCTGCCCGTTATCAAAAATATCAATTCCCCAAATCTTCTTTTTGTAGTCTATTTACATGAAATGATCGCCGCCTATATGTATGGGGACTTTCAGTATGCGTTCGAAAAAACGAATACGGCTGATACATATATTAATTATGTTTTTACATCCTACATCGGCACACTTTTTTATTTCTATGACTCGCTGATAAGGCTTGCCGCATGCCCGACAATGAAACATTCACAGCAGAAGAAGATACTTCGAAGGGTAACGCAAAATCAGAAAAGGATGAAATACTGGGCGCATGCTGCTCCTATAAATTATATGCATAAGTTTCATCTCGTTGAGGCTGAGCTCGCCGGGGTCAGGGGAGGAAATGACGCCGCGGACTACTATGACAAGGCTATAGATGGGGCGCTTAAAAATCAATATATCAATGAAGCGGCGCTCGCGTACGAGCTTGCCGCGAAGTACTGGTCAGGCAAGGGAAAAGAGATCATCGCGCAGACGTATAGGGAGAGCGCGCTCCGCTATTACAGCCGGTGGGGGGCGGCCGGCAAGGTCAAGTATCTCAAAGAAAAGCATCCCGCCCTTATTCCCGACCGCCCTGCAACGGCTCCGACTGATCTTGCCGCCGATTCGGCAACGATGCGGTCCGCCGGATCGGCGATCCTCGACATTGCGACGATTGTTAAGACCTCCCAGGCCCTCTCCACTGAATTCGATCTCGGCACGCTGCTTGAAAAGATCATGAGGCTCTCGATTACCAACGCAGGGGCGCAGAAGGGATCCCTGATGCTTGAAAACGAGAAGCTCCGCATCGAGGCTGCGGGCAGGGTCGACGGGAAGATAGAGGTATTACAGTCAATTCCCGTTGAAGAAAGCGACGATCTTCCCCGCTCAGTAGTAAATTATGCGTATATCACCCGCGAGAATCTGGTATTGAACGACGCCCAGTCCGACGAGAGATTCGCCAGCGACCCCTATATCGAAAAAAACAGATCGAAATCGATTCTCTGCTCGCCGATCATGTACAAGGGCGTGATGTCGGGCATACTCTATCTCGAGAATAATCTCGCCGCCGGGGCCTTCACGCCCGAGAGGCTGGAGCTGCTCGGCATATTGTCTTCGCAGGCCGCCATCTCAATTGAAAACAGCCGGCTGCTCGCGGAAAGGGAAAAGGCGGCGATGCTCACGGCGGAGATGAAGATAGCGGCGAATATCCAGACCGCGCTGTTGCCGAAGCGCCCCGCAGTTAAGGGATATGAGATCACCGGATACATGAAGCCGGCGGCGGAGGTCGGCGGAGACTACTATGACATCATCAACGCCGACGGCGCAGACTGGATAATAATCGGCGACGTGTCCGGCCACGGCGTCACCTCCGGGCTGGTGATGATGATGGCGCTGACCTCGATCCACACGGCGGTGAAGAACCTCAAAGGGCTTTCACCCTCGCAGGTGGTTGAGATGGCGAACCGGGTGATATACGACAACGTACGGATGCTCGGCGAAGACCGGTACATGAGCATAACGGTTTTTCTGCTGCATGCCGACGGCGCGATCGACTTTTCCGGCCTCCATCAGGATATTATGATCCATCGTGCGGATTCACACGAAGTTGAAGTGGTGGAGACGGAGGGGATATGGCTTGGTCTCAAGCCGGAAATTAAGGGGATGCTACGGGAAGATACCGTGAAGCTCCGCCCGGGGGACGCCATGCTCATGTATACAGACGGGATCACGGAGGCATGGGAAAAAGGGAGCGTGCAGGATGAACGGGACGCGTTAAAGAACATGTACGGTGATAAACGACTCGCCGGAGCCTTCAAGAGGCTTGCCCCTCAATCAACTGCGGGGATACGCGACGGCATATTGGAAGAGCTGGAAAGCTATGAATGCGCCGATGACGTGACCATGCTGATCTTAAAGAGGCTGGATTGACAGAGATGATCCAGCGCCCAAGGTTGTCTAAAAAAATATTCCCGCAGAGTCGCGAAGACGCAAAGAAAAATTACCCGGGCCAGCCCGCCATGATGAACTCTTTGGTCAGCTCATAAAGCATCTTCCGGTCAATGGACAGGGCCCGCTCGATAAAAATCAGGGCGCTCTTGTGGTCGCCGTTTCTGTAGGCGTATTTCGCCATAAGAAAATGAAGACGGTCGAAGGCGGGGTCTATCCAGGCGGCCCGCTTCAGCGCATGCACGGCGTCCGAGTATTTTTTCTTGAGCGCGTAAGCGCGCGCAAGGGTGATATAGGCGTAGATGAAACAGGGGTTCAAATCGATAGCCCTGTTCAGACGCTCCACGCCCTTTTCAATATTTCCGCTGCGGATCCATGCCACGGCCATATCGTAGCAATCGTCCGCTTCAATGTAATCGTAGTTTCTCATGGCAGCGTTGAAGCGGCTCCAATAAAACAAAGAAATCAATATAATTTTGCGGGCCAACCTGGCCCTTACCGGTTGATGCCTCACCCGCCGCCGCCGGCATACGAGCAGGAGGGTGCGGATGCGCAGGCCGGTGATGAATTTTTCGACAGGGATGAAAACGTGGATATCCGCTTTTTCGTATTTTCCGATCTGCAATGAGGGCACGGCACTCCCTTGTCGTCGCCCATGCGGCGGATCTCGGAATACTCCTCTCCGCAGTCGGCACATTTGAATTCATATACGGGCATAGCTTTCTCTCCGTAATAAAGTTTTATCTAAAATTTTAAAATTTCTTTAAATTGTCAACTCATTTTATATATA
>MIBJ01000023.1:0-80 GCA_001829495.1 Spirochaetes bacterium RBG_16_49_21 | reverse complement strand
CTTTGCGAGAATATGACATCACTTTTTAGACAGCCCCTGTTTACTATGAATTAAAAATCACGAGCGCGTCCACGGCTATC
>MIBJ01000022.1 GCA_001829495.1 Spirochaetes bacterium RBG_16_49_21 | reverse complement strand
CACTGCGTGGGACTCGCCTCAGACATGCACCCCGATTGGTGTCCGCCTGATGGCGGACGGTTTGAAGGCTTGATCGACTCAATATCTTCATAGCGACAAAGGGATGTTTTGTCGATGCAGCCTTGCTGATGAATTTCACCGTGCATTAAGTACTAATCATACGGAAGTAGCACGAATTTTGAAATCGCTAATATAGCAACGCGGATTTAATGTTGGCGGTCAATAATATTTTCAGTATATTTATGGTAGTTAATTTTAATTGACAAATCAAATCCATTTCACTATGGTGCCGGACAGTGAAAAATTTTAACAACGGAAAAAGGATGTGATGTAGATGACGCACCCATTGGAAGTTGAGGTCAACGGCGATATCGAGAAGGCTTTTAAGAATCTTAAAAAGAAGATGGCTTTTGAGGGGATTTTCAAGGAGCTGAAAAGAAGAAGATATTATGAAAAGCCGAGCGAAGAGAAAAAAAGGAAGAGGGAAGAAGCTGAGCGCCGGAGACTCAAAAAGATACGGAGAATGTCGGTCCAACAGGGCAGGATAAAAAAATCCTTCCCCAGAGGAAAAGACTTCCGCCATGGGGAAGAGGGCGCCAACACGTGATACAGGCGGTTATGTTACAGATATGAAAATCCGGTAAAGCCGGATTTTTTTATCACTACAATAGCGTACTATGCATGATGAATGAAACCCAGACATTCAGCCCCCTTGCGGACCGGTGCCGTCCCCGGAGCATAGAAGAGTTTATCGGCCAGGAGCACCTCCTCGCACAACACCGGGTACTCAAGACGATCATCGACAAGGGCACCGCCTTTTCGCTTGTCCTCTGGGGAGAGCCGGGATCCGGCAAGACCACGCTCGCGCGGCTCATCGGAGCGTACTGCAATATGGATTCATATTTTCTAAGCGCCATTTCCGCGGGCGTGACCGATGTCAGAAAGGTCATAGAAAAGGGAAGGGAGAACAGGAAAAAGGGAGTACATACCCTCCTGTTCCTTGACGAGATGCACCGGTTCAACAAGGCACAGCAGGACTCGGTTCTCGGCTCGGTGGAGTCGGGCGACATCATCCTTATCGGGGCGACAACCGAAAATCCCTCATTCAGCGTCATCTCACCTCTCCTGTCGCGCACCCGGGTGCTCAAGCTCGTCCGCTTGTCGGAAAAGAATCTTCTCGATATTCTGAACAACGCCCTGAACCGGGATGAGATATTGAAGCAGGGGAATGCCCGGTTTTCCGATGATGCCGTAAAGGAAAAGCTCGTTGCGATATCCAACGGCGACGCGCGCAGAATGCTCAATATCCTTGAAACCGCATTTTCACTTTCGTCCGACGGCCGTATATCCGACGAACACCTGGAAGAGGCGGTCCGCAACTCCATGCTCTACTATGATCGCGCCGGGGACAGGCACTACGATACCATATCGGCCTTCATCAAATCGCTCCGGGGATCGGACCCGGACGCGGCGGTCTACTATCTCGCCCGCATGATTCTCTCGGGCGAGGACCCGGTATTCATCGCGCGGCGGATGGCGATCTTCGCATCTGAGGACATCGGCAATGCCGCGCCCACGGCGATCACCCTGGCGGTATCCGCCATGACCGCGACGCAAAATATCGGGCTGCCTGAGGCCGAGATCATTCTTTCACAGTGCGCCACGTACCTCGCCTCAGCGCCCAAGAGCAACGCCTCCTATCTGGCTATTCAGAGCGCCAAGGAGGCGGCGAAGGATTCGAACTATGAAATCCCCCTGCATCTCCGAAACGCCCCGACTGATTTGATGAAAAAGCACGGATACGGCAAAGGATATAAATACCCGCATGACTTTGACGGGCATTTCGTTGACGAGGTGTATCTGCCGGAGGAAATCAAGGACACGGTGTTCTATAAGCCTTCGGATGCGGGGAGCGAGAAGGCGATCAGGGAGCGGCTGAAGGCCCTCTGGCCGGGGCGCCGCAGATAGCAAGAGGAGCCGACAGTCGTGAGTATCGATAATACAGTTACCGAGATGATCGAGTTCATCCTCCAGCGCGCCACCCGGTACGAGCTGGATCTTCTGATGGAGGCGCTGAAGAGGCGAATGGAGCGCGAAACGAGCCTCGGCCAGCTTGATTTTCAGTATATGGCGCGGAACATGGCGGAGGGCTTCAGCAAAAAGATGGGAATGGACACCGAAAATATCCACCGCATGTCGCGCCGGCTCGTCGCCGATATGATCCGGAGCGAAATTCCGGGCATCAGCGAGGAAGAGCTTGCGGTGCTCCTCGACCAGTGGCTCTCCGGTAAGGATGCGGCGCGCTCGTCAAGCATTCCGAAAGAAATGCTCCTGGCCATGATCACCCAGTTCGTTTCCTACAGCACCGGCGAAATGAGCGAGGAGGACAAGAGGCAGTTCCCTGAAGGGTGGGCGGGCAAATACTGGGACGCGTTCCAGCCGGATATCCAGAGGCTTATCAAGTCCTATCTCACGGAAAAAATCAGCAAGGACGAATTCTGGAAGGGCATCGGTGTGTGCCTGGCTGCGATGAAATAACGCTTGGTTCTTTACGGGCGGTAAAATATTTCAGAGGTTTAACTATGGCTTCCATGCGCGAGCGCTTGTTTGAAATTTTATACGAGAAGTCTTTCATATATCGGGAAAACCCTCCCTTTACCCTGGTCTCGGGCCGCCGAAGCTCCTACTATTTTGACTGCAAAGCCACCACCCTTGATCCTGAAGGCGTGTTCCTCATCGGCGAGGTGATGCTCGATGCGCTGCAGCCGCTCATCGCCGGCTCCGGCATCCAGGCGGTCGGCGGCCTCACCCTGGGCGCCGATCCCATATCGATCTCCACATCCATAGCGGCAAGCCGGCGGGGATTTCGCCTGTCGCCGCTTATTGTCCGCAAAGAGCCCAAGGAGCACGGGACCCAAAAATGGATCGAGGGCGGTTTGAAAGACGTTCAAAGCGCGGTCGTTATCGATGACGTCATCACCACCGGAGGATCAACCATTACCGCAATAGAGCGGATGAGGGAATCGGGCCTCACCGTGGTGCAGGCGGCGGTGATCATCGACCGCGAGGAAGGAGGCAGGGAAAGGATCGAGAATGCGGCCGTACCGGTGATATCATTATTCAAAAGATCTGATTTTGATTCTCGCAGGATAAGCAGGACGTAATAATTTATTTTATTTCATCCATGAAGGTTACGCCGCAATCTGCATCGATTGTTACGGCAAACACAAAGTTCTCCGATGAGAAGGGCGTGAAGCGTATCCGGTAAATTGAATTGCCGTCAAGGGCTTTGAACGGGCTCCCCTTTTCGGAAACAAGGACGAGACCTTTGGCGGCATTCCACTCCGCGTCGAAGTTTCTCCCCATTTCCGAATAAAAATACCGAACATCGGTATTTTTGAATTTTCGCGCGTCGATTATTTTTTCAACGATGAAGTAGGTTTCCCTGGTTTTTCTGGTTCCGATGATATCGGCGACGTATTCAGCGGAGATCCGGATCCTGATGGAATCCACGGCCTTTTCCAGCTTGAAATAAACCGCATAGGTCGCGTACCGGTCAATCTCTTCCCGTGTCCGGCGAGCTTTGTCAACGGGAATTGCGACGATGTTATTTTTTTTAAAAATTTTTACCGTAGGCGAAGAGCATCCGGAAAGGAAGAATTGAAGCAGTGCGGCAGCAGCCAGAATTTTCATAATCACCGGATATTTTAGAGCTCGATTCATCGGGATGACCGGCATTTTTATGCCATTCGACTGTTTTATGAGTCAAGGACAAATTCCATGACCGGGGGCTATTTTTTTTCGCAACGGGATAAAATATACTTGCATTATGTCGCCCATGGAATTTTTACAATAGTATTTATTATACAGGAAGGGCCTATGTTCCTGAAATCAATGGAGCTGTTCGGGTTCAAGTCGTTTGCCGACAAAACCCGCATTAATTTCGAGCCGGGAGTCACCGTCATCGTGGGACCCAACGGGTGCGGCAAATCCAATGTGGTTGACGCCATAAAGTGGGTTCTGGGAGAGAAGCAGGCGAAAAACATCCGCGGCGAGAGGATGGAGGATATTATTTTCGCGGGGACTGACCAGCGGAAACAGGTTTCCCTCTCCGAGGTCTTTGTCACCATCGACAACACCGGCAAGGTACTGGACATAAATTCCGATTCGGTCACCGTGGGCAGAAGAATTTTCCGGGACGGCGAATCGGAATATCTTATCAACAAGTCGCCGGTCAGGCTCAAGGACGTCGAAAACCTGTTTCTCGATACGGGTATCGGCAAGTCCGCGTATTCCGTTATGGAGCAGGGGAAGATCGACCTCATACTATCTACGAGGGCGGAAGACCGCCGGTACATATTCGAGGAAGCGGCCGGCATCTCCAAATATAAATTGCAGAAGAGGGAATCGTTAAAAAAGCTCTCTGAAACGAGCGACAATCTTGATCGGATCAGCGACATCATCAAGGAGATCGAGCGGGAGAAGGAATCCAAATCCAAGCAGGTTGAAACCACCAAGGCGTATATCGCGCTTAAAAACGAGCTCGGCGACCTTGACGTTACAATCCATGCATTGCGCTTCGGGGAGCTTGCGGCCAGGCATGAGCGGATTGCGGAGGAAATCGAGAAATACAACAAGGAACGGGCGGCGGTATCCGCGCAGATCGCCGCCATCTCGGCGTCCAATGAGAAGGACGAGAAAAGAAAAAACGACATCCAGCATCAGCTTTTTGAGCTTGAGAAGCGGCTCCATGCTTACCGGATCCGCGTCGAGGATATTGACGACCGGACCGGAAAGAACAGGGGCCGGATCAATGAAGAGCTTAATTTGAAGAAGGGGATCGAGGACAAGATCGGGGAGCGGAGCGGCAACCTCGCGAGGCTGATCGAAGAGAGGGGCAGGGCGCGGCAGTCAGGCATCCAGATCGGCGCAAGGATCGAGGACGACCGGCGGAAACTCGAATCCTTCTTCGCAACGCGTAAGAGGAAGATCGACTCGATCCAGAAGTCGCGGGAAGCCATTGATGAGAGAAAGTCGAGGATCAGGGAAGCGGAGCAGCGGCTCAAGGAGCTGCTGGCCATGCTCGATCAGGCGATCAAAAGGCTCGTGGACGCGATAGAAAAGAGGAAAGCCGAGCTTGAGGGTTCGGAGAAGGAGAGGATCGAGGTGCGGCGGAGCATAAATGCCGTGATTGACGCAATTGAGGAATCTCTCATGAAAGCGGCAGCGGATATTAAGGCCGGCAGGAGCGCCGACGCTCTGGCCGCCATCGAATCTGTGGAACTGGCGCGCCTGAAGGCGGATATACTCAAGTTTGAAGGATACGAGGACGGATTCCGGTCGATCCTGTTTGATAAGACCGGCATACACGCCGAGAAGGAGACTCTGGATAAAAGAATAAAATCCACGGCGGACGGCATAGAGGAGAACAGAAGGGAGATCGCCTCCCTTGAGGCCCGTATCCAGAATGAGCAGGTTGAGCTTGAGGACGTCAATCAGATGATAACCCGGATTGAGAAGGACCTTTCACGGAACGAGAACGAGCATGACTGGATCGAAAAGCATGTTCTATCCCTGGAAAATCAGATCCTGGATCTGGAAAAACAGATCGAGCATTATCGGGAAGAGGTGCTCAGGGCCGACAAGAAGATAGAGGAGCTTTCCGCTGAAATAGGGGAATGGGACCGGCGGCTTACCGAATTCAACGAGCGGAGCAGTTCCCTCCTGAAGAGCATCGCCGATCTGACCGAAAAGAGACAGGAGATAGAGAAGTCGATTCATGAGCGGAAAACCGTCACCCGCAATGACGAGGGTGAATTGAAGCGGATTGTCGAGAAGATCGGCGCACTCGACAAGACCCAGATTGAAGTCGTGTTTAAGAAAAACAGCGTCGAGGAATACCTCTGGGTCGAGTACGAGAAAAAAATTACGGATATCGAAAATCTCGGCGTGGATGGGCCGCAGCTTGATGATCTGCTGGCCCGGAGCAATGAGATAAAAAAGCGGATACAGGATCTGGGGCCGATCAACAATCTTGCGATTGAGGAATATCAGAATTTAAAAAATCGCCTTGCCTATTATACCGGCCAGAAGAATGATATCGAGAAGGCGCGGGAGGACATCTACACGGTCATTGAGGACATCAGCCGGACATCGGTCGAGATGTTCATGGACACCTTCAAGAGCATACGAAAAAATTTTTCAGAGATATTCAAGCAGCTGTTCGCCGGAGGCGACGCGACCGTCGAGCTGGTGGACCCCAACAATGTTTTGGAAAGCGGGATTGAGATCATGATCCGGCCGCCGGGCAAGAAGCTCAAGTACATAAACCTCCTTTCGGGCGGCGAGAGGACGCTCACCGCCATAGCGCTCCTTTTTGCCACCTATATGGTAAAGCCCTCGCCCTTCTGCTTCCTTGATGAGATTGATGCGGCCTTGGATGAACAGAATGTCGGGAGGTTCATACGGCTCCTTAAAGAGTTCACGCGGAGCTCCCAGTTTGTCATAGTCACCCACAATAAGAAAACCATGACCATCGGCGAGACCCTGTACGGGGTTACCATGGAGGAGCCCGGGATTTCAAAATTGGTTTCTCTTAAGATGAATAAGCTCGGAGGGGACTCTTGAATGAAAAAAACTTGACATTTTATGATAAATTAGATACATAATTATTAATGTTGTTCTGAGGCTGTCTAAAAAGACGTTCTCACAGAGAGGACCTCACCCCCCGCCCCCTCTCCTATTAGGAAATGGAAAAAGGAGAGGGGGAGTCTCAGGACGGAGCTTAATATCACGGAAACCCTCTCCTTTTTTCCGCGCTTAAGGGGAGAGGCTCCCAACAGGATGTTGCAGTGCCGAGCGCGGACAGGAAGTCCAAATAGCGCTCGGCGTGCGCGGAGCGCGGGTGAGGTCAGCGAAAGGGAGATTAACAAACCTAACACCAAGGAGGGTGTAAAATGAAAATATCGATCGACAGCATACTGGGGAGCGCACGAAAAATTAATAATCAGAAGGAGCTCGAGGAAAAGAATCTCGATACGAAGAAAAGCGATGCCAAGACGGATTCCGTTTCGATCGGGAACAGGTTAACCGTTCGTCTGGATGCCATAGAATCCGAGTTCCGGGAAATACAGTCATCGCTTACCAGAAACCAGATAATCAGGGACGGCATCGAGCAGCTCCGCAATGATCTGCAGAACAACGGAAAAAATCAGCAGAATATCCTGAAAAGCGTGACCTTCGAGGGTAAGGAGGTTCTTCGTGCGTTTATCGGCGACCCCGTAACAGGGCTGAATTTGACGGCGCAGCAGGAAAAAAACAGCGGGCTCATCAATGACGAGATAAATCGCTTGAAAAAGCTTCAGGTGGAGCTCGACAATATCATGGCCTCGGACCTTGTCGGAGCTTCACGGCTGAAGAGCATCGAATCTAATATCGACTCAATGTTTTCACGGCTGGGAACGGCCAATATCGGCGACATTACCAACATCAGGCCGGACGCAGTGATGAAGCTGATCAAGTGAGGCACTTTCACCCTCACCCGCGGCCCCTGCCTGAGATGTAAAGTTTATATGCCATTGTATAACTGCAATGACTAATCATCACCCACATCTTTAAACCAAGCTTAACGGCCCCCTAAATCCCCCCCGGAGGGGGACTTAAAAGTTTCTGTCAAATAAGCATTATAGCTGATAAACATATATCATTGTCTCCTTTGAGGGCATGGGTAACCAATGGATTAATTTGAATGTAAACCTAAGCCCCCCTCCGGGGGGTTGGGGGGCGAGGAGTTAAATTTAAAAAATAAAAAAATTTTTGACAAAAAAAGAAGAGAATATTTTCTGATTCTGGTGTTTACTCTCGAAGAAAAAAACAGTATTTTTGTATCATAATGCGGACTTCGCCCGCAACCCAAACTGGCGACGCAGGGGGGCCCTGCGGGGAAGTAATATTATACGTAACCTGTCGGACCGCCGGACGTCCGAATTTAAAATTACATTAAACAGGGTATGGTCATGGCCAACGATTATCATGAAAAAGATTTCAATGACGAAGTCTATGAGGATGATTATTACGAGAAGCATTACGATGGAGAAGAATTAGAGGATAATTCCCCTGCCCTAGATCAGGGTGAAGAACTGCACGACACCGACGAAGAGGATAATGAAGAGGAAGAGGAAGAGGAAGAGGAAAAGAACGAGGCTCTTGAGAAATTTGACGAGCTTGGATGGGAAGAGGAAGAGAAAAAAATCACGGTGAGCTACGCCTGTGAAGAATGCGACTATCGATGGGATGACATAGTCGTCAGAAAAAAGGGCGAAGTGGAAGATGCATTGGATATAATATGTCCCATGTGCGGCTCCATGAATGTTACCCTTATATGAGTAATCGAGCCATTGTTATTAAAGGCGCCCGCGAGCACAATCTAAAGAATATTTCCCTGGAAATCCCGAGAGATAAGCTTATTGTCATCACCGGCCTGTCAGGCTCGGGAAAATCTTCTCTTGCCTTTGATACCATTTATGCCGAGGGACAGCGCAGATACGTGGAGTCCCTTTCGTCATATGCGCGCCAGTTTTTAGGGCTTATGGAAAAGCCCGATGTAGACTATATCGACGGCCTGTCTCCCGCCATTTCCATAGAACAGAAGACGACTCACCGCAATCCGCGCTCCACCGTCGGAACCGTCACCGAGATATACGATTACTTCAGGCTCCTGTTCGCGCGGATCGGCGTTCCCCACTGTCCGGTCTGCGGGAAGAGGATAGTATCGCAGTCCCTTGACCAGATCGTCGGGAGCCTGCTCGCCTATCCCGACGGTACGAGGCTTCAGATACTTTCGCCACTGGTCCGGGGAAGGAAGGGCGAGCATGCGGATAAATTTGATCTGGCCAGGAAGAAAGGCTTTGTGCGCGTCCGGGTCGACGGTGAGATGAGGGATCTCGCGGAAGAGATCAAGCTTGATAAAAACAGGAAACACGCCGTCGAGATAGTTGTGGACCGGATCACGGTCAAGGAGGGCATCCGTTCCCGCATGGCCGAATCCGTGGAGACATCGCTGGAAATAGCCGACGGCCTGGTCAATGTCCTTATCGATGAGAAGAATCCCGGCGGCTCGGACGGCCAGGCTGAGCGCCTCTTTTCCTCAAAGCTCTCCTGTCCGGAATGCGGCATATCGATTTCGGAACTCTCCCCCCGCATGTTTTCATTCAACAGCCCCTACGGCGCCTGCGCCGAGTGCGGAGGGCTCGGGTTCATTTTGCAGTTTGATCCGGAGCTCATCGTATCCGACCCGGACAAATCCCTGTATGCGGGAGTGCTTGAGGTCTGGGGAAAAACCACGAGCTACTGGTATCTCGATCAGATACGCAATCTTGAAAGGAATCTCGGCTTCGACGCGCATACCCCCTGGAAAAAGCTCCCGAAGCGGATCAAAGACATCATCCTGTACGGCTCTGAGGGGAAAAAGATCAATTACACGGTCAAAAGGGAGAATGCGGAATACCGGTTTGCCCGGAAGTTCGAAGGGGTGATCCCCAACCTCGACCGGCGTTACCGGGAGACCAAATCAGAGGATATGCGGATATGGATGGAGGGATTCATGTCCAACAGCGTGTGCGGTAAATGCGGAGGCAAGCGGCTCAAACCCGAGAGCCTTGCCGTGCAGGTGGCGGGACACACCATAGACCGGATCACCGCGCTCTCCATCGCCGACGCCCACCGGCTCTTTCAGGAGATCGAGCTTTCCCCGGCCGAGAGCACGATTGCGGTGCGGATCATGAAGGAGATCCGGGAGCGGCTTAGGTTCCTGGCGGATGTGGGCATCGATTACCTTACCCTGGACCGGGCCGCAGGCACGCTCTCCGGCGGCGAATCCCAGCGCATAAAGCTTGCCACGCAGATCGGGTCGAGCCTTACCGGCGTTCTGTACGTTCTTGATGAGCCGAGCATCGGCCTGCATCAGAAGGACAATAAAAAGCTTCTGGCCACGTTAAAGCGGCTCCGCGATCTGGGGAACACGGTCATCGTGGTGGAGCACGATGAGGATACCATCCGCAGCGCCGATTTCGTCGTGGATCTTGGACCGGGCGCCGGCCTGCACGGCGGGTATCTGGTTGCCGTGGGGAGCCCCGCAGCCATAGAAGCGGACGCCAATTCCTTGACCGGCAGGTACCTGGCGGGTGAGTGCTTCATTCAGGTGCCGGAGGCGCGCCGGGAGCCTCTTGATTTCATCGAGATCAAAGGGGCGCATGAGAATAATTTAAAAAACATAAACGTGAAATTTCCCCTCGGCGTGCTCTGCGCGGTGACCGGAGTATCCGGATCCGGCAAGTCGACGCTCGTGATCGACATTCTGTACAAGGCTTTGTCATCCCTGGTCATGAAGTCAAAAAAATATCCGGGCAAGTTCGACAAGCTTATCGGAATCGAGAAAATCGACAAGGTGATCGATATCGACCAATCTCCGATCGGGAGGACCCCGCGGTCGAATCCGGCGACCTATACCGGGGTCTTCACGCCGATCCGCGAGCTTCTCGCCCGGCTGCCGGATTCGAGAATGCGGGGATATAAACCGGGCAGGTTTTCCTTCAATGTGCCGGGAGGCAGATGCGAATCGTGCTTCGGCGACGGCATGATCAAGATCGAGATGCATTTTCTCCCGGACGTATACATCACCTGTGACGTGTGCAAGGGGCTCCGGTACAATCACGAGACCCTGGATATCCGGTACAAAAGGAAGAACGTATACGAAATACTTGAGATGACCGTGGAGGAGGCGCTCGCCTTTTTCGACAGCATACCGGGGGTCCGAAACAAGCTTGAAACCCTCAACCGGGTCGGCCTCGGGTACATCAAGCTCGGGCAGCCTGCCACGACCCTGTCCGGGGGCGAGGCCCAGAGGGTCAAGCTTTCCGCCGAGCTGTCCAAGCGCGCCACCGGCAAAACCCTGTACCTGCTCGACGAGCCGACCACCGGGCTCCATTTCGCGGATATCCAGAAGCTCATCGACGTGCTCCAGTCGCTCGTTGACAAGGGGAATACGGTGATCGTGATCGAGCACAACCTGGACGTGATCAAGACCGCCGACTGGGTCGTTGACCTTGGTCCGGAGGGCGGCGACGACGGCGGCACGGTCGTCGCCGAGGGGAGTCCGGAAAATATCACCGCGGTGAAGAAATCCTATACCGGCCAGTTCCTCAAAAGGATGTTCAGGGACCGGACCGCCCGCTCAGGGAAATGCGATTAGAGATGCGCCGCAACCCAACCCTGCCGGAGGGGGGCTATTAATAATAATACATACTCTCCAAGTCCCCCTTTGGGGGATGTAGGGGGCCGGGAGGCTCGATTAAAAGATGTGGTAATGATAGCGGGGGTTAAGGGGGCTGAATAATTTGATAGTAGAAGCAAATATTCAATTAATAATTTGACAATTTTACAAATTTACGTTGATCGTGTAATCGAACTCAGGAACTAAACGGCGTTTAATAATAAAGAGGAGGCTTTATGGGAAAGTTTAAAGAAACATGCATGCCCGCTATTTTTCAAAACCAGGCTGAAAAGTACGGCACTAAAGCGGCGGTTGCATATAAAAAAGGGGGCAGGTATGTTGACCTGTCATGGGCGGAGATGAACAGGAAGATTCATGACCTTGCTTATTACCTGTTGTCCAAGGGGGTCAAAAAGGGCGATAAGATCGCGCTCTTTTCGCCGAACCGGCATGAATGGTGGGTGGCAAGCCAGGCAACCCTTTCCATAGGCGCGGTGAGCGTGCCGATATACGCGACCAACTCGGCTGAGGAGGCGCAGTATATTCTCGGCAACTCCGATACGCGGCTCTGTTTTGCAGGTAACGAGGAGATTTTAGAACGCGTTCTGAAGGTCAAGCCCAAGCTCAGGAAACTGAAGCAGATTGTAATTTTCGATGAATATAAAAAAAAGAAAAAGGATGTGATCATGATATCGGAGGCATACGCAATCGGGCGGGGATATAAGAAGAAAAATGAATTTGATAAGCGGCTCGCCTCCATTAAGCCGGGCGATCTATCAACCTTGATTTATACCTCGGGCACGACCGGGAATCCCAAGGGCGTCATGCTTACCCATAACAATTTTGTCGCGGATGCGAAAAATGTTTCCGGCGAGGTTAAGGATTATATGGGTGAAGACGACACCATGCTTTCGTTTCTTCCCTTGTCGCATTCATTAGAGATGACCTGCGGTTATTATATATCGATTATCATTGGATCTAAAGTGGCATTCGCAGAGGACATCTCGAAACTGCTGGAAAATTTCCTGGAGGTACGCCCCACTATCATCGTGAGCGTGCCCCGCATATATGAGAAGCTCCACGCGGGAATACTCGCAAAGGTCGCCGATGCGCCCCCAATCAAGAAAAAAATATTCAATTGGGCGGTTGGCATTGCGGCTAAAAATCTTCCCTATATGTGTAAGGATATTCCGCGCACGGGATTGTTCGCGTTTCAATATAATCTCGCGGACAGGCTTGTATTTGCTAACCTGAAAAAGGCCATCGGCCTGGACAGGCTCAGATTCGCGAATTCAGGCGGAGCACCGCTGTCAGTGTCGGACACTGAATTTTTTCTTGGCATGGGGCTCAAGGTTCTGGAGGGATTCGGCCTTACCGAGACAACGCCGGTGACTCATTTTAACCGGCCCTGGCACATCAAACCGGGAACGGTAGGCCAGCCGGTACCGCACACCAAGGCCAGGATCGCGGACGACGGCGAGCTTCTTATAAAGGGTCCCCAGGTCATGAAGGGCTACTATAAGAATCCAAAGGCCACTAAGGAGGTCTTCACCAGGGACGGGTGGTTCAAAACCGGTGATATCGGAGTCATAGATGAGGAGGGTTTTCTCAAGATCACCGGCAGGGTCAAGGATATCATAGTAACTGCGGGCGGTAAAAATATTTCACCGCAGAACATTGAAAACAGCCTGCGGACGTCCCCGTTTATAGAACAGGTTGCGGTTATCGGCGACCGGAAGAAATATCTGTCAGCGCTGATAATCCCCAATTTTGACGCGCTCCAGAAATGGGCCAAGAAAAACAATATATCATTCTCCAATAACAAGGATCTGATCCGACAGGATGCAGTGGTAAAACTCATCGGAGATGAAATAGAGAAAAACACAATGCAGTATGCGCGCGTCGAGCAGATTCGGAAATTCACGCTTCTGGACGCTGAGTGGACACAGGCCACGGGAGAGCTGACGCCGACCCAGAAGGTGAAGCGCAGGGTCATTGAGGAGAAATACGCAAAAGGAATCGATGCCATGTATCCTCCGGATATGGAATGAAATGAGAGCGGCGGGTTCGCCATGAAGGCGGGGATGCGTATCCCCGCCTTCATGGCTTTATGAAGAAAATTTCTGGACAATAAACGGCGTATTATTACGTTGTTCTTTGTTCAGGCTTGATTAATGAATAACGCCAGATATAGAATCGAGGTTTTCCACAAGTATGCGGATCCCCGCTGCGGGGTATTGAGGGAAAAGCTTGCGGCTATGGGCTTTGCCGTGGCCCGGGTGCATCTATCGGACAACTACCTCATCGACGCGGACTTAAGCGACCGGCAGGCGGAGGCGGTTGCCGGGCTCCTGGTACAGCCGGTGATCCAGGAATATCTGATCAACAGGCCCTATACGCCGGAAGGCTTCAGCTATGCGGTGGAGATCGGCTTTCTTCCCGGCACGACTGACAATACCGCGCATACGGTGCGCGAATCCATCGAAGATCTATTGAAGATCGGCCTGGATATCGAAAAATCGGTCTTTTTTTCCATAACGTATTTTTTTTCCGGTTCCCTGTCCCGCCCGGAGATTGACGAGATCAGCGCAGAGCTGTATAACCCGCTCATACAGAGGCGGAAGATACGGTCGGCCGGGGACTACGCGGCACAGTCAGGCATGGGCGAGGAAATGCCCCTGGTCAGGATATCGGAACGTCCTGAAGCGGACGAGGTCAACCTCGCGGTTGCGGATGACGACCTGATCAGGATTGGAAGGGAGGGTATTGAGGACCGGGACGGCACGCGGCGGGGGCCGCTCGCTCTGGATATGGCTTCCCTGAACGTGATCCGGGATTATTTCCAGACCGGGGAAAAGCGCAATCCTACCGACATCGAGCTTGAATCCATAGCCCAGACCTGGAGCGAGCACTGCAAGCACACGATCTTTGCCGCCGGTATGGATGAGATCGCCGAAGGTATTTTCCGCGCTTACATCCAGGAGGCCACTCTCAGGATCCGCAGGGAAAAAGGGGGAAAGGATTTCTGCGTTTCCGTTTTTGAGGATAATTCCGGGGGCATCGAGTTTGACGAGCAGTATATAATCTCCGATAAGGTCGAGACCCACAACAGCCCGAGCGCTCTGGATCCCTTCGGCGGAGCCATCACCGGGATCGTCGGGGTAAACCGGGACGCCATAGGCTTCGGCATGGCAGCCAAGCCGGTTGCCAACCGTTACGGCTTCTGCTTTGCCGATCCGTCTGATCGAAGGCCGCTGTACCGGACCAAGGATAAAAACAGCAAAATGCTCCTGCCCCGGCGCATCATGGAAGGGGTGGTCCATGGGGTTAACGTAGGGGGGAACACCTCCGGCATTCCCACGCCGCAGGGGTTCCTCTATTTTGACGAGCGGTACAAGGGGAAGCCGCTCGTGTTCGTCGGGACCGTGGGGCTCCTTCCGAAAAACGCAGACGGAAGGCCGGCGTATAAAAAAAAGGCCATGCCCGGCGATAATATCGTGATGGTCGGCGGCCGCGTGGGCCGCGACGGGATACACGGCGCAACCTTTTCGTCCGAGGCTCTCTCGTACGGAAGCCCGGCCGCGGCGGTGCAGATCGGCGATCCCATAACCCAGAAGAAGCTTTCCGACGCAATCGTGAAAGAGGCGCGCGACCGGGGCCTGTACAACTCCATCACCGACAACGGCGCCGGCGGGCTTTCCTGCTCGGTGGCCGAAATGGCGCGGGAATGCGGGGGGTTCGAGGTTGAGCTTGACCGGGTGCCGCTCAAGTATCCGGGGCTCTCGCCCTGGCAGATATGGCTGTCTGAATCCCAGGAGAGGATGACCGTGGCGGTCCCGGACCGGACTCTCGACAGCTTCATCCGGCTCATGAAAGACCGGGGCGTTGAGGCGACGGTTATCGGCAGGTTCAACGCCGGGTCCAGGGGCGTTGTCCGCAACGGCGGGAGGAAGATTTTCGACCTGGACATGACCTTCCTCCACGAGGGGCTTCCCCGAAAGAGGCTTACAACCGCATATACGAAAAAGCCCAATCCGTGTCCCGAGTTCTCCGAGCCGTCGGACATGACCGGGGTGTTCCATGCCATGATATCCCGGCTCAATACGGCGAGCTTTGAGTTCGTGTCCGCTCAGTATGACCATGAGGTCCAGGCAGGCTCCGTGATCAAGCCCCTCCAGGGCAGGGGCAGGGTGAACGGCAACGCCGCGGTTTTTCGCCCGGTGCTTGACTCGTACCAGGGGATCGTCCTGTCGCAGGGATTGTATCCGTCATACGGCGACATCGACATGTACTGGATGGCCGCCTGCTCAATCGATACGGCGATCCGCAATGCCATATCGGTCGGCGGGAGCCTGGATAAGCTTGCGATCCTTGATAATTTCTGCTGGTGCGATTCGGACAATCCCGAGAGGTTAGGCCAGCTCAAGGAAGCGGCGCGCGCCTGTTTTGATTTCGCCGTTGCGTACGGAACGCCGTTCATATCAGGCAAGGACAGCATGTACAACGACTTCAGGGGATATGATGAAGATTTCCGGGAGGCGTTTATTTCCATACCGCCGACGCTCCTCATTTCGTCGATCGGAGTGGTCAGGGACGTCGGGAAATGCCAGACTATCGACTTCAAGTTCCCCGGGGACCTCATCTACGTCATCGGGATGACCAACGATGAGACCGGCGGCAGCGAGTATTGTGCGTACAGGGGCGAACAAATATCCGGCACGCGCTACATCGGCGACGCGGTGCCGAAGGTTAACGCCGATGATTTCATGAAACTATACCGGGCCCTTGAGGCGGCCCTTGCGCGGGGGCTCGTGTCGTCGAGCATCAGCGTGGAGCGGGGCGGCTTGGGAGCGGCGCTGGCAAAGTCCGCCATGGCGGGGATGCTCGGCGCCTCCATTCGGCTTTCGGACGTGCCGGCGGCCACCGGCAGGAATGACTACATCCTTTATTCAGAATCGCAGGGAAGGATACTGGTTTCGGTCAACCCGGCGAAAAAAGACAAGTTCGAGCACTTATTCAGGGGATTACCGGCGGGGCTCATCGGCAGGGTGGTCGAAGAGCCGATCATGGAGATAGCGGGAACCGGCGGCGAAGTCATTGTGGCCGCGAGGATCGATTCTTTAATGAAAAGTTATAAGGGAGTGTTCAAGGATTTTTAGACTATCCTGGGGAGTTCCCCGACCTCACCCCCCGGCCCCCTCTCCTCTAGGAGAGGGGGAGTAGAGGATAAAGCTCACTGTTGCGGAAACCCTCTCCGAATCGGAGAGGGTGCGCGGAGCGCGGGTGAGGTCAGAGAAAGGGTTCCTCAGCGACTTTTGGACATTGACAGATGGGATTACTTAAGAATAGCGATTACAAGATATCTATGGCAAAACCCAAAGTACTCGTATTAACCGGCTACGGGATCAATTGCGATGACGAGACGGCCTTTGCCTTTATCAGGGCAGGCGCACACGCTGATATCGTGCATATCAACGACCTTATCGCAAACCGGGCAATGCTTGAGTCGTATCAGATATTCGCCTTCCCCGGCGGATTTTCGTACGGGGACGATACCGGAAGCGGAAAGGCGCTTGCAAACCGCATAAAGAACAACCTCATGGATGAGATGCGGGGATTTATGAGCCGCGACACCCTGATGCTTGGTTTATGCAACGGCTTTCAGGTCATGGTCAATTTAGGCATAGTCCCGGCGCTCGCCGGATTCACCGGTGTTACGGAAGCCGCCCTTGAGCACAACACCACGAACCGGTACCAGTGCAGATGGGTCGATCTCCTCATAGAGAAGAGTTCTCCTTCGGTGTTTACCAAGGGCATGGATCGGCTTCACATTCCGGTGGCCCACGGTGAGGGGAATTTTTTTGCCGAGCAGCATGTTCTTGACGATATGGAAAAGAACAATCTCGTCTGTATCCGGTATATAAAACCGGACGGATCACGGGCGCGCAAAGAATTTCCGTATAATCCCAACGGCTCCGTAAACGATATCGCGGCAGTGTGCGACCGGAGCGGCAGGATCATGGGCATGATGCCGCATCCGGAGCGCGGCATGTTCTTCTACCAGCGCGATGATTGGACCTATTTAAAAGAAAAGCTTGTCCGGGAAGGCGGGGATATACCTGAAGAGGCTGACGGATTCAAAATATTTAAGAATGCCGTAGGGTATTTTAAATAAAAAGGGTGATCCTATGAATCTCACGTATATACGAAAATACCCCTCACTGGGGGACATTCTTGAGAGCCAGCCCCTTGCCGCGGATCTGCAGGAAATCAAGAACAAGCGGGATGTGGAAATCAGGAATATCTTGAGCGGCGCCGACCAGCGGCTTGTCGTGCTCATCGGCCCTTGCTCCGCACACCATGCGGAGGCGGTATATGAATACGCAACCAGGCTTTCGCGGCTTCAGGAGCAGGTACAGGATAAGATGGTGCTGGTACCGAGGATCTACACCAACAAGCCGCGCACCACGGGCAAGGGATACAAGGGAATGCTGCATCAGCCCAATCACCGGGATAAGCCCGACATGAGCAAGGGCCTTCAGGCGATCCGGGAGATGCATATCACCGCCCTGTCGCTGTCGCATCTGCCGGCCGCGGATGAGATGCTGTATCCGGGGAACTATCCGTATCTTGCCGATCTTCTCTCCTATGTAGCCATCGGCGCCCGCTCGGTGGAGAACCAGGAGCACCGCCTTACGGTGAGCGGCCTTGACGTGCCGGTGGGCATGAAAAATCCAACGTCGGGCGACCTGCGCGTCATGATCGACTCGATCTATGCAGCCCAGAGTTCCCATGTGTTCGTATATAACGGCTGGGAAGTGGAAACCAGCGGCAACCCGTTGGCCCACGGCGTGCTGCGCGGGGCCATGGACCGGTACGGAAATCATTTCCCGAACTACCATTATGAGGATCTGATCCTCCTTGCGGAGATGTACCTGAAGCGGTCGCTGCAGAACCCTTCGATCATTGTGGATACCAACCATTCAAATTCAGGAAAAAAATTCGGCGAACAGCCGCGCATCGTAATGGAGGTGATGAGGAGTCTGAAGCATTCCGATATTCTCAGGAAGCTGGTAAAGGGATTCATGATCGAGAGCTTTCTCCTTGAGGGAGCGCAGGACCCGTCAGGCGAGGAGTTCGGGAAGTCGATCACCGATCCCTGCCTCGGGTGGGAGGATTCGGAGAAGCTGATTCTGGAGCTGGCGGAGTTCTTATGATTAATCGTATTTCTTCTCCCCGACTTTAACCCCTTTCGTATCATAAAAGCTCCATACCCCGGTCCTTTCGTCGTCTTTGTAATTCCCGCGTGACTCGATCACGCCCTGTTCGGAATAAAATTCCCACATACCGTTCTTTTTTTCCATGAGGTATCTGCCGAACGATTTTCTTTTTCCGTTAGGGTGAAAGGCGGTTGACATGCCGTGCCTCAGGCCGTCCTGGAAATATGAGTTTTCTCTGGTATTTCCGTTTTCATAGTATTCAAACGATTTGCCCCATTTTTTTCCGTCTCTATAATGTTCTTCCAATTTGCCGAATCCGGTTTCATAAAATACGGTTCTGGCTCCGTTCAGAATGCCGTTTTTATAAGTTGTCTTCCGCATGAGCCTGCCGGACGGATAGTATTCTTTCATTTCTCCATCAGTAACGTCTTCCTTGAAATTGATCTCGGCCATGATTTTTTTGCCGTCTGTTCCCTCATAGTATATTTTCCAGAGCCCGGTTTTTTTATTGGATATCACCGGCCCCTCGGCCATCAAAGATCTGTCGGGCCAGTACGTTTTATAGAGGCCGGCATTTGCCGGTCCGGTGATTTTGATGTCCCGGGAAAGGTCAGCGGCAACATCTTTCATATTACCCCCCATGCATGAAAAAAATATCACGATACTTAAGGGTAATAGGACAATTTTTGATTTTCGCATGGTCGTTTACTCCTGACTTGACTTTTCCCGATCTCAGAGGGGATTATATAAAAATACTACTTTCCTCATTATTTTTATCCGAAAATATAATGAGGGAATATTAAAATGAACTAATTGCAGAACTGTAATAATATTTAAATTCCCCCCGCCGCCGAAGGCGGCGGGGGGAATTTATTAAATTAAATTTTAAGGAATTAAAACTGAAACGAATTCGCAATCATTTTGAAACATTGACCATAAGTCAATAATTTTTTAAATTAAAGATACTGATCGACGAAGGGGTGAACAACTATGATGAGATCATTGTGGACTGCGGCTTCGGGCATGGTGGGACAGCAGTTTAATATTGATACCATATCCAACAACCTTGCGAACGTGAACACGACCGGGTTTAAAAAAATGAGAGGGGAGTTCGAGGACTTGATCTACCAGACCCTGCTCATGGCAGGCACGCCGGCAACCGAGGTTTCGGAGGTGCCCACGGGGATACAGGTGGGCCATGGGGTCAAGGTGGCCGCCACGCAGAAGATGTTCGCACAGGGCTCTTTACAGAGCACTGAAAACAAGCTTGACCTGGCCCTGGAAGGGGAAGGTTTTTTCAAAATCCAGCTCTATGACGGAACCTTCGCCTATACCCGCGACGGCTCATTCAAGGTCGATTCCAGCCGGCAGGTCGTCACCTCAAACGGCTATCTGCTTGAGCCCCCCATAGTCCTGCCTGAAAACTTTATCATGGATACGCTCGGGATAAGCCAGGACGGCAGGGTAACCGTGAAAGTCGTGGGGGAGGATGATCCGATCGAGGTGGGCCAGCTTGAGATATACCGCTTCATCAATCCTGCGGGCTTGCAGAGCATAGGCGGCAACCTGTATAAGACGACCCCCGCATCAGGCGAGGAGATTCCGGGAAGGCCGGGTATCGACGGCATGGCAAAGACGCACCAGGGGTTTCTTGAGATGTCCAACGTCAGGATCGTTGAGGAGATGGTCAATATGATCGTGGCTCAGCGGGCCTATGAAGTGAACTCAAAAGCCATCCAGACGTCCGATTCAATGCTGGGAACCGCGATAGGACTGAAGCGGTAATGCAGAGGATTTTGTTTATCTTCATCTTCCTCCTTTTTTTGTCCGGGAGCTGTTTTGCGGATATCACCCTGTACCTGTATCCGCGGGTTAATCATGCGACTGAGATTCAGCTTTCAGATGTCGCGAGCATTGAGGGAGATCCGGAAAGCGTTGCGAGGATCAGGGATCTGCGCATTGAAGGGCGTTTTTTTGCAGACGGTTATCTTGACCGGAAAGAGCTCATGGATATGCTCGCGGAAAAAAAAGCCGGGAAGATACATATTGTCGGCAGCGGCGTGCGGATAACAGAGGGGGATTCCGATATCCCCCGGCGGCAGGCAACCGTAAAGAAGGGCGACACGGTCAGGTTCCAGGTAGCAAGCTCCTTCATCGTGATAGAGCTCCGGGGAACGGCGATGAAGGACGGCGCTGTCGGCGACGTCATTCCGGTGAAGCTTAAAGGAGCGAAGACGGCAAACGGCAAAGTATTGAATGAAAGAACGGTCGAGCTCGAGCTATGAGGAATTTATTTACAGCGGCAATCGTTCTCGCGCTGAGCTTGAATCTGAGCGCGAAATCGATTTGGCAGGATAAAAATCCGTACACCTCGGAAGGGGATGTCAAGGTCGGATCCGTCATACTCGTTGCCATAAATGACATCTCAGACATGCGGTTTACCTATTCGGTGAACAACAGGAGCAACTCAAGCGTATCTTCGAATCCTGACGTGACCATCACCGGTTTTTTGCCCAAGGTATCGGCCGATAAAAGGATAGGGAGCGACGACAGCACCCAGTTTTCCGGGAGAGGGAAAATAAGCTTTTCCATCGCCGTTCGGGTTATCAACAGGGTTCCCGGCGGCACGCTTCTGGCCGTGGCCGGAAGCCGCACGTATACCTTCAGCGGCGCAACAAACATCATCACCGTGACCGGGCTTATAGACCCCGCTCTGGTCAGGGGGAGGGCGATCGATTCCAACAGCGTGGTGGACTTTGCTCTTGAGATCAGGGGAGTGAAGCAGGGTATAAATTTACAAAGACCGCCGCTCAAGAAGGACGAAGCTGCGAATGCAAACCTCACCGAGGAGGAGAAGCGGCAGATCATTCTGGACTATTTGAGGAAAATGCTCGGAGAGCTTACGCGGTGATTGTATGAAAAGAATAATTTCAGGCATTTTCGGCGCACTAATTCTTATTTTCAGCGCCTCTCTTTTCTCGGAGGTTTCGGTTAAGATTAAAGATATCTCTTCTATCGACGGACTGAAAGAAAATCAGATATTCGGTTACGGCCTTGTTGTGGGGCTCCAGGGCACCGGCGACACGGGAAAATCGCCGCTCGCCCGGTCGTCGCTCAAGAACCTGCTTAAGAATCTCGGCATGGAAGGCGAGGAGATAGTCTCCGCCAACACTGCGGCCGTGCTGTTGACCGCCCGGCTGCCGGTCTTTGTCCGCGTGGGAGACCGGATTGACGTGACGGTATCCTCGATCGGGGATGCGAAATCGCTTGAGGGGGGAATACTGGTTCAGTCGCCGCTGCGCGGCGCGGATAACGCGATCTACGCGGTAGCGCAGGGCCCCCTGTCGGTTTCACGGGCAGCCGGGAACCGGAGGTCGGTCCGGACCGTCGCCCAGATTTCAGGCGGCGCGCTTGTTGAGCGGGAGATCGGTGCGGACATCGTGACCGATAACAATATCTATATCGTGCTCAAGGAGTGGGATTATTCCCTCGCCAACAGCATCATCAAGGCCGTTGCGGGAAAATATCCGGACTCGAAACCGGAAATGACCAACGCGGGGAAGATACAGATCCATCTTCCTTCGAATATAAGCCTGCCCGAGTTCGTTTCCTCGATCGAAAATATCGAGGTTACGCCCGCCTACAAGGCGAAGGTTGTCGTGAATGAGCGGGACGGCACCATAGTAACCGGCGGTGAGGTAAAAATTTCCGAAGCGCTGGTGAGCAGGGAGGGGCTCACGGTTGAGATCAAGGGGAGTGCGGGGAAGGCGTCCGCGTCATATGTAAAAGATTCCGCCACGGTCAAGGAGCTTGTCGACTCCCTGAACGCCACAGGTGCAACCACCGCGGATATAATTTCTATTCTCAAGGCGCTTAAGGCGTCCGGCGCCCTCCATGCTGAACTCATAGTGAGGTGATCATGCTCGGTAAGGATGTTGTAATTTCAGATGCAAACTTTGACGGGATCGACTATGCAGCGAAGCTTATTAGAATCCCGGACCGGACTCAGACCGGCGCAAAAGCCGGCGGGTCTTCATTTGATGATGCCGTGAACAAGGTTTTAGGAAAGGAGCACGGCAGCGGAATTATCGAAAAGGAGAAAGGAGCCGGGAAAGATAAAAAGCTCATGGATACCTGTATCCAGATGGAATCTCTTCTCGTTGCAAAGATGCTCAAAGAGATGCGCACTACCGTTCATAAGACCGGATGGATTGACGGCGGCTTTGCAGAAAGCATATTTGAGGATATGCTCTATGACGAATATGCCCTTTCCTTGTCGAAAAATTCAAATCTGGGGCTTGCAAATATGCTGTATGATCAACTCAAGGGAAGAAGCCGGTAACATTGCAGGGGCGGGGTTCAACCCCGCCCCTGCAATGTTACCGTATTGCTCTGACCGCGGGGAAATTACGCGACGATAAATTTATCCGGGCTTGACCGGAATCTCTCCAAACACCCGTCAGAGCAGAAGTAATATGTTTTACCCTTAAAATCGTGTTGTAATGATGTTTCTTTGTCATCGATCGACATTTTGCATACAGGATCTACGCTCATACTACACCTCCCTCTGGAATGAATAAAAATACTCAATAAAGCTTGGATAATCAAATTTTATTCAGATTAGCTTCTAAACTTATTACTGAATTAATTCCTAAACTCATTTCACGCACTGAGCCCGTCGAAGAGTATTTAGTGGGCCGTGAGGCTTGAATGGACATTTTCTCTATCATTTAATGAATTTAACTTGAATTTATCCGGTGTTAATTTTTAAACAGCTCAAAGGTTAAATAAACAAAGCGTATTCCGGATGCATCTCATTGATAAAATATTGAAAAGAGGGGTTGTCATTGGTATCCACGGCCTTGGCAATAAGCCGCCCAAGGAATTGCTGGAAAAATGGTGGAAGACCTCCCTCGGGGAGGGGCTGGCAAACCTGGGCTATAAACGGACACCGTTCAGTTTTGAGCTGGTGTACTGGGCGGATCTCGTTCATGCATCGCCGCTGGATCCGGATGTAACCAATAAGAAGAGCGATCTATATCTGAATGATCGCTATATTCCGGGGAAACAGGGAAGCTACGATGGTTTTTCTCCAAACTGGATCAAAAAAAAGCTCCTGGATAAGCTTGAAAAAGGGATCGATACAATTTTTTTCCAGGAGAAGAGTTTCATCAACTACGATAAGATCGCGGATCTGGTGATTCGGGGCCTTTTCAAGGACTTGAATCTCTATTATCATCATGTCTGCGCCGTGCCGAAATGCAAAGGCTTGCGCGCCCGGGACGCTATTCGCGCGAGGCTTTCTGATGTGCTTGAGAAATACCGGAACAGGGACATACTTCTTATAGCCCATTCCATGGGGACGATTATAGCCTACGATGTACTGACCCAGGCGGTTCCCTATATCCCTATCCATACTTTAATCACCATGGGCTCTCCCCTCGGATTTCCGGTAATACGCAAGAAGATATTTCATGAACAGGGAAGGGATTTCCAGAAGGATAAATTGACTCCGTCTCCGGAAAATATCAGGAATAAATGGTATAATTTTTCCGATCTGGACGATCCGATCGCATTGAATTATAATCTCGCGGATGATTTTCAAAAGAATTCCCGGGGGGTCGGGCCGGAGGATATGATAATCTGCAATAATTACGAGTATAAAGGGAAAAAAGACGCTCATAAGGTGTATGGATATCTCCGCGCGCCCGCGGTGTCTGAGGTCATCCATGAATTTTGCTCGATCCATAAAGCGGTCGTTGTACCGGATTTAAGAGCAAGGATCGGACGGTTATTCGGCAAAGCGGCGAGTCCTTGACCTCACCCGCGCTCCGCGCACCCTCTCCCATTAATCTCGGAAGAAAGGAGAGGGTTTTCGAAATACCAAGCTTCATCCTTAGACCCCCCCTCTCCTTTTTTCATTTCTTAATGGGAGAGGGGGCGGGGGGGGGGGAGGTCGGGGAGTGAGTTTGCCGCGCCTTTGCGAGAAATTATCAGATATCTGAAGAGTCATAAGTCATGAAAAAAAAATATGTTTTTATCTGGATATTCTTAGTCGTCCTTTCAGTCGGATGTGACCGGCGGAGCCGCCGCCTTGCCCTGCTTGTCGGCGATCCCTCTCTTGAAGGCTTCGTTTCGCTTGAGCGGGATTCCGTCACCATGTATGCATCTCCTGAAGATAAAAAAACCGGGAGGATAGAGTGCAGAATTTATGAGGATGAATATCAGGTGTTTCTCAAAATGCTCGGCGTGCTTGATGATTCCTCTATCAATAGGGCTTACCGGAGCAAGGGATCGTCAAGGTTCACCGGTGATTTCATTAAAAAAATCGAATCTCAGGACAAGAGGATTACGCATACCGGCGAAAATCCGTCAATGCCTCTGGAGGGGATCCGTGTGGCCGTCGATCCCGGACACAGCGCCGGTTCGTTTGATGAGGCGATCCGCGAGGGAAAGTTTATGTGGCTCATCAATTCCCAAGGATCATCAATTAAATTTTACGAGGCAGCGCTTAATTTAGCCACAGCCCGGACTCTGAAAGATATGCTGGAAAAAGACGGGGCACGGGTGATGCTCACCAGGAATTCCGGCAGGCAGGTTTATCCGGTGCCGTATGGCTCCTGGCTCCGGGGGAACTTCCGTCAGGCCGTATATGAAAAATTGCGCGATAGGCATATCAGCGCCGAGACGGCCGCCAGCCTGCTTAACCGTGCCCGGGAAGAGGAGAAGCTGAAGTTTTTCAACAGCGAGATCGAGATGCCGTACCGGGCGAGGCTCATCAACGCCTTCCACCCCCACATCACGGTTCTCGTGCACTATGACGCAATGGACGATGATCCGGCGTACCGCAGCAAGTATCTCCGGATCAAGAATATCCTCGGCAACAAATCAGCCACAGCGACACAAAGGCTTAAAGAGATCGAAGATGTCGTGAAATCGATATCGGAGACCGGCAGGGATTTTTGTTCGGTGTATGTGCCCGGCGGCTTTCTCCGGGGAGAGCTCGATGCAGTCGAGTCGCGGATCGAATTTCTCAGGCTTATCATATCACCAGATCTCGAGAATTCGATACTCTATGCGAAATATGTGCTTGAGAATTTCGAAAAATTACTGGATGTGCCGCCGGCGCATGAGTCGTTTCCGAACGCCCTGCCGGCTGACTTTTGTTCGAAGGGGTTGTACGCCCGCAATTTCAGGATGACCCGCCTGGTGCGGGGCGTCCTCTGCCTGGGCGAGCCGCTTCAGCAGAACAATATGAGAGAGGCGGTCGAGCTTTCTTCGATCACCGAGGGAAAGGTACCCGAAAGGGTGAAGCTTGTCGCCCGGGCGTACCATGAAGCCATACGAAAATATGTGAAGAACCGGATCAGAAAGGAGGGTCGATAAAATCACTGGAATAATCATGCGGGAGCGGCACTAGCGCCTGCTGTTGTATTCATTTTCGATCTGTTCCATCTGTTGCAGGTGCCGCCGCGCATGCTTGAGCAGAAAATAGATGTACTGATACACGTCCAGCCTGCCCAATGAATTGACCGACATCGAGGTTTTATGCAATACTCCTTCTCCGTTTTTAAGCAGTGAAAGATTTTCAAGAAGCAGGCCTTGTTGTTTTGCAAGCTCCCTCCGTATTTCAGATAAAGATCTTTCCCCGGAGGGGATCATATGTTTCGGACTTTTCCAGATGAAGGAATTGTTAATCCCGATCTGCTCAAGCCCTTGACTGGACAGCCTGTAGTCTTTCAGCTCTTTTTCGAGATCGGCCCGGCTCGCCTTGCGCAATGCCTTTTTCGTCCCTTTTCTTATTAAGATCAAGAGATAACGGTTAGCAAGGGAAATGTGCTCGAGAATCAGGTCAATAGTCATCTCCTCATCGCCGGAGCGGAATTTTCGTAAACGTATATCCTTGGAAAACCAGAGTTCAAGAAGACTGAAGGTATCCTCGATTTGCGCGTTCAATGTTTCGATGAGTTCTTTGGGGTTCATTCTGGTAATCCTGTCAAAGAATGTTTTTTGTTCCTTCGATAGTGTACTGATTAAACGTATCTACCCTGTCATTGCGAGCGTAGCGAAGCAATCTGCTAATGCTACAAAAAAACGCCTGTTGTTAATATTTAATAAGGCCTTTTTTCTTTTCTGATGCGGATTGCTTCGTCGCTGGCGCTCCTCGCAATGACAGTTAGTTTTGCAATAAGTCAAATTTACCGTTGCAAAATAGATTGACGCTTTTAACAATCAATTGTATTTTAATCTAATTAATTTTTTCCGGCTCGGCAGGAGATATACTATGAAAAAGATCACTGATGTCAAGGACCTGAAGCGGGGCGCATCTATTAATTTTGAACATGAGGGGAAAAGCTATATTCTGGTGAAAACAAACAACGGCAGGATTGTGGCGTATAATTCGGTCTGCCCCCACGAAGGGGGGGAAATTGTATGGGACGGGGCACTGAATAAATTGCTGTGTGAATGCCATCTTTCAATTTTTAATGTTGACGATGGTTCCGTATATAAATTCAGCTCGGTTTTCGACAAGATGGACAATCTAACCGGTTTGAAGCTCAAGATTGACGATAACCAGGATATTTTTTTAATTTGAGCCGAGGCGAACCATGAAAGCGGGGATGATCATCCCCGCCTTCATGGTTCGGGGAAATATATTGTTACTATTTCAGGAGGAGTGTCCGATGTTTGATCTTTCAAAATTTTCATTAAAAGGGAAGGTGGCTGTGGTTACCGGGGGGAGCCGCGGCATAGGGAAGGCGATAGCCCAGGGCCTCGCAAAAGCGGGCGCCCGTGTGGCGGTCACCAGCCGCAAAATTGATGATCTTAATGCCGTTGCAGCGGAGATAAAATCCTTCGGCGGGGAAGCAGTGCCGATCCAGTCTCACCTGGGTAAGATCGAAGAGATACAAAAGATGGTCGAAGCGGTGATGAATAAATTCGGCAGGATCGACATCCTGGTGAACAATGCCGGGGCCAGCCCGGCCATGGCCTCGGTGCTTGACGCCGAGGAGCGGCTCTGGGAGACCATTATGAACCTTAACTTGAAGGGAGTTTACTTCACCAGCCAGGCCGCCGCCCGTATCATGAAAAAACAGGGTAAGGGCAAGATTATAAACATAGCCTCGATCGACGGCTTCAAACCGGAGCAGGGCGTGAGCGTCTACTCCATCTCAAAGGCCGGCGTCCGCATGATTACCCATGCCTTTGCATCTGAGCTTGCTCAGTTCAACATACAGGTTAATACAATCGCACCAGGAGCGGTCGACACTAAAATGATGAACTCGCATTGGTTTCACCTCAGTCCCGAAGAAGCCAAAAAGGCGAAAGATTTGACCGGGAAACTCATTCCGGCGGGACGCATCGGCGACCCGGACGATATTGCCGGCGCAGCGGTTTATCTTGCTTCGGACGCCTCCGACTATACCACCGGCGCGGAGATCGTCATCGACGGCGGCGTGCTCCTGGCTTCAATGCTCAAGGCAGAGGAGGGGTGAGATCGGCATCAGGATTAATTCTTAATTCGCCGCTTTCCGGAGGAACCATGGGAAATGCCGTAAAGGGAGCGGATCTGCTCGTCCGGTCCGCCGTTGCATCCGGAGTTGAGGTCTGTTTTTCCAATCCCGGAACCACGGAGCTGCCGCTGGTTGCCGCTTTGGATTCGGTCCCCGGCATGCGCGCCTACCTGGGTCTGTTTGAAGGGGTGTGCACCGGAGCGGCTGACGGATACGGCCGTATGCTCGGCAAGCCTGCTATGACCCTTCTTCATCTGGGTCCCGGACTCGCCAACGGAATTTCGAATCTCCATAACGCCCGGAGGGCGGGCACGCCCGTATTCAATGTCATCGGCGAGCATGTAACCTGGCACCGCCCGGCTGACCCGCCTCTTGCCATGGATATCGAGTCAATGGCCGCGGCCGTATCCGGGTGGCGGCGTACGAGCACGTCAGCCGAGAGCCTCGGCCGGGACGCGGCCGAGGCGGTTGCCGCCTCCCTCAAGGGGCAGATAGCCACGCTCATCGTTCCCCAGGACCATCAATGGAGCGAGTGCGAAGACGATGGTATTTCACCGATGCCGGAGTATCCTATGCAAACAAGGGAGTTTCCCCTTGAAGATGCGGTAAGAGTTCTCCGGAGCGGAAAGAAGACGGCGCTCATTATTGGAGGCAGGGGATTGCAAAGGGAGGGGCTCGTCCAGGCTGCGCGAATCAGGGCAGTCGCCGGATGCGACCTTCTTGCTGAATGTTTCCCCGCTCACATGGAGAGGGGCGCGGGCCTGCCGGATCTGCAGCGCATTCCGTACTTCCCGGAGATGGCGATCACCATGCTGGCAGCTTATCAATGCGTCATTCTGGCCGGTGCGCAAAAGCCGGTGGCCTTTTTCGGCTATAAGGGGATGGAAAGCCCCCTCCTGCGCGATGACCAGAGATGCATTTATCTGGGCGACGGCAGGGACATGCAAAAGGGATTGAAAGACCTCGCGGACGCGCTCGGCGCTCCCGCGTCTCCTGACCGGAGCATTCTTGCCCGGCTGAAGCGCCCCGGCCTGCCGGAGGGTCCTCTGTCAGGGGCTATTATCTGCACGCTCCTCGCCGCTCTCCAGCCTGAGGGCGCCATCATCGTTGACGAGTCGATCACGAGCGGCGCCCACTATTATCCCCAGAGCGGGGGCGCGCCGCAGTTCAGCCTCCTGACCCTTACGGGCGGCTCCCTCGGACTGGGGCCGTCCTGTGCGGTCGGGGCTGCGGTGGCCTGCCCTGACCGGCCGGTGATCAATCTGGAGGCGGACGGCAGCTGCATGTACACCGTCCAGGCACTATGGACGCAGGCCCGGGAGGGGCTCAATGTCACTACATTGATCTGCGCGAATCGCAGCTATAATATACTCAAGGTCGAGCTGGCGCGCGCCGGCGTGTCCTATAAGGGGGGAAATACCGCAAATCTCCTGGATCTATCCGGTATAGACTGGGTAAGCATCGGTCAGGGTTTAGGGGTGCCTTCGACGAGAGTACGCACCGCGCAGGAGCTGGCGGTTGAGCTGCAAAAGGCGCTCGCGGAGGATGGGCCGCACCTTATTGAGATGTT
Organism: Spirochaetes bacterium RBG_16_49_21; assembly: GCA_001829495.1. Lineage (GTDB taxonomy): Bacteria > Spirochaetota > UBA4802 > UBA4802 > UBA5550 > RBG-16-49-21. The sequence goes on along the minus strand of MIBJ01000022.1, from coordinate 51,484 downwards.
CCTGTAAGCGTGTACAGCGTATCGCATACCGGATCTCCGGCCGCCCTTGTTTTTAAAATCTGTAATCTTATTCTTTCCCCGGCCGCCGCAACAAAGTACTCACGGTCAATGGCCATGAGGCACCGGGCTTATTTCGCCAGCATTCCCCCGTCGACCGGTATGACAACGCCGGTAACGTAATCAGAAGCCTTTGATGCGAGGAATACCGCCAGACCCTTGACGTCGTCTTCTTCCCCGATCTTGGGTATCGGTATGGACATGATCATGACATCCTTGAGCTGCTTCATCTCCGGCTTGTCAAGATAGCCCATCATATCAGTGTGGAAGAAGCCGGGAGCAATGGCGTTCACGTATATCTTGTAGCGCGCAAGCTTGATGGCGAGGTTCATGGTAAGGAGGTTAATGGCCGCCTTTGATGAGTTGTAGGGCACTGCCGGATGCGCCTCTTCAGGGGATCCCCTGAATCCCATTATGGACGATATGTTGATGATCTTCCCGCCCCCTTTTTCTTTCATGATTTTGGCAATCTCCTGGGTGATGATCCATACCCCCTTGACGTTGACGTCGAACACCTTTTCCCATTTATCCAGGGGAAAATCGAGCGTCGGTGCGCCCCAGGTGACTCCGGCGTTGTTTACCAGAATATCGACGCCGCCGAATTCCTTCTTGGCGGTGTTCACCAGCTTGTGTATATCCTCTTTGACCCCGATATCGCACTGTACCGGCAGGCACTTGACGCCGAGTTTTTGTATTTCCTGGGCGGTCTTTTGCAAATTTTCCATCTTGCGGGAGGCGATTATAATATCAGCTCCGGCCTCCGCAAGCCCCGTTGCAATGAATTTCCCTATACCCCTGCCTCCGCCCGTGACCAGCGCCACCTTTTTTTTAAGGCTGAAGAGATCGTTGAGATGCATGGTTTTCTCCTTTTGTATTATTGCTTATCGCGTACGTTAAAGGAGCCTCTGCAAAAAGCTTTGAGGCCTGCGGATGTTTTTGAGAAGCGGGTGAACGAGTATATCTAATCAATCATTTTTACCCCCGCCGCCTTCGGCGGGGGTAAAAATAAATAATTATCAGTAGCTATGCAACAAGTTTAATGATGGCACGTTGGTCCCGCGCACTGGGCTATACTTTTCAGTGTCGCGAACTTCGGCTGACCTTTCAAATATCCCAGCTTCTTTTTCTCAAGTTTTGCCGTAACATGGCAGTAGTTGCAGGTATTCACCTTTTGGCCGTTCTTCGTTGCATCATGCACTTTTTTACCGCCGACCTCTTTATTCATGATTTTTACATTTGCCAGCAGAACGGCGCTTACCGTAAGTAGCATAAAGATCGATAAGAGTAATGCTAATTTCTTCTTCATGAATCCTCCATTAGATAAATTGTAAAAAATTATAATTTTATATATTTTCCTCCCGCCGCCGAAGCGGCGGGAGGAAAATATTAAATAGTTTAGTTAAGAAACAAGTCTTATGTTTATTTATTTTATCTGAGAAAGATAGAATATACCATAGCAATACAGGCTTTTATGGTCAATACAAAATTTGGGAGACTCACGAAAAAATGCAGCCGGTTGATTTTCATACTATTTTCAGCTTCTCTACCGGAATGATATTCCGCTTTATCCCGAGGAGCCTCTCCGGCAGGCCCATGCTCAGACCGAGAAGCTGGGTATAAAGGATCGAGGGCAGTTCCGGCGAAGCGGCGTTATCCGTCTTTACGGAGCTCTGGATCGCGTCGAACTGGAGCTGACAATAGGTGCAGGCCGTACAGATGCAGTCAGCGCCCGATTCGTATGCATCCGCGATTTTGGTGCGCATCAGCGCGAGCGAGATGGCGTTATTTTTGCCCCAGAGCGGGTTACCGCAGCAGTCAAGCCGGCGGGGCCAGCCAACCGGCTTTGCCCCGGTAGCTGATATGAGATCCTCGAATATGGAGGGCGCCAGGGGATCGTCGAAATGGACGATATTGCTGGGCCGCAGCGCATGGCACCCGTAGTGGGCGGCAACGCTGAGTCCTCCCAGCGGCTTAACGATGCTTGCGTATATCGCCGGCAGGCCGATATCGTCGCAGAGCACGGTCAACAGATGCTTGACCGTGCTCTTTCCTTTCCAGACAAGGCCCTCTTTCGCGAGCTCTGCGTTGATATCCCTCCGCAGCCTCTCGTTTTCATGTAAAAAATGGAAGGCATGCTTCAGGCTGCCGTAGCAGCATTTGCACGGGGTAAGGATATCGAGGTTTTTTTTCTCGGCGAGGGCCATATTCCTCGCTGCTGAAAGGACGAATGATTCAAAATGCAGGTCCCGGTTCGGATAACCGCAGCAACAAAAGTCGAGCTCCAAAAGACGGACGCCGAAGGTCTTGAGCACGGCCCTCGTTGAGCTCCCGTATTGTTCAAGATAGTAAGGAATCTTGCATCCTTTAAAAAAAGCGAATTTCATAAAGCCTGTTCCTGAATTTGTATACTCCGGTATTCTCAGCTTATATCAGCAGGGATCCTCATTAATTTCAGCGGTGCGGTCGATTTTCTTAAAATGCTCATAAGCCCTGTTTTTCAACTCATAAATGATATCAGTGACCTTTATGCCCTGCGGGCAGTTTTCCTGGCACTGGTAACAGGTCGTACAATCCCAGACCATCCGCGATCCCAGCGCGAGATCGTGCAGCCCCAGCCGAAGAAGGTTCATGATCTTATGCGGCGTGATGTCGACCGCGTCTTTCGGGTCTGTTCTGGCCGCCACGACCGGGCACACGTTGGTGCAGGTCTGGCACTGGATGCAGGGTGCGAACACATTCGAATCATCGGTAAGATTATAATAGCGCTCTTTACCGGCATCGGCTTCCTTCCAGGATGCTTCAAAATAGCGCATCCGGTCGGACCATTCGGAGGCGTTGAATTTTTTAAGCCACACGTGCGGGAGGGGATGCCCCGTCTCAGAGAGGAGCTCCCGTGAAGCAAGCCACTGGTCCTGGAGATTGATGCCTGCGGGGCAGACCTCGGTGCATTTGAAGCAGGTGGTGCAGATGAACGCCCCTTCGGAGATTATCTGCAATTCCGCGCTATCCATATCTTTTCCGGATGCGAGCCTTTTTACGGTGCGGAGCTTGTGCATCGGAAGTATCTCCGTATTTTGCAGCATCCTGAAAACAGGCGCTACCGAGCAATATCTGCTGCACGTGCCGCATTCGGTGCACGCATCGAGCTCCATCGCCCTCCGGGGCATTGCCGTAAGCGGATTGACCTTCTTTTTATCGGATATGCCGTTCACCAGCAGGGTGAGGGGGTCGGTGATCAGATGAAAGAACTTGCTGAAGGGAAGATACGCCAGGCCGATGAAACATGCCAGCACGTGAATGTAATAGAGCCAGACTTCCGCACGGGACTTGCTCAAACTAAGAGCAAATGGCTTCATGAACCCGGCTGCAGGGTATGATATAAAGGCGGTTCTCGTATCAGCATGACAGGAGGCGCAGGACTCCTCGCTCAGCTTTTTTCCCCTGGCAAGAAGCTCAGGGGTTATCCTGAATTTCATGGTGGGAAACACCGATCCGTACTCACGAGACCAGAATGCCTTCAGCGCGGTTTCATCGTGCGGTTCGCAGGCAGAAAAGTATCCGCTCATCATCCGGTTAAACGAGCTTTCAGAAATCATTTTCGAGCTCTCTTCCAGAAAGCCGGATACGATTATCACGGCCAGAAGGGCCACCGCGTAACGATCCGTGTACCGGGTAATCAGCATCGGTCCGCGGTATCGCAGGCGACGGTATACGGCGATACCCACGCCGACAATGACCATGACGCCGAACAGATTTCTCAGGAATTGAAACGGATCAAGGGTCGGGAAATAGCCGGGGAACAGCCGTTTCGTAATGATTTCGTCCAGCGCGTGCATCAAGAGGAGCATCATAAAACCGAAAAATATGCTGAAATGCATTATCCATCGGGAAAGACTCGTCTTGAGTATCCGGGACTGGAGGAGCAGATCGAAAAAAAGAACCTTGAAGATTTTTAGAAATTTAAGGCTGAAAAGGGCCGCAGCCGTGCCCTTCAGTACGGCAGAGACTCTTTTTTTTACCGGGATAAACCCGGCCTCGGGACCGGTATCCACGGCAAACCACCGCGCAATGCGGAAGATAATTCCCGCCAGGCATATGCCGAGTGAAACGAAAAGAAACGTGAAAAGAAATGTCGAGCCGAGTAACGTCCTCTCCATTATGCGGTAATCCTGTCCGATTTATTCATAAAATTGTTTATGAAGGCGTTGACCGCTGCATAGGCTGTTGCAATCGCCAGGCCGGAGCCGCACTTCATCCTCATCCAATCCTGGTGGGCCAGTATCGAGCCGGCGATGAATAGATTGTCGTAAATGGTCTTTCCCGTGCCGTCAACGGCGCGGAATGAATCATCCACCTCAACCCCGGCGCTGTTGATGGGGTGGCCTGACGGATCGAGAAACCGCTCATGGTGCCATGAGATCCTGCTTTCAGGCTGATGGAGCGGAAGGTGAAAAAGGGGCTCGTAAATGCCCTTCCGGTCCGATAGCAGCCCCTTTCCCATGAACCTTCCGGTCGCCAGTATCACGCCCCGGGCCTGGATGAATTGCTCCTGATCCGGTCCCCCGATATTTAAAATGAAATTTCCGTTGTCCAAGCGGGCCACGGATTCCACCCTTTTGTCGATGAGCCTGAGGAGGCCTTTTGGGGGAAGCACGGAATCGAAAATCTCCTTCAGCCTGAATCCGGGAACGGACGCGGGCATCATCGGAATCTCGAACACCGGAATCCCGAGCAGCTTTTCCAGATGAGCGCAAATCGCCGCGGTCTTTTTTATCCCCAGCACCGCGGGGAAACCTGCGTAGCGGGCCTCCCGTATTTCCGGTTGGATACGAGCGGCCAGAGACTCCCGCACTGCCGATAATTCCAGCGCCTGGGCAAGGTGAACCGGGTGCACCTCATTCAGCCCCTCGGTGTCGGGGAAGGAGATGCGCACCGCGCGCAGGCCGGGCCACTCTTCCCGCAACGTTGATGATATCTGGCGGCCGCTGAACTCCCTGAGCCCGTTAAAATCGATGATGAGGCACGGGGCCTTCTCGTTATAGGCCTCGACGCCGTGCCACATCGATTCCGGCACGCAGTAGGTGTGCTTTATGGTGCCCATGGATGTTATCACCGGGAGATTTCGGTTCTTTTCAAACCGGTAGGCCATTCCTGCAGAACTTAGAAATGAGGCTATCTCTTCAAATGCGCTCTGAATGGCGTCATCGCTGATGCGCGCGTATGGATGCAGCGAGCCCTGTTTACGCAGAGCGGCGATCGCCTCCCACGGATCGGCCCACACCCTCTTTTCTTCAACGGGATGAATCGCCATCAAATCGAATAGTCCGCTGGCGAAAAGGGTGCCGCCGACGCTTCCTGCCTGAACCGTGGAGAGCTTGCGGTTTACCGAGAAGAGTGAAGCGGCCATGCCCGCAATGCCGGATCCGATGACCATGATGTCAAAAACGTGCTTCGGATCGTAATTATGTGATTTGGGCAGCGCCATGGCAGACTAATCCGCCTCCCCTTCCGATGGTGTATACAGCTCTTCGTCGAAAAGGCCGCAATGAATCGATTCCGTCAGCTCCGCCTGGATAAGCTGATCCCCCCAGAGAATGGATCGAATCCCTTTCCACCGCTCCTGAAAAAAATTCCCGATGTCGGCCAGCCCGTGTCGGGTTTTCTCCTCCCCGCACTCATACAGATACGCCAGGGCCCTGGTGCCGCAGAAGGCTCCCTGGCAGGCGCCCCTGCCGAGACGGGTTCTCATGCACAGGTCCACCAGGCTCGGTTTTTCATTGTTATTTTTAAGCGACGCTATCGTTTCATCCATCGCGGTTTTAGTTACCATCTCGCATTCACATATCATGATATCGTCGGTGGTATGCGACCTCATCCATTTTTTCGGGGACAGGCCCGGCTCGGTCCACTGGCATTCTTCAGCCGCGGGAAGCGGTTCGGTTCTTGTCCGGCACGGCTCGGACACTCCTATTTTGCCGCAAACCATGCCCGCCGTCCTTTCGGCCATAAGCCTGAAGGTGGTCAGCTTCCCTCCGGTTACGGTAGTGAGATTCTCGACACCTTCATGAGAGTGGTCAAGGATGGCGATGCCGCGGCTCACCGCCCGTGCGTCTGCTTCGTGTCCGCTGCCGCTGGTGCGGAAGAGGGGCCGGACGCCGCAGTAGGCCCGGACATACCTGGTCCGCTCCAGCGCAGGCACCATGGCGGCCCCCTCCCGAACTATCAGGTCCGTCTCCTCGATCGTCGGATGGATGTCATCAAGGCTGTCGACCCGGATTGAGGTTGTGCCGATTATGGAAACGGTGCCGCCGGGGACCAGGATATCGGCGTCGGAAGGCCGCCTGAGCCGGTTAATTATCCGGTGGTTGATCCGGTCATTGGTCACCAGAAGCGTACCCTTTGAATACAAAATGTCTATCTCTATCCCCGCCAGTCCGCACACCTGGTTCGCCCAGGCGCCGGCGCAGTTTACGACCTGGTCCGCTTGTATGTAAAATTCCTCGCCCGTGTCCTTACTCCGCACCCGGACCCGATTTATCTTCTTATTGTGGATGTCGAAGCCGATCGCTTTTGTTCTTCTCATAAGCCGGGAGCCGAGGGAAATAGCCTGGCTCATATTGAGAAGAGAGAGCTTAAAGGGGTCTATGGAGGCATCCTCGACAATATATGCCGCTATGACCTTGTCCGAGAGGGTCGGCTCAAGCTGCCGCGCTTCCCGGGGCGTGATCCGTTCGCAGGGGACCCCGCACGGGGCGCAGTATGACGGGAAATCGGCTATGTACGCCTCATCATCTCCCTGCACAGCCACGAAGAGCCCTCCGGTGTTTTCCACGCACTGCGGCATCAGTTTTTTTATGATGTCTCCCTCCAGCTTGCATTCCCGCGCCGCTTCCCGGTCGTTTGAGACATAGCGGCCGCCGCTGTGGAGCAGTCCATGATTGCCGCCTGAAGCGCCTGCGTTCAGATCGCCTTTCTCAACCAGAATGCTTTTGACGCCGCGCAAAGCCAGATCCCGGGAAAGGGCTGTTCCGGTGGCGCCGCCGCCGATTATGAGTACCTGAGTCTGCAATAAAGATCACCCGTGCATTAATGTCGACGTTTATACGGTTACTTTTTTTGTCAATACTTATACAGGACGTTTTTTATTGATTGCCTGTAGGGAACGGTCGCGACCGTTCCCTACGAGCGATCGTTCCTACGAGCGATCGTTCCTACGAGCGATCGTTTCATACGGCAATCAGCGGATGCCGAAATAAAAACAGGTTAAATAACCGAAAACAACCATGGCGATAAGTATGATCAAAAGATATAATGTCCGCGGACGTTTTGCGGCTTTACGAGGCGCGTCACTGATTTCAGGCTGATCGTACCGGTACAATTCGCCGGTTTTCAAATTGGTCAGGCAGTTCCAGCAATAGTCAAATAACCCGCAATTTTTTTCGCCGCAATGGGCGCACCGTACCTGTTCGTATGACGACAAATCAATAGAAGATTTTTGGATCAGGAGGTCGGCCGCCTGTTTGTATTTGTCGGCCGGGACCCAGAGCTCGGCCATCGCATCCTTTGCCGAAACAATGCCGAAAAAGAAATTAATTTCATCATTGTCCATGATCGTTTCAATCCCGTTGTTCTCGAACAGGAACTTGACGATATAGGCTTCTGTCGCGTTAAGCGTGGAATATATTTTAATGAAATTGTTTTTCATGGCTCGGGCATTTTTCACGGCGGATCATTGATCATAAAGATTTTAAGTGCAATTTCAACCCGTTTTCGAGCATAAGCTCAACGCGGATTTTTTCAGAGAAGGAATATGAGGAGTAGTATCTGAAATACTTATGCTGCAGATTTGAGAGATCCGTTCCGGTAATCACCGGCCGGTAGTCTTTTGAGCCCCGGAGTATCGGCAGGAGCTTTTTAACGAATTCATTGATATTCTTTTTGGAGAATTTTTCAGAGTGCCTGTCGCCGGGGAGGGTTATCCGGTAATTGATCTCCTTGTTGGCGTCCATTGAGACCTCCAGCTCGCAGGAGATTATCTTATTCTGTACATCCTCGATTCTGATGGAATGTTCGGGGTCGATTTTATGCACGGAATAGTTCTGGTACTGGTCTTTTTTTACCTGAAACAACTCGATGAGCTTTTCAGGCCGGGTATAGGCAAGGAGAGATTCCGGATTTTGCCTGATCACCTGTGAGGAGACATTCCGTGCGAATATATACAAACGGGTGAGATAATCAATGAGAATCTCCGCCGGCTTGCGGTAATAGAACAGGGAACCGCTTTCGTCTATCACGTAAAAGTGACAGTATTTTTTATCGCTGTCAAAGTATATTTGTATGCAGTTCCGCTCCGCATTATCGATGATCGTCTTCAGGAGGTTCATCTCCTTGATGGTCGGATCGGCTTCAATAATGTTATTCAATCCGTAATTGAATGAAAGGCTGTAGAGCATCTTCGCCTCGGTTTCGCAGAGTATCGTGCTGACGGTCGTTGCTGCGCCTGACTTTTTCGTATAAAAAATAAGGTACTGGTTGCCCATCATGGTCGCATAGCTTTTTTTGGCAGCGGGACTGCTGTTGATGAAAAAGGTGAAGAGGTCCTTGATGAAGGATTTCAGTCTGAGGAACTCCTTGGTTGAATTAAACGGGGATGAGGATATAATGTTGACCACGCTGTCGAAGTCAGCCTTGGTGATAAGGCTTCCATTCAGGATCCTTACCAGGATATTGACGAGGTCCATTTCGTTGCTGAAGTTTTCGAACATCGTCGATCCCCAGCTGTCATGATACAGGAAGAACGTATCGTCGATTTTCCGTGAATACTTGGAATAGAGATTGAAGATTATGAAGCTCATGACCGGGTAGGGATCTTTGAGAAATTCCTCCTGGAAGGCAATGATCTTTTTGAACATGAAGTTGGATGAAATATCGGCGATGAGCTCACGGAGGAAATTCGTTTCCAGGTTATGAAGACCTGCGTCAATCTCAAGCCGGGTATAATCCTTCTTGAAAAGACCGTTCAGACTGATCCATACCGACAGGCCGAGCAGCGTCCTGTCTTTGTGTATAATCACCTTGTCCGGGTAATTGTCGATTATCAGCCGCTTCGATAGAAGCCAGGTTTCGTTGCCCTTCTGGTCTCTCAGGTATTCAATCTTGAGAAGCTTTTCAGGAGGGTAACTTTTAAAGGAAAGGGTATTGTCGATCTTATTTTCGGTGATCGAGAAGTGGGAGTAGATTTTTCTACTAATGCTCTTGATCTCCTCATCGGTGAACTTGTGTTTGATCTTATGGGTCTCTATATTGCCCTGTATCCTCCGGTATTCCTGAAGCACGAATTTTTTTGCGTTATTTAAGAGCTTGCTGACCGGTTCGATGTTCCAGTTGTGGAAATCGTCCATCTCCCGGATCTTCGTTCCCGTCCAATTCCATTTTTTAACATATTCGATCATGATACGACCCTTTTCAGGATCGTATCCCTCCTCGGCTTTATTCGTAAGAAGCCTTGACAGCTGCGGCTCAACCTTGAGGTAGAACGCGGTCTTGAGCACCTCCAGGGCATCCATGTCCTTCACGATAGTGCTGTAGTAGTCGTACACGTAATCGAACATGATTACATAGGCGTCGATTTCATTGTAGTTGAGCTTGTCATGGTGGATGTTCTTTTTAATTATATTGCAGATAAAGGGATTGTCCATGAAATTGTTGATGTACCGCACCAGCAGGCCGAGCTTAATGATGGATTTGAAGGGATTGCCCAGCGACTTGAGAATCTGGAATAAGCCGCCCGCAAGAAAATCTTCCGGCTTGATACTGTAAATATTTCCCAGGTCTATGAATTTATCAACCAGATCCGATTCTTTTATTGCCGCGAGCCATTTGTCGTAAGTCGGATTATCCGAGTCGGAGGGGGTCATCCACCAGAAGGGTATTTTGCCGTTTAAGATGATCGAGCTCCTGAGGAATTCTTCTTTGAGAAGCTCGCCGATGGATGAGCCCGAGAGCTCTTCCTTGTCGTCGGCAAAGATATTATTCCTCGCCCGGTTGATCTCGTTCAGGTAGAAATGTATCTCTATGTTAAACTTGTCGTACATCCAGCTCTCGATGTTCCGCAGCTTTGCCTTGAACTGCGTGATGGCTTCCCGGTCGTACCCGCTTTCCAGGTAACAGATCCAGTAGTCGAAGTCGGATTGTTTTGTATACGCGATGGTGCCGCAACTGCCTATGAGGGCCGTCATCTGGATGAAGGGATTTTTTATTCTTTCCCGGAGGATTCCGGCATCGGGGAATCTTTTTGAGACGAAATCAATGATTTTCGGGGAAGGGATGTAATCGAATACGCCATGGGGGATTTTATCTGATTGTATATAACCGGGCAATTGCGGCACGTTCACGTTCAGCAGATAGGGTATGAATTCCGCCAGGATGATGATCTGTTGTTCGGACAATACCCTGAAAAGATTTGCCAGCCGTATATCGTTATATTTTTTGAATTTTTCCTGGTATATTCTAATATTATGTATGATATCGGGATTTGCTTCCATAGTAAATCTGACATTCCAGCAGATTGTCTCCGCAGCTATCTCAGAGTATAAATTGTTTGTTATTAGTCAATTATAATATATCAGACTTGTCGTATAATTACCAGACTTGCGGCAAAAATCATTTTATTACTAAGGTTAAATTCAGCAATTTGCCGATTATAGTAGTGAATTCATTAAATATCCGCGGAGAAAAATCATGGAAGAATTACTGAATGATTCAATTATTGAGATGGTGAATGACGGAATACTGAGCATGAGAGGCATAAACAATCTCATATTCATCAAAAGTTTTATTGATAGGGTGGCTTCAAAAAAATTTATCGATAAAGAAGCGGTCATGAATTTGGAAAAGAAATACGGCGTGCGTCCGAATATTATCACCTGGGGTGACTATTTCCAGACTCAGATGGCCACCACCTTGCATGTGCTTTCGGATGATGAATTTGACCGGGCCGTTGATACCCTGAAGTTTGATATTATCGCAAGCTATACTATTTTTTCTGAAAAGGACAGATCATTTTTTGAGTGGGTTGAGCTGACGTACATGACCATCATGAACCACAAAGAGGCTGACTTCACCCCGGATGAGGAAGAGATAATCCATCTCAGGATTTTAATGGATTATTATGAAAATGTGGGGATAGTCAATAATTTCACCGAATCCGAGATGTACTGGTTTGCCGGATTCCAGGAAGCCCAGGCACAATAATTTTTTTAGATGAATAAAAAAACCACCGCCGGAGCCCTTAATAACTTGACAGGCTATCGGTATCTTCCATTTTGAAAAGCATTCATCCGCCAGCATACCTCAGTTGGTAGAGGAGTCGATTCGTAATCGACCTGTCGCCGGTTCGATTCCGGCTGCTGGCTTTTTTAATTCTTCTGCGGTTCAATCAAGGTAATTCCTGATGAATTCCTTTTTTATGGCGACAAAGACCGCAAACCCCTTCTTGTCGGATCCCGCGTCCACGGTGCCGCCGATGATGGCGGCCCGGCACCGCATGATGCGCAAGCCGATCCCTTTCTTTTTTTCGAATTCTCCGGCCGCACTCCTGGCGTTGTTTTCTATTTTCAGGTAAATCTGTTCATCATCCTCCTTGAGAGTCAATTCGATCAGATCGGCCTTGCCGTGCTTGATGGCGTTATTGACCGATTCCCGCGCAATGTAGTACAGGTTGGTCACCACCGTCTTGTTCTTGATCGGCTTGGCGATTTCGTAATTAAACAGGCAGGCTATTTTGAAGAGATTCCGGGTGTCAGCGGCCAGCTCCTCCAGCGCCTGGACCGCGTCGTATGATTCGAAGCGCTCGCTCCAGAGGCCGCTTGATATTTTCCGTGCATGATCGATGGAATCCGTGACGTTATAAATGATTTCCTCGATATCGGCTACCTCAGGGTATGATTTCTCCTGCATGGTCTGTTTGAGCGCCTCCGCGAGGAAGCCGATGCCGGTCAGCTTCTGCCCCAGGGAATCGTGGAGCTCCTGGCCGATGCGCCGCCGCTCAAGCTCGCTGATCGCCATGATGTCCTTCTGCATCCGCCGCATCTCGGTTATGTCATGGGAGAAGATGGCCAGCTTGGTTATCATGCCCTGGTGGTCGCATACCGGGTATATGATAGTGTCGAACCAGTTCTCGCCGGAGCCTTCCTCGAACCGCAGGGCATTCCCGGCCTTCAGCACGGCGTCGATCTTGTTCCGCCTCGGCAGCACCATGTCCTCGCTGATTATATCGTACATGGAAGTCCCGATTATATCCTTCCTCTTCCGGCCGAGCCGTTTCACCAGTTCATCGTTGGCGTCGATGATGGTGCCGTCCGTGCCAGTCAGGAGTACCGGCTCCGTCGGGGTGTTGATAAGGGCATTGGCCACCTCTTCACCCTCGCGCAGCCTGATCTCCGCCTGCCGTTGCACGGTCACGTCCCGGTTGCTGGCCCGCCGGCCGATGAATTCCCCGGCTTCACCGTACACGGGGTTGCACACGTGCGCGATGTTGCGTACCGCGCCGTCCTTCCGGATGATCCTGAAATCGATCTCCCGCGGCTCCCGGGCGTTATATTCATCGTGTATGTGGTTGATGAATTTCTCGCGATCGTCGCGATGGACTATGTTCGTCAGCAGATCCCGGTCCGCCATGAACTCGTCGGGCCGGTATCCGGTGATGCGCTCGACCGACGGCGAAACGTAAATATAATTGCCCAGCGCATCCACCCAGTACTCGCCCGCGTAGGTGAAGTCAGCCACGGTGCGGAACTTGAATTCGCTCCGCCGGAGCGCCTCTTCCGCCTTTTTGCGCTCCTCGATCTCCCTGATCAGCTTGTCGTTCGTCTGGTACAACTGCTGGGAGCGCTCCCGCGCCTTCTGCTCCAGGGTTTCGTTCGCCTCTTCCAGGGCGATTTCGTAATGGACCCGCTGGATCGCCAGGGCGTACAGGTCGGCGATGCGCTTTACGATTTCCAGGTCATGGTCGTTGAAGTCGCGCGACGGGTTTGCCAGCGCGATGTTGCCGAGCAGGGTGTCGCCGATAAGCGCCGGTACGCAGAGGAACCGCTCGATCGGGACGTGGCCCGGCGGGGTGCCTTTGGCGGATGGATGCCGCCGGGCGTCGTTGTCGTAAAAAAGCGCGCGCGTGTTGAGAGCGTGCCCCCATAGTCCGGGATAGCGGCCGTCGGGCCCGGACGGAAAGGCAACCCTGCGGTCGGGTGCCGCGATTTCGCATTCGCCGCCCATCATCTCGGTGAGATGGTAGGCCACGCTTTCGCGCGTTTCCGGGTCGATGTACGCCGCGTACCCGTGCCGGCTGCCGGTGAGATTTCTGGCGTGGTTGAATACTTCCACGGATATCTGCTGAATGGTCAGATCGGAGCTGATGAGGGTTTGTGACAGATCCGCCAGCGTCCTGCTGGTTGAGAGCTCTCTTTTCAGATTTTCCTCGCTGCTCAAGAGGGCGGTCTCAGCTTTTTTCCGATCAGTGATGTCCAGGGCAGCCGCGTAGATGATGTCGCCCGATGGCTGCGCGTACCACTCGAGCCAGCGGTATGCTCCGTCCTTGCTGCGGTACCGGTTCACGAAATTGACGACCGCTTCCTGGCAAGCCAGCCGGTCGATGGCGTCAAGGGTGGACGGTACGTCGTCGGGATGGATGAAGTCGAGAAAACGGCGCTCCATCAGCTCTTCCAGGGAATAGCCGAGGAGCGTCACCCATGACTGGTTGAGACGACGGAAATATCCGGCGGTATCGGCTACGCACATCAGGTTCAACGAGATCGAAAAGAAATTTTCGATCTCGTTGGTTTTTTCGCGCAGCGCCTCTTCCATCCGCTTGCGCTCGCTGATGTCCTGAACGATGCCGAAACCGCCGCGCAGCGAGCCGTCCTTATCCAATTCCAGCTCCGCCAGCTCGCGGACCCATTTTACTTCCGGTCCCGTGACAATGCGGTGTTCGATGTCGTACGGCGTGCCGCTTAAGGCGGCTTGCCATGATCTATCCACGAACTCCCGGTCCTCCGGGTGTACGGCGGCCAGAAACGACTCATACGTGAGCGGCGTCCCGACCGAAATGCCGAATATCCGGTATACCTCGTCGGACCAGAGCAATTCATTTTTCCGTACGTCCAGCCGCCAGTTTCCGGTATGAGCCACGGCTTGGGCGCGGTTGAGGTCCTCTCGGCTCTTGCGCAGTTTTTCCACTTCGCGAAGCTTTTTTTCCGCAGCGACGCAGCGGAGCGCCGCTTCCACAGCGATGCACAATTCACCCTGGGTTACCGGCAGGGGCAAGTATCCGAGCGGATCGGACCCGCGGGCCAGCCGGAACGGCTCCGGGGTGTCCTGCGAGGCGAGGTAGATCACCGGCACCTCGAGCGATTTTTTGATTTTCTTGATTGCCTCGACGCCGTCATTTTTTTTGCGAAGCGTGGTTTCAATGATCACCAGTCCGGGATAGAGATCTTTTATCTTTCTGACCGCGTCGGACGCCGATGATGCCGTTGCCGGCGCCGGATAACCCGCGTCTTGGAGTAAGGTTGCTATGTGCTGCACGGTTTCCCGATCGTGTGCAGCGACAAGAATGGATACGTTGAGCATGGGGCGCCTATTTCTTGATGGTTATCGGCGTGTCCAGAGCGCCGGCATAGAAAACCAGGATCACTGCGGGGCCATTTCCCGTGTTCTTTCCGTAGTGCCATTTATTCACAACCTCAACGATTGGATCTCCGGCCTTGAGATGCAGTGTTCTGTTATCTTCGGTTATGACCGTCAGCTCTCCGCTCAGCAATACACCTGCATTTATCACCGGATGCTGATGCAGCGGCAAGGCGGTTCCTGCCGGAATTGTTATTCGCAAAATCGTTATTTCAGGCTTGCCGGACGGATATGCCGGCAGGGAAGTTCCGTCCCAGCTTGAGCCCGTCTTTGCCAACACCACAACGCCGATGCCGGCGGGATCATCGGCTTGAACGGTACTTGACAACAATAATGCAAACCATAGAGCCCAGAGTAGTCTTTTCATTTTTCGCTCCTTTTTATGCTGCACATAACAATTACTATACAGGAATTCCATAATTTCCCATTAATTACAAAAGAGTTTTATAAAAATGTCAATAAAAATCGTTTATTAACTATAGGATAAGCAGTTGTAAATACTCGCCAGAGAGAGAATTCATCCTTGACAAAAAGACCGCTCTGTGTAATCAGTAATCCAAAATCTTGCATATATCAATTATTAAGCCATGTGCATTTAAGGAGAAAAGCAAAGATGAATATTTATGTAGGCAATCTGTCTTATAAGATGACGGATGAAGATCTGGAAAAATTGTTCAAGACTTTCGGTTCAGTGTCGGAAAGCAAAATTGTTATCGACAGAGAAACCGGACGTTCAAAAGGATTTGGATTTGTTGAAATGCCAAATCAGGCAGAAGGCGATGAGGCAATCAAACAGCTCGATGGTAAAGAGATCGATGGGAGAAACATTAAAGTAAACGTTGCTAAACCTAAGGAAGATAGACCACGGAGAAGTCAGCGATATTAATAAACTGAATTCTTGCTCTTATTATTTCCGTTCCGGAAAATTAAACTGTTTTCCGGAACGGTATCTTTAATTCTGTAAAATTAACACAGTAAGGATGAAAAATTGGCCAGAAATAACTATCAGTATGAAAAACGTCAGAGAGATATAGCAAAGAAGAAAAAGCAGGATGAAAAGCGCCGGAGAAAGTTAAATAAAACTTCCGGCACGGGCGAAAAAAATTCAGAAATTACCGGTGAAGATGTAAAAAATGCTGAAAATGAAGATAAAACAACAGATAATGGTATTTAACTAAAATCCCTGCCGGAGAAATTACCTGCTTTCAGCACCCTTGATCGTGGATTTGAAGTATAACGCCCCTGCTCGCCGGCGTAAAGCCCGCACAGCGGGTGGTGCAACCGGTGCAGCGCCATGTCGGCAATGTCAGTGATGTCCAACTTCATGAAGCATAAGGGGTTCATAGCCTTGAGACAGTCGGCATGCCCATCGGCGCAATAAACGTCTAACGCCGCAAATAACCGGTGCGAATGGAGCGCGGCGGAATTTGCATCTGATCGCTAATCTATTTTACGCAATGCACGGTCAAGGCTCCATGAGCCGCCTCCGGCGAATGCAAGGTAGAGAAACACAAAGCAATAGATGATCGCAAGCTCTCCTTGATTCACGACCGGCCAGAAGCTTTTCGGCGCGTGCGCCATGAAATAGGCAGTCGCCATTTGACCTGACAGGATGAACGCGACAGGTCTGGTGAAGAGACCGACAAGGACGAATAACCCTCCGAAAAATTCAAGAATAGCCGCAAGACCAAGGAGCGAGAATAACGACAACGTGAAGCCTTCCATGGCAACCGGGAGTCCGAAAAGCTTCTGCGCCCCGTGCTCCATGAAAAGAAGCGCAATCATGATCCTCATGATACTGTGCACAACAGGGGACCATTTCGCAACGAATGACTTTAAATCTGCCATAGCTTACCTCTTAAATATTAATATTTTTTAAATATACGAGCACGGGGAGGACTTTGCAAAATATTTTTTGCAACGGCTCTCTCGAATCAGATTACTCAACCAATGTTCAGGACAAAAATATCTTTCAGGAAAGACCCTCGAATCAGGTCAGGTTAAAAGCGTGCAATGCCTTATTAAGGCTTGTGCAACCCGCAGCTTAGGAAAGCAACACCAGCGCCAATCCGACGGCTGCGGGAATCGCTTGAACAATGAGAATTTTCCGGCCGGCGGTAGCTCCCCCGAACAGGCCTGCAATAAGCACGCAACAAAGAAAGAAGACCTTGATGCCGGTGCCATCCGGGCCAAGGCTCAGACCCCAGACCAAGCCGGCGGCGAGAAAGCCATTGTAAAGACCCTGATTGGCGGCCAGGAGCTTGGTGGCCGCAGCCGCCTCTTTTGTTTGGCCGAAAACCCGCAGACCTATTGGTTTGTCCCACAGGAACATTTCGAGCACCAGGAAGCAGACGTGCAGTAGCGCGACGAGAGCAACGACGATATTGGCGGCTATGAACATGTTTCTCCTCCTTTTGTGAGCCTAAACAATTATTATATAGAAATTTTATAATTTTTTACTTATTTAAATTTAAAGAAGAGTTTTATAAAAATGTCAATAAAAATAGTTTATTAGCTATAAAATAAGCAGGCGTGTCTTTGTTTTATTAATCAATCTTTTTTTGATCGATCCTTTCTCCACCCACTTGGCATCTTCCGCGAACTTCTCATCGGACATTTCCGGCTGGCGAATAAGCGTAAAAATGATTTCGCTGCCTTTGCCGTTGGCAATTGCAAGCAAATACCTCTACCGACGTCCTGCTTCGGGATATCAGAACATAAGGCATTATGCATGGAATCTCCCGGGAAGCATCGCCGACGCCCTCACGGAGGATCGGGAAATACATTCTGAAATGAGGAGGTTATAAAGATTTCTCCGGTTTTAATTTTTCCTTATTTTGCGTTTTATTGATTTCTTCTATGGCTTTCTGCATTGCTCGTTGATTTATCACTTGCAAATAGGGCATTAATTCAGTCATATATTGTGGAATTTTTTTCATTACTGATCTGCCTTCGGGGCTGTTATAAAATTTTGTTAATGCTTGGATCTCCTCTATAGTGAAAATTTTACACATCGACTTTAATATCATTTCTTTTAGCTCCTTTGTATCGAATGCAGATTTCCATATTTTAGCAAAAACCTCGCGATGTTCAGGCGGTATTTGTTTTTGTATTTCGATAAGCATCTGGTCCATAAGATCATCGATTGAATTAACCCGTAAGTATTCAATTATGGCTTCTGTTTTTTCCTTGGAACAATTTTCTTGCGCAGCGGCGCCAATGGTAATACTTAAGACCGATAGTGCAATAAATAGAATTAGTTTTTTCATTTTTCCTCCCCAGAATGGTCGAGCTCAGCCGCGCGGACGCTCCGGCTTCACCGTCTAGTCGGGCTTGCATTTTAAGACTAACTTGCCCTAGTACTCGAACGTATCCCAGGGATTTTCCCGCATTTCTTTTAGTCGTGACTGCAAGTCCCCGACGTGTATTTCAAGTTTGTGCCCGTCGGGATCCAAAAAATAATATGAATCTCCCTCAGATTTATTCTCTGACCATTCTACACATCCATACTTTACAAGTTTGGCTTTTAAAGCTTGGAAATCAGAGGCGGCGCAGCTGAATGCAATATGAGAATAATCGGGTCGCGTAACTTCTGGTACTTTTGAATCCTGATTAAGAGCAATCCAGGTATCGCCTGTGGTAAAATACGCTCCGTTTTTCCATTTTACGACGGGCTTTAAGCCTAATATGTCCTTATAGAATTCAAAGGACTTTTCAAGATTCTTTACTGCAAACGTAATGTGGTTAAGGCCTTTTATCATTTTTAATCCGGCATATAACGCTCACAATGAGCGGTCTGAAGGGTGGCAAGCACTGAGAAAAAATTTTTCATTTAACACCACTAAGTTTCAGTCCAATAGGATTTCCAGACCCTATTTTTTTTCGATTTGACCATATTTTTTCATGATAATCGGATGCTTCATGGCATTTTGAGCCCCATTGGTATCTACTATTGCATTTTCAACCGTAATTCCTACCAGACTACCATCTTGAGAGGGCTTGAGATGGCCGGTATAATATATTTTTGCACCTGATGTGAATATCAGATAAATATTGTCACCATTAATCACGCCTTTGATATTATACAAGCCTATTGTCCCAATAATCTCGTTGCCGTTTTGAACAATACTGGCTCCGCCCCATCCTCCGCCGAATACAGAACCGGCATCCCACCCTCCGGTGATATTAATAGTTGGAACACCTTTCTGTGTATTAAGCCACGTGTTGGTTTGATAATGTGTAAGACAGGAGGATATTAATGCACATTGTGCTAATAAAATGAATGATGCAAGAATTTTTGTGTTCATGATTTGCTCCTTACAATTATCTGCTAAAGTTTTTTTAAATAAATCTGCCTCTAATAACATTTAAGAGACATGTTGCTTAACTGCTTATAGGTTTGTATTTTCACTTCTGCTACTGTTGATAGTGTGGCGGTAATTATTTATCTAAATATAATAACAAGTCAATTTTATATTTCTGTCAATTATAAATATTGCATCCTTTCGATGGCAGATGCTTTTCCTTATGTCCTCGCAAGCATCCGCACCTTGCCATTCTGGCAATTGGGGGAGGGTGCATCGCCTGGACAAAAAATCGCCGGGCTTTTGGGATCAGGCGCGCGTCCTTGTCGGCCGCGCTATCTTTTCTTCGCGATTATCTGGAACGCTTCCGCCGCGTTCCCGTTCATCGTAGTGACTTCAATGTTGTCTTCCTTTATGATATCGAACCGCGATAAGAGCGCGTATATCCACGGCATGTCGTGATGCCGGACTACGCCTCCGTCAGAGAGCCGGAAGACCCCAAATTTTTTATACGCATCTTTAAATTGGTTGTATCTCTCATTGTTTCTGGCGTCTTTCTGCAAAGGGTAGTCGCTAAGGTAGAGAATTCCATTCGGATGCAATACTCTGTGCAGCTCATTGATAAGTTCCTTTTGCCCGGCATCGGTTGGTATGCAGGTCAAGACCGCAAGCAGCGTACAAGCGGCAAAGGTATTATCAGAAAAGGGTAATATGCTGCCCTCAATATACTGTAAATTCAGGCTAGGGTACAATAACAGCCCATGCTTGATCATTTCAGATGAAATATCAACTCCGACAATGTCTTTATAGCCGGATTTCACCAGTTCAGCGCACGTTCTGCCGTACCCGCACCCGTAGTCCAATATATTGCTTCCGAGCGGTACCAATTCCCGAAAGAGGTCCAGCCGGATCGGATGCGTGAATTTTTTTTCAACGGTGACGCCATCCCAGTATGCTTTTTGATTATCAAGCTCGTTCATGGTATTCATGTGTGCAATGCTGCGAATCAGCGGCGGCGATTAGCCTTCCGGCTGATTCGTTTGTCGGGTGTTACTCTTTACCTTATGAGATATTTCTCTCTGAAGATCGCCTCCACACGATCTGCGTTCTTGACAGTAAAGCCGATATTTACCCATTGGCTTTTCAGCGAAGCAAAAAAAATCCTTATCTCGATTTGGCCGATCCATAGCCAGCGGGTGAGCGCGATTCCATTGTCCTGATTCAGCGACCGGTTATGTGTGATACATTTCTGTTTCACCTTTTAGCGGTTAAAGAGAGGTTTACGCTTTTCAATGAAAGCATTCAGCCCTTCCTTTCCGTCAGGATGGTTTGCGCAGTCAGAAAGTCCCTCTCTTTCTAATTCTATATGCGATTCAAATGAACTGCTGAAAGAATCATTAAGCAGTTTTTTTGACCAGCCAAAAGAATGAAGTGAGCCCTTTGCCAATTCATTCAACATATCGATTGCTCCCTTCAAAGCCGTCCCATCTTCAACTACCCTGGTCGCCAACCCCAATTCCAATGCTTGTTTCGCCGATATAGGTTTGTCAAATGCGGCAATTTCCAAAGCGCGGGCAAAACCGACAATTCTCGGCAATGTGAATGTACCGCCTCCGTCAATGCTAAGACCATTTGAGGTGTATGCCTGCATGAGAACCGCCGATTCTTCCATGATACGAAAGTCGCAGGCCAATGCCAGGGCAAAACCTGCTCCGGCTGCCGGACCATTAATGGCCGCCACAACGGGTTTATTCATTCGCCGGATTTCAACAACAGCTAGATTTAATTGTGACGCCAGCCTGTGGAATGAAGAACCGGGCTTCTCGGAAAAATGCACAGCCCATTTAAGATCTCCTCCGGCGCAAAAGGCCTTTCCTCTTCCCGTAAGGGCTATACCTTTCACGGAACTGTCCGTAGATAGCCTTATTAAAACGTTCGCTAACTCTGAAATCATTTCAAGGTTGAATGCGTTAAATGCTTTGGGCCGGTTCAAAGCAACTTCAACAATATTCTCGTGTTGTGTCGTTTCTATTAATTCATCCATGATTTCCTCCGCATTCCTCATTAAGACACATAACGCTGCGGCTCTACGGGAGCCGGGCTTCCCGGTGATCTGGTGGAGCCGCTTATTATGCCTTTGCTAACCCATATTGTTTTAATCAATTAATACAAAACGTCTCGAAATTGTCGAGGATTGCTCACGCACTTCCCCTTATTGCAAATAATTTGAATGGGGTCTTCCACCTTAAATGCCCTGACCTTCTTGATAATTTCGTCACGCCTGAGAAATAAGCCTTTGATATACTTAGTGGTGGATTCAGACCAGGCGCCTTTATAGCTCTGCATTTCATCCAGTATTTTGGCCATCTCTGCCTTACTCGTTTGACCATTGAGAATTATTTTATACGCGGCAACCATGACCCCGGTCCGGTTCTCACCGGCGCGGCAATGGACATAAACCGGCTGTTTGGCCCGGCTCACAACTGCAAGGAAGTGAATGACATCCTCATCCGCATTCGATTTGGTAACTGCGTACAGGGGCTCCCAGGTCTTTACCCGAAAGTAATCAATTTTATATGTACCCGTGCCGGTGATCGTCTCCTGAGTAATCGTATCCATATCATCATGCAGCAATTCAAGATTTACGATCGTGCTAACGCCTTTATTGATAAGCCATGCGGCGGTATTCCTGTCAGGCTTGGACCCGCGCCAGAGCACATTCGGTTTCACCTCGCAGAATTCAGGGATTGGAGAGCCAAGAGTATTTAAGCACAGGATTTCTTTTTGTGCCGCTGAAAGAGCACAGCCGGCCAGCAGGAGTGATGCTGTAATTCCCAGCGCGGCAACTTTAACGGTATAAATATGTAATTTCATATTTATCTTCCTATAAATAAATCATGATCATTCAATGCAGGCTTTTTTTCTCGGTAAGCTTCTTCGGACGATATGTCATGTTCATGTATTTATCGCCTTGCGCAAGCTCGTCCAGCATCTGGGCCAGCCGCTTATCCTTTGTTTCTTCCCGCTTTGCGCGGCTTATCCAGCCGATGTAATCGTTTTGCTGATATGGCGGGCGGCTGCGATATGCCTCCATCAGACCGCTCTGAAGAAGAGCTTCTTTAACAAAGGCGGGCATTGGATAGCGGGGTCTTTTAAGGCGTGAAGATTTTGGCGTGTCCATCACCAAGTCTCGCCTGTGGTAAAATAGCCTCCGTTTTTCCATTTTGCGACAGGTTTTAATCCCAATAGGGCCTTATGGAATTCAAAGGACTTCTCAAGATTCTCTACTGCAAACATAATGTGATTAATTCCTTTTATCATTTTTAATCCGGCACATGACAATTATTTCCATGTAGCAGGGCACAATAGTTTTTTCCCGTCAATATCAATCTCCTGTGGAAACAAGCTGGTTCGAAGATGTTTTTCTTTGATGCGGATATGAAAATCAGTAACATTAATTAATTCCTGGGCTGTCCTCCCTATGGGTATGGCGACGCCTATGTTTTTTGCCGGGAAAGTGTTTTTAACTGCTTTGATCGCCGGGATAAGGTCGCTGTCACCTGATAGTATTATTGCTTTATCATAGACATCATTTATAGCGCTTGAAAACAATGTAATGGCTATATTGACGTCAGTTTGTTTTTCTTCATGACTCCTGTATGTATGGCCGCATTTAAAGCACGTTTTATCTCGCATCTTAAACTTGCCATATACTATTTCCACACCCTGAAGTTCGAGTGCGCGAATAAGCAATTTATGTTTAGCGACTTTTTTTTGATCCCAATGAGCCAGGGCGGTGAAGTAATAAATTTTTGTAATTGTATCGGATTTCTTTATTAAGTTATTGGATAGCCGGGCAAGATTGAGCCATTTATATTTATGGTATGACTTGTTATCGTCAAGAGAATGATATAAATTGAACCCGTCAATAAAAAAGGCGATACGTGTCAATAATATCCCCTATAAATATAAAACCCGGGAGCACCAGCTACCCGGGGCCTATAAGACACTCACGTCTTACAGGGATGATAAAAATAATATCGTTAAAACTTGTAAACTTGTCAATAAGAAATTAACAAAAAAGCTATTTAGTGTATGGATCTTATCGAAGCAGGCAGGAAATTTGAAAGTCTTTTATTAAATCCGTTCTTTGCCAGATAAAATCGCCCTATTATGTGACACTATTCAGTAGTACTCGAACATATCCCAGGGATTGTCCTGCATTTCTTTTAGTCGTGATTGCAGGTCACCGACATGTATTTCAAGTTTGTGTCCGTCAGGGTCCAGAAAATAGAAAGAATCGCCTTCGGATTTATTCTCGGACCATTTTTTACATCCATGATCTACAAGTTTGGCTTTTAAGGCTTGGAAATCAGAGGCAGTGCAGGTGAATGCAATATGAGAATAATCGGGGCGTCTGGCTTCTGATACTTTTGAATCTTGATTTAGGGCGATCCAGGTATTGCCTGTGGTGAAATAGGCGCCGTTTTGCCATTTTGCGATGGGTTTTAGGCCTAATATGTCCTTGTAGAATGCAAAGGACTTTTCAAGATTGTTTACCGCAAAGGTAATGTGATTAAGGCCTTTTATCATTTCTAATCCGAAGAGCTTTATCAATATGTCAAAAAAAATTGCCTATTAACTATAGAATAAACAAGTATTTTTTATTCAGCGTTTTTTGCAGAGGGTGAATAGGGAGCCATCAATAAACTGTGTTATATTCTCGCAAAGGGCAAAGGGTAAAGCACGTTTATACATTATTTATACTTTTTATGGTTATTTGTAGCCAAATATTATCTAACACGGTGGGCATAAGGATTCTAATTTCTGGAGCAAATCGATTCACTTATCGGGTCAATGAGTCATTTGTACCTGTCACCGGCTAGTTGGCATAGTTCGAGACATCGGTTTACCCAAGACTCGTACCAGTACCAGGTGCCGGCTACCAGGGTGCCATACCCCCTCGCCGGATTCTTGGCATCCTCTGCTTTCCACATGCGTAGGTGCTTAGGTTGTCTCCGAAACTTGGAGAACCCGGCCTTTTTGACCTCTTCAACTACTTGGGTTGCCAAGTACTTAGGTCTCTCGACTTCCTTCTTTACCCAATACTCCTTATCTATGGTTTTCGCCAACTCCGAATTGGGATCGATGAATTCTATCACCTTATCGGCCTGTCCGGGCCTATTGACAGTCTTTTTCTTAAAAATTAGGCGGTATCCGGTAAAACGCCTTGAAAACCTGGCGCATTTGAAAGAGCTGGATATCAGCTTTAATATATTTCCGACATCAGCGTGCTTGAGAATCTTGAAGAGCTGGAATATGTAAATCTGATCGGCAATCCTATTCGGGATTATTCTGTTATCGATAATTTGATTAAAAAAGGGACTCCAATAGTTGAACATCCGTCAAGTTGAGTATAGCCCATGATAAAACTCCCTTTTTTGAAGGGAGTTTTATCATGCAGCGTCGCTCCGGCATCAAACGGCCGCCTTTGCTTTCTTTTGTTTGCCTATCAACCATATCGCGACAAATATGCCTGCGCCGATGACCAGGATGGCTATTCCGAGAATCGGCCGGTGGGCGATCCAGGCGATGGCAATGGTTATCAGCGAGAGGACAAGCCCCATGATGAACGCGAAAATTCCAATGCCCATGTTCAAAACGCTGCCGATAAGGGGAATAACGTCGCCGAAAGTCGACAGCGGCCTGAATATTAATCCAATGCCCGATGCCATTAGGATCAGCCCGACAAGTCGCAGTATCCAGGTCTGAACGGTGTTTTCCTTCTGCATCTGTTGGAACATGGATTCAGCCGATCGCTCGCCATGTTCGAGACGGTTTATCTCGGTACCTTGTTTAGTCGCATAGGCCTCGAATGTATCGTTTATCTGCTTAGCGACTACGGATACCGTTTGGGGCTTTACGATCGAATAATTGATCTTGAAATCCCCGATGTTCGGTTCCGGGGAATTTTTGCCGACAAATATCCCGCCGTCAAGAATCCTGGCTTTCCCCCTGATCTCGGCAGAGAGTTTCGATATGTTTTCCTGCTGCAGTGCCATGGGTTCGCTCTTGGTGATCTGGCTTATGAGTGAGGGGCTGAGCCTGAAAGCGCCAAGTTTGACCAAATTCGCGGTAAAGGTTTCTCCCTTGTAAGGCATAGCCGGGTTTTTGTATCCGGGCTTTTTGAATTTGCTTGAATCTATCGGGTTTGAGGACCATTCCTTTTTGTACGTATAGGTCGTCACCGTTTCTTCGCCGCCGCCCAGTTTTTTCTTTTTTTCCGAATGTGACTCCTCTTTCCATTGGTACATCTCGACGTTGCGTATGAGCTTGATGCACTTCTGGTTGATTCCAAAGTTCTTGTCTGCAAGGACTTCGTCCGTTGTCGCCAATGCGGACAGGTGCACCTCCTTGCCGTTATTGGCGGGATCAACCGTTTCGGCCTTAACCGATGTGACGATCTTTGCTCCCTCGTCCAGCCCCTTTGCGGTTTTGACTGCGCAGCCTTCATTCATCCAGAGAACGGGGAAGGCCGCGATAAACAAAACAAGGCCAACGAGAACACCCTTGATGGATTCCATGAGGCGCGATCCCCAGGATTGTGATGTGGTTTCGGTATAGGAATCTCCGTTTTCACCAGCCATATGGTTCCCTCCTAATAATAGTATTGATGCATGAAATAATTTTTACCATTGGTACTCTTGCCTGCCGGTCATCCATATGCTGGATGATATAAAATTGCATTAGTCAAGCAAAATAAGGACAATCGTCGATAATAATTATTGGAATCGCCGCATTTTTGGAGATGTTACCCGTAAACAGCCCATCGCATTAAAAATAAGTACTTGAATAATTATTATCCAATAATAAATTTCCCGCTATGATTGAGCTGAAAAACATCTCATTATATTTTTTTGATAAAACAGAAAAACATATTCTAAAAAATATATCCTGGCATATTCAAGAGAACGAAAACTGGATTCTTTATGGGAAAAATGGTTCCGGTAAAACAAAACTCCTCGAGATCATCGCGGGATATCTTTATCCAAGCATGGGCGAGGTTATACGCTTCGCGAGCAAAACATTTGGGAATGATATACGGGATATCAGAAAAAGAATAGGATATATTAGTATCTCGCTTAAGGATATGATTTCAAAAAATGAAAGCACCATTGATGTTATATTGAGCGGTCTTTATGCATCGATCGGTTTGTATGTTGAGCCATCAGGCGTTGATATTTCTTATGCACACGAATTATTGGATACCATTAACATGAACGGACGGGCCAATGATAAATTTAATGTCCTCTCTGATGGCGAAAAGCAAAAGATTCTCATGCTGAGGGCCTCCATAAATCAACCGGAACTCCTCTTGTTCGACGAGCCGACCATGGGATTAGACCTTTCAGCAAGAGAGGATTTATTATTGTCGATTGATAAAATCAGTAGATTTAAAAAAACATCAATTATATTTGTCACCCATCATATTGAGGAGATAACACCGCTTTTTAGCAGGATTCTGATCATAGAAAACGGGGAATGTTATTTCTGCGGTGATATCGATGACGCCATCAACGACGAAATTTTAAGCTCCCTGTACAAAAGAAAGATAAGCGTTACAAGGCTCAATGGGAGATATTTTACAATATTGAATTAGATGCGGCGCGAGGACCGAGCCCGACCGTTCCCGGCCGGAGCTCAGGATGATGTCGTCAATTTGACTAAAAAAGGGATTGCTGTAATTTTTGAAGGGAATATATTCCCCTGATTCATTTTCGCCGGGCCGTATTTGTCCCCGCACCCTGAAACAATCACAGGGAACTGATATCTGGAAGGCGATTAAAAAAGCGGTGAAGGATGCCGGCCGTTTTTCGCGGCATTCCATGAGCGGGTGATGGGAATCGAACCCACGTGGCCAGCTTGGAAGGCTGAAGTTCTACCACTGAACTACACCCGCATATATTAAATTGTGCTAGGGCTCTGACCCTTCCCATAATATCGGGTTGCTCTGACCCCCAAAACACAAACAAACCGTTACTCGCGAACAACAGTTGCTCTGACCCCCTCGAAGGCAGCCCATTTTTCAGGAGTTACCGTAATCTCGTCAAGGAAAATTTGCTACAATATTATTTATAGACAAAAGTTATAAAAATTTCATTTTAGTCTTGACAAATTATGTCTCATTTGGTAATTAATGGGGAAAAGTGGGGATTTTTGTTGATCTAATCCTTGGGGTGAAGGCACGACAATGTTCATGGGTGAATATCATCCGACTCTTGATGAAAAAGGAAGGGTGTCGATCCCGATCACCTTGCGCAAGGCTTTTGGCGAAGATTACATTCTTAACACGCTCGTGCTCACGTATGGATTTGACCAATGCATCATGGCTTTCAGGGAAGAGGATTGGACGCGCTTCGTCAGGGAGAAGCTGGTGCCGCTGCCTCAATCGAATCCCACCAACAGGAATTGGATCCGCCACCTTATGGGAGGCGCCAGGGACCAGGAGCTGGACCGGCAGGGGAGGATACTGATCCCCGGCAGCCACCTGGAATACGCCCGGATAAAAAACGACATTACCATCCTGGGACTGAACGACAGGATCGAGATCTGGGCGACCGAGATATACAACCAGTACCGGCCTGACCAGGATTCCCTGAACGCCCTGGCCGGTGATCTCGGCATATAACCGTAGGGGGCCAGGCTTGAGGCCTGCCCCTGCATAATGCGACATAATTTACGAGGTCATATTTGGAATACGCGCACATCCCGGTGATGACCAACGAGCTGCTCCATTTCATTGAGAGCTCGGCCAGCCGGGGCGCAGGCATTCTGGTTGATTGTACGGTCGGTGAAGGAGGTCATTCAGAGCTATTATTATCGAGGTTTGCGCGTCTAAGGATCATCGCCATGGACAGGGACGCAGACATTCTTGAGGCAGCAAGGCGGAGGCTTAAGCCGTATGCAGCTAGAATTGATTACATTAATGAT
Organism: Spirochaetes bacterium RBG_16_49_21; assembly: GCA_001829495.1. Lineage (GTDB taxonomy): Bacteria > Spirochaetota > UBA4802 > UBA4802 > UBA5550 > RBG-16-49-21. Next base: position 23,450 of record MIBJ01000022.1, on the reverse strand, counting down.
AATTTTTCTTATATTTCTCGGCATCTCGATACGTTGAGAGGGAAGATACACTATTTTTTATATGATTTCGGCGTATCTTCGTTCCATCTTGAGAGAAGCGGACGAGGGTTTACTTTTGCCAGAGACGAAAAACTGGACATGAGGCTGGACGGGAGCGGGGTGAGCGCGTATCATGTCGTAAATACCTTTGATGAGAAGCGTCTGGCCGATATTTTTTTCCGGCTCGGGCAGGAGCGGTGGGCGCGGAGGATCGCAGCCGCGATCCGCAGGGCGCGGGTGGACGGGCCGGTCGGGACGACCGGAGAGCTCGCCCGCATAGTTCTTCGCGCAATCCCGAAGAAATTTCACGTAAGGAATATACACCCGGCAACGAGGGTATTCCAGGCCGTCAGAATATTTGTGAACGACGAGCTTGCATGCATAGAAAAAAGCCTGGGCCAGGCGTACCGGCTTCTGGCTTCGGGCGGGAGGATCATGGCCATATCGTTTCACTCCCTGGAAGACCGGATCGTCAAGGAGAAGTTCAGAAGGCTCTCGCGCGGTTGCGAGTGCGCGGAAGGGGAGCGGGATTGCCGGTGCGCCGGAGAGGGGCTGGTAAAAATATTGACGAAAAAGCCCCTGCGTCCTCACGTTGAAGAGGTTGAATCGAACAGCAGGGCCCGGAGCGCGCGATTGCGGGTTTGTGAGAAGCTGTAGAGAGGTTCGTCATCAAATATATCATTATCATATTATTCATGAGTCTGTTCGTGACCCTGTACGTATGGCAGAACATCGAGATCATGAAGATAGGGCTCCAGTATCAAAAGTTGTCGGACATTGAAGAGCAGATCGTTAAGGACAACGACCATCTCCGGTATGAGATCGAGCTGTACCGGAGAATGGAGGTGGTCCAGGATTATGCCCGGAGAAGGGGCTTTAAGCCGGTTCTTCCGGAAGATTTCGACGTAATGGCAGTTGATGAAAATAATGCTCAGCAATAAAATCAGGATGCCTTTGGCTGCGCTCCTACGGGAGGCCGGCGGCATTGCCGATCTGTACGCCGGAAGCGGCACAGCGGAGATCTGCTCGATAGAGTACGACTCCCGCAGCGTCAGAAAGGGGAGCCTTTTTGTAGCGGTTGAAGGATTCAAAAGCGACGGGCACGCGTATATCGGTGCCGCTGTCGAAAAGGGCGCAGCGGCGGTTCTTATTGCGCGGGAAAGGACGCACGATTTTTCCGGCCTGAGCGCCGCGGGAGCCGGTGTGCTGGCCGCGCAGGATCCGCGAAAGGCCTTGTCGCGGCTATCGGCGGCCTTCTACGGATTCCCTTCCCGATCCATGATGGTGATCGGTGTCACCGGCACCAATGGCAAGACGTCGGTCACCTACATGCTTGAATCGATTATGAGGCGTCATGGCCTCAATACCGGCGTGATCGGGACGATCAATTACCGCTGGGGGAACCGAAGCTATCCCGCCCTGAACACGACCCCGGAGTCGAAGGATCTCCAGGAGACGCTGTACCGGATGAAACAGGACGGAATCGCGGTCGTCATCATGGAGGCTTCGTCCCATGCGCTGGAGCTCAGCCGGGCGAACGATATCGATTTCGACGCAGCGGTGTTCACCAACCTGACCGGGGATCATCTCGACTTCCATCACGATTTTGAGAGCTATTTTTACGCAAAGAAGAGGCTGTTCGATCTTCTCAATGCGAGCCGCAAAAAGGGGAGATGCGGGATCGTGAACGCCGACGACCGTTACGGCAAGGAGATTTATCTGATAAAAAACCAGTACGCCTATCCGCTGAAATCTTTCGGCGTCGACGCGGAGTCCGATTATATGCCTGAAAAAGGGAGCGTGAACAACTCCATCAGGGGATTAAGCTTCAGGCTCGAACGGCCGTTTCCCGGCCTGCCGATCAATCTGAAGCTTCCGGGAAGGTTCCAGCTCTATAATGCGATCGCCGCTTTTGCCGCCGCGCATCAGATGGGCGCAGCCGGCGACGAGATCACAGCCGGGCTCGAAGAGCTCTCGTCCGTGCCCGGCAGGTTCGACGTGCTCACGGCGGCAAAAGGCTTTACCGTGATCGTGGACTATGCGCATACGGCTGACGCGCTCTCCAAGCTCCTTAAATCCGTGAATGAGCTGGATCACCGGCGCATCATCACCGTGTTCGGCTGCGGCGGCGACCGGGACCGGAGCAAGCGGCCGCTCATGGGCAGGGCCGCCGAGGAAAATTCCGACCTGGTTATCGTCACGAGCGACAATCCCCGCACCGAGGATCCGGATCGGATCATCAGGGACATAGCCGCGGGCATCACCGGCGAAAACCATGAGATACTGCCGGACCGGGAGGAGGCGATCGCCCGCGCCCTTTCTTCGGCTGAAAGGGACGATATCGTCGTCATAGCGGGCAAGGGGCACGAGGATTATCAGATCATCGGTACTGAAAAAATACACTTCGACGACAAGGAAGTCGCGGCGCGGTATCTATAGGTGCTATGGTGATAGTAGATCATACATCGACGGTAGGGGAAATAGCACAGCGGTGCGGGGGGAAGATCAGAAGCGGGGACTCCGCCATGGTCATAGAAACCATTACCACCGACTCCCGCGAGCTCGGGAGAAACAATCTGTTCATTTCGCTTGTCGGCGGAAAGTTCGACGGCCACGATTTCATCAGGCCTCTTTCGGAAAAAAGAAGGATCAGCTCCTTTCTCGCCATGAGGGACGGATATACGGACGTGGCCGCCGGAAACGATATCGCGGAGATCCGGTGCGACGACACCCTGAAGGCCCTGGGCGCGATCGCCGCGCATCACCGGGAGCGGATGGCCCCGGCGGTGATCGGCATCACCGGCACGAGCGGCAAGACCACGACCAAGGAGCTCGTGTATGCGCTGCTCAGTACGGCCGGGAACTGCCTGAAGAATGAAAAGAACTATAACAATGAGATCGGCGTGCCCGTAACCCTGCTCGGGCTGAAAGATTCACATGAAATGGCGGTAATCGAGATGGGGATGAATCATTCCGGGGAGCTGGACCGGCTTTCCCGGATCGCGCGGCCGGACACGGCTCTCATCACGAACGTGGGCGAGGGACACCTCGAATTCCTGGGCACCCTGGAGAATGTCGCTCTGGCGAAATCGGAGATCCTGCACGGCATGAAAAAGGGATCAACGCTGCTCCTGAACCGCGACATGAACTGCCTGGATCTCATCGCGCGGAAGGCGGCCGGGCTGGGGCTTGCGGTCAAGACCTTCGGGCTGTCCGATACGGCTGATATTTATCCTGATTCCTACGCCCTTTACCGGGACAGCGTTTCGGTTGTTTTCGGCGGCGAAGAGCTCCGGCCGCCCCTGTATGGGATTCATAACGTGTATAATGCGGTCGCCGCCGTTGCCGTGGCCGGTGAATATGGCGTGTCCCCGGCGAATATGCGCGAAGCGCTGGAGCGCCTCGGAAGCGTGGAGGGGAGGAGCCAGATCATCGACCGGGGTTATCTGGTGATCAACGACAGCTATAACTCCAATCCGCTTTCGCTCGCGTACGCGCTTCGCTCCGCACGGGAGGTTTTTCCGGAAAAGCGGAAGATAGCGGTGCTCTCCGACATGAAGGAGCTCGGGGATGCGGCTCCGCTCTATCATAGAGAAAGCGGCAGGGCCGTGGCCGAGAACGATTTCGAAATGCTCCTGGTGTGGGGCGATATGGCCCGGTTCTACGCGGAAGGCGCGGCCGGGGCCGGACTCGACCGCAGTAATATAAAGCAGTTTGAAACCAAAGAGGATCTGGCCGCTGTCTTGAAGAAGATCATCGATGTCCATGACGTGATTCTCGTCAAAGGGTCGCGCTCAATGAAAATGGAAGACGTAGTGCTCGGAATAACCTAGGAGAAGATTCAGATGTTATATCATTTTATACTGCCGCTCAAGGAATACCTGTCATTCTTACGGCTGTTTCAGTATATCACGTTCCGGTCTGCGTATGCCGCGCTTACCGCCCTCCTCCTGGTGCTCATCCTGGGCAACCTGGCAATACGGCGTCTGGCGGCGCTTAACCTGGGGGAGGAGATCAGGGCGCTCGGACCGGAAACGCATAAGCGGAAGGCGGGCACTCCCACGATGGGCGGGATCATCATAATAGGTTCGGTTCTTGCTTCCATTATACTATGGGGAAACTTCAAGAGCCTGTATCTGATGATCCTCATCAGCGCCACCGTGCTCCTGGGCGCGCTCGGCTTTGTCGACGACTATATCAAGTCCGTATTAAAGAAAAAGGAGGGGATACCGGCGAGGCTGAAGCTCCTGTTTCAGATTCTCATCGCCCTTGCGGCTGTGCTGATCATCTATTATTTCCCCTCAAACAAGGAAGAGGTGTCGAACTTTTATGTTCCCTTCATCAATGAAGAACTGGCGGACATGAGGATATTCTGGATCATCTTCGCGGTGGTTGTAATCGTGGCCGCCACCAACGCGGTCAATCTCACGGACGGCCTTGACGGCCTTGCGATCGGCTCGGTCGTCACCGTGGGCGTAAGCCTCGGTATTATGGCGTATCTGACCGGGCACAACAGAATCGCCGCCTATTTGAGGATACCCTATATCCCTGAAGCGGCGGAGATAACCGTGTATCTTGCGGCGCTGGTGGGAGCCTCCCTCGGGTTTCTCTGGTTCAACAGCAATCCCGCCGCTGTTTTCATGGGCGACACCGGGTCGCTCGCCCTCGGCGGCATCATCGGCATCGTCGCGGTTATGATCAAAAAAGAGATTTTTCTCTTCATCGTCGGCGGGGTTTTTGTCATGGAGGTGATGTCGGTGATCATACAGGTGGCCTCATTCAAGCTCAGGGGCAGGAGGGTGTTCAAGATGTCGCCGCTCCATCACCATTTCGAGCTTTCCGGATGGCCGGAGCAGAAGGTGGTGGTCCGGATGTGGATACTGGGGATAATACTCGCGATTCTGGGGTTGAGCTCGTTGAAGATATTGTAATATGTAATAATAAGGGTCGAGGGTCGGGGTGGGGGTGATTAAGCTTGATCAGCAAGACCAGTTTCGAATCACCCTCCCCTGGCCCCTCCCATCGAGGGAGGGGGAAAAAGATTCAATTTGGACTAATGATAAAAGAATGATTGGTTCTGATAATAACATAAAAAAAGCTCTGGTTGTCGGATTAGGATACCGCACCGGGGTCGCGGTGTCGAATTTCCTTGCCGGCAGGGGAGCGATCGTGGTGGCGTCGGACAGCAAGAGCAGTGCGGAGCTTGGCGATGTGCTTCCCAAGGTGGATCCCTCGGTGCGCGTCGTTACCGGGGAACAGAAGCCGGAGCTTCTCAATGAGGGATTCGACGCCCTGATCGTGAGCCCGGGCGTTCCCGTAACCGTTCCGCTGGTGGCTGAGGCGATCCGGAGGAAGATGCCGGTCATGGCTGAGGTGGAGCTCGCCTTCAGATACCTGAGGGGGATGATCGTGGGCATAACCGGCACCGACGGTAAATCCACCACCACCGCTTTAACCGGCCATATCTTGACCAGGATGGGGATGGAAACACTCGTGGGCGGCAACATCGGGACGCCCCTCATCAGCTTTGCGGGGAAGACGTCGGATAATTCGGTGATCGTAGCCGAGCTCTCCTCGTTCCAACTGGAGACCATTGCGCTTTTCAGGCCTGATGTGGCCGTATTATTGAACGTGGCGCCCGACCACCTCGACCGTTACAATAGCATGGAGGACTATTTTCAGGCCAAGATGAGGATTTCCATGAACCAGGATGCCGGGGATTGCTTTATCTATAATAGGGACGATCCGATTGCGCGGAGCGGCGCGTCGCTGGTCAACGCGTCGACGCTCGCGTTTTCCATTGAGGAAAGGAGAGGCGATATCTATTATCATAACGGGGCCGTGCATATAAAAGAAGGTGATAGGAAAATCCTTGAGGCGGATAGGCTGCGGATCATGGGCATGCACAACGTACAGAACGCCATGGCAGCGGTACTGGCGGTGCAGTCGGTCATGCGTAAAAAAGAAATGCTCCCTGACTATGAAAGGATCGCGGAAGCCGTGTATTCTTTTTCCGGGCTCGAGCACCGCCTGGAGAGGATCGGCAGTTTTAAGGGAAGGGAATTCATCAACGACTCCAAGGCCACCACGGTGAGCGCGGTGCTCACCGCGCTCAGGAGCCTCCGCGGCAAGGGCGTGCTCATTCTGGGCGGCAGAACAAAGGGGGATGACTATTCGCGGCTCGCGGCAGGGCTCGACGGCACGGTACGCACCCTGGTGCTCATCGGCGAATCAAAGGATTATTTTTCCCGGATCTTTAAGGGGCATGACCAGGTGCCGGCCGAAACCCTGGACGACGCGGTAGTCAAGGCCATGCGGGCCAGCGGGGAGGGCGACGTGATCCTCCTTTCGCCGGCGTGCGCCTCTTTTGACATGTTCAAGGATTATGAGGAGCGGGGGGAGGAGTTCAAAAAATCTTTCCACCGGCTTCAGAGCGGAGAGCTGTCATGGACCTGAAATTTTTCATCGACACGCGGCGCTCGAAAGAGCCGGACCTGATCTTCTTCCTGGCGATACTGACCCTGGCGGGAATCGGGATCGCGATGAGCTACTCGGCAAGCGCCGTTTTTGCAATGAAGGAGTTCGGGGATTCCTATTATTTTTTAAAAAAGCAGAGCCTCTGGTTCGCCGCCGGGTTTATGCTCATGCTCGTCCTCAAGGAGATCGATTACCGCGGCTACCTGAAGCTGACTAAAATCATGCTCGTCTTCTCCTTCGTGCTTCTGGCGCTCGTGTTCGTTCCCGGGATCGGCCACAGCGCCAAGGGCTCGGCGCGATGGGTGGGTGCCGGGGCCTTGTCGCTGCAGCCGTCCGAATTCGTCAAGCTATTCATGGTGATCTACCTCGCCAAGGTGTTTTCCTCCGATAAGGGAGACCGCTTTGTCCAGATTCTCGTCCCGGTCCTCATCGTGTCCGCCGTCTTTTTAATGATAATGCTCCAGCCCGATTTCGGCACTGCGATGGATATCCTGGCGGTTTCAGTGTTCATCCTGTTCGTGTCCGGATTCCCGTTTATCTACATTATCTCCCTGTCCATCATCAGCATTCCGATGTTCTACCTTCTCATTTACCTGGTGGAATACCGGAGGGAGCGGATCCTCGCCTTTTTGGATCCATGGGAGTTCCGGTACGGAATCGGCTATCATATCATACAGTCGTTCATTGCCTTTAAGAAGGGAGGGCTGTTCGGCGTGGGGCTCGGCAACGGCGCCCAGAAGCTTTCCCGGCTCCCGGAGCCCCATACCGATTTCATATACGCGGTCATTGCCGAGGAAGCGGGGCTTGCAGGCACGGTGATCATCGCTTTTCTCTTCCTGGTCATCCTCTGGAGGGGGATCGTCATCTCCTCGGGCGCGCAGGACAATTTCGGCCGGCTCCTGGCGATGGGCTTGAGCCTCATGATTGCGGTCCAGGCCTTCATCAACATGGGGGTGGTGGCCGGCGTGCTCCCCACCGCGGGTATACCGCTTCCCTTTGTAAGCTACGGCGGGTCGTCGCTGTTGTCCAACATGATCGCTGCCGGCATTTTATTGAACATCTCGCGCTATCGGGGGGCCATGCACCAGGAGGTGAATCTTCATGAAGGGGTGCTGGAATGAATGAGGCAGGCGTACTTATCGCCGCAGGAGGCACGGGCGGCCACATCAGTCCCGGCCTGGCCCTGTATGAAGAGTTCAGGAATGCGGGAGTCCGCGCTCTCTTCCTTGCGGGAAGGCGCGACGCGCGTTTTTCCTCGCTCAACGACATAGCCCGTGATGATCTGAACCTGTACCATGCGCCGCACTTTTCGAAAAACCCGGCGCGGCTTCTGACTTTTCCCTTTGCCTTCGCCGGCGCGGTCCTGTTCGCGCGGGGGCTTATGAAAAAATATAATGTGGCGGCGGTTATCGGCATGGGCGGATACGCGTCCGCACCCGCCCTGTTCGCGGCGCGGATGATGAAGGTTCCCCTGTATCTGTGCGAGCAGAATTCCGTTCCGGGCAGGGTCACGAAATTTTTTGAAAAGCATGCGCGGAAGATATACGGCACCTTCGCTGCCGCCGCGCTCTATCTGAATCAAAAGGACAAGTATCTTCATGCCGGAAACCCGATCAGAAAAAAGGTAATGGTCGATGCGCGCAAGGAGGCGGCAAGAAAGGCGTTCAATCTGGGACACGCAAGCCGGGTGATTCTGGTCATAGGCGGCAGCCAGGGAGCCCTGAGCATCAACGAGCTCGTGTTCAGGCTTAAGAAAGCGTATCCGGAGGAGCTCAAAAGCGTGGGCATAATCTGGAGCACCGGCGAATTGTCGTATCATAATTATAAGGAGAGGATCCATAATGAAATTGAAGGCGGGTCGGTATATCTCTCGCCCTTTATCGATCAGGTGGGCCTGGCGTACCGGGCAGCGGATGTCGCCATAAGCAGGTCCGGAGCCGGCGTCATGATGGAGCTGGCTGCCATGGGCCTTCCGTCGATACAGATTCCCTTTCCCTACGCAGCCGACAACCATCAGGAAAAAAACGCGGACGAATTCGCCCGGGCGGGGGCCGCGGTCAAGGTGGGGAGCGCGGAGGCGGCGCCTGAGAAAGTGATGCCCCTGCTGCTCGATCTGCTGAACAATCCGCGCGCGCTTAAGCGGATGGCGGAACGGGCATTGTCCCTGGCGAAGGTTGATGCGTCGAAGGTTATTGTGGAGGATATTTTGGGAGAAATAGGATAATGTTTCGAAACTCGAAAAAAATGCACTTTATCGGAATCGGCGGGATCGGGATGAGCGGGATAGCCGAGATCCTGATCAACCTCGGGTATGATGTGTCGGGCTCCGATCTGGTCGAATCGGACCAGACCCGGCGGCTCAAATCCCTGGGCGCCGAGGTGTTTATCGGCCATTATCCGTCCAATATCAGGGACTGCCACGTGGTCGTCACCTCGAGCGCCATCAAGTCCGCCAATCCCGAGCTCATAGAGGCGCGGAAGCGGCGTATCCCCGTCATACACCGTTCGGAGATGCTCGCGGAGCTGGTGCGGCTCAAGTACGGCATCGGCGTCGCCGGAACCCACGGGAAGACCACCATCACCTCGATGCTCTCCTATGTGCTCTATCACTGCGGCATCAAGCCGACCGCGGTGGTTGGCGGCAAGGTGCTGAACTTCAACACCAACGCCCGGGTGGGCGAGGGCGACTACATCGTGTTCGAGGCTGACGAGTCGGACGGCTCATTCCTGAAGCTCCTGCCCTGCATCGGGATCGTGTCCAACATCGACGCGGATCATCTCGATCACTACAAATACTTTGAGGGGCTCAAGGACGCGTTTTTATCCTACATGAATAATATCCCCTTCTACGGATATTCGGTGCTCTGCATCGACGATACCGTGCTCCGGGAGATGCTCCCCCGGGTCGAGCGCCCCTTCGTCACGTACGGTCTGTCCGGGGAGGCTGATTTCAGGGCCCGGGACATCTCCATGCTCAACGGCGAGACCCGGTACCAATGCCTGTACCGGAGCGAGGCTCTGGGCGGGGTGACCATCCGGCAGCTCGGCAACCACAATGTGGTCAATTCCCTGTCCGTGATCGCCGTTGCTCTGGAGCTCGGCCTTACGTTTGATGCGGTGAGGCAGGGGCTGGCCGAGTTCCGGGGCGTCGGCCGCAGGCTTGAGCTCGTGGGCGAGGCGGGGAACGTGGCCGTGTACGACGACTACGGCCACCATCCGACCGAAATACGCGTCACCCTGGAAGCGCTTAAAAAACTCGGAAGGCGGATCGTGGTCGTTTTCCAGCCCCACCGCTACACCCGGACGCAGCTCCTCTGGGACGAATTCGGCCAAAGCTTCGCCGATGCGGATGAGGTTTTCCTGACCGAGATATACCCGGCGGGCGAGCAGCCGATTGAAGGGGTGTCCTCCCGCCTCATTCAGGAGGCGGTCGCCCGGCACCGGGGCCGCGACATTGAGATCATCCCGAAATTTGAGGATATTCCCGGACGCGTGGCGCGCTGCGTGCGCCGGGACGATATCGTTCTCACCCTCGGGGCCGGGGACGTATATAAAGTCGCCCCCCGGATCGTGGAGGAGATACGGAGTGTTTTGAAATGAAAATGCGCATCATGCATATCATTGTTCCGCTCCTGTTCCTGTTCCCGGCTTCGGCGCCGGCCTGGCCGGATCGGATACTGAAGGTGAAGGCGGTGGAATTCAGGGGGCTCAAGCTTCTGTCCAAATACGATATCATCAGGGGAGTGAGATTGAAGTCTTCCGGGAACGGCATCATTATCGATGCGGACTCGCTCAATGAGGCACTGGCGGGGAATTATTTTATTGAAACCTACCGGATCGAGGAGCGCGGCCCAAGCCTTATCATTACCATCGCGGAGAAAAAGCCCCATCTGATCGTTGCGGTTGAAAAAGGGGGAACATCCCTGATCTATGAGCTCGATTCCGGCTATCGCATACTCTCGAGAAATGACGTGCACGCGGTGAAGGTGCCGATACTGCATATAAGCGAGCGGGACGCCCGGGACGATCTGCAACAGAGCGCGGTCAGGAGGCTTTTTGCGGTGCTGGACCGGGTGAAGAGGAACAATGCCCCGATATACCGGGAGCTGTCCGAAATATATCTTGATGAAGAAAAAATAAGGATACTTTTGCGCGGAAGAAAGACCGATTTTATCCTGAGGCCTGATGAGAGCGATTTTATAAAATTGCGGTGCATCACGGGGTATTGTGACCGGCGCAGACAATACCCGGATCGGATAATCATAGCCGGTAATGCGGCCATTATCAGGTGATTCGCAGGAGAAGCGTATGGAAGAGGTATTAGTCGGATTGGACATAGGGACCACGAAGACCTGCGCGGTCATCGGAGCGATAAACGAGAACAGCCAGATGGAGGTGGTCGGCGCGGGCGTCGCCGCCTCAAAGGGGCTGAAAAACGGGGTCATCGTCAACATCGATAATACCGCGGCGTCCGTGATCAAGGCGATTGACGAGGCCGAGCTCATGGCCGGATACGAGGCGACCGACGTGATCGTGGGGATAAGCGGCCAGCATGTCAAGGGACAGAACTCGCGCGGCGTCGTCGCGGTATCGAGCAGAACCCGGACGATCTCGACCCATGACGTGAAGCGGGTCATTGAAGCGGCCCAGGCGATCGTGATCCCCGTTGACCGGGAGATTCTGCACGTGCTCTCCAAGGAGTTTTCGGTGGATGATCAGATCGGCGTCAAGGATCCGATCGGCATGAGCGGCGTGCGCCTGGAGGCAGAGGTGCATATAGTCACCGGAGCGAGCTCCAACATACAGAATATGATCAAGGTGGTGGAGAAGGCCGGATTTCAATACCGCGATATCGTGTTCAATACCCTGGCGGCCGCGGATGCGGTACTGTCGCGGGACGAGATGGAGCTCGGCGTGGCGCTTCTGGACATCGGCGGCGGCACTATCGACATCATCGTGTACCTTGAAGGGGGCGTCGCCTATTCCTCGGTACTCTCGATCGGCGGGATACACGTGACCAACGACATATCCATTGGACTCAGGACGCCTATAGAGTCGGCCGAGCTCATTAAGAAAAAGTACGGGTGCGCGGTGTTGAGCCTGGTCGATCCCTCGGAGATCGTGGAGGTTCCCTCGGTCGGCGGAAGGCCTCCGCGCAAGCTTCTGCGCCAGGAGCTGACCCAGATCATCGAGCCCCGCGTCGCCGAGATGATGGAGATGGTGGACCGCGAGCTCGCGCTCTCGGGGAAAAGGGACATGCTGGCGGCAGGCATTGTGCTCGTCGGCGGAGGAAGCATGCTTGAAGGGTCGATCGAGGCCGCCGAGCGGGTGTTCAACATGCCGGTCAGGATAGGCGTGCCGCGCGACGTCGCGGGCCTGGCCGACCGGGTGGCGACCCCGCAGTTTGCGTGCGGCGCCGGGCTTTTGAAGTACGGGCTCAAGATGAGCCGGGTCCGGACGGGGAAGTTCGTGCCGCAGCAGACGAAGGGGTTTTTCAGCAGAATGAAGAAATGGCTCGAGGAGTATCTGTAGCGCCTCTGTGGCTAATTCAATATTAAAACGCTGCGGCGAAAAAATATACTATAATGAGACATAATACGAGAGGGGGAGCGACATGTTTAAACTAGAAGAAGAAAAGCCTTTATCAACACTCATCAAGGTGGTCGGGGTCGGCGGAGCGGGCACTAACGCCGTCAACCGGATGATCGCCACCGGCATGGAGGGCGTTGAGTTCATCGTGGTGAACACCGACGCCCAGCAGCTCAGGGACAGCCTCGCATCGGTGAAGATCCAGATTGGTACCAAGCTCACCCGCGGCCTGGGCGCCGGCGCCGACCCCACGGTCGGCAGAGAGGCGGCTAATGAGGACCGGGACAAGATACACAAGGCCTTGAAGGCCGCGGACATGGTCTTCATCACCGCCGGCATGGGAGGCGGCACCGGTACCGGCGCCGCTCCGATCGTGGCTGAGGTGGCGAAGGAGTATTCGGCCCTGGTCGTGGGCGTGGTGACAAAGCCTTTTAAGGTGGAGGGGAAAAAGCGCGCCGGCCAGGCGGAACAGGGTATCGCGAACCTCAAGGAGAAGGTGGACACCCTCATCACTATTCACAACGATCTTCTCCTCAAGATCATCGACCGGCGCACGCCGATCGAGGACGCATTCAAGCTTGCCGACGACATTCTGCGCCAGGGCGTTCAGGGCATAGCCGACCTGATCATGGTCACCGGGCTGGTGAATGTCGATTTCGCCGACGTGCGCACGGTAATGCGGGAGACCGGGGACGCGCTCATGGGAGTCGGCATCGGTACGGGAGAGAACAAGGCGCTGGAGGCGACCCAGCAGGCGATCAACAGCCCGCTTCTGGAGGAAACCAGCATCGAGGGCGCCAAGGCGGTGCTCATCAACATCGCGGGAGGAAACGACCTCTCCCTCCATGAGGTGAACGAGGTCACCGACATCATCACCCGCCAGGTCGATCCCGATGCGAACATCATCTTCGGCACCACGATAGACCCGGCCCTTTCAGACAGGGTGCGCGTGACCGTCATCGCGACCGGCTTTGACCGGAGAAAGAACATGCTCGGCCGCGGCATTGTTGCGCAGGCTGATCTGCGCAACGGGACCTCCCTTACGCTCATCGAGGGGAAGAACAAAACCGAGAAGAAGGTCCCGGCAAGCCTCCAGACCTTTTCACTTGACTATGAGCGCAAAAGGTCCCGCGACAGCCAGACCGAGGACCTGGATATTCCCGCTTTTTTACGGAGGGGCGTTGAATAGCAGCGCTGCGCTGCCGGCGCGGCTGGATGAGTTGAAAGAGGCATGGGGGATTTTAAGCGGATCGTTCGTCAAAGATGAGCATGCCCCCCAAACCCCCCAGAGGGAGGCTTACGTTCACTTTCCATTGGCTCCCCATGTCCCCAAAGAGACAATGATTTATGTTTATCAGCTATACGCTCAATTGACAGAAATTTTTAAGTCCCCCTCCGGGGGATTTAGGGGGCGAGGAGCTTGATTTAAAGATATATGTGATGATTAGTCGTAAGGGGGGAGACTCCTCAACCCGAAATTTAATTCATACTTCAAAGATGACCGTCAAAGAGATTCAAACTATTCTTGACAGGCTTTAGCGGTAGCTCAAACATACTCTATAATCATCGATATAAGGAGAGTATGATGAAGAACAGAATCAAATCGATCAATGCAATGGAGATTCTTGATTCCCGGGGCAACCCGACCGTGCGGGTGTTCATGGCGCTTGATAACGGGGTCAGCGTGTCGGCATCGGTCCCCTCAGGCGCGTCCACCGGCGAGAACGAAGCGGTGGAGCTCCGCGACGGCGACAAAAAACGCTATGAGGGAAAGGGCGTATTAAAGGCGGTCTCGAACGTCAATACGATCATAGCCCCGGAGGTCGCCGGTATGGACCCGTCGAAACAGGCGGACATAGACCGCCTTCTCATCGATCTCGACGGGACTCCCAACAAGGGGAAGCTCGGCGCCAACGCCATCCTGGGCGTGTCCATGGCGGCGGCCAAGGCTGCGGCGATAACGGCCGATGTTCCCCTGTACGCCTATCTTGGAGGACCCGGCTCCTGCCGCATTCCGGTCCCCATGATGAACATTCTTAACGGCGGCAAGCACGCGGAGAACAGCGTCGATTTTCAGGAGTTCATGGTTATGCCCATAGGCGCGCCTTCGTTCCGTGAAGCGCTCCGTTATGGAGCCGAGACCTTCCATGCACTCAGGAAAATACTCGGCAAAAAAGGATATTCCACCGGGGTCGGCGACGAGGGCGGGTTCGCGCCGAATCTCAAGAGCAACGACGAGGCATGCGAGGTAATCATCGAGGCGATCAAATCCGCCGGTTATGAACCGGGCAGGGACGTGGCCCTCGCCCTCGATCCGGCAGCAAGCTCCTTTTATGAAAATAATAAATACGCACTCGCAAAGTCCGGCCAGGGCAATAAGAACAGCGCGGAGATGACCGATCTCTACAAAAGGTGGGTTGAGAAATATCATATCGTATCGATAGAGGACGGGCTCGCCGAAAACGATTGGGAAGGCTTTAAGAAGCATACTGCCGCCCTCGGTGATAAAATTCAGATAGTCGGCGATGACTTATATGTTACTAATACCAGGTTTATAGCCCGGGGGATTGTGGAAAAATCATCCAACGCGGTGCTCATAAAGCTCAACCAGATCGGTACGGTCACGGAGACCATTGAGGCGATCAATCTCTGCAGAAAAGCGGGGTGGGGATTTGTCATTTCCCATCGATCCGGCGAAACCGAGGACACCTTTATGGCCGACTTCGCCGTGGCCATGGGCGGCGGGCAGATCAAGACCGGGTCTGCATGCCGGAGCGAGCGTATCGCAAAATACAACCGTCTGATGGAGATCGAATTCGAGCTCGGCAAGTCGTCGGTTTTTGGGAACCCGTTCAAATAAATAATGTCCGCGCTGCCGTGTAGGAAAGCTTTTTGAACCTGATTACCAGGTGGGTTCCCGCACGGATGATCAGGTCTTCCCCGTAAGGGGCGTGACCATTGCAGCCAAATATTGGGATCCCGTAAAAAGCTTTAGGCTCAAAAAATATACATTCCTATCACCAACAGCGCAGGCGGATCTCATGAAATTACCATAAAGTAATTTATCAAGTTTTTTTTCCCGATAATGTGAAAAATAAGGGCGCTTTCGTTAACGAGGGGTTTAAACCCCTCGTTAACGAAAGCGCCCTTATTTTATTATTTGACATCAATATGAATCTATGCATTAGTTTCCCCGGCATATTAAAAAGATGAGGTGTTGATGATGATAGACAGCTATTTCAAGAATTTTGAAAAAGGTATAGTGATAAAGGGTAAAACCGCTGCAAAGGCCTCAATAAAAAAAGGAGGCAAGAAGAGCGCAGCAAAAAGAAAAATCGATGCCCTGATGTTGAAGGACGCGCTTACTCCGATAATTCCCTTCAATCTCGCGATAGACACCGTCCGGCCGGTTGATTCCGGCGGATTTTCCCCGGAGGGCGTCGACCTTGTGGTATACCGGAAATACTGTCCCGATCTCATCAGCCTTATGGGAGGATATGTTCCCTGCGAGCTCGTTTACGGATTATATCATATCGTTCAGGATTTGACCAGGGATTCCCTGACCGGGATTCTGGATATAATTGCGACGGCAAAAAAGCTCAACATGTTCACCGACGCCGAGGAGCCGAATAATATACATCTGCCTTCGTTTGTGATCGCCGCTAATACGAAATATAAATTTGATGAGCTGAAGAATGATATAATTGAATATTATCTTTCGAAGAATATTGAGTACCGGTATGAAATGGATATCCTCATGGTTTTACAAAAGGGGGTTGTAGTGAAGAACTGGCGTGAAAAAAGGAGTTTTATCGCCCTGGAAACCATGGATGACACCGCCATGTGGTTTTACATACTGATGAGCGAATATCTCGATATGGAGAGGATGATCAGTATTGATTTTCGGAAATACGTGAAAAAAGATGTTATTTATAATGAATATTAAGGCGACTAATTTCTTATAAATTCATTAATCTTCTTGACATTTATAAAAAAATTATATATATCTATATGGTGTCCTTTTTAGCCTTAAAGGAAATTTAGGCAATTAATTTAATTTGTGAAATGACTTCGGAGCGTGCAGGACCGGAGGAGGAGTATTTTCAGATATAATATAATAATGTTCAGTTTTGCTCAGACTGAACGCATACTCTTTTAATAAAGAGGAGAAAAATTTTGAGAACTAAATTCATGCCTATCGTACTCTTATTATCCGCTATTCTGGTTATACAATTTGCGTTTGTCCCCGGATACCTTTTTGCGCGCAAGAGCAAAAATATCGTACTCGTGCTCGATACCTCAATGAGCATGGTCGGTCAGGCGGGGGGAAGGGACATCCTCGGCAAGGTGAAGAAAAGCATCATGGAGTATATTGATCAGAGCGTCGAAGACGGGGACCGTGTGACGTTTGTCACCTTTGACACTGACGCGAGAATATACCCGACGGTGCTTGTCGACGACGACAATGACCGCGATATTCTGAAAAAATACATCACCATGACCGAAGCAGCCGGGCTATGGACCTATACCTACAAAATGATATACAAGGTCTTTCAAGCGGCGGAAAAACTTGAGAAAGAAGAAGACGGCAGGAATACCGAAATCGTGATCATGACGGATGCGATCGACGATCCGCCTCCCGGAGAAGCGAACCGGTTCAACCTCCAGGATTTTGCCGCCCGGTACGGCAAAAAAACAAACCTCTGGGTGTATGTCCTCAGTTTCAGCAACATGAAAGGGAGCGAAGCAGCTAAAAAGCTGGGAAAAACTCTGGCGCGGATAACCGACAAGGTAAAGATCATTGAGACCAGTGAGCCGGAAAAAGGAAAGAAGGCGTTGATCGCTGCCGAAAAGATACAGGAATCCCCAAGCAGACCCATCCTTATCCCCTTGCTGATAGCCGCGGGCTCCATTGTTCTGGTTTTGGCGATAATCTTCATCATCAAGAAGTTATCCGGGCTTGTGGTTTCCGGACGCCTGGAATACTGGAATAATGAGATAGTAGATCCGTACATTTACCATTTTGACCTGTCGCGGAGGTCTGCAAAGGAGGCGAAGATCGGCAAGGGGTTTGAATGCGCTATTAATATCCGCGACATAAATATCAAAAATCCCTTCAGCATCAGGGCGATACGCCAGGGCGGTGCGGTGCGGATGCAGCTTGCCGGAAACAAGAGCGCGAAGATTGAGATGGTGAACAGGGAGTCTGACGGCCTTCTGCAAAACGGGGATATTTTTAAAGTAGGGAATTTCACCTTTAAATATTTTCCATCATGAGCGGAAGAAATATTGTTGACAGAAAAAGTTTGGTATTAATATATTACAATTTGCAAAAATAGATTTTTTCCCTAATATATGCCTACAAAGCATGATTCTTAAAGTGAAATGAAATAAATAAGGAGGAATATTTCATGGCTTTTACACAATTCCCAAAAAGTCCGAATAAGTTTCACCCAACCATCCCCAATGCAGTTGGTTCGCGTGAATCACTGGCGCAGGAAGGAAGGGATAAGATCGCCGAGCAAAAATTAATAGTTAGTGAAACTGCCGAAAGAGTTGCGAAGGATATCTATTCCAAATTGCCTCACGATGTTCTGGTTAAAATGGATATCATGGGCGGCTTGAAGGAGAAATTGTATAATTATGTAAACCAGACGTATGTCAACATGTTCAACAGATACACGATCACCATGGAAGATGAGTTTCTGAAAAAACTCAGGGATTTCGTGGATAAGGAAGAGACACGGGGTCTGGCCCGGTATACGCCGCGTGAGATAGTGGAGCTTATGGATAAGATCGCGGGACCGGATAAATTCAATACCGGAGAAATCGAAAAGTCCATAATCAACATGTACGGACACCTCCATGGTCATATCCAGCGGGGAATGAACGACCTGGAAACAGAGACGAACTCGATACTGCGCCAGAAGACCGACATCGGCGCCTTTGTACGCGGCCAGAACGCCTATGCAATATTAAAGTGCGTATTCAAGGACAACGAGCTCCGTCCCAAATATGTATATGACGTCAAGCTGTCGGTCAATGTTCTTGACAGCGAGCTCATCAGCCCGCTCTACCATTACCAGGTGACCGTTGAAAAGCTCCTGAAAGACGCAATTCAGAAGCATATCCAGGACCTGATAGACCGTCAGGTTCAGTCTTTCAACGACGAGCTGGTAGATCAGGGCAAGCGCGAGCTTTCCGGCAGCGAGAAGATGTTCGAGAAGATCAAGAGAGTCGAAAACTTCACCGACGACGAAAAGGAGGATGAGAAATCAAAGCGCTATACCATACTGGCCAAGAAGTTTCTTGATAAAATCGAGGGATTGCGGGCCGAGATTGACGTGGAGGATTATGATCCGCTCAATATCAGGGAAAATATCAAGTTCGTCATTGATGAGGAAAACGTGCGGAACAGGGGCTATAATACGGCCATCAACTCCATCACCTCCATACTTGATACCAGTAAGCTGGGATACCAGGTATGCAACAACCTGAAAAACGCCCGGATCTGCCACATTCGCGAGTACGAGGAGACCGATAATGCGTCTCTTCCGGACGAGCGCTACGCCATGAGGCTTGCGTTCTACGATCAGAACCAGCTTAAGGAAGAGAAGAAGGAATTTGACAAGCAGATGGAAGCCTTCTCAACCGAGATCAAGCTGCTCTGGGACGTCGTGCACGGATATTACGAATCGAAGAAGCGGTTCAGGGCGCTCAAGGATTTCGACGACCTTGCGGCCAGGATCATGGCCCGGGATTGGAGGCGGGCCAAGAAGGAGCGTGACGAGGATCCGGAAACCGTTCTCTGGAACGAGATCGGCGAGATGTATCCGGAGGATACCTTTGTAGAGAAGAACAACAGGACCTATGAATACCGGATCGTGAACCTCAGAAACAAGACGAACTATCTGAAAGACGCGCTCCAGAAGATGCACGGGTTCCAGAATCCGATCGAGCGGGTGATCCTGGACGAGCGCATTAATTTTCTTATAAAACGGTTTAATGAGTTCACCTACAAGGTTAACCCCCACCATATTCAGCCGGGTCTGGTGCTTGATGTCGATATCACCACCATCAAGCGAAAGCAATTCATGCTGAAAGGGATGGCTAATGTTCTGAATGAGTTCCTCTATGGAGTATCCAAGGGCTTCTCGGATGCGGCCTTTGCCACGTACAGCAGGCGCCGCTCCACCACGAGGGAGGATCTCGAGCAGTCGTTTGCGGCTGCGGAGACCAGCGAAACCATAATGGAGGAAGCCTATAGATCGAGCAAGGGGAGCGAGGTTACCGGCACGGTGAGCCTGACGCCGAAGAGCAAAACAGCCAGGAGATCCGGATTAAAAGAGCTTTAGGGCTGTTTCCATAGTATTGAAAGTCACGAAGCCGCCCGCTTCTGTTAGGGAGGGGTTTAAACCCCTCCCTAACAGAAGCGGGCGGCTTCGTTGTTTTGTGGGGTCAAGACAATTATTCCGCGTTCTCGCTGCAAAATGCTTGCAATTAATCAAGCAGATTGTATCATATCGACACTTGAGGCGGCGAAAGAATTTTTTCGAGCCGTCGAAAATGAAGATAGAGGAGTGGTGAATATGGAAAGCACGTATCTGGCCTTAGCCTCGAAATCCAATTTCAACAAGGCTCTGAGGCATTTTTACAAGGTTTCCGGAGTGGTTGACGATATGGAGTCCAGCAGGAATCTCGCTGATATCGTCAATGACGAGCTGGACAGCAACGAGATAGCCGAGGATCAGATATTGCCGATCGTCGGATCGATCATACGCGATAAATATAATTACAGCTATGATTCATACAATATCGTAGAGCCGGTGACTGAATTCCAGAAGATCGCGGACGAAGCCTCGAAATGGAGCGCCCTCGATATCGTTGTTGTATACTATAATCCGGGCGGCAAGATATGCCTCATCAACCCGAAGAATATCGACCACTGGGAGCGCGTCAGGGAGCTTGCCACTGATCAGCTCGCGGTCATCTATGTAAAATATTTGAAAGAGGAGAATAGAAAAATCGAAAAGGCGGCCATCAACGCCCTCGAGGAGATGCTGGCGGGGAAGGATGTTTTTTTAAACAAGAGCTTCATAGACGGCTCTATCGTTCATAAAAAACCGGCGAAGCGGGAGAAAAAGGCCGAGGAGCCGGCGAAGGGGAAGGGGAACATCACGCCGAAGTACGCGATCGAGGTTTCCAATGAGCTCTTCCATAACGGGAACGTCGAGGCATGGAAGAAGATAATCGAAAGCTATACGACCAGCTATCCGAGCCTGGCGGTGTACATATACCATGGAGGAGAGCTGGTCAACGACATAAACTCCCTGTTCAAGTGGGGCAAGGTCAAGCACGGCGATTCAATATTCTTTCAGGTGGCGGGGGAGGACATCAAAGGCGTATCCAAGCTTCAGAAATATCTTTACGAGGGTGCCAGCCCGCGGTTTGAGCAGTTCTTAAAAATCGCGGTCGGCCAGATACTGAGGCTCTTCTGACGAGCGCTGTATTATAGTATTACTCTGTATTTTTTGCGCTTTTTGCGTAAATTTTCTTACAGGGGTCTAAGGGGCGAAGCCCCTTAAAAGCCCCGCAGGGCCTCCCCTGCGACTCAGATTTGGGTTGCGGGCAAAGCCTGCGTTATTTCATTAATTTCGTTACCAGGAGAAACAAGATGGAAAATATCATATATTTCAATAAACATTTGCGCGATCTCGACGAGGCAGTCAGGCAGCGGCTCGGCATACGGGGGAGGAGGGCCGTTGATCTGGCCATGATGGGCCTGCCGATAGTGCCGGGATTCATCATTGATTCGATTCTAACGCAGAAGCTGCCCCAAGTCAACCTGAAGGAGATATTAAAGACGCATATCGGAGAGCTGGAAAAGGAGACGAAAAAGAAATTCGGCGACAGCGAAAAACCGCTGATGCTGAAGGTCGTGTTAAGCTCCGATCTCAACGTGCCGCACTTCCCGTCGATCCACAATATCGGCATGAACGGCGTCACGGTCAAAGCGTTCGGCAAATTCACGGGAGAGGAATTCGCCTACGGGGAATATCTTTTTCTGCTGCGGAATCTCGCCGCCAAGATTTTCGACGTCGATGAAAAGGAGATGAAAAAGATAGAGGGCAAGCTTCCGAAAAAGGCCCAGATCAGCGATATTCAGAAGGCCATTGAGATGTACCAGAAGCTGTTCGGCGACAAGTTCAGCGAGGATGTGTATGATCAGCTCGGCCTGATCCTGAAAGGCGCTTCCTCCCGGTACTGCGATTCTCCTATCGATGTTGATAATTCCCTGTCGCTCATGGTCCAGGCGATGGTCTACGGCAACTTCGGCCGTAATTCCTACGCAGGCAATTACCAGACCAGAAATATTGTGACCGGCGATCCGGAGATTCAGGGCGAATTTTTGCAAAATGAATTCGATATCGAGACCGGCAAGGCACGGGATATCCGGAACATAGAAAAGAAATATTACGATCACTTTACCGAAATAGCCCGCAAGGTTGAAGCCAATTTCAAGGAGATACGCGATATTAAATTCACCATCGAGGAAGGCGATTTCTGGCTTGTCGAGCAGAAGGAGGTGGACGAGAAATCCACCCAGGCCCAGATAAAGGCCCTCCTTGACCTGACTAAGAAGAAGGTCGTGTCCGAGACGTATACGATCGAGCGGATCAAGCCCAACCAGCTGAACGAGCTTCTCCACCCGATCATAGACCCCGGTACGATCAAAGGGATCAAAAACATCAAAGGCGGCATTGCCGGATCCACCGGCGCTGCCATCGGCAGGGTCTTCTTCTCCACACCGAAGCTTCTGGAGGAGTACCGTCGCGCCATCATGAAGGGAGAGGATACCAACCTGATTCTGGTCATGCCGGCCTCCTTCGCCGAAGACGTCAAGGCCATTGAGGTGGCCCAGGGAGTCATCACCTGCGAGGGTGGATTCTCATCTCACGCCCCGGTCGTGGCGCGGAGCCTCGGGAAGGTCGCCATGGTCCAGCCCGATATGAAGATACGCGGCACCGGCTTCACCCTCGGCGGGAAGACCGTGCGCGAGGGAGACTACGTGTCGATCAGCGTTCCCTATTACGAGGCGCCGATCATATTCATGGGCAAGGTCGGGCTCATTCAGCCTGATTTTAAGAGCAACGGCCTGTTTGAGTTTCTGGACCTGGTGGAAAAGTACATCGGCGAGTTCAACGTGCGGGCGAACGGCGACCAGCCGCGCGACGCCCTAGTCGCCAAGGATTTCAAGGCGAAGGGAATCGGCCTCTGCCGTACCGAGCACATGTTCTTCAATGAGAAGAGGATCATGAAATTCAGGGAGATGATAATCTCAGAGACTGAAGAGGAGCGGAGAAGGGCCCTTAAGGTTCTCCTCCCGATGCAGAGGTCGGATTTTTATGATCTCTTCAAGATCATGGAAGGGCTGCCGGTCACCATACGGCTCCTGGATGCCCCCCTCCATGAGTTCCTGCCGCGGAGCGAGGAGAGCATGGAGCTGTTTATCAGGTACATGCAGAGCAGGAGCCAGAGCGTCAGACCGACAGAAATCAGGATGCGCTGCGATGAGCTGAGCGAGATGAACCCGATGCTCGGCCACCGCGGCTGCCGCGTCGGCGTGACCTATCCTGAGATATACGAGATGCAGTGCCGGGCGATCTTTGAGGCGGCGTGCATGCTCCGGAAAGAGGGTATTCGCGTCAAGCCGGAGATCATGATACCCATCGTTATGAGCAAGGAGGAGATAAAGTTCATCAAAAACGGCAAAAAGATCGAAGGCAAAGAGGTCAAGGGTATCCGCGACATCAAGAACGAGGTCGTGGAGGAGTACGGCATCGAGGATCTTGAGTATGAGGTCGGGACCATGATCGAGCTTCCCGCAGCCGCCCTGGGCGCCGGCGAGATCGCCCAATACGCCGAGTTCTTCAGCTTCGGCACCAACGACCTGACCCAGACAACGTACGGGCTCTCGCGTGACGATTCGAACTCCTTCTTCCCCACCTATTCCCTGTTCGATCTGATGAAGTTCAATCTGTTCAAGTATCTCGGCGAAGAGGTGAAGGAGCTCATCGGCGTGGCAGCCCTGCGGGGAAGGCTGTCGCGGCCCGATATCAAGATGGGCCTGTGCGGAGAGCACGGCGCGAATCCGGATAATATACAATTCTGCATGGAGGCGGGGCTTAACTACGTGTCCTGTTCACCCTACGCCATACCCCTGGCAAAGCTCGGGATAGCGCAGATTAATATCAACAATATGCAGAAGCAGGAAGAATAATACTTTTTTATCAGGATGATCTATAAAGAGCCCTCGCCGCAAGCGAGGGCTCTTTATTAAATAT
>MIBJ01000021.1:30122-38888 GCA_001829495.1 Spirochaetes bacterium RBG_16_49_21 | reverse complement strand
ACCAGTCCGTGTAAATCCTCACGCCTATTTTCAGCCTTTTGTAAATTTCCGTGATGGCCTCCATTATTTTTTTATCGTCTTCCTCTGCTTTTTTTTCCTGAGCCAGAACGGCGCTGCCGCTCATGCACAATATGCCCGCCATTATAAGCAGGCTTAAAATTTTGTTTTTCATATGATCCTCCTAATATTGTTTGGAAGTCTAACTGCTTGTTATTCGTTCAACTCATCAAACAGCTCTTCTGTTTTTTGCCGCGTGTGTTTCAGCACCCGGCGCCCTTTCTCGGTAATTGTATAATATTTCCGTATTTTCCCCTTTACCTTGATTTTCTCGGAGCGTAGATAACCGTTTTTTTCAAGCCGGTGAAACACGGGATAAATGGTGCCGAACGACATAGAGTATCCATGGCGGTTAAGCTCCGCATGGAATTCCTTGCCGTAAATTTTTTCCCTGGCTGCGTGGTGCAAAAGGTGAATTTTGATGAACCCCAGCAGGAATTCCCGCACCAGCTCATCCGATGATTCCTCCCTTTTAATGGCAGTCCTCCTTGAGTCAGTTCGTTTCCATCCGGCGCCACAGGACGGTGGTTATAACGAATATTCATCCCTATTCACAAAAATGTCAGGAGCATTCCCCCTGCCGCCCCGGCAATCACCGCGCACCAGGGCGGGAGCTTCCAGAAGACGAGCATCCCGAAGAGTATGGCGGCCAGGGCGAAATCGGCCGGCGCTTTTATCGACGAGGTCCAGAGCGGGAGGTAGAGCGCCGCGACCAGTATGCCCACCACGCCCGCGTTGATGCCGGCAACGGCCCCCTGCACCCGGGGCATTCCCCGGAGCCTGCCCCAGAAGGGAAGGGCCCCGATAATGAGCAGATAGGCGGGGAGAAAGATCACGCCGATAGCGAGGGCCGCCCCGCCTGCGCCGCCCATCATTGCCCCCAGGTAGGCCGTGAAGGTGAAGAGCGGCCCGGGAAGGGCCTGGGCCGCGCCGTAACCGGCCAAAAACTCCCCGGCGCTCACCCATGCCGGAGGCACCACCTCACGCTCCAGCAGGGGAAGTATCACGTGCCCCCCGCCGAAGACGAGCGACCCTGAGCGGTAAAAACTATCGGCGACCGCAATCCATCTATTCCCGGTCGCGTGACGGACCAGGGGAAAAAGAATAAGGAAGACAAAAAAGACGGCAAGGCAGATCGCACCCGTCCGGAGCCCCACGCCGGACTTCAAACCCGGACCGTTTCCCTTAACCTTGTCCCGAAAGAGAAAGATTCCGGCGATGCCCGCGGCTGTAATTATTGCCACCTGGCTTGCGGCGGGGCGCCACAGGAGCGCCAGGGCCGCGGCTGCCAGGGCCATGGTGGCGCGCACGCGCTCCGGCGCGAGCTTCTGCCCCATGGCGATAACGGCCTGCGCCACAATGGCCACTGCCACGATCTTCAAGCCGTGGAGCCAGCCCGCATCCGGGTCGATTCCCGCGCCCTTCATGAACAGGGCGAAACACGTCATGATCAATGCAGACGGAAGGGTGAACCCTAACCATGAAACGATGCCTCCCGGGATTCCGGCGCGCATCGTCCCCACGGCTATGCCGAACTGGCTGCTCGCCGGCCCCGGCAGGAGCTGGCAGAGCGCCACAAGCTCCGCATAGCTCTCTTCGACGAGCCAGCGCCGCCGGCGCACGTACTCGTCATGGAAATATCCCAGGTGCGCTACAGGACCGCCGAAGGAGGTGAGTCCCAGCTTCAGCGCAGAGACGAAGACTTCGATGACCGCTTTCAGTTTATCGCCGACCGCCATGATGTTATCTGTTTGTTGTGCCCTTGCGCGCATGTATGCGGCGCGGAGCCTTGTTGTTCTTCCGCGCTTCCAGCGCGAAGTGTTTAAAAAGTCCCAACGGATTTGCATCAACGGCTTTCAGAATGGTAAAGCCGCTCACCATCAACTGCTCCATGAATTGTTCCCGCGAGAACATTTCCTCATAGGGATGGTCCAACAAAGCCTTCCCCAGTCGTCCCGGAAGGTTTCTGAACGACTCTGCCGACAGCTCTTCAGCCATGAAAACGCCTCCCGGTCTGAGCACGCGGCATACTTCATTCACGCAGTCCCGCCAGTTGGGAACGTGATGGATCATTCCGAAATCGAAGACCGCATCGAAGCTATCATTCTGAAATTCAAGTTTCGTGGCGTCCATGACGCTGAATGAAATACTTGCATTGACGTTGTTTCTTCGCGCTATTTCGATCATCCGTGCGTCCAGGTCGATAGCGTCGATTCTTTCCGGCCGTAAATATTTCCGTATGAGGCGCGTGCCGTTGCCGCTGCCGCATCCGATCTCGAGCACCTTACCAGCTTCCACTGATGCGTCCATGGCAAGGAATCGTCTCATTTCATAGTATTCCTGCACCAGCCGCCTCAGGGGATTGTTCATGAGTTGGAACTCCAGCGCGTTCAGTTTCATCGCACTACCTCAATTCCATCTTTCGGATGAGTCGATTCTCTCGCATACCGTTTCGCCTCGCCTATTTCATCGCCGGTCACCATCCGCTCCATAATCCTGTCGAACAGGGGATTTACCGCATTGTTGAGTCGGTTAAACAGCGCTGATCTGTCTTTCAATGCCGTCTTCATGAACCGCAGGCACCCCCGGCATTGTTCGCTTCGCACCAGGTACTGCTCGGGATCTATTCGATAGAGCTTTGCCATCACGAGCATGCCCCACCGGAGGGGCTCCCGGACCAGCCTGAACCACCCGGCACGCTCATACGCCTTTTTGACGAGCATGATAGTGCAGGTATTGCATAGCGCATATATTTTTTTCTGATTCATGATTTCATTTTATAATCAATATACGATATCGCTACATGATATCGTTATATGATATCAATCAACGATATCGCCTCTCAACGGTCAACCTTTTTTCATCTTTCAGCGGAATTATCAGTTAATTTCTAACTATGTGAATCGGCGGTTACCGTTACTCTTCTCAAGATTAATAGCTGAGTAGTTACATTAATTTTCAGAAGTCCGCTTAATATTTTTTTCTTTCCCGGTCGTGGTTAAGCCTGTTCATGATATGCAGAGCGACGTACGCGCCGATCAATCCGGCGATTACGTTTACGCCGATCCCCCGGGAGAGAAATTCGAGTATCACTACTGAAATATTATAAAACAGATAATCGAGCAGGTACCCCCCGATAATGGCGCCGATGAAACCCACCACCAGGCCGCCTATATAACCCCCGAACAGGTCTCTTCTTTTCAAATTATAAAAAATAAACGATACCAGCGCCCCAAGGGCCAAAAATATCAAAATAGCTTTCACCACGTTCAAAAATCCCCATAATCCTTCAGTCATGACGATACCCCACACTCAAATTTTGTTTTAAAAGATGATGATGCAGAATTGAATTTCCGCGCCTTAATATGCCCCGGCGGGGGCTTTTTAAGGCCGGCTTTGTTGAAACATCCTGTTTCATGCCGGCAGGCGAACCTCCTGTTCGCTCGGGCTGCGCCCCTTAACCCCTTATAAAATTTTATTTCCGTAAAAATCCTAAAATATCAGAAAAATATCTCACCCTTTCCCTCGCGGATAATCACCGGAGAACCATTGCTCAAATCTATCACGGTCGACGGCTCGGAAATCTTCGGCCCTGCATCTATCACCAGGTCCACTTCATTTCGGTATACCTTCTCAAGATCCTTGGGCTCCACGATATAGTCGCCGCTGGCGGTATTGACGCTTGCCGACATAATGGGCCTTCCCAGCGTGCGCACCAGCTCAAGGGCGATATTGTTGTCCGGAATTCGCACGCCGATCGTCTTCTGGTTGGTTATCGCGATCTTCGGAACAAGCTTGGTGGCCTTGAATATAAGGGTGTATGGTCCCGGAAATGCCTTTTTCATGATCTTAAACGCCTGGTCCGATATGTTCCGGACGTACGCGCTTATTTCGGAAATCTGGCTGAAAATAAAGCTCAGGGGCTTGTTCCTTCCTATACGTTTGATCCAATATATCCTTTCAATAGCCCTTTTGTCAAGAATATCGCACCCGTACGCATACACCGTATCCGTCGGATAAATTATAACCCCTCCCTGCTGGAGCACGTCAACAGCCTTTTGAATGAGCCTCATTTGAGGGTTTTGTTCATTGATCACGAAAATCATAAACGGACCGGCCTGATAAAGTAAAAAAGGCTTTTGCATGAGTGCTCGCTGCAAAAGCCTTCAACCTGGTAAATTATAAATAGGAGTGTATCATTTATAATCACTATATTAATCGGAAATCCGGATAATTAACTTAATTATTTTTTGATTAAATGCGATTATTAAATCCTTTATACATATACACCTTGGCCGGCAAAACAAGAAGCATCAAAAAATGCTTGCTAAAACCAAACCATGATGAGATTCAGGTGAAGGCGGGGATACGTATCCCCGCCTTCACCTGAATGGGGGTACGATATGAAAAAATTATTGATGTTGCTGATGCTGGCGCCAGCGCTCCTCTACTGCAATGGGAAGCCGAAAATTCAGTTTGACGCGCTTACCTATAATTTCGGAAAGCAGAACCCCAATATTGAGGTCAGACATATATTCACATTCACCAATGCCGGGGACGCTGTTCTCTACATTGAAAAAATAGTGCCCGGTTGAGGCTGCACCGGAGCCCTCCTTTCAAGCAAGGAGATCCCTGCCGGCGGCAGCGGAAAAATCGAAATAACGGTCAAAACAGCCTCCCACAGCGGAATCATGAGCAAGTCCGTAATCGTGCGTACAAACGATCCTGAGCAGAAGGCGGTAAAGCTTGTCGTGACCGTCGACGTACAGTAAGCTGTTCAACCGGAATCGGATCAATAACCAATGAGCGGCATACTGCGGAATATCACCGTATCCCCCGGATCACCCCTGCCCCTGGGGGCCAATTTCACCCCGGAAGGAATACAGTTTTCAATATTCAGCAGAAATGCCGCGAGAGTCGACCTTCTTTTCTTTGAATCCGAGCTGCCGGATTCAAAATACGGGGAGATTCATCTGGACGGAAATCTCAACAGGACCGGCGACATATGGCACGTCCTGGTCAAGGGTTTACGGGAAGGCCAGGTCTACGGATATAAGATCGACGGCCCGTATAACCCCGAGCAGGGCCATCGCTTCAACAGGCATAAGCTCCTCATTGACCCTTACGCGAGGGCGATTACCGCATGCACGGGATGGGATTTCTCCAAGGCCCTGGGCTATGATCCGGATTCGCCGGATCTTGACCTGTCCCTCTCTACTACCGACAGCACCCCCTATGCGCCTAAATGCATAGCCCTGAACGATGTCAGGGATCAGGGCTCCGGTTTTCTCCGCATCCCGGAGCGGGACTACATAATCTACGAGCTGCACGTGAAGGGCTTCACCTTCCACAAATCGTCGAAGGTGAAGGAACGCGGTACCTTCAAAGGGCTCGCGGAAAAAATTCCCTATCTAAAAGAGCTGGGCATTACCGCGGTCGAGCTCATGCCCGTACAGGAATTCAATGAAGAGGACAACGCCAATACCGACCCCGCCACCGGAGAGAGGCTGAAAAATTTCTGGGGATACAACACAATCGCATTTTTTTCTCCCAAGGGGGCCTATTCCTCGTCCGGATGCGCGGGGGAGCAGGTTTCCGAATTCAGGGATACGGTACGGTGTTTTCATGACGCGGGCATCGAGGTTATCCTCGACGTTGTATTCAACCACACCGCCGAGGGCGACGAGACCGGAGCGACGATCTCGTTTCGTGGGATCGACAACTCCATATATTATATTCTCAATGACGACAAACGGCGCTATAAAAATTTCTCCGGCTGCGGCAACACGTTCAACTGCAACCATCCCCTGGTCCGCAATTTCATTCTCGACGTGTTGAGATACTGGGTCATCTACATGAATAT
The DNA here is from genome assembly GCA_001829495.1 of Spirochaetes bacterium RBG_16_49_21. Lineage (GTDB taxonomy): Bacteria > Spirochaetota > UBA4802 > UBA4802 > UBA5550 > RBG-16-49-21. The sequence continues at coordinate 32,968 of MIBJ01000021.1, read as the reverse complement.
CGACGGCTTCAGGTTCGACCTTGCCTCAATCCTGGGAAGAGACCAGAACGGAGCTATCATGAAAAACGCTCCCCTCATCGAGAGAATAGGAGAAGATCCGATTTTACGAAACACCAAGATCATAGCAGAGGCATGGGACGCGGCAGGCGCCTACCAGGTCGGCGGATTCCCCGGAAGATGGGCCGAATGGAACGGCAAGTACCGGGATGACGTGAGAAAATTCTGGAGGGGCGATGCCGGCAGCGTGGAAAATTTCGCCACCCGCGTAACCGGCAGCTCGGATCTGTATCAAAAATCAGGCAAGGGCCCGCTCGAAAGCATCAACTTCATAACGTGCCACGACGGCTTCACCTTAAACGACCTGGTATCTTATAAACAAAAGCACAATCTGGCTAACGGAGAAGATAATCTCGACGGCGAGACATACAATTATAGCTCCAATTGGGGAATAGAGGGACCGGACAGTACGCCCTTCATTACCGGAACCCGCCTCAGGATGATTAAGAATTTTATCGCAACCCTGTTCCTGTCTCAGGGGGTTCCCATGTTTCTTGCCGGCGACGAGTTCAGAAGGACCCAAATGGGGAACAACAACGCCTACTGCCAGGATAATGAGACATCATGGGTTGATTGGGATCTCATGCAGGGGAATAAAGATCTCTGGCGGTTTACCCGGGAGATGATACGCTTCAGGAAAAATCATCCCGTTCTGAGAAGAGAAAATTTTTTCACCGGTACGGCCGGAGCGGGGAAAAATCATCCGGACATCACCTGGCACGGCCACGAAATCGACAAACCGGATTGGGGACCCCATAGCCGCTCAATAGCCATGCTCATCAACGGGGAATACGCCGATATCCCCGATCGGGAATCCGACGCAGACCTGTACCTCATCTTCAACGCGTCGTTGATAAGCCGCGATTATTCCATACCCAATGCGCCGTCGGGCGGAAGGTGGCGGGTGGCTATTGATACCTCCAATGCCTCACCCGATGATATATTCGGGCCGGGGATGGAGCCGCACTTGCATGGAGATCGATATTTTGTGAATAAGCTTTCAACCGTTGTTTTGATAACGGACTAGACTTTAAATTTTTTCATAAAAATAATCTTGACCGGATCGTGATCCGGCGCATAACTTCTTAAAATTATATTAAAACAGGGCGGGGAAGTTGACAAAACAAAGGCAGAGATGGGGCAGCAAACTCGGCATAATCCTGGCGGTTGCCGGATCGGCGGTCGGCCTTGGGAATTTTCTCCGCTTTCCGGTCCAGGCTGCGAAGAACGGGGGCGGCGCGTTTATGATCCCCTATTTGATAGCGCTCTTTCTGCTCGGCATACCCCTGATGTGGGTTGAATGGACCGCGGGCCGCTTCGGAGGAGGATATGAGCACTCAAGCGCGCCCGGCATATTCCAGTCGCTCTGGAAGAAGAACCGCTTTATAAAATATTTCGGCATCGCGGGAATCTTCGGGCCGCTATTGATTTACATTTACTATGTGTATATCGAATCCTGGACATTGGCATACGCCTTTTTTTCAATAACCGGCCAACTCTCGGGCATCACCACAAACGCCGGCTTTGTCGAGCTCCTGAGATCGTACCAGGGTATATCGGGAGACTCCTTTTTTTCCGGCTCCTTCCTCTCTCTGGTTTTTTTTCTCATTACGTTCGGCATAAATATTTTCGTTTTGCATTACGGAATCCGCGGCGGCATAGAAAAACTATGCACTATTACCATGCCGATTCTCTTTATCTTCGGCATCATCCTGATGATACGCGTCATCACCCTTTCAGCTCCGGACCCGGCGCATCCTGACTGGAACTTCATCAACGGCCTCGGATTTTTGTGGAACCCGGATTTTTCAGTATTGAAATCGGCTACCGTATGGATGGCTGCGACCGGCCAGATCTTTTTTACCCTTTCCCTCGGAATGGGCGTAATTCTCACTTATGCGAGCTATTTAAAAAAAGAAGATGATGTCGTGCAATCGGGGCTGGGTGCAGCCTCAACCAACGAATTCGCAGAGGTGATCATCGCCGGCACGATCGTGATCCCCGCTGCTTTCATATTCTTCGGCCCGTCTGAAATAATCAATATTGCGAATTCAGGGGCATTCAACCTCGGCTTCATAACCATGCCCCAGATATTCAACAAAATGCCGTGGGGGGCCATCTTGGGATTTCTCTGGTTTTCCATGCTGTTTCTGGCGGCGGTGACCTCCTCCGTATCACTCGCCCAGCCGGCCATTGCGTTCCTCGAGGATGAACTTGATCTTCCCCGGAACAAGGTGGTAACCATATTCACCGCCGTGTCCTTTCTGCTCTGCCTTCCCTCGATTTTTTTCCTCAACAGGGGCGTTCTGGACGACCTCGATTTCTGGGGAGGAAACCTGTTCATCGTTTTGGGAGCCACCATTGAGATCATACTGCTGGCATGGGTGTTCGGCATAGAAAACGCGTGGGAGGAGATGCACCTCGGCGCACGAATGAAACTTCCGCGAATTTATAAATTCATTATAAAGTACATCACCCCTTCTTTCCTGTTATTGATATTGGGTTATTGGTTTATAAATGACTGGTGGAGAGTCATTACAATGGAAGGGGTGAGTAAAGAAAACGTTCCGTTTATTCTCGCCATGCGGCTGGTGATGCTTGCACTTCTCGTTCTGCTGGCCGCGCTCGTCTGGAAAGCATGGCGGAAGAGAAAGATGGAAGATTATCATTGAGGGAGTGTAGTCATGAAAACAGGCGGCTGGGTCATGATAGTTGTAACCTGGGGAATTATTCTATTCATGTTCGTCTTCAGCTTTGTGAAGATTTTAAAAGAGCATAATAGTAGTAGG
>MIBJ01000021.1:0-30108 GCA_001829495.1 Spirochaetes bacterium RBG_16_49_21 | reverse complement strand
GAGGATGCGCATCCTCGCCTTCATGGTGAAACCCGCGCCCGTGAATAAAGGCCTGAATCATGCCTGAAGAGATTTTTCCGAATATATACCGGGAAGAAATTCCGCTCCCGGGAAACCCCTTGAAAGCGATAAACTCGTACATAATCAAGGGAAACGGCGCATTTCTCATAATCGATACCGGCATGAACCGTCCCGAGTGCAGGGAAGCGATGGAAGCCTACCTGCAAACCCTGCAGGTGGATTTAAACAGGACCGATTTTTTTATAACGCACCTCCATGCCGACCACCTGGGCCTCGTGTCAGGGCTCGCAAAAGACTCATCAAAAGTTTACTTTAATTACCCTGATGCAGAGCTCATCCGCGATTCCGGCTTCTGGGACAAAATGATCGAAAACGCCGGAATCAACGGATTTCCGAAGTCCGACATACAGGCCGCCGTCAGCAGGCATCCCGGACGCATGTATTACGCACCGCGTCCGGTCAACCTGACTCTTCTCAGGGAAGGGGACAGGATCGAAATCGGGGAATACTCCTTTTTGTGCATCGAAACCCCCGGCCATACCCAGGGCCACCTGTGCCTTTACGAGCCTGCCCGGAAAATCTTCTTCTCCGGAGACCATATTCTCGAAAGCATCACGCCGAACATTTCACTCTGGACCGAGGGAGGCGACCCGCTGCGGGATTACCTTAAAAGCCTGGATAAAATCCATGAATACGACATTTCGCTGGTGCTGCCCGGACACCGCGAGCCCTTCACCGATCACCGGCGCCGTATAGCGGAGCTTAAAAAGCACCACGCGTTAAGGACCGAAGAGATACTGTCTATTTTAGGTAAACAGAGACTTACCGCTTATCAGGTCGCTTCCCGAATGACCTGGGACATCGACTGCGACTCCTGGGAGATGTTCCCCCTGCCGCAGCAATGGTTCGCCGCAGGCGAGGCCCTGGCCCATCTTCAATACCTTCTGGGTCAAGGCAGGGTGAGAAGGGAGATGGCTGAGGGTAAAGCATGGTTCATGGGGGTTTAAAAAAATGAAGAAACAAGTTGTCATCGTAGCGTTAATTGCGGTTTTAACCGGCATTGCCGCCAAAGCCCAGGATAATCCGGATGCCCTGAATGCTCCGCCCATCGGGTTCGATAAATACCCCAAGCGCGAATATCCCTTTCTTTTCAACAACGCGCTGTATAATTTATTATACCGGCCCACGACGATTACGGAATTCGTGACTGTTCCGGCAGGAACGATCCCGAGCGTGGTTAGTTTTGAGTCGGGCTATTCGGCGATCGAGCGGCTGTCGAACTATCCGGTAAATCTGTTGTACGATAAAATCGGCGTAGGATGGACGAGCCTCATCATGCTGGTCAAGCTGGGTGCGCTTGACTTTCCCTTCGCGTACTTCATGAAAGTATTCAACCATGAATATGCGGGACATACGGTCCGAATTCATGAGGCTGGACAGTACATCGACAGAATTACCATCGGCGTTCCCCTGCCCTGGGGGCGGGGGGGAGGCGCAACCTGGGGCACGGTCCCTCAATCCATAGATCACAACATTCTTATTACCGCTGCCGGGTCGGAGGCTAACACGGTCATGGCGCATGAGATGGACCTCCGGTTTGTATCAACCGGCGTCATTTATCCCTTTGATATCTTGTTGTACCTGAACGCGAAATTCGACGAGCTGTTATACATTAACCGCTCCACCGGCCATCCGAGCGGCCTCCGGATGACAGCCGACGGCGACTACGAAGAGTACCTGATCCTGATCAACAATAAGTATGGCAGGGTATTGCCCCACACCTACCGCCTGAAGCTCGATGAGCTGAAGCGGTGGTCCTATATCGCGCTTGCAGACCCCTTCCTCTACCTTGCCACCGGCGCCCTGTTCTATAACCTGGTAACCGGCAAGAGATACATGGACGCATTCATGATACCCCTGGCGGAAGGAGCGGCGTTCATGCCTTCAGCCCGGGTAGCCTATACCCCGAACGGGCCTGAATGCTACGGCGACCTCTTTTTCAAGCTGCCGAACCGCTCCGCCGTTCTGCTGGCATATGCCAGAATCGGCAGCACATCGCTCAGGCAGACGTGGGGCGGGGGGGCGCGTCTGTACCGGATGAGCGTGGGAAGATTTGTGGAGCTTGGAGCCGGCCTGGACCTGTTCAGCCAGCCCCGCGTGATGAATCACCTGAGCACCTATTTTATAGAGGTAGTGTACTGGAACCTGTACCCCCGGTATATATCAGTGAACCCGGCTATGCAGATCGGGCAGCTCACGGAGATGGATTTGGCATACGGATATAGAGCCCGGGGGATCAAAAGAATATTCGGCGCCGCAGCCTATGGGGATATCACCGTCAAGGCGAATGAATTCTTCAGGGCCTATTTCCGTATCGGTTATAAATCAAACGGCTATGTGTTCGGCTTGAATCTGAAAAAGGGCCTTTTCTGGCATGCGGGAATGGGATTCAATTTTTAATGGAATCATTCATTACAAAATACGGGCCCTGGGCCCTGGTAACCGGCGCCTCGCGCGGAATCGGCGCTGAATTCGCACGGCAATTCGCCAAGCAAGGCCTCAACGTCATTCTCGTTGCGACTAACAAACGGCTGTTAACCGAGCAGAAAGACCTCATTGAGCGCACATACGGCGTTGCGGCGCGCACCGTTGCGCTGGACCTGGCACGGGAGGATTTCTTGGACGTCCTCATACCGGTTACCAAAAGCCGGGAAATCGGCATGCTGGTCTGCAACGCGGCGATATCCACGGTGCGGCCCTTTCTCGAGCAGAGCGAAGAGGAATTATTGCGCCAGTTTTATGTCAATGCGCGCGCCGCCCTGATTCTGACCCGGCATTACGGCAAGCATATGGCGGAAAGAAAACGGGGCGGCATAATATTGCTGTCATCGGCATCGGCGATGAACGGGACGGCTTACGTGGCAAACTACGCCGGCACCAAAGCCTATAACCTGATACTGGGAGAAAGCCTCTGGTATGAGCTCGGAAAACAGGGTATTGACGTCCTCGGATTTATGCCCGGGTGCACGAAAACCCCGGGGTTCGAACAGCATAACCCGGAACCGGGCCGGCTCGTCACGGTGATGGGGGTTATGGAAACGGTTGCCGAGGCTTTGGAGGCCCTGGGAAAACATCCCAGCCGGATAGCCGGAGGAATGAACCGGCTTATGTATGCGATAATGGGAAGGCTGCTCCCCCGGCGGCAGGCGGTCGGCATTGTCAGCCGGTCCATGGAAAAAATATTCCACCCTTTTAATTGAACAAGCGACCGTTTAATCCCCTTCGTGCCTTGTGGCCGCGGCGATTCCCCTCTTCTCATCCACAAAAAAAACGATGAAGATGGAGATCAGAAAGAAGAGCGAACATATCAGGATCGCATTGCGGAGTCCCAGTACCGTCTGCAAAAGACCGAGCCCCATGAGCCCGAAGACGGAGGAAAGCCTGCCGGCAAGGCTCCAGAGCCCGAAGAACTCCCCTGACTTGGTTCCCGGAGAGAAAAGGCCCACCATGGCGCGGCAGGCAGACTGGGTGGATCCGAGGCCGAGTCCCGCGATCGATCCAATGACCAGGAACGTCTGCTCCTCCTTCAGAGAGGCGCCGATCAGTCCGTTCAGGAACCCTGTTACGCCGCCGACTCCGTAGATCAGGGTGACTGCAATAACCCAGAGCGCCAGCGTCAGGATGAAGGTCCGCTTGGTGCCCCACCGGTCCTGTATGACGCCGAAGAGAAAGGCGCCGGCTGCGGCGGTGAACTGCGTGATGACGAACATGAATATCTGGGTCGTGCCGGACCATTTGACTACCTGATCGCCGTAGATAAAGGCGAAGGCGATCACGATCGACAGGCCGGCGTAGGCGAAAAAGAACGACGCGAGGAGGACGGCGAGGTCCCGGTATTCCCTGATCTCCCTGAATGTCTTTGCCATCCTATTGAAGCCGACGGTGAGATAATTCTCTCCCCGGGGAAGGGGGCGCGGAGCGCCTCGCTCCCTCACCCAGAGAAACGTGGGGAGCGCCGCCACCAGGAAGAAAGCCCCGGTGACCGGCCCTACCAGCCGCAGATTATGAAAATTCTCCAGGGTCACGACGCCGGCGGCCAGCCCGAACATGACGATAGCTGTTGAAAAAAGGCCGCCGAAATAACCGAGGCCCCATGCGTACCCGGATATCCTGCCCAGGTCCTCCGGCGGGCCGAGCTCTGGAAGAAAGCTGGAGACGAAGGCCTCGCTGTACGAGAAGCCGATGTTCGACAGCACGATCACGGCCATTCCGAGGACGATGTCTCCGGGCGTCACGAAAAAAAGGGCCGCGGTGGCGAATACCGTAAGCAGATAGCTCCCGAACAGGAATCTCTTCTTGGACCCGGTGTAGTCCATGATGGCGCCGAAGAGAGGGGCCGAGAGGAGCACGATAAGATAGCTGATCGAAAGCGAGACGCTCCAGAGAAGGTTTCCCCGGCGGTATTCCGGCGAATCACCCACGATAATTTTCGGGAAGATGACGCAGAAGACCACGGTGATGATAACGGTGGTATAGGACGAGTTCGCAAAATCAAACATCGCCCATCCGAACAGCTCTTTCCCCGATGCCCTTTGTGTTGCCGCCATATGCCATTTAGTTGAGCTAAGCGAATTTTATTATTCCCCTCCCTCGATGGGAGGGGTTAGGGGAGGGTGATTAGAATAGACTCTGACATTAACTTTTCTCACCCCCACCCCAGCCCTCCCCCGTCAAGGGGGAGGGAGTCTGCCAACCCCGACGAACGGTCGGATACGATGGAAAATACCATTCGTCATATTTCTTGTCAAACTATTTCGTCGGTTGAAAAATTACGTTGACTTTTTATTTCCGGAATCGATCCTGTTGTGAAGGCGGGGATGCGCATCCCCGCCTTCATTGGTAATCGAAAATGGAACTGATTTTCATACACGGCGCGGGAAACAGCGGAGCCGCATGGCACCTCCAAAAAAGGCATTTCAGCGGATCCCGCGCAATCACCCTGCCCGGCCATCCGCACGGTGCGCCGCTTGAGAGCATTGACCGGTATGCTGCGTGGCTCCACGACTACATTGCCGAAAATGATTTCGGTGCACCGGTGCTTGCCGGCCAATCCATGGGCGGGGGTATCGCACTTTCTTACGCGCTCAATTATCCGGATGGTCTCAGCGGCCTGGTGCTCGTCGCAACCGGCGCAAGGCTCAGGGTTAATCCCGGTCCGGATCGGGGAGATTCCGGTACCGACCCTTATCCTCTGCGGTGACAGGGATAGCATGACCCCGCTCAAATATTCAAGGTATCTTGCCGATCATATCCCCGGCTCCCGTATGTCAATCATTCCCGATGCCGGCCACATGGTGATCCTGGAAAAGCCTGATACGGTGAACAGCCATATCGAGAGATTCTTAAGCAATCTTTGATTCTTTGGTCATTGAATTGTGACATGCACTTCCATGAATATTACAATCAGAAAAGCCGTATATTCCGATATCGATAAAATCTGCGACATCGAATCCGGCGGGAACGCGCTCCGGAACAGACAGCAGTTTATTGAAGAGTTAAAGCTGAACTTCGCAACCCTCGTTGTAATTGAAAACGGCGAAGATATCCTCGGCTACGCCGTATTCTGGAGAGTCGCTGATGAAATTCAATTGAACAATATCGGCATTAAGCCGGAGTGCCGGAGACAAGGTTTGGGTACGCTCCTGCTCACTCATATAATGAATAATTCCTATTCCCCGGATTTTCGACCCGGAAAAATCATCCTGGAAGTGAGCAGCTCCAATATACCGGCAGTACAATTTTATAAGAAAAATGGATTTATTGAGGCGGGCAGGAGGAAAAATTATTATAAAAACAGCGACGCAATTTTAATGGAGAGGGGCATCGGATGATAAAAATTAATGATGTGTATTTCCTTAAAAGCTGCGGAAGTCCCTCCCAATTCCCTGAATATCAGTACCCTGAAATAGCCTTCCTGGGAAGATCGAACGTGGGAAAATCATCGCTCATCAATATGCTGATGAACAGAAAAAACCTTGTAAAGACCGGATCAAGGCCGGGCGTTACGAGAACGGTTAATTTTTTCATCCTGAACAACGTCATTTCAATCGCAGACCTGCCGGGTTTCGGGTATGCGAACATGCCATGGGGAGTGAAGAGAACCTTTATGCCGCTCATCAAGCGCTATATCACGGGCAGGGATAATCTCAAACTCGCGTTTCTCCTGATCGACATACGGCGGGTGCCGGAACGCCGGGAACGGGAGCTCCTGGCTCTGCTGGCCGAAAACAAAATCCCTGTGGCTGTTATCCTGACAAAATGCGACAAGCTGCCGAGAGGAAGGCGGACTCGGAATATAAAAAGCATCTGCGCCGAGCTCGGCGTCGACGATACCGCCCTGTTCCCGACATCCGCCAAAACAAGAAGCGGCAGGAAAGAACTGCTCGACCTGATCGCGGAATACGCCGGCTCGTCCGCTGTGAAGCCTTAATTTATCTCCAAGTACCGGCGTCGTATTTCCTTGTAGTCGTTCTTCTTGTTGTATATCTTATACTGGTTCTTGCCGGACAGCTTTGCATCATAGAGGGCGTCATCCGCGGCCTTCTGGATCTTCAGGTACTCCCGCTTCATATAATCGCCATTAATGCGCCTCAAATTTTTGAGCTTGATGGAGAGCCGCGCGACGCCGGCGCTCACAGTGACCTGGATCTCAGTGCCTTCAAAGACATATCTCATATTTGACGTTTTTTTAAAAATCTTGTTCAGGTAGCTTGTCGCTCCCCGGAGATCCGTGGCGGGGAGTATGACGTCGAATTCCTCGCCGCCGAAGCGTATGAGGTAATCCGTGGGGCGCGAATTGGCTTTAAGTATATTCGCCAGATCAACGAGCACAATATCCCCTTTATCATGCCCGAACCGGTTGTTCAACCTGGCGAAATCATCGATGTCAAAGCGTATATACGATATAGTGTATGTTTCACGCTGGACGATGCCCAAAATCCTTGAAGCGGATTTGATGATCATAGTGAGATAATCGTCCCGGTATTTCAGGAGATTTGTTTTCGCATCGATGTCGATCTTTTGCTCAAGAATCCTATTTTTGTCGAGGAGGGTATGATATTCGAAATTGAGCTTTCTGAGCGTTTCCATGACTTCATCTTCAACGGCGTCGCACTTGTACAGGTGCGTCATGATGCTGATGATGTTTAAATCGAAACTCCCGAGCTCCCGTTCCGATTTATCGCCCTTCACCTTGCCGCTCATTCCGATATCCGTATCATACAAGGGATTTATCGTGGTAAGTTGAACATAATCAACCATGGTCGTTCCCCTGCCACGATTCATTTTGATTCATTTTATTGTAATAAATCGATTTTCTTGACCTCTGTCAAGTTATATTCATGAGATGCTCCATGGGTGTTTCATCTATCCATTAGGCACAGGGTTTGGGGGGCATGAGAAAAGTCAAGGGACTATCAAAAACAATGCTCATATCTGGGTCATGAGATACATGATCCGGCTTGCCCGGTCCGCTTTCTTTTCAGACATAATCTGTATCAGGTAGGGGGTTATGCTCACCCTGCCCGCTTCCTGGGCGTCGGCATCTATCTGCCTGAGCACATCAATAATAAGGGGGTCCTCCCAGTTGAGCATTATAGTCACCGAATTCTCCGGCGGCATATTGACGACCTTATTCGCCAGAACCCTCACGTTTTTCTTGTATCCGGAATACATGCTCTTTTCCTGCTCGAGCTTTTTCTTCTCCAGATCAAGGCCTTTCCGCATCTCATCCAGCTTTTCCCTCTGCGCCTGCTGCTCCTTTTCTTTTTCAGCTATCAGGGCTTCACGCTTATCCAGATCCTCTATTCGTTCCGCCAATTTCTGCTTTTCTTTGTCGAATTCCTCGCGCTCCATGAGGGACGGCTCGTCATCCTTGGCCTCGGTAACCAGCTCCGACTCCCCCTTGATCCGCTGGACATAGGAATACGCGTCGATGAGGCCGATATAATCCATCCAGAACAGGCCGAAGCCGGAAATGAATATAATAAGAATAAACAGATAGAGTATTTTGGCTTTACTGGATATATTCCTCATAGGGACCTCCTGAACAGACGGCCTGTATCCGGCTATTCGCTGTTCCTGACATAGGCATTAATCACTGTTTTTACGAATTCACGGGTTTCGCTATAATCCGGGACGCCGCCGCTTGCGTCAACCGCCTTACCGCCGGCATTATAGGCAGCAAGCGCCTTTTTATAATCCCCGTTGTAATTTTCAAGAAGGGTCTTCAGCAAATTCACCCCGGCATTGATGTTATTTTTGCCCTTGATTCCGGCCGGCCCGTTTTCAAAGCCCTGATCCTTGATCCGGTCGCGGCTCTCCACCGCCCTGGCCTGATAATCCTGATAGTTCGCCGTCCCCCGGCGGCCGGCGCTCATTTGAGCAGGCCAGTGGGATTTCAGACCGAACCTGGTGCGGATCTCATTGATGCGCTTCATCACGGTATACATGTTATCAATCATCGTCCCCTCCTACGCCATTTCTTTTTTCCGGGTCGCATATATTTTCAGGTTCATCTCATCATTTTCTTTGGACAGCTCCCGATTCAATTCATAGTCGTACTGGACCTTCTTCCGCTCTTTAAGCTTCTCCACCACCTTCCTCGCCCGCGAGGCTTCGACGAGCCTGCCCCTCACCTCCCGTACCTGCGGCTCAAGGATTCTGATTTTGCCCTCGGCGGTGTTGATCGCGCGCAGGGACACGTCCACGAACCTCTCAAACAGAACCGCCTCGTTGGCAGAATAGGCTCCCTTCCGCAGCCTGCCGCTGAAAAGCGACTGCTGCTCCTCTATCCGGCGGCGCAGCTCGTCCTGCCTGGCCCGCTCAAGGTTCTGCAAGAATACGATCTGTGCAAGCTCGTGCTGAATCTCCCGCTCCCGGGCTTCCCGGATATTGAGAAGGGTTTGGAGCTTGAATTTGAACTTTTTCATTATAACAATTCTCGTCATAATATCCCCTCCCCCTTGATGGGGGAGGCCGGGAGGGGGTGACGATGTTTTCACCCTCCCCTGCCCCTCCCATCAAGGGAGGGGGTTATCTTATTATCCGCACAAACGCCGGAGTACGCGCCACGATATCCGGCCGCGCTCCTAGGGGCCTTTTTTCTGCGAACATGTCTCTGAGCTTTTGCACGATCGACTCATAGATGTCCTTTTCATAAATTCCCTGCTTTAAAAACGCGTTCATCCGGTCCATCATCTCAAGCGCTTTGTCTACCGTAGGAAGCGAACCCTTGGCGTACGCGCCGAGGCTTATCTCATCCTCATGCTCCGCGTATGCCGCCAGAAGCTCCCTGAACCGGGCTGCCGCCGCATTGTGCTCCGGCGTGACCACGTCTTTCATGCAGCGTGAAATCGACTGCAAAACGTCGACTGCCGGATAATGACCCTTGTGCGCCAGCCGCCGCTCGAGCACGATGTGGCCGTCCAGAATGCTGCGCGCGTGGTCCGCGATCGGCTCATTCATGTCGTCGGCCTCCACGAGCACCGCGTAAAAACCGGTGATGCTCCCGCCGGCAGCGACCGTACCGCACCGCTCCATGAGCTTTGCCATGAGCGAAAACACCGACGGAGGATACCCCCGCATGACCGCGGGCTCGCCTGCGGCAAGCCCGACCTCGCGCTGCGCCATGGAAAACCGGGTGATCGAATCCATGAGGAGATTGACGTGCTTTCCCCGGTCGCGGAAGTACTCGGCCACGGCGTGCGCCAGGTACGCCCCCCTGATGCGGAGCATGGCGGGCTGATTTGAGGTCGCCACCACGACCACGGAATTGCGCAGGCCCTCGGGCCCGAGCTCCTTCTCGACGAAATCCTTCACCTCTCTGCCGCGCTCGCCGATGAGCGCGATGACGTTGACGTCGGCTTCCGTGTACCGGGCGATCATGCCGATGACGGTCGACTTGCCCACGCCTGAGCCGGAAAATATGCCGAGCCGCTGGCCCCGGCCCACGGTGTTGAGTGCGTCGATCGCCCGTATGCCGACCGACAGGGGCGTGTCGATGACCGTCCGCTCCAGGGGATTGATCGGCAGGCTCGTGACCGGATATTTCTCCCGGGCGAATATATCGCCCCTGCCGTCGATCGGCGCGCCTATGCCGGAGATGACCCTCCCCAGAAGCACATCGCCGACCGGGACCATGAGCGCGGTCCCGGCAGCAATCACATCCGCGCCGGGAACCACTCCCTTCATGTCTCCGACGGGCATGAGGATAACCCTGTTGCGGTTGAATCCCACGACCTCCGCATACAGGTATTCGCCCTTATCCAGCCTGATCTTGCAGAGCTCGCCGTATTCCACGTCAGGCCCTATCGATTCGATGGTCAGGCCGACGACCCGCTCCACCTTGCCGACATACTGTATCGGGTCAAGGCCTTGCACAAGATCCTTATACTTGGAAAGGATATCGATTTTTTCATGCGGGAGTATTTTTATCATGTGTTATACATCCATGCTGTCATTGCGAGCACCGCGAAGCAATCCGCCCTTGGCGATAAAGGCGGATCGCTTCGTTACTTTGTTCCTCGCGATGACAGCCTGCTTGTCTTGTCTTTTAACCAACATTATGTCTCATTCAATCTTATTTTAAAGCGCTCGCCGGGCGAGCGCTAAGTCCGCTATATCGTCGTCGTGCTCCGTATCGCTTCCTCGATCGCGTCAAGCTGCGTGGATATCTTCGCGTCAATGGCGCCGACGTCGGTCTCGATGATGCATCCGCCGCGCTCGACCCTTGAATCTTCGTATATATTAACCTTTTTCAGAGACTCCATCATCTTGATGAGCTCGTCCTTGTGCGCCGTGGTCATATCGAGATCGGCGAAATTCACCCTGATGTCTATCCGGTCGCGGTCTTTTACCCGCTTGATCGCTTCCTTGATGTTATTGATGACCACCTCGCGGCGCTCGACTATCTCGTCCTTGATGACCTTCCGGGCGATCATGAGTATCATCTCGGTCATGAGCTTCTCCGACGATTTGATGATATCATCGCGGATGTCGACGGCCGTGGACACGATCGTGCCGAGCCGGTCGATGAGCCGCATCACTTCAGCCTGGCCCTCCTTATATCCCTCTTCCCTGCCGGCGTCGTAGCCCTTTTTATACGCCTCATGCTCTATCTCGGAAACCTTGAGCTCCGCCTCCTTGATCATCTTTTCCGCTTCGAACTTGCCCCGCTCTGTCTCCCGCTCGGACTCGACCTTGAGATGCTCCATCTCCCGTCCGACCTGTTCCTTGGCGCTCTGAAGCTCATTGAAGGCGGCCTGGCGGCCCTCCTCCTCTATCTGCTTGGCCCGCTCGCGCGCCTGCTCGAGCATTTCCTTGACTTCCTCTTCGGTTTCGCGACGGTAGCGCTCCAGCTCCGCCTCCATCTCCTCGATGGACGGCCCCTGATAAACATCGATCGGATTTCCCTCGTCGTCGACCTCGAATTCCTTGAAGTCCTCGGTCTCGATCAGGTTTTTCTGATATTTTGAAGGCAGCTCGATCTGCTTCGGCAGATTCATCTGCCTGATTTCTCCCGGTTTAAACACAAGCTTAGACAACCAGCTCCTCCTCTCCGGCGCGCGCAACTATGATGTCGCCGGATTCCTCAAGTTTTCGTATGATATTGACGATCTTCTGCTGCGATTCCTCAACGTCGCGGAGCCTGATGGGCCCCATGAAATCCATATCCTCACGCAGCAGGGACGAGGCGCGCTTCGACATGTTCCGGTAAATCTTTTCCTGCACCTCCGCGTCCACGCCCTTCAAGGCCTTGGCCAGATCCTGGGTGTCCACCTCGCGGAGCACCTTCTGGATGGAGCGGTCGTCCAGAAGGACGATATCCTCGAACACGAACATCCGCTTCTTGATCTCTTCGGCGAGCTCCGGGTCCTCTTCCTCCAGTGCCTCTATGATGATCTTCTCCGTTCCGCGGTCGACGTTGTTCAGCACCTCCACGATGGCGTCGATGCCTCCGGCAGAGGTGAAATCCTCGCTCGCCAGGGTGGAGAGCTTCCGCTCGAGAACCCGCTCCACCTCACGGAGGACGTCCGGCGAGGTACGGTCCATCTGGGCGATCCGCTTGGCCACGTCCGCCTGAATCTGATGCGACAGACCGGAAAGAATCTGTGCGGACTTCTGCGGATCGAGATACGCGAGAATAAGCGCTATGGTTTGGGGGTGCTCCCCCTGGATGAAGTTCAAAAGATGGCTCGGATCGGTGCGCCGGATGAAGTCGAACGGCCGCACCTGCAGCGAGGAGGTAAGCCGGTTCACAATGTCAATGGCTTTCTGCGTCCCGAGCGCCCGCTCAAGAACGTCGCGGGCGTAATCGATGCCGCCGTTCTGAATGAACTCCTGGGCCATCATCATTTCCTGGAATTCTTGAAGGACCTTATCCCGGTCTTCCGGCTCGATCCGGTCCAGGCGGGCGATCTCAAAGGTCAACTGCTCGATTTCGTCTTCCCTGAGGTGCTTGAAAATCTCCGCAGACACCTCCGAGCCCAGAGAAACGAGAAAGATAGCAGCTTTTTGGCGGCCGGAAAGCTGTAATTTTTTCGATTGAAGCATGTATTATTTCATCCTCCAGCTCGGGCGGATCATCTATGCTATATTATCGGCCTATTAATCAAAGTAATAGTATTAATATACTAAAGTCAAACTAAAATTACCGGGTTACCCCCTCCCCCTAACTTCTCTTCTATCCACATCTCACAAGCCAACCCTTTGGCCCCCTAAATCCCACTTCGACAAGCTCAGTGCAACGCCCGGAGGGGGACTTAAAAGCTTCTCTCAAATGAACATCGAAGCTGATATCATATATCTTTGCCCCCCTCCGGGGTCGCTCTCGTCGCCGATGCCTTTCCGCACCTCCTGTGCGGCATCGGCACCTGAACATCCTTTTCAATGCCTCCTTGTACTCCGCGAGAGCGAACAGGAGGTTCGCCTGCAAGCATGAGCCAGGATGGCTCAATCAAGCTTGCCATTGGGACATCCTGTCCGGCAGGGTTGGGGGGCATGAGTAATTCCGGGCTATTCTATTCCTCCGCCAGCCACGTCCGCAGAAGCTGCGCCACGTCATCAGGTCGCTCACGGGCGAGATTGATGGCATTTTCCTGAAGCTCAAGCCGCGCCCGCTCCTCAAGAGAGAGCTCGACGTCGATCCCTTCCTCTTCAGCAGCCCGGAGCGCAGCCTCGCGCATCCGCTGCTGCTCAAGGGCAAGCTGCTCCTCCTTGGCCCGCCGGCGCCGCTCCAGCTCCTTGGACACGGCCCGGAACAGGATGAAGCCGACAAAGAGCGCTATGACCCCGATGAGAGCGGCCAGGAGTATCCGCTTGATCTGTTCCTTCTTTTTAAATTCGTTTCTTATGTTTTCCCAGTACCTGCTCCGGTCGAACATGATATTTTCCACCGCAACCTGGTCGCCCCTTCCCTCGTTATAGTTGATCGATTTTTTTACGATATTCTCGGCCTTTTTCAACTCTTCAGGCGCGAGGGAGGTCTGCACCGGCTCTTTTCCGGGATCCAGATCATATTCGCCGCTGGGCAGCTTGGGCAGGCTCTGAATGCCGTCTATCGCCAGGGCCACGGAAACCTTTGAAATATCGTACGGGGCGCGCTCGATCTTCCGAATGGTCTTGTTGACCGCGTGGTTCTTTATCTCCTCGTTCTTGTTGTATTTCGCATACTGATCGTCGCTCGCCTTATATCCGGGAGGAGTGTTCCCCTCGGTGCCTGCCGGCCCCTCCGGGTTCCACCCGTGCCCCTGGAAGTTTTCTTTCGTCGTCTTTTCCGATATTACCAGCGAATCCTTGGTTTTTCGTTCGGAATACGGGGTGGCGGGATTATCCTTTTCAAGCTCAATCGGAGTATACTCTTCCTGCTCCTCGGATACCTTGTCCCATTTGAATTCCATGTTGAGACGAAGGATCTGGATCCGATCAGCGGAATAAATCCGCTCCAGGCCTGCCCTGATATCCTTAAGCATCCTGATCCGTGCGCGCTCCTCAAGCTTGTGGCGGTATTCCAGGATCGTGTACTCGGTTTTTGCCTTGTCAAGCTCGTCGTCAAAATCGGATATGATATTGGCGTATTCATCGGTAACCGTGACGTTCTCCGGCTTGAGCCGGTTGCCCACGGCGCGGGACACCAGATATATGATTCCCTTTATCTCTTTTTTGGAGAGCTTATCATATCCCGTCTTAAGCTGCACGGTCACCGCCGCGGTATAGGGAGTCTGGGTATCGGTGTAGATGCTGTCCTCGGTCATGGCAATATCCACGTCCGCCTTCTCGATGTTCTTCAGTGACTCGATATGCCTCTTTATCTCGTCCCTCACGGCGCGCATGTACTTCACGTCAAGCTCCCTCTCCGTTTCGGTCCATTTGGTTATATCGAAGAGCTTCCACCCGGGAATCCCCTTGGGTATCATTTTCTCCTGCGCGAGCTTGGTCAAAATGACCTCCCGCTGATTCGGCTGCACCATGATGGTGGTCTGGCCGGAGGTCTGATAGGTGTAGCCCATCTCCTCCAGCTTCTTGGTGACCTGGCCGAAATCATCGGCCCCCAGTTCCGTGAAGAGGACGACGTTCGGCTGCACGCTTGACACGGAAAAGAGCACGATGAATGCGATTACCACGACGCCGGTCACCGCTCCGATGATTATTTTTTTAGTCGTGTCGAGCTTGTCGAATATCTCCTTGAGCTGATTAAATAATTTCTTTAAAAATTCCAACATAGACTCCTCCCGCGCTTGCGCACCATCTTTATTGTTCAGGCACAATGAGACATAATGCAGAATAAAGAGTTAAAAAAAAATGTCAATTAATTTTTCTAAAAATATTGATAAAAATATACATAAAAATTAATTGAACCGTTGAATGCACTTCCTCACCCTCCCCTGCCCCTCCCATCAAGGGAGGGGTAATCAACGCTTATCTTAAATTAATCAATTCGCGATAGGCCCGAAGCGCCTCGTCACGCACCGCTTTGGTGAACGAGAGCGCCACCTCCGCCTTCTGCATCGCGATCATGACGCTATGAATATCGACCGATTCCGGCTCGTATATCATCTTCTGCTGAAGACCTTCGGAATCCACCTGTAGAAGGTTGACCTTGCCGAGCGCCTTCATGAGGGAATCGGCAAACGATGTTGATACATCATCGTACCCGGGCTCGCGCCGCACCCGGTCGTCATAGTGAAGGGGGTTTGTAGTCTTCATGGTGACGACGTTGCCGGCCGGATTAGTGATTGTATTCATTACTGCACTCCTTTTATCGTGTTGTTCCTCAATTCTATCTTTGATGCCAGGATCAGATCATCGATATGGTTCCATATCCGATCTTCGCGCTTTATCCGCGAGTGCTTCGACATGTTGTGTGACGTGTGGATTTCATTGCTGGGCACCGCTTCTTTGCACATGGACTACCTCCTTATACCCCGCCCCTGCCTATTTCAAGAGCCCTGTTGAACATGCTCTTCTCGTTATTTATCATCTGCACATTGGCTTCATACGACCGTGAGGCTGATATGAGATCCGTCATCTCCATCACGATATTGATATTCGGCATCTCCACGTATCCGGTCTTGGGCCCGGTTTTAATCGCGTCCGGATGCGTGGGATCGTAAACCAGTCTGAACGGCGACTGGTCGTCCTCGATCTTTATGACCCTGACCCCCCTGCCGGTGCCGTGGTCGATCCGCTGCGGGAGCAAAGGGGACTTATAAAACGGCCTGATGTTGACCGGTGCGAAAATCGCTCTCTTCCTCCGGTACGGGCCGCCATCGGGCGTCCGGGTGGTGGTTGCATTGGCGACATTATTGCTTATCAGGTCCATCCTGAGCCGCTGCGCGGTCAGGCCCGTTGCCGATATGTTAAAGCTGTCGAACATTCCCATCTCTTATTTCCTCTCTCGCGTCACTCGTTACGCCGTTCTGGTGACGAATTTAAGCATCCTGAAATTATGGTTCAAGCCGGTAACAAAAGCGTTATACCGCATCAGGTTTTTGGCGCCGTCGACCATCTCCTTTTCCACATCCACGTTGTTCCCGTCGTTACGGTAGGTGGTATTGTAGTCCAGGTTGATCCGGGGCTGAACGCTCCCGGGATCGCGGGGCACGTAAAAGGGGATGTGGCGCTCCGAGGTCATGAGCGCGGGGAGCTTGTTGTCGGGCTCCTCTTTGTCCATGATCGCGCGTTTCAATTCGCTCTCAAAATTTACCTCGCTCCGCTTGAAATGGGGCACGTCCACGTTGGCTATATTATTGGAGATCACCTTTCTCCTTAAAGATTCGACATCGAGCCCCTTTTCCAGGAGGTAGTTGGTTACCGTCATTGTGCTGTTGTCAAACATCGAATATCCTCATGAAACAGATTTTTTCCCTACTATACTGATCGGATAATTCTGCAATACTTTAAGCTTTTTTTGCCAGGGGACATAATTTTTTATAGAAGTGCATTAAATTCCCCCTAAAACTGATATGCGCGATGGAGGATCACCAGAGTTTTGCAATCAATTCTTCTTTCGTGATTTTAAAGTGACCGGCGACGTCTACAAGAATTGAATTCAAAGTTCCGATTTTAAGATTTTTGTGAGCAGGGATAGTGACGTGGTGCTCGCCTTTTTCAGAAGTCGTCAGCCGAATGTGACTGCTGGTTTGCCGTGTGATGGAATAACCGAGCTTTTCAAGGCGTTTGGCAAGCGATAAACCGCTTTCGTCGCGAGGGAGCTTCAAAGGACGATAGCCTCTTCCCTGACAAAATGCAGCTTTATGATTTGCGGCATGTTTTGCTCATCAAAATGGCACTGGACGGCGTCTCTGATATTCGTTTTTAATTCGTCAAGGGTATCGCCTTCGGTAAAGATGGAATAACCCAGCGCTTTTGCTTCATAGCCGCCTTCTATTGATTCCTCAATGTAGAATATGATTTCGTTTTTCATTAACACTCCTTTACAACAAAATTACAGAAGAAAATTAAAAAATCAATCAAAAAATTTTTTCTTTTCAGGCGCCTTTTTAGATCCCCGCGAGTCAGATAGGGTGTGAATTAAATTTCGGGTTGCAGAGCCTCCCCCCTTACGAAGGGGGGACAGGAGGGGGGTCAAGAGCGTATAGATAAACGGATGTTCTCGTAACTGAGCTATTTAATAGAGTCGATGAAAAGAAAAAAGCAATAAATAATTGTAGCAATCTAATATGATCATTGTCGAAAAGATAAAGAATACTGTAGTCGAAGCTTGATTTACGATAGATTTGTGAAAAAAAATTTCGCCGCGAGGCATTAGTCCGTAGTTAGACCCCCCTTTGATCCCCCCTTCGTAAGGGGGAGACGTCTCAACATGATTAATACAGCCCGAAATTTAATTCACACCCGTCAGCCGGAAAAATATTCTTCTTGAAATTATATCTCCACTATATTATCTCTCTCAATGAGACGGGTATTATCAAAAACATATGTTATACCCGTCCCGGCAATCATGTGAGGAGAATATATGACAGCTAGCCAGCCTTCACTTAAAAGTGCTCATTCCATTCAAAAAGACGACATGCACAGGGGAGAGCCGGGATTCTTTCATAAGCTGGTCCGGATGAAAAAGCTGGAAGGCGTTTTCCTGTTTATCACCTCCCGCTGCAATTCAAAATGCCGCACCTGCTTCTACCACGACAAGCTGAACAGCAACGACGACATGACGTTTGACGAAATACGGCGGATCTCGGAAAGCTCCCCGAACTTCGACAAGCTCTGGCTTTCCGGCGGAGAGCCCTTTTTACGGAAAGAGCTCGTTGAGATCATAAAGCTCTTTTACGACAACAACGGGGTTCGCGTGATCAACCTGCCGACCAACGGGCTTCTGGGTGAAACAATCGTGAGCCGGGTCTCCCGGCTTCTTGACCATTGCCCGGATCTCTTCGTGCACCTGAACTTCTCCCTCGACGGCCTGGGCAAAACCCACGACAAGGTCAGAGGCATACCGGGAAATTTCACCAAGACCATAACCACCATGATGAGCATAAAAAACAAATTCAAGAATAATCCCCGCCTGCTGCAGAACGTGGCCACGGTCATCACCCCGGACGGCTATGACGAGCTCTTTGACGTTGGGGCGTATTTATTGAAGAAAGACCTGGTGGCGGCTCACTTCTATGAGATCGTGCGCGGAAACCCCCGGGACCCGCAAACCAAGACCCTCACGCCGGGACAGATCAAGGCCCTCCGGGTTAAAGTGCAGCCGCTCATAGAGAAACAGGCCGACAACCTGTTTAAAGAATTCTCAGGCCTGAAAAAGAAAATCGCGAAGCTCTTCTTCATGGGTTTCATAAAATTCGTGAACGAGATTCAGGACGCCAATTATTCCGGCCCGAGCGACTGGGGCATGAACTGCACGGCTGGAAAGACTACCTTTGTGATAGACCACAACGGGGATTTCCGCTCATGCGAGATGAGGCCGCCGATAGGCAATCTCCGCGATTACGGCTTTAACCTGAGCAAAGCCCTCTACTCGGACGCGATGAAGCGCGAGATACATGAAATAGGCGGCGGCGCCGGGGCCAACTGCTGGTGCACGCACGGCTGCTGGGTCATGTCCTCGATCAAGTTCAGCCCGCGGGCCATCCTGCTTCGAATTCCCGCCGCCTACCGCCGCTCCAGGAAATACTGCGATCCGCACTTCGAGCTGCCCGATATCGACATTGCGCAAATCGAGCGATACCGGAAATAGCCGCCTTCGGTATGCCCATGAAAATAGTATTGTCCACCCGGGGATCGCGCGGCGACGTTCACCCGATCATTGAAATAGCCTCGGCGCTCCGGCGCGCAGGGCACGACGCGGTTATATGCGTGCCCAGGACTTTCGAGCATCTGGCACGGACCAGGAAGCTTGACTATTCGCTCTATTCAGAAGACAGCGGCCAGGTGATGCAGAAGCTGGGCAGCGGGATGAAGGCGATCCAGACCGCCCTGGACTGGTTTTCCGGCTCCATAGACGAGCAGTTTGAATTCATGCTTCAGGCGACCGAAAACGCCGGCGCACTCGCAACCAGCGTGAACGAGGTGGCCTCGCCCACGGTCGCCGAGTACCGGAAGATACCCCATTACCGCATCGCGTACACGCCGGTCCTCCCCGGATACCAGCCGCCGCCCCTTATCCCCTGGCAGAGCCTGCCGGGGATCGCAAACAAAGGGTTCTGGCATATGATAAACGGCTTCACCGGCCTTTTGATCAGGAAATACATAAATAAAAAGCGCCATGACCTGGGTCTTAAGTCCATGCCCGGAACCGGCGAATACTTCACGGCCCGGAGCCACACGATCCTCGCGATAAACCCGACGCTCGCTCCCCCGTGCCCGAGCTGGCATGATAACTATAACTTCAGCTACACCGGTTACTGCCACGGCAGCGTGGAAGGAGACCCGGGCCCGGAGCTCATCCGGTTTCTGGAACAGGGCAGTGCGCCCGTATATATCGGATTCGGGAGCGTGATCGTGAAGAACCCGGATGAATTCACCTCTCTGATACTCGAGGCTGCCACGCTGGCGCGCTGCCGTCTTGTCCTGGGCACCGGCTGGACCGGCCTGGGCGGAAGGCCGCTTCCCGATCACATTTTCGCCGTCGGGGACGTCAACCATGCGGCCCTGTTCCCGCTCTGCGCCGGGGTCGCGCACCACGGCGGCAGCGGCACGACGCACACCGCAGCCCGCGCCGGCGTGCCGCAGTTTATAATGCCCCAGATAGCCGACCAGTTCTACTGGGGCCACAGAATACGCAGGCTCGGCCTCGGCCCTGCGCCGGCAGCGCCGGACAAGATCACGGTGAAATTATTGGGCAGGGTTTTCATGGACCTGATAAATAATCCTGATTATGCCGACAACGCAAAAGCCTTGGGAGAGAATATGCGGCATGAAAACGGAATCCGCAAAACCGTCGAGATCATCATATCGAGCGGGACTGTCTGATACCCCCCCACCCATTACCCACATTCTATCATGCCCCAAAACCTGCCGGTTAACTATTACCTGCATTCTATCATGCCCCCCAAACCCCCCAGAGGGGGGCTGACCTCATCCCCCCTTCTCCTTAATAAGAGAAGGGGGGGTGAATAAAGTTTATAGTTTTAATCTCCCCTCTCCAATTTGGAGAGGGGCTGGGGGTGAGGTCAAGTCCCCCGGCAGGATTTAGGGGGCAGAGGAGCTTGATTTAAAGATGTGGGTAATAGTCAGCCGGGGTGGAGGAGCCGGCTGACAACAGCTAGTCAGGATGATTGGAGGAAAAACTATATTATCTCGATCCGGTTATCCCTCACAAATTGATGAATATTTAATCTATAATCTTCAATTTCATCCATCATCTGGCCGAGAATTTCCCGAATCAACCCAGGCGTATGCCCGATATACTCAAGCGCGAGCTTCAGACGCGACCCCTCGTCGTCCTCGATCTTTGTAACGTCCTCCGGGTCGTCGTTTCCGGTAACGGCGCAGACAATGGGACAATCCGAGCTGCAGCCGTCAAAGATTATGTCGCCTTTGGCGGAAAACCAGAAGGGATAGGTTCGGCATATAAGCAGGCGCGCGGAATAGATGCGGCAGCGACCGTCCTCATCATGAAACATACAGGAGCCGTCCCTCTTTTCTTTAAGCTGGAGCAGCTTCCCGTCCTTCCGGGTCAGGTCGTAATAATAGCCGCGGTCCCTGCTGATATAAATATGCTCCTCTCTATCCTTGTCATTCAACTCGCCGTATACCGTAAAGGAGCTGACGTCCGTTTGCAGAAAATCGGCTATTCGCCGGGCGTCCTTCAGGGTCGTGAACTTGGCATGGGCCTCCCTGCAACAATCCAATTCTTTTTTCGAACATTCAAGACAATAAAGCGACATTATAAAACCTTAATGCACGGCACGGATTTATATGACATAATCCTGATCAGGGTGTAATACATGCATAGCGCATTATGTCAAGCGGAAAATATTGTTTATGCGCTAAAATTAGCGTGAATTATTCTTCGGGAAATATATCACGAAGACTCTCCAGCCACCTCTATACCCATTACCCGCATCTTAAAATCAAGCCCTTCGGCCCCCTAAATCCCCCGGAGGGGGACTTGACCTCAGTCACCCCCCCCTCTCCAAATTGGAGAGGGGGGTTGACTGAGATTTATGCACCCCCCTTCTCTTATTGAGGAGAAGGGGGGACGGGGGGGGATGAGGTCCAGGGCAGGATTGGGGGGAATGAAAGAATGAGATGCGAGTAATGGGTAGCTTCATAAAGGGGGAGATTTCTTAACCCCAAAAATTTTTTTCGCCGGCTTACACACAAACCATTTCTCTTCCCTGTTCTTATTCGATGAATCCTTAATTGAAACCGAGAACCCGGCTTGCTTTATCGCACGAGCGATCTCGCCGGCGGTGCGGTAATGGATAGCGAGGCCGTTGATTTTTATCCATGCAAGCTCGATCAATCTGAGAAAGGTCGGTCTCTTCTTCCGCGGAATGGTCGCCCTGATTACCAGCCTCCCCTTCGGCGATATCTTTTTTCTTATACGCTTAAGCAGCAGATCCAGCTCGTCGTTTCGCAGGTAATGTATCATGTCTATAGCGAGCGCGGCGTCGGCCTTTCCGGAAATGGCGGGAATATCCGGAGCTTTTCCCCGCGCCACCGTGCCGCGGCCGCCGATCGCGGCTGCCGCTATTCTGCGCCGCTTTTCGTCCGGTTCGATGCCGTAAAGGCGCGCGTCCGGAAAGAGCTCCATGAGCCATACTATGGGAACTCCGAAGCCGGTTCCGATGTCGATAACGGTCTTCGGCGATTTTATGAATTCATGGAGCTCCGAGAACAGGGGATCGTATTTCATCTTGAAATAAGCGAAGAAGCGCGGGTACGGCTCCATGGAGCGGTAGTGCCGGTAGGCGGCAGCCGCATGCCGGAGCGACCCGGGGAGGAAGTCCTCGCGGGGCAATATCCCGGGAGCAAAAAACCTCCGCAACAGGGGCGGGACTATCATGGCGGTCCCGATGAATGAATAGCCGATCCCCAAGAGCAGGGTCTGACCCGCGTTCCGCAGCAGCGCATGCTCCGCAAAGGAGAGCGCGCCGAAGCCGATCATGGTGGAAACAGCGGAGAGGAACACGGTCATCCGTATCAATCCCAAAGAGCGGTGGAATTCGTCCATGTACCGCTGATAAGCCCTGACGATATAGAGGGCGTAATCCGTGCCCATGCCGATGACGATTACCGTGACCATGATGGTCGGGATGCCGGGATGTTGGCCCATGAGCTTCAGGGTGCCGAACGTGCAGACAAGCGAGAACAGGGTCGGGGCCATCGCGATAAGGGTGAGACGGACATTCAGGAGGTAGAGGAGCGCGACCGCGATCGTGACCGCCCCGACTATGGCCCCCATCTTGAGAAAGCCGCTCAGGAGGATGGCCCCCAGCCTCTCGCTGAACAGGCCCGGATCGAACAGCCGTGCAAGCCCGGATGATCTGATCTTCGAATTGAACTCTTCAGCTTTATAAGACCTGCCCGGCGTTAACACGGAAAATTGAGACCAGGAGCTCCCCTGCCCGGAGCTTTGTACGGCGAGCAAGCCGTAGTAGCGCTCGGAAATGACTCGCTGGTAGAAATTTTTTCTTGCAAGAGTTTTAAAAAAGGGCTCGAACGCGGCCGGCGCGAAGCCGATTTCCCGTGAGGCTTCCCCCATCGACCTTTTCAGCGCCGCGACCCGATCCGCGCTCCAGAAACGCTTCCACGCGGACAGATTTTTTTCCATCATTCTCTTGCCGGGGAATATCATGGACGGCACAAAGGCGTTCGACAGCGCCCCGGACTCCACCTCGGCGCCGAGCTCCTCCGCGAGCCGGTCCCCCTTTTCCTGCAGCTCCTCGACGGAGTCCGCCTCGGTCATCAGATAAATCTTATTGAAAATATTCCCCCAGATCCGGGTCACCAGCTCCTCCGCGTCGAGCGTATCCCTGGTTACGGTGTTCATGGATGCGAGATCGACCCGGAAGTCGGGCCGGGCGAAAAGGAGCATGAACGCGAAGAAAGCGAGCGCGCTGTAGAGCTTGTACCTGCCGCCGCTCATTATCGTATTGACGAATTTTTGTAATACGATGAACCCCTCCCGTTTCGCCGGAGGCATGGCCGGAAAGATCACCGGGAACAGGAGATGGACGAAGATATAGGTGAACAGAACGCCGAGAGAGGCGAAGTAGCCGATCTGGGCGAGCGCCGAAAAGCCGCTGATGAAGAGAAACGAGAAGCTGACCGCCGTGGTGAGCATCGCGAGCAGCCCCAGTCCCCAGACCTCCCGCGAAGCCTCGAAGCCGCGCGTCTCGTACGGCCGGTCCAGAAAAAGGAGATAGGCTATGCCGTAGTCGACCGTGAATGATATGATGGTGCCGCCGAACCCGACGGCCAGTATCGATATTGAATCCGCGAACAGGGAATAGACAAAGGCGGCAGCCACGGTCCCGAGCAACGCGGGCACGAGCGCGAGCAGGCCGATCAGGGGCCGCGGGAAACCGACCAACAGGAGCAGGGCGATGCCGACGGTCGCGAATATAACGGCATTGCGGGCGTCTTTCCGCGCGGCCTCCTCATTGTCCAGGGCGGCCCGGTACGCCCCGACCGGCGTGAGCGTAAAGGTTGCGGCCCGCGGCTTATATATCCTGTTGAGCTCCCGGCCGCTTTGCCGCAGCAGTGAAGCGATCCTTCGGGCCAGGGCGGTGTCCGCTCCGGAGCCCTTCGGCTCAGCTATGATCAGGGTGTGTTTCCCGTCGGATGAGATCATACGCCCCTGCGAAATCTGAACGCTTGCGGAGGGGGCCAGATGAGCGAGCCGCGAGAGAATGAGATTTCCGAATCCGAGCGGATCGCCGCTCATCATCCGGGACTGGCCGATACCTTCAAGATTCAGGAGCCGGGAATAATTTCCGGAGAGCGACTTCCTGACCCTGCCGGGAGCAAGCAGCGGCTTGATCTTCTCTTCGAGCTCCCTTTCGGTAAAGAGAACCGGCAGGTTTTCAATTATGTACGAGACCAGGGAGGGAAATACGGCCATGTATTCGCTCATGCCCACGCTGGTAAAGAGGCCGCTTTGGGCGAGCTTTTTTTCCATGAACAGCGCCCCCCCGGCCAGGAGATCGGGGTCGTGCTTATTGTGGCTCAGATCAATGATGATCCGGTCCTTCATCGGATGGCGCATCATGACGAGGCGCGAATCCGCGATCACCTGGTCCTGCACCGGCAGGGAAGAAGTGATGTCGGTATCGAGGCGGAGCCGCTTCGTGCTTATGTACGACATGCCGAAGGCGGCCAGAATGATTAAAAGAACAAACGGCCACCGGATGCTCGTTCTTTTCATGAATTCATTCCAGCAATACGATACGCGGGTGTCAAGGATAATAGAAGCTTAAAACTCGTACCCATATCTCCTTCTCGCATGCCCCCCAACCCCCCGGAGGGGGGCTGACCTCATCCCCCCCTACCCCCCTTCTCCTTAATAAGAGAAGGGGGGTAGATAAAGTTTATAGTTTTAAGCTCCCCTCTCCAATTTGGAGAGGGGCTGGGGGTGAGGTCAAGTCCCCCTCCGGGCGCCGCACTGAGCCCGTCGAAGTGGGATTTAGGGGGCCGGGCGAAATTTATTTCCGCTTCTCTTCCATGAGCTGTTCCAGCTTCTGGTAATCAACCGAGCGCTTGAACAGGGGCTCCTTGTTCTGTTTGTACACGGAAAGGTTTTCCTCAAAGGTAGGGTTTTCTTTATTGATGTATATGACGCCGAGGGGGAATTTTTCTGTCTCAACCGCCTTCCTGAACGCTTCGTTCCGGTCATAGGGATCGTATGAATCATCAAGATAATAGCTGTTCTCTTTGTACCACTTGAACGTGTTTATTCTGTTGAAGGATACGCACGGCTGGAAAACATCGATCAGGGCATAGCCCTTATGGGTTACGGCTTTTTTTATTATATCCTTCGTTTTATCAATATCGCCGGAAAAGGCGCGGGCCACAAAAGAGGCATTGAGCGCGACCGCAACGGCAATGGGGTTAAACGGCTCAAGATAGACCCCGGCCACCTGCACCGGCGTTTTGAACCCCCTCCGGCTGGTCGGCGAGGCCTGGCCCTTGGTGAGGCCGTAGACCATATTGTTGTGAACGATATTGGTTATGTCCGTATTGCGCCGTATCGCGGTAAGGAAATGATTCCCGCCCTCTCCGTACGTGCACCCGTCGCCGCTCTCCACGATAACGGTCAATCCCGGATTGGACGCCTTTATCGCCGTTGCCGCGGGAAGGGACCTGCCGTGCAGCCCGTCGAAAAAGCTTACCTTGATATAATGGGGCGCCTTTGCCGCCTGCCCTATTCCGGAAACCATCACCAGGTTTTCCCTGCTGATTGCAAGCTCGTCAAAGGCCTTTTTGATGGCCTCCACTATGCTGTAATTTCCGCACCCCGGGCACCACGCGATATCGACCGGATGCTCAAAATCAAATTGCGAACTCATATTTTACCTAATAATAACTCAGCTAATTAACGTGACTTAGGCTAACTTCTTCACTCCCCTCCCTTAATGGGAGGGGTTGGGGGAGGGTGATTAGATCGGAAATCGAATATTCTGCAATTCTCTTTTCACCCCCACCCCTGCCCTCCCCCATCAAGGGGGAGGGAGTCTTTAAATCAATTTACGCTCTCATGACAATTTATTGATAACTTCGACTATCTCTTCCAGCATGAACGGCATGCCGTTGTATTTTAATATCTTCGAGTCCACGTCGATTCCTGCATAGAGTTTCAAGACCGCGCCTAATTGGGCTGTGGCGTTGTTTTCTATTAGTATCTTTTTCCCGGCCTTGCTGACGAGCGGCGCAGCTTCTTTATGCAGAGGATAAATCTGGGTGAAATGGAGAAACGCGGTATCATCCCGCCCGCACATCGCAAGGGCCTCGCGGATCACGTTCAGGGTGGAGCCCCAGCCGATGAGCAGATACCTATAATTCTCCGGCCCATACAGCCGCGGGGGAAGAATTTCGTGCTCCATGGCGGCCATCTTCGCCCATCGTTTATTCACCATGCTCGTCCTGACCGAGAAATCCTCGGTTATGAACCCGCCTTCGGTATGCTCGTCGCTGAGGGCGCATACGATCCCCTGCCCGTGGCCGGGTATGCCCCGGGGGGAAATTCCCGACCCGGTCAGCTTATACCGTAAATAGTCCGCGCTCGTTTTCACTATATGGTTCCGCTCCAGGCCGCGCTCGACTTCAATATCCGGGAGGTTGTAATTTGAATCTATGAAATACTGGTCCGTGAGAACGATCACCGGAACCTGGTACTTATCCGCGATGTAAAACGCGCGCTGGGTCAGGCGGAATCCCTCCTCGAAACTCCCCGGAGCGAAGATCACGCGCGGAAACTCGCCGTGCCCCGCGAACAGGGCGAACAGGAGATCCCCCTGCTCCGTTCTCGTCGGAAGGCCGGTCGCCGGCCCGGGGCGCTGGCCGAGATGGATCACGAGCGGCGATTCGTGCGATCCGGCGAGGCTTAAAGCCTCCACCATCAATGCGAAGCCACCGCCGGACGTGGTCACCATGGCCCGGCCGCCCGCGTACCATGAGCCGAGGGCCATGTTGATCGCGCAGATCTCGTCCTCCGCCTGCTCCACGACCACGCCGAATTCTTCCCCGTGCTGCGCGAAAAACACCAGCACCTCGGTCGACGGCGACATCGGATACGAGGAGACGAAATTGCATCCGCCGGCGAGGCCTCCCATGCCGACCGCGTCCGCCCCGTTCAAAAGGAGCTCGCCTTTTACCTGGTCCGCACGGGAAAGCTTGAATTCAATTCCGCGCGCCAGGAACAGATCCTTTCCCAGCGAAAAGCCTTTCTCGGCGGCCGCGATGTTTTTCGACAGCATTTCCTCCGTGGCCTTCGTGAAAAATCTCCTGAGCTGCTCCTTCACAAAAGAGATGTCCATGGCGAACAGGGCGGCGAAAATTCCGGCAATGATTATATTGGCGTATATGGGGCCGCCCACAAGCCGGGCCGTTTCCCGGAGGGGGAATTCTACGAGCGTATGATCTCCGTCCCGGAACCGGTCGTGTATATGCGCGGGATCGCCGATGATGACCGTATTGCGCGAAATCCGGTCATAATGCCGCTCCATTGCCCCCTCATGCAGGGAGACAAAAACATCGATCCGCCCGCAAAAGGAATTAACCCGCTCCGGCGAAACCCGGATCTCGGTTGAATTGTTTCCGCCCCTGATGCGGGACATGAATTCGCTGTAGGAAAAAACATGGAGACCGGACAATTTAAAAAGCCGCAGCAACAGGCTCTCCGCGGTCTGTATCCCCTGGCCCGCTTCGCCGGATAAAACGATTGATATGTCTTTTTGATTAAACACGATGATTTACGTCGCCGATGCACATAGTATTTTAGTTTTATAAAGAAGTCAATTAATAAAATAACAATTTACCCGCATTCCATTATCCATTGACGAAACATCAGTATTTTAGTATATTGTGAAAATTCAACAAAGGAAGGTCACCATGTTCCCAACAGCCAAAAAATATAAAACCGTGTGCAGGCGCGCCGGCGGCGAGCAGGTCGTTTTTGAGCGGACATATGAGGCGATCAGCCCGGATGAGGCGCGGGCGCGCGCCTACCTCAATTGCGTTAAAGAAAACAACAGCGCAGACGTCGAGGTAGCGGCGAAGAGAGAATTATGAAGGCGAGGATGCGTTTTTGTTAACGGGGGGTTTAAACCCCTCGTTTTACAGCTTACAATGCCTCTTAATGGCGCTCGCGATGATATCCGGGTTCCATTCGACGATTTCATTCGCCTCTTTAAATATCTGCCGGGGAATCGAATAAAACCACCGCGACTGGATCGCGATGATCGGCTTGCCGAGCTCGCGGCCGATATCCGCCTCCTTCTGGGGCCAATACTTATTTTCCCGGAAAAGATCGGCCAGGAGCAAAATACAATGGGCGTTTTGTATCTGCTCCTTCAATAATCCCGGAAGGTAGTCATGAAATAAATCGACGTCGTCGGCGGGAATCGTGTCGTATTGATACCGGGCGGTGTTGTGCCACCTGAAATCTTTAATGGAATACAGAAGCTCTATCAGCTTGAGATAGTCGGCATGGAAGGTCCATGCGTGGCTGATAAAAACCCCATACGACTTGACGCCCGCGTCGGATGCGGCGATAAATTTTAATATATTAGTCAAAACCGTCATCCGTTTGCTCTCCAACATTTTTTTATTCCCTCCCCAAAAAATGCACTCACCCCCTCACCCCCGGCCCCTCTCCCATTAAAAATTGAAGAAAGGAGAGGGGGGAAAGAAAGCTTAATACTTCGAAAACCCTCTCCTTTTTTCCCAACTTAATGGGAGAGGGTGCGCAGAGCGCGGGTGAGGTCATGGGTGTCCCTTTTCTTACGCTTAGTGATACCCGCCAATGGCTACGCTATGTCATATAATAATCTGAACAGGAGCGCTGAAAAATCGGTCAATATGGTTATTTTACGATAGGGAAAATATGAAGGGCATGCTAATGAATTTAATCACCACGAATACGCTTTTTCAGTGGGCTTTATACCAATCGATCGCGTATCGCACCACGTCGGAGATGTTTTGCAGGTTGAATTTGTCCTTTATATGGTTCCGGTGCGCGTCAACGGTTTTCGGGCTTATGTGCAGCTTCTTCGCTATGTCCGAGGCCTTGTACCCCTTGCCCATGAGGGTGAATATCTCAAGCTCCCGGTCAGAGAGCGCCTCGATCGGACTCTCCTTGTCCGGCCGCTTATGTAAAACGTCCACCAGTATCTTGGACATCATGGTTTCGCTCAAATATATCTTCCCGGTCAATATGTACCGGACCGCCTCCACGAGCGCTTTCGTGGCTTCCGATTTCATCACGTAGCCCATGGCGCCGGCGCGTATGGCCCGCTCCGCGTATATCTCCTCGTCGTTCTGCGACAATATGAGCGACTTGATCGCCGGGTACCTGATCCGTATCACCTTGGAGAGCTCGATCCCGTTCATGCCGGTCTGCAGCCCGATGTCGATGATCATGACGTCCGGCTTCGTTTTCTCTATCTTCGACAATATATCGGTGCCGTTCTGGGACATGCCGCACACGGCCATGTCCTCCTCCCGGTTTATGAGCGCCTCGAGACCCTCGAGCACTATTTTATGATCGTCTATGATGTAGATATTGGTTTTTTTTCTTAAAGTCGGCATGCCTCTCACCCCGCTCGTTTTTTATTGTACCGGTATGACGCACGTCACCTCCGTGCCGCCGCCGCGCCCTCTTTTAATGCTTATGGACGATCCGATCATGCGCGCCCGGTATTTCATGATCTTGAGTCCGATCCCCTTGTCCGGACCGATCCTGTCCGGGATGCCGATGCCGTCGTCCCTGACCAAAAGCTTTATGTCCCCGGAGTTGCGGCGCAGGCTCACGCTGATCGTTTCCGCATTCGAGTGCTTGACCGAGTTGGTCACCGCCTCCTGTATGATGTAGTATATCTGCGAGTAATGCAGCCGGTCCCCAAAGCTGATGTCGCCGTTGATGGCAAGGTCGAGCGTTATATTGTACCGGTTCTCCAGAAGCCTCTTCAGCTCCATTACGACGGCGGCGAACCCGCCCTCCTCCGAGTCCATGCGCGTCATGCTCTTCGCTATGGTGCGCGTATACGCTACCGCCTTGTTCACCAGGTCCTCGATCTCGCGCGCCGCGCCCCCCTGCTCGGGGAACCGGTCCGCTATGTCGGACGAGAGCACGCTCGCCTTAAGCGCGATGCCGAAGAGCTTCTGCGCCAGGTTGTCGTGCAGCTCTATGCCGATGGCAGCGCGCTCGTTCTCGGATACGGCGACCATCTCCTGCTCCAGCTTGACCCGCTCCGTAATGTCCATGGAGTAGTACACGATCCCCTCCTGGCTCTCCTTGACTCCAAGGTAGGGATATAACGTGGTAAGCATGTATCTGGCGCCGATCCCGGGGAACCGGTGCCACCGCTCGAATACCACGGTCTCGCCTGAAAA
>MIBJ01000020.1 GCA_001829495.1 Spirochaetes bacterium RBG_16_49_21 | reverse complement strand
AAGTTTTTCAGGTTACCCGCCGATAATATCCCGACAAGTTAAAATATGGTAATTCCCTCCCGATTTTACCGTATTAAAAACTTGGCACTGCGTTTAAGGAGAAGGCAGGATAGCCGCCCAGCTATTCTGCTTTCTCTTTTTTTATTTTGATAGAGGTTTGTTGTACCTTTCAGGGCATATAGTCCAATATGACGGGCTTGAAACCCTGAAGCTCGGCAATTATCTCCCCCGCGCTCCCGACCTTTTGTACCGTGAAAGTCACGAAATACCCCATCCCTTCGTGAAGATTGAGCATGTCCCGGGCGATCCTCTTTTTGATTTGTTTTGAAGATATCTCGAATACGATATCGTGATTCTTACTGTCATAAAAGGTGATCTTCTCGAAGATCCGGTCGAGATATTTTAGCCTGAGACGCAGGGTTATGGTTTTGGACTTGTATGATGTGATGTTTCCTGCTATATCGGTGAGGAGAATATCCGTTTTTTCTGACTTCTTTTTATCCTGCGAATAGACGCTTACCGCTGTTACGATTATCAGCGCTGTGAATGCGCATACCATTATTTTTTTATCCATAACGATCGCCATTTTAGCAAATATCGGTTCAGGATTCAACACTATTAATTTTCATCTTGACATAATAGAATACGAAGCAGCAAATATTTCCAGCCTTGCCCCCCCACCCCCCCCGGAGGGCTAACAACTACCCACAAGTGTGTAAGCAAGGGGGATAAGAAGATAGAAGAGATGATAGAGATACATTTTTAGCGGAATATTGTTAAAATTGAAGAGGAAAAAGCTCAAAAAATAAAATTATCTCTGATATCTCTTCAATTCCCCTATCCCCTGTTCTTACACATGGAGATGTGGGTAGAAGTTAGCCCCTTTGGGGGATTTAGGGGGGATATTAGACAGGAGAGACGCCATGCCGAAACCACTCCGCAGCTCATTGAGCACCCAGGGCAGAAAGATGGCCGGAGCCCGGAGCCTCTGGCGCGCAAACGGCATGAAAGAGGATCAGATAGGAAAGCCGGTCATCGCTATCGCCAACTCATTCACCCAGTTCGTGCCGGGGCACGTTCACCTGCATGGAATCGGCCAGCACGTGAAAAAGCTCATTGAAAAACGGGGCTGCTTCGCCGCTGAATTCAACACCATCGCCATTGACGACGGCATCGCCATGGGCCACACCGGCATGCTCTACTCGCTTCCCTCGCGCGACCTCATAGCCGACAGCGTCGAGTACATGTGCAACGCGCATACGGCTGACGCGCTTGTATGCATAGCCAACTGCGACAAGATCGTTCCCGGCATGCTCATGGCAGCCATGAGGCTCAACATCCCGGCGATCTTCGTGTCCGGAGGCCCGATGGAATCCGGCGTATTCAAAGGCAAAAAATGCGATCTTATAGACGCCATGGTCCTCGCCGCCGACCCGAGCGTGCCGGACGAGGACATAGCGGAAATCGAGCGGAGCGCCTGCCCCACCTGCGGCTCCTGCTCGGGCATGTTCACCGCCAACTCCATGAACTGCCTCACCGAGGCGCTGGGCCTGGCCCTTCCGGGAAACGGCACCGTGGTCGCCACGCACAAAAACCGGCTCAAACTGTTCGAGCGCGCCGCCGGCCGTATCGTGGAGCTCGCCGACCTCTACTACAACCGGGACGACGATTCCCTGCTCCCCCGCTCGGTAGCCTCCCGGCCGGCGTTCATGAACGCCATGAGCCTTGACATCGCCATGGGCGGATCCACCAACACCGTGCTCCATCTTTTGGCGGTGGCGGACGCCGCGCAGGTGGATTTCACCCTGAAGGACATCGACCGGTTGTCGCGGAAGGTGCCCAACCTGTGCAAGGTGGCGCCGAGCTCGCAGTACCATGTCGAAGACGTGAACCATGCCGGCGGCGTCATGGCGATCCTGGGGGAATTGGACCGGGCCGGCCTGATCGACCGCTCGGCAAAGCGGGTCGACGCAAAAACCCTCGGCGACGCGCTCGACCGGTACGACATCATGCGCGATACTGCCGCGCCCGAAGCGATGGAACTATACCGAAGCGCCCCCGCGCATAAAGGACGCAATCCGGTTCTCGGCTCGCAAAACGCCAAATACAAAGATCTGGATAAAGACCGCAGCAACGGCTGCGTACGGGACATCGAACACTGTTATAGCAGAGACGGCGGGCTTGCGGTCCTGTACGGCAACATCGCTTTGGAGGGCTCCATCGTAAAGACCGCGGGCGTGGACCCGGGCATCTTCACCTTCAGCGGCCGGGCAAAAGTCTATGCATCCCAGGAATCCGCGTCCGAAGGGATACTGGAAGGCCGGGTGAGCCCGGGCGATGTGGTGGTGATCCGCTACGAGGGACCGAAGGGCGGCCCCGGCATGCAGGAGATGCTCTACCCGACCTCGTACCTCAAGTCGATGAACCTGGGCACAGCGTGCGCCCTCATTACGGACGGCCGCTTTTCAGGCGGCACGGCCGGCCTCTCGATCGGGCATGTGTCCCCGGAAGCGGCGTCCGGCGGAGCCATAGGTCTTATCCAGGACGGCGATATCATCGAGATCGACATCCCGGAAAGGAAAATCAACGTCAGGCTCGGCGACGAAGAGCTGGACAAGCGGCGCAGGAAGGAACTGGAGAAAGCAAGCGAGGCGTTCAAGCCGCTCGGCAGAGACCGGAAGATATCGGATGCGCTCAAGGCGTACGCGGCTCATGTCTCATCGGCGGACCGGGGAGCGATACGGCTTTTGCCCGAAAAAGATTGACGCACCCCGTATCAGGGCCACGGATCCCAGTCGCCCCAGTTGGCGAGGTAGAGCTTCAGCGCCGGTATGCGCTCCTGATTGGCCTCAAGAAAATTCCTGGCTGATTTTACGATATCCTGCTCCTGAATAATCGTAATCTCGCCCGTGAGGACCCGCGTTCTCAAGAATACGAAATAGGTGTCCAGCACGTCATGGATGCAGTAGTTGTTGATGTCGCGCAGACGCCCCTCCAGGAACATTGAATAGACCTCATCGCCCCTGGTCTGGGTCTTGCCCGGCTTGCCGATCACCTTTGCGAGCAGGTTCAGGCCGCCGTGCATCCGTATTGCGCCGTAGTTGGAGAGCCAGTCATGGAGGTCTATATGCTTGGGGCCGAAGCGGTATCTGCCGGCGAACTTATCCCGGAAATGCCGCTTGGCCGCATAGCCGTAGCGGTAGGCCATGAGCTCCAGAAGCGGAATATCGAATCCCCTGCCATTGTAGGTGACGAGCGATGCCGACTCGTACACGTCCTCGACGCCGAGCCAGAAAAGGCGCACCATCTCGTCCGCCCTGAATTCCGGGTCATCCAGACAGACCACGTCGATCAGGGAAAAGTCGCCTCTGACCTTGGCCACGCAGATGGACACCGGATACTGAAACGTCACCGGTATGAATTCCGAAACCCCGCCGCTGGTCTCGAGTATCTCATCCTGGAACCTTCTCACCGCTTCCCGGTCATCGAGGCTTTCGCCGGGATATTTCACCCGGGCTGTCAGTTTGGGATCAGGGACGGACTCGACATCGAAAACGATATATTTAACGTCAGTATCCTTCACCGGCCGGACAAGCTCACTTGCCTTTCAGCTTGTCTTCCATTTTTGCGAGCAGATCCTTGATAAAGGGATCGGATTCCTTCTCTTTCAATTGCTTGTAGGCATCGATGGATTTCTTTGATCCGATCCTCATGGTCGCAAGAAGAGCCGCATACCGCACTTCAGGGCTCTCATCATTGAGCATCGCGTTGCCGAGCGCCTCCGCAGAGCTCTCTTCAGCGATAAGCCCCAGCGCCACGGCAGCCTCTATCCGGAGCGACGCCCTTTTGTCGGATAAAAGATTAATAAGTCCCGGAACGGCGTCCTTATCGTTATTATTGCCGAGCCACTGAGCAGCCTGGATGAGGGTTTTCTCATCGCCGGCCGATGATAGATCCGCTATATATTCCTTCGCTGTTTTTCCGGATTTCGCCTCCTGCGCATAGACGAACGCGCCGGCGAAAACGATACAGAGAACAGTGCATATAATTTTTTTCATAATCTTCTCCATGCCTCAAGGATTATGAGACATTATCACCCGGTAAAAATTATGTCAATAATTTTCACGATGGTATTGAGCAAAAAGATCGGAGTGCGAGAACGCCAAAAGAGTTTTGACAAAATCCCGGGAAAATCGCTCGTTAGTAGTAAAAAGGGAACAACATGGAAAATATACCCAAAGCACTGACCATCGCCGGCTCGGATTCGAGCGGCGGAGCGGGAATTCAGGCCGACTTGAAGACCTTTGCCGCCCGGGGAGTCTACGGAATGAGCGTCGTCACCGCTCTAACGGCGCAAAACACCGTGGGCGTCCAAGGTATCCTGGAGCTGGATCCGGGATTTGTTTCTGCACAAATTCACTCTGTCCTGACCGACATCGCCGCCGATGCGGTCAAGACCGGCATGCTGGCCAATGCCGACATAATCAGCCAAGTCGCACGGGATTTGCGGTACTTTGATCTCAGGAATGTGGTGGTGGATCCGGTGATGGTCGCCAAGAGCGGCGACAGACTGCTGCGTCCGGAAGCCATTCAGGTAATGATTCGCGAGCTGTTTCCGCTCGCCGAAGTGGTGACCCCCAACCTGCATGAGGCCGAGAAGCTCACCGGCCTGGTGATTCGCGACGGGGAAGCGATGAAGGAAGCCGCTCGCCGCCTCTACGATTTGGGGCCCCGGCACGTCGTGGTCAAGGGAGGCCACCTGACCGGTCGCCCCATGGATATCCTCTACAACGGGACCGACTTTTTCGCTTTCGAGAACGTCCGCTATGAGACACCGCACACCCACGGGACCGGCTGCACATTCGCCTCCGCCATCGCAGCGGGACTGGCGAAGAATCTCAGCGTGTACGATGCCGTTGCGCAAGCCAAGGATTATGTTACGGGGGCCATCCGGGAAGGCCTGGCAATCGGAAAAGGTCACGGGCCGGTGCACCACTTCTTTGAGCTCTATCGCCTCGCCGGCATACGTCTCGGCTAAAGCCCGGAACGCTGTCCCAATCCGGTTGCACAGCCCATTCTTATCCCTGGTAACTGAGATGAAGAAGTCCGGCGACCAGAGGTTTCCGGATTCCTGATTTTTAATGAATGGAAGTATGCCTCTTTGAGAAATAGATTGATAATTAGTTGACGTGATAAAACAATTCATGCCTAATAATATAAATGGTAGGTATCCGACGGGTTTCATAATGTAAACATTCAATACGGCATCGTTATAATAATTCCCCCCGCCACCGAAGGCGGCGGGGGAATTATTCACAATAATCACTTAAAACAGGTGAAGCAGAAGGCTTTTACATTATAATGAGAAAGATAAAAAAAATAATAAAAATAACAGAGCAAAAAAATATTCAATCTTCCGACAATTTCTGGATGTTAAAAACGCCCCAAGAGAGAATAGAAGCTGCTGAGATTATCCGTGAACATTATTATATAATGCGCGGTTATAATGAAACACCAAGAATCAAGAAAACGATTAAAATATCTTCCCTAAGGCCGCACTGATGCACAGGGATTTTGTTGAATTTGTCGAAAGACTTACTAAAAACAAAGTTGATTTTATGATAATAGGCGGGATGGCCCTGGCGTTTTATGGCTTCCCGAGATATACGGGAGATCTTGATCTTTGGATAATCCCAACTCTTGAAAATGCAAAGAAGGTGTTTAAAACAATTGAAGAATTCTTCGAGACTTCTTTAAGCGCGGATCCGGAAGATTTTATCAAGGGCAAGAATATGATAACATTGGGTGAAGAACCGGTACAAATACAAATACACACGTTTCTTGACGGAGTGACAGAAGAAGAAATCTGGAACACGAAAAAAAAGAGTACATTTGGTTCAATAGATGTTTTTTATATAGGGAAAGATACATTTATTAAGAACAAAAAAGCAGTTGGCCGGGATCAGGATCTTGTTGATATAAAAAAAATACAGGAATAAAGCATAACGAGCCACGGCCGGCCTCAACCGAGCGCCACATCCAGGAGCATCATAATGGCAAAGCCCAGCATCGCCCCTATGGTGGACAGATCGGTATTTCTATCCTGCTGCGACTCGGGAATAAGCTCTTCCACAACGACATATATCATCGCGCCGGCCGCAAAGGAGAGAGCGTAGGGAAGAATAGGCTTGGCGGCGATAACCAGCAAAGCCCCGCATACTCCCGCTATCGGCTCGACAAAACCGGAAAGCTGGCCGTACCAGAAGCTCCGGGCTCTGGAAAATCCTTCCCGGCGCAATGGTATCGAGATCGCGGCACCTTCCGGAAAATTCTGAAGGCCGATGCCTATGGCAAGGACCACGGCGCCCGCCAGCGAAGCGGAAGGCAGATTGACGGCCAGGGCGCCGAAGGCTACTCCCACGGCCAGGCCCTCCGGTATGTTGTGAATTGTTATCGCCAGGATGAGCAGAACGCTCCGGTGCCACGATGTTTTAATCCCCTCCGCCTCTTCCATCGGGAGCCCCAGGTGCAGGTGCGGAATGATTTTATCGATCAGCAGCAAAAAAGCGCCGCCGGCTAAAAATCCGACAAGGGCGGGCACCCACGCCGGACCGCCTGATGCTTCGGCCATTTCTATGGCCGGGTTCAGCAGCGACCAGAAGCTCGCCGCGATCATGACGCCCGCCGCAAAACCGAGCATGGAGTCGAGAATTCTCCGGTTGATGCTCGCAAAGAAAAATACCATCGCGGCGCCCAGGGCCGTGACCCCCCAGGTAAAGAGGGTGGCGAATAACGCCATGATGACCGGATCGAAATTTTTTAGAAATCCTGATATCATATCAGCCACCCGTAATCATTTAATTGATCGCATCATGGGTATACGGTAAACAATAGTGTAATTTCTTCAAGCACTATTCAGCGAACCGGGGATAGCGCGCTCCAAAAAAATTCTTGCATTATCCTTTATAAATATGATATCATTGGACCCAGAGCTAATCTCAGTAAACTAAACGATTGATGCCACAGCTCGTGAATTTGGCAGGCTTGATTTTATGTTCAATAGTGCCGGTATATCATACGGCGGTGGATTCGACGAATTGAAAATGAAACACCGGTAACAGCACGAAAAAAATATACAAAAAATTTATGACTGATAATGAATAAGATCCATGTGTTTCATTTTCCACGGCAGATCATTCAGAAAATAGACTCCTATTACGCGGATAAAAATAAGCGCCGAAAAATCATTATAATAAAAGACGCCGTATATGTCTATATCGCGTACACGATAACCTTTTTGTCCACACTAGCGGCGCGGCACATGAATCTCATAATGATGCCGTATCCGCTGCTCGGAAATATTTTTTTATGGATATCAGCGTTCTCCATCACCTTAATCGCCGTTGTCCTGGTTAAACGGACCATCAGCACCAGGTTTGCGAAGGCCTTCTACGCCTCCCAGTTCACGATCTGGCTGTGCACGTATGCGTTCTGGATTTACCATCTCGGAGAGCTCAGGCACGCGGGACTTCTTTTCGCCCTCATGGCGATGGTGTTTTTGCTTCCCAGTTCTAATTTATTCAGGTCGTATTTGCTGGCATCGTCTGTTGCAGTCGTACAGGTCGCGGTCTCATGCTACTCACTCTGGTACGCCCATCAGCCGGGCTCCCTGGCCAGAGAGCTGTTTTTCACGCTCTGTTTTTTCCCGGCCGCCCTCTTCATCAATTTTCTGAGCGCCCGGTACAGCCGACTGCGCGAAAACGCCAGGCGGGCGCGCCATCAGGCGGAAACCGCGCGCGACGTCCTGTGGAGGGTGATAGGCAAAACCACCGATGCCAGCGGGAACAGCCTGCATGACGCGCTCTATCTTGTGAACTTGATTTTTGAGTATTGCAATGCCGAGGGGGGGTGCCTTTTTGTCCTTAATCCCAAGGAGCAAAGACTGAAACTCGTTTTTTCCAAGTTGGAAAAAAACTCGGATATTCCAAGATTTAACAATATCGCGGAAAAAGCGATGGAAATGCGGCAGGCGGAACCGCATGGGTGCGGTGTATTAATTCAGGGAACGCAACTCCCGCCGGCGCATGATGATCTTTGCTGCATATCCTTCGCATCAGACCACGGCTCCAGGGGCGTGTGCTGCCTGATAAATGCGCATATGATCGGCGACGTTACCGGAGAAAAAATGGCGTCCATCCGGAACATATTGTCCCGTTCGGCTGAAATCCTGTCAAAATCGCCGATCCATACCGGTACATCAAAAGAGGAAAGAACGGTACTGACCGCATCTTCAATTGAAAAAATCGAAAAAGCCATCGCGTATATCAGGGAAAATTTCACCTCGGAAATATCCCGCGATGGTCTGGCCTCCCACCTGGACATCAGTCCGAATTATTTCAGCAAGCTCTTTGCCGAATATATGGGAAAAAAAATGAACGACTTCATTATCGATCTGAGGATTGATCATGCCACCGCCCTTCTTAAAAATACCGACCGGCAGATAATCGATGTCGCGTTTTCGGTAGGATTCAATAATCTCCGAACATTTAACAGGGCATTTAATAAAAAAATAAGCATGACGCCGCAGCTATATCGTAAATCTGTATCTCAATAATGTCCATTATATATACAATTATTATATAATGTTTATATAAAGATAAAATTTGAATGTACTGATTATATCAATAAAAAAATATAGTATACAAATGGACAATTTCAACAATATTTGATTT
This sequence comes from Spirochaetes bacterium RBG_16_49_21, assembly GCA_001829495.1. Lineage (GTDB taxonomy): Bacteria > Spirochaetota > UBA4802 > UBA4802 > UBA5550 > RBG-16-49-21. The sequence goes on along the minus strand of MIBJ01000020.1, from coordinate 4,190 downwards.
TGTCGAGTCACTTGAAAGTTAATTATATAAGATTAAAATAGGTCCATCTGGACATTTTTTAATTTATTGTATTTTAATACGATGCGTAAAAAATTCAGGAGGGTCTTATGAAAAAGTTAGTATTCGGAGGCATTATCGTAAGTTTATTTTTTATGGCAATAGGGTGCGGCATGCTTGATATGACCAATCCCGCTGCCAATGAATTAGATGTCGTTATCGTCGGCGATTCCATCTTCGATCTTGACGGCTTCATCCATGACAATCTGGCGACCCTGGCGGGAAAATCGTATAAGGATTATTCAAAGAGCGGCGATACGGTCGTGTATGTGACCAGACAGTACAATACGGCAATCGCGGCCCGTCCGAGCATCAAGACCGTCATTATGGACGGAGGCGGAAATGACGTTTTGATGGACCTCTACTGGAGCCAGGCATGTCAGTCATCCTCATCGACCCCGTCATCGGCGTGCAAAGCCTATATCGACGGCGTGCTGGACAAAGTCGAAACGCTGTGGGAAGACATGAACAATGACGGCGTGGACAATATTTTCCATCTGGGCTATTACAATCTGAAAAAGGGAACGCTTACCATCCTGCTCTATGGCGGAACGAAATTAAACCCGGCGGTGAATTACGCGGACAATCAGCTCGCCTCGGCATGTGCGGTATCTCCCGCCGAATGCTGGTCCGTAGACCCCCGGGCCGATTTCCTGGGAAAAGAATCGACGTACATCAAATCCGACGGCATACATCCCGCCAACCCCGGCGCAAAAGTCATCGCCGCCAAAATCTGGAACAAGATGGTTTCAGTCGGAGCGTACAAGTAACATCATATCAAATGATCGGCGAAGGCCGCACCACAAGCGGCTTTTGCCGATCAGCGTACAACCGGGAGCCGGAACGTGAAAAGCAGAAAATTCCTCTATGCATTCATTGTCATATTTGTAAGCGCACTCATATTTGTGTTGTTGAACTTCGGCACCACCTCGTCGGTCAAGACCCCAGAACCAGAGGGCGGCGATAAAGTCGGGATATCCTTTAAGAATTTGTTCGGGCTCGCGTCCTTTTTCAAGGAAGATATGGACGTAAAAAAAGTCATCGCCGATGATCCTGAAATCGAGCGCGTCATAGAATTATTAAAGGAAAAGTACGGGAAAAAATTGTCGGACAAAAGGCTCCAGATAAAACTCCTTGGTGCGCTCATCAGGCATTTAAAAAAGAAAAACCCCTATGACTGGAAGGAAAGAATAAGGGCCGTTGTATCAGCTGAATTTCCCGCGTACTCGGTGGAATTGGCGGACAAGCTTGACAAGCTTGATGAATACAATAATTATTTGAAAGAAAACAGGGGCGAACTCCAGGCCCTGGGCCGCGCGGAAAAAAAACAAAAGATGCTTGAGAAAAGACGCGAGATATTCGGGCCCGAATGCGATGAAATCTGGGAGCAGGAAATAATCTCGGAAAAATTATCCGATATACTGGTACAATTGGACGGGAGAACCGACCTGTCGGTATACGACAAGATGAAGGCATATAACAATACCGCAAAGAGCCTCTACCCTGAAGCGCCGGACATATCCTCAGCCAAGACCGGAGACGAGATAATGGTCCGCAATTACGAGCTGACAAACAATTTCCTCGAATTGGGTTCGGTTCAGGCGGACCTGGGCACCATGGCCCCCGCAGACAGAACCGCGTTCCTGAGAAAATTACGGGAGTCGATGGGATTGAAAGAAGACGTTATAAAAAAGATGGAAGAAACCGACGCGATACGGGACAAATTGTGGGAGCGCGGCCCGCACTATAACAATGAGCGGAATAAAATACTCGCCGACTACGACGGCGATGAACGGAACGCAAAACTTGACGAGGCGAGAAAGAAATACTTCGGCCCCTACGCCAATATCATCAAATTCGAAGAAGAAACGTTCAAATTTAACCGGTTCCAGCTCCCGAGAAGATGGGGAAGGGACTGAGGGCCTGACTCACGCATCTTATTTCAACTTCCCTCCTTTCACCGGTCACGCCGATGCGATAGAAACTCGGATCGGGATCATCTGGTTCATTCCTCCCACAGGCAATTGATTTGCGTGCAATTCGCTCGTTTAGTTCGTTGATGACGGTATTCGAATTATCCTTGACGATCCGGAAATTTCGTTAGTATAGTGGGCGCGTTTAGGAAGGAATCGCTTTCGCTGCGGGAGCCAAAATCCCGAGTCCCCGCTCCGCGGGGGCCGAGAGGCTTTGATCTCATCCGCAACCTGCTTCGCGGGTATTTTATAAAGAGGGAATAATGATGTCGCAAACAATTCTGTGGATCGGATTTAACCTATTCATCATTATAATGCTTGCACTCGATCTCGGCGTTTTTAACAGAAAGGCCCATGAAATTAAAGTCAAAGAAGCTCTTTTATGGTCATTTTTTTGGATTCTTCTGTCCCTTATTTTTAACCTTGGCATCTATTTTTATAAAGGGACGGAAATTGCGCTTCAATTTTTGACCGGCTATCTTATTGAAAAATCGCTCAGCATAGACAATATTTTTGTTTTTTTAATGATCTTTACATATTTCAAAGTTTCCCCCTTATATCAACATAAGGTCTTATTCTTTGGAATTATTGGCGCAATCATATTCAGAGCGATCTTTATTTTCGCCGGCGTGGCGCTTATTGAAAACTTCCACTGGATAATATATATGTTCGGAGTCTTTTTGATTTTTACGGGCTTCAAAATGATTTCAGAAAAAGAAAAGGAGATCCACCCGGAAAAAAACCCGGTTCTGAGGCTTTTCCGAAAATTCTTCCCTGTAACGGACGAATACAGCGGTTCAAATTTTTTTATAAGGATTGAAGGGAAGCTGCATGCAACGCCTCTTCTGGTAGTCGTGCTGGTTGTTGAAACAACTGACATCATATTCGCCGTTGACTCAATTCCCGCCATCCTGGCCATAACCAGTGACCCCTTTATTGTCTATACCTCAAACCTCATGGCAATATTGGGACTGAGGGCTCTTTATTTCGCCCTTTCAGCGGTCATGCAGCTTTTTCATTATATCCATTACGGCCTTTCGCTCATACTAGTACTGGTGGGCGTTAAGATGCTGATCTCCGGCTTTGATATCAAAATCCCGATTTATATCACGCTGTCGCTTGTGGGCATTATTTTGCTGATTTCGATTTTGGCTTCATTGATATTTCCAAAAAAGAAAAGCTAATTTGGAATTCCCTCACCCCCTCGGTACCCCTCTCCTTTATTCCGTCGCTACATCGCCGTTTTTCCCGCGCGACTTCGCCCCATACCGAATCGCGGACGTTTTTGAAAGAAACATGGCCCTTCGAATAAGAGGAAAGGCTTCCCGTCACGCTCTTCACCGGCCTGATAAGGACGTCGTCGCCGCTGACCTCGAACTCGATGACGGTGGAATCGAGGTGTTTTTTAAAATCAAAAAATACTTGACATAGTACCCGTATTTGAGTACATAGTAGTCATAAAACTATGAAATACAGAGTAATAATCAACAAGAAATCGAATAAGAACATTAATAAAATGCCGCAGAAAATAAAAGATTTGATGGTGGAGTTAATTGATGATCTTACAAATATAATCGAGGTATATTATGCAGGTTCACGTGAAAACGCCCCATACTAAAATAAACATCGAAGGAGAAATATCGAAAAAGCTCCTGAAGATTTTGAAACAAGATTTCGGCGATAAGCTCGTTGTCGAGGATGATGAATGGGTTCTTGCCGCGGAAACCGAATGGTATAAAAAAACGAAGGCACGCATGAAGCCCGGCGGTCATTTGAGGGCATACCGTGTTTCCCGTGGCTTTACCCAGCCGCAGCTCGGTAAAGCTCTCAGGGGAATATCCAAGCAGAATATTTCCGACATGGAGAACGGCCGGCGTCCCATCGGCAAGGAGGTCGCTAAAAAGCTGGCGGAGATTTTCAATACGTCGGTCGAGAAATTCTTATAGGTTGATGGTTGGTCATAATATTTCCCGATAATGTTATTTTATTTTTGTTTTGAAATGGGTGTGAATTAAATTTCGGGCTGTATTAATCATGTTGAGACGTCTCCCCCCTTACGAACTAATCATTACCCACATCTTTAAATCAAGCCTCACGGCCCCCTAAATCCCCCGGAGGGGGACTTGGAGATTATGTATTATTATGAAGAAATATATTGAA
>MIBJ01000019.1:6403-6708 GCA_001829495.1 Spirochaetes bacterium RBG_16_49_21 | reverse complement strand
GAATGATATGCGGTAAGCTCGGTTCCGGGAGTGGGGAATATTCGTGACCCTGGCCTGGGGAATATGGTGACCCGTGAGACACAATAATAAACATGACGATTAACATGACTATAGCCAAGGCAATAGTCGTGCTTATTTGTATCTGCGGGAATAAGCGCGCCAGCTTGATTAGGGACATGGCCCATCCCCGCATGTTTTATTATTCAAGCTTTCTTATGCAATTGTTGCCGGTATCAGCCACAAATAATTTATTATTCACACTATCATATATAATACTCGATGGACCATCAAACCTGGCCGCTGTT
>MIBJ01000019.1:6227-6377 GCA_001829495.1 Spirochaetes bacterium RBG_16_49_21 | reverse complement strand
TGAGAGTGCAGTCCCCGCAAGGGTGGTCACCACCCCGGATGAAATGACGATCTTTCTGATTGTATGGTTGGAAGTATCAGCGACATAGAGATTGGCGCTGTCGCTGTTTATCCCATAAGGACCATAAAACCTGGCCGCTGTTCCGGCGCC
>MIBJ01000019.1:0-6220 GCA_001829495.1 Spirochaetes bacterium RBG_16_49_21 | reverse complement strand
TGAGAGTGCAGTCCCCGCAAGGGTGGTCACCACCCCGGATGAAATGACGATCTTTCTGATTGTATGGTTGGAAGTATCAGCGACATAGAGATTGCTCCCGTCGCTGGTTATGCCATAAGGACCGTTAAACCTTGCCGCTGCTCCGGTAGCGTCCGTGGAGCCGCTTGAGCCCGCACTCCCCGCAAGGGTGGTCACTGCGCCGGATGAAATGACGATCTTCCTGATGGTATGGTTATCAGTATCAGCGACATAGAGATTGCTCCCGTCATTGGTTATGCCAGAGGGAAAATTAAACCTGGCCGCTGCTCCGGTAGCGTCCGTGGAGCCGCTTAAGCCGGCACTCCCCGCAAGGGTGGTCACCGCGCCGGTTGAAATGACGATCTTCCTGATCGTATAGTTGGATGCATCAGCGACATAGAGATTGGCCCCATCGCAGGTTATTCCAAAAGGTAGACGAAACCTGGCCGCTGCTCCAGCGCCGTCCGTGGAGCCGCTTAAGCCGGCAGTCCCCGCAAGGGTGGTTACTGCGCCGGTTGAAATGATGATCTTTCTGATTGTATCATTTTCACTATCAGCGACATAGAGATTGCTCCCATCGCTGGTTATTCCTCTGGGATGATAAAACCTTGCCGCTGTTCCGGCGCCGTCCGTGGAACCGCTTGAGGCAGCACACCCCGCAAGGGTGGTCACCACAGCGGAGGAAATAACGATTTTCCTGATTGTATGGTTGTATGTATCAGCGACATAGAGATTGCTCCCGTCGCAGGTTATTCCATCAAACCAATAAAACTCGGCCGCTGTTCCGATGCCGTCCATGGAACCGTATGAGCCTGCTGTCCCCGCGAAGGTGGTTACCCCGCCGGTTGAAATGACGATCTTCCTGATTGTAGAGTTGTATGTATCAGCGACATAGAGATTGGTTCCATCGGTGGTTATTCCTCCAGGATAATTAAAACTGGCCGCTGTTCCGGTACCGTCCGTGGAACCGCTTGAGCCGGCACTCCCCGCAAGGGTGGTCACCACAGCGGTTGAAATGACGATCTTCCTGATTGTAGAGTTGTATGTATCAGCGACATAGAGATTGGCACCATCGTTGGTTACGCCATCAGGATGAAAAAACCGGGCCGCTGTTCCGGTACCGTCCGTGGAACCGCTTGAGCCGGCACTCCCCGCCAGGGTGGTCACCGCACCGGTTGAAATGACGATCTTTCTGATTGTATGATTTTCACTATCAGCGACATAGAGATTGCTCCCTTCGCCGGTTATTCCATAAGGATAAAAAAACCGGGCCGCTGTTCCGGTGCCGTCCGTGGAACCGCTTGAGCCGGCGCTTCCCGCAAGGGTGGTCACCACACCGGTTGAAATGACGATTTTCCTGATTGTGCTGTTGTATGTATCAGCGACATAGAGATTGCTCCCGTCGGTGATTATGCCGCAAGGATGATTAAACTTGGCCGCTGTTCCGGTACCGTCCGTGGAACCGCTTGAGCCGGCAGTTCCCGCTAAGGTGGCCACCGCGCCGGATGAAATGACAATCTTTCTGATTGTATTATTTTTACTATCAGCGACATAGAGATTGCTCCCGTCGTTGGTTATGCCATAAGGACCGTTAAACCTTGCCGCTGCTCCGGCGCCGTCCCTATAACTTCCACCGCCATCACTGCCGGCAAAGTGGGTCGCCACGTCCAGATTCCCGCCTCCGCCCGACGAAAAGCCGCTCCCCAATAAAAGCAGCAATAAACTCTTATTATTTTTGCCGCCGCTATCGCATGACAGCAATGCTCCTATGATAAAAAACGCGGTAATAAGTTGAAACCATCTCTTCATAACCATGCCTCCACAATAATAGTGAGCTATTTGATAAAAGAAGCTACAGCACTTTGTTGTTATTATTTTTCTTTGACCCGGTACGTCCGCTCCCGGTTATCAGTAGTACGAAAATACCTTTTTAATATTGATTGAACATCGTGGAAAATACGTAAGTTTTAATTTTTTTGTTTTCTTTCGAGAGGCCGGTAAATTGTGGTTATACTGCTTTATGTTTTTAAATCACATTATATTCGCGCGAAATATTTAAAAGCCCAATTTTATTGTTTATGCCGAGCTTATGATAGATATTGGAAAGATGTGTCTCTATGGTACGCTCTGCAAGAGTCAATTTTTGCCCTATTTCAATATTAGAAAAACCTGAAACGCTTAAGCTTATTATTTCAAGCTGTCTGTTAGTAATATTATATTTCCGCTGGAATTCTTTCAGTCCCTTATTTTCCCTTGAAATCACTAAAATACCGATTAAATCCTCGAAATCATCCAATACACTCGCGAAATATGTATCTGTAAAAATATTTTCAAACCTGCCTTTATATTGAATCTTAACATTAAAACTCTTCAATTCTTTTTCTGCAAGCTTATTCAACTCGTTTGCAAAATAGCCGCTTTCGATTATAAGATCAGAATAAGTTTTATTATTGAATTCCTCCGGATTATATTGCAATAGCTCTGCGCATGCATTGTTCACGTTGATAATTTCCAATTTCGAATTCAAAAGAATTACCATTTCCTGAATGTTCGATATTATTTTATTTGCAGCCATTGAGGGCTGAAAGACTAGAAATTTATATCTTACCATTGAATACCATAGACCAAAAATATAAACCAGTAAAGCAATAGGGCCAGAATTAGCCAAAGTATAAAATTCAAAAGCGGGGAAAACAAAATCAGATAAAATACTGACAAACGCGAATATGCAGTAAACAGTCAATATCAACCTTGCCTGCTTTTTTATTTTTTGCAGCTTAGTCTTTTTTCTCCAGCGTAACAATGAAAAAATTACCACCGAGAAATTGAAAAAAATAAATAGTATATAAAAAATAAACCCAAAGGTATTAGGCGTGATTATAAATTTCCAATTACCCTCATGGCGAAAACAATCGGAATAAAGAGTAGTAGATGTTATAGTCATAATTATAAGTATAATTGCGGGTAAATATAAAATAGGTATAAACCGGTTTTTTATTTTTTTTCCTGTGAGTTCAAAATTAAAATGTGTGTTTATGCTCATAAACAGAAAGATGAAGGGCATTGCTGTTTTATACCAAAAAAAAACGGTCTCCTTATTTTCGGAGGAAAATGCAATGCCGGCAAATAAAACCCAAAGTGATAAACTCAGACATATAAGAAAAAATAGTCGGTTGATATTATTCTTAGAATCCTTCTTTATAACGTAAACGCCGAAATATATAAAGCTTATAAAGATAATTATACATAAAAAAGAAAATATATTCATGGTTTACTATCAAGGTTGTTATGATGTAACTACTCAAAATTCGGGGGAAAATAATCCGGATGAACATCTCCCCCCTGTTATTCAGCAATCAACAAAATCAACTTATAAAAAAGCAATATTTATTAATACCGTAACTTATATTTGACCTTGGAGGATAAATTTTTCATAAGGCTCTCCGACTTCAGACTCCATCACGACCCCTTCGGCTGAAGGCCAGTAACTGCACGATACCCTTTTTTTTATTTCCGATAATCCGGAGAGAATAAAAAAAGAGCCGAACAGAATGAACCCTCCGGGTAATACCCAGTACAGCAGGAAGTACTGCAACTTGCCCATGGATTCTACAGGTTCCGGCTGAGGCTGCGTCGCAATTTTATCTCCAAACAGCGCCCCCTGTCCCGCGAAGATTCCGCCAAATAGTATTAAAGCCCCGAAAATGAGCAGCATCACAGGCGCGAACCATAACTCAAAGAATGATTTGATCTTTGCATCCTCGGGGAATTTGGCATCGTAGAGTACGGTAACCTCCTGCCCTTCATAATATGATGTGCTGCTTGAACTTGTCCTGAAAGAAACTTTCTCCCCCGAAGGAACTTTAAATTTCACGACAGGTGTGTGTTTCCCTTTACCATTATCGGACCGCACCAGTTCAATTATCCTCCCCTTTGCCTTTTCCGAATTTTTCAGGAACAGTATTGTCTTTCCCGTTAAATAAATAAAGAGGATCAGCAGAAAACTGCCCACTATTATTAAAAAGATCTTGCCAATCATCAATTGTGTCATAGCTAACCTGCCGTCCTGTATTATTGTAATAATATACGGTCTGCGTTAGATGATTATTTTGTGCGTGTCTCCGAATGCGTCATCGTATGAAGATATTCAACATACGTGCTCCCTCTGCGTGCGGCTACAATATCAAAGGCCAACAGCACTGCCGCCTGGATACATAACCCGAGCCCGATTCCTTTCCACAAAGTGCTCCGCGGAGATAAAATAAACAGGGCAAATCCGATTATTATCAAACATACTTCGACTATTTTTATAATAGTAAAATTTCGCATTACCTTTTCCATTCGGGGAACCTCATGAGTGACGATTTTTTCCGTGTCATGTTCAACGTAGCCGCTGACCCGTTGTATGTCATGGGGTGTCCTTAAAACAACAGCCACGCAGATTATCAACAGGAACCCGGAAAGTATTAAAAATACATAGGCCATACCTTTATACAAGGCCGGCTTATGCTGAAACAGGAAAAACAGGGCAATGCCTGCTGACACCAGCGAAATCGCTATGCCGATGGAACATTGAAGCTGTTCTCCATGAAAGTAGCGCATACCTTCCTGCATATGAACCTCCAACTATGATTATATCGCCGCATACGCTCATACGGCTTCTTTGTTTTCTCCTTTTCGGAAAATAATAAATTCCTGGCGTCCTTGCGACTTTGCGTGAATATAGTATGGCCTTTTAGGCAACCCCTAATTGCGATTCAAATGTCAATTTATAAAAAGCTCATAAGTCATTAAAATTATTAGGAGAATGATCAAAAGGTCATTTTATGAGCTATAACTTCAATTTCAATTAAAAAATTTCAAAGCATCGACCCCCGACGTTTCAGGCATCGGGTGATGTTCTTTATATTTTTCTAAGAATACCCACCGTTTCCATAAGAGAAGCGAGAGGGCGGTGCTCATTGTTGCCGACTATATCAATTTAACCGGCATTCTTTTTTTTCGCCGCCTTTTTGACGGATGAAAGAACGAAGCGATCAAATAGCTTATCGGTTATTAAGGCCAGTACCCTGGGGATAACCTTCGCATCGATCGTTGTTTTATACACGGTTTTCGGTTTTGCCGCGGTTATCGCCTTGACCATGCAATCAGCGGTGCTTTCCGGCCCGGGAGATCTACGGTACGCGTCTGATAAAAGCCTGCCGAAGCCTTTCGCGTATTTTTTATAATCGCCCGGATGCTTTACCCTGCGCAGCATACCCAGGGCGACTGCGTCAAAGCCTGTTTTTACGGCGCCCGGCTCAATCATCACGACGTCTATGCCGAGCTCCTTTACCTCCTGGCGCAGCGCGATGCCCATGGCCCTTACCGCGTGCTTTGTGGAGGCGTACCATCCCAGGCCGAGCGTGGAGATGCGGCTGACCATTGAGGCGGTGAGCACGATCCTGCCGGACCTCTGCTTTCTCATACGCGGCAGCACCGCTTTCAGTACCCGCGCCATGCCGAAGACATTGACCTCGTACTGGTGCAGGATCTCCTCCAAAGGGACGCTTTCGATCATGCCGTAGGTACCGTATCCCGCGTTCGACAGAAGCGCATCGATCCTTCCCTGCTCCCTGATGATCCGCCCGACTCCCGCGTTCACCTCCTTGCTTGAGGCGACGTCCATTTTAATGACACGGGCGCCCTTCTTTTCAAGCCCTCTCATTTTTTCGATCCGCCGCGAGGCAGCATACACCTCCCACCCTCCCGCAGCCAGGAGCTTTTCAGCGGTCAATTTCCCGAACCCGGATGAGGCGCCGGTTATGAGCACCACCTTGTTTTCACTGTTTTTCATGGTCTTTCCTCCTTTTGATAACTATTTAAATTATGGAGATAAAGTCTTATAATTCACCGTGCAGAGGGGTTCTGGTAATACAAAAAAATGTTAAAGCGATCAAAATGTATTGCATAAAAACCCCCTTTATGAGACATATATATCGATTATAAGGAGCTGAAAAGTTCCGTTAATCAACATGTATTTTTATTGTGCAACCGGTACTTAAAATTTTATTATGCTACTTTCCTTTAGCGGAGTATATATGATAAAAAGAGAGGCACGGCGATGGCAATATCAATAACAAGCACCGCCTTCAAAGAAGGCAAGATGATCCCTAAAAAGTATACCTGCGACGGCACGAATGTTTCCCCACAGCTCGCATGG
>MIBJ01000018.1 GCA_001829495.1 Spirochaetes bacterium RBG_16_49_21 | reverse complement strand
GTGGAAAGTAATGGTCTCTTTTATAAAGGAAAAAATACCCGTGTCCAGTACGGCAGGTTATGGGTAAAGATCAGCTTCGCAAGGGGGGAAGTTGCGCCATTAGTCCTGCTGAATGAGATTACACTGCACTCCCATTTTCCCGAAATTTAATTCAAACTCCTAAAGATAATCATGTAGTAATATCTCTTGACTAATGAGTGCCTTGTGCAAACATTTACGGTACACTGCCATGGCCGGTATGCAAATACTACTGATTTATAGCCTCATCCCCATTGCCGCGTTGATTGCCGTCATGTCGTTCGACAGGGCGCTCGTCTCGGGAACAACGGGACACTCATATGTGGGAAGCAGCGTATGCGCCGAATGCCATGCGGCGGAAAGCATCGGAAACCAGTACGATGATTGGCTGCGGACGCCTCATGCAAAGGCCGTATTGATCTTGAAAAAAGAAAGCGGCCTGGCCATAGGGGCAAAATTATCAATAAGTAATCCTTCCGAGGACTTGAGATGCCTGAAATGCCATACAACCGGCGGGGGAAGGGACGAAAGGGTCAAGAAGGAAGGGGTGGGATGCGAAGCGTGCCACGGACCGGGCGGCGATTATTATGAATACGGCAGGCATGCCAATGCCCTCAACCGGCAGGGCGGTTATGAAACCGCTCAAAAATACGGAATGTATCCGGTTCTGGGCATAAAAAAAATAAAACAGCGCGAAAAACTCTGCCTCCACTGCCACAACAACAAGCGCCCCTGTTTTCCCGCTGATCCAAAGGAGATATACCGCCAGTTGATTTCCCTTCAGGTAATTTCCGACATGAAAAAGGGGGAGCTTGTGCTTAAACACCAGCTCATTCCCCCTTTCCCGCAGTACTGATTCCCTTGTTATCAGCCTCTATTTTCAGCCATCTCAGTCCAAAAACCTTGAGAAGCGTTGTCTCCATTGCGCGGATAAGGCGCATCATCTCGTTAAAATTTTTTTCAGTCAGGATATTAGCCTGGTTAAATATGCTTTTTTCATTCATGAAAAATATCCGGCTCACCGTCTCATCAGCATAGGATGAACAATGATCAAAATCGGACGACTTCTTCAGCGATGCCAGGAGCGGGATCATCTCTTTTTTAAACAGAACATCGACCAGGAAGCTGAAAAGCTCATCCAGGCTCAAAATAAATCTCGTCACCCGGTTAAGGCCGCTTACCAGCTCATGCACGAACAGGCCCTCCCTCATATCCTTATACACAAGCACGGGGATCGTGGTAGAGTGCTGGCACGCATAGAATTTTTTCACCAGACCGTTCAGGTCAAGCGATCGGGCGCTCAGATTGACGAGGACAAATCGCACGCCGGAATTTAATGCGGAGCAAAACAGCTCTTCCACTGAGGCTATAAAAACCGGCTGGTAATCGAAGCGTGTAATAATATTCTTAAGAACCTCCTTGGCTGCATCACTATCGTCCAGAATCACCATTGAGCCTGAACGGCCGAGGGTTTTTTCGCTCATGATTCTCACATACGGCATGAGCCGGTCTGCCGAAGGATTCTGCAGCAGATCGGAAATGCCGTGATCCAATAAAAATTTTTTTACCGTATTGCTGATCTGCCCGGAAAGGCATAAAATTTTTCCCTTTTTCCGCAATACGTCGAAGAGGCGGCTGTTTGAATTGACTATCTCCTCAGAGACCTCGGCTATGCAGATTCGAGATGATTCAAGGCTCTCAATCTCCTCCATCCCGGATTCAGGAACCGGCAGGTTGTATTCGGTTACCGAGTAGCCGTTTCTAACGAGCTCTTCCCGATAGAGAAAGTTCTTTGTTGTGGCAAGGATCAGTTGTTTCATGATCTTTTGTATGTCGCTTCGCCGTTTATTGATCCGGCTCCGGCCCGCCGGACCCCGGGTAATTCCTGACTTCCACATTCATGATGATGCACGCGAACGTTCCTATACCCACGGCACTGTCCAGAAGAACGCTCCCCCACCCTACTATTCTCCCTGATGTGACGGTGAAGATGATCCAGATAATCTGGTACGCGACTAAGGTTATTGCATACTTTTTCAGCAGTTCAATGCAGCCCGGCCTGGAGCGGAGAACCGAGATTCCGCTCATGAGAGCAAAAATCCCGAAAGCGGCGCTCAGTACCCCGATGCATAATTCGAATATGTCGCTGAAACCGGAGGCCCACGACCTGATGCTCTCGTAAGTCAATAATCCTCCCCGGACAAGTATATAGACGCCGATGATGATGGCAAGAATGGACAGCATCCTTAGAATTGATGGCTTTTGAACAGACATGAAAAAACCTCCATTAGAATAATTACGCATTATTGCCGTTCCGTCGTAAAGAAAAAAAATCTTTCATCAGACCCGCAGCCTCCTGCTCGAGAACGCCGAATTCGATCTGAGGCAGGTGGTTGAGCGATCGATTCCCGCATACGGACAGCACGGTGCCGCAGGCTCCGTACCGCCGATCCCGCGTGCCGATGACGAGCCTCCGTATCCGCGCGTGCACAATGGCGCCGGCGCACATGGCGCAGGGCTCCTTGGTGACGTATAGGTCGCAGTCCGTAAGCCGCTCGTTGCCGACGGCAGCGCAGGCCTTCTCGATGGCGATGATTTCGGCATGGCGCACGGGATTGCTCGTTTCCCGGTTTTCATTGCGGGCCGCGGTGATTATTTCACCCTCTTTAACGATTACGGCGCCCACGGGAACCTCGCCGCGGGAGAAGGCCTCGCGCGCTTCCACGAGTGCCATACGCATGAATTCAATCTCGTTCATGAAAGATTCAGAGGGAAACGAGTCCAACCTAAATCGACCGGTGAGACAGTATCCCCTCCACCCGCCTCCTCAACTTCTCGTAATGGCTCCCTTTCCAGTAGAGCCTGTTGCAGCCCGCGCACCGGTAATACTCGCGGCACCATGAATACACGCCGGGCGGAATTTGTTCCCTGATTTCCGCCGCTTGGGGATCATCCACATCGATGCTTTTGATCGTCCCGTTACATTCGATGCAACGGGTAAAGGGCCGGCACCGCTCCCACAGGTCGAGTCGGTCCAGTATCTCGGCGAGCTGCTTTTCCGGATCCGTATTCCGCACATACATACCGCGCGATATCCTCCTCCGCATCATGAGCTGACGGTCCCTGCTCAGGAGAATCCTGTTTTCGAGCTCGGATATTTCCGCAAGCTGCGCATCGTCCCTCCGTGCATGATAATCCACGTCAAATCCCAGAAGCCTCATGCGCCGGGCGAGCTTGTGCAGATGCACATCCAAAATAAAGCGGGGATCCCGCAAGGGAACGGGACGGAGCCGCGTCACTGCTGCTATGGAAAGCGTTTCAAACACGGGGTAGACGCTGATCCGGTCATGCTCCTGGACGATATAAGAAAAGTCAACCGACGTACCGTTCACCAGGATGAGGTCCACCTCGACATGGGGCACGCCGAGCGATTCGATCAAGTCCTTAACCGACCGCCTGTCCTTAAAGGAAAATTCGAAATCGCGCTTTTTATAATCCTGCTTGAGAAAATCGTTGAGCTCTTCGTAGAATCTGATGGTTATATGGTACATGAGGCTCTTTACATATATTTCGGCTCTTTGTACGTATACATGTCATGCACGCCGCCTTCCATTTGAGCCGACGGAGATCTGAGCTCGAACCTGAGCTCGCCCGAATGGAGCTTATCGTGCAATATCTTCATTTCCCTGGTCCCGATGTCCTGAAAGGAATGTCTGAGCCCCTGGAGAAGATACGGCACATAGTCAAAGAGCGAGCCCTTGTCCACGACCGATCCGGACACGCCCTGCACAACCTTTATTTTCGTGTCCTCGGCAAAGTAACGCTTGGTCCCGCCCGCTTCCAGAGCCTCCTGCGACGCCATGCCCCGGTATTTCTTGAGCCGCACGCCGTTCTCGTAAAAGTATTCGCCGGGAGCCTCGTGGGTGCCGGCGAACATGGAGCCCATCATGACCGTCGACGCTCCCAGCGCCAGCGCCTTGGCGATATGGCCGATGGTGGATATGCCTCCGTCGGCGATAACGGGAACGCCGTGCTTGCGCGAAAACCGCGCCGTCTTATACACGGCCGTGGCCTGAGCCCTGCCCACCGACATCGTGGTCTGGGTTGTGCAGATGGAGCCGGGGCCCATCCCGATCCTCAGGCCGTCGGCTCCGGCCTTGATCAGCAATTCACACTGATTTTCGGTAACGATATTGCCGGCAATGACGCTCAAATCCGGATAGGTTTTCTTGGTGTATTTTATCATCTCGATCTGGTATACCGAATTCCCCTGAGCGGAATCTATGACAACGACGTCGACCCCTGCCTCAACCAGGGCGGCGAGCCGCTCCCGCGACTCATCCCGCGTGGACACGGCTGCGCCGGCCATGAGCTGCTTGTGCCGGTCCTTTGATGCAGAAGGATATTCCCTGTTCTTCAAAAGGTCGTTCCGGGACATGAGCGCCACAAGCCTGCCTTCCCCGTCCACGATGGGGAGTTTACCTTTCTTGGAGTTCCTCAATATCTGGTTCGCCTGCTGGAGCGAGATCCCCTTCTTCGCGGTGAGCAGGTCGGTAGTCATAACCTCGGACAGTTTTTTCGTCCGCTCCGTTTCAAAATCGATATCCCTGTTCGTAACGATGCCCAGAAGAAGCGAATTAAGTCTGCCGTTCTCGGTTATCGGTATGCCCGAAAATCCATACTTTTCCTTTATCGCGTCGATGTCGGCGATCGTGTTGCCGGGGGACAACACGATCGGGTCGGTAATAAAGCCGTTTTCGAAACGCTTCACCTTCCGTACCTCATTCACCTGCTCCTCAATGGTGTTATTGTAGTGTATGATCCCGATGCCGCCGAGGAGCGCCAGGCCGATCGCCATGTTCGACTCGGTTACGGTGTCCATGGGGCTGGAAACGAGCGGGCTTTTGATACGGATATTCCGGGTCAAATTGGATTCAAGATTCACGTCATCCGGCGAAAAATCTATATACCCCGGGAGAATGATAAAATCATTGTAGGTCAGCCCTTTCTCATTGGTGAATAATTCTTCAGCTGAAAAGCCGTCCATATGGTCTCCCTTTTTATAATATACTTAAAGTTATTAGACTTGTTGCATGGCTAAACTATAATTGCAACAACTCTAATAACTTTGAATTAATGAATTGCATATTTTGTCAAGCAATAACAGAATTGTTCGTACATGAATCAAAGCCGGATGAAGCTCAATGGGACACTGTAAAAGAAGGGGGTTTTGCTGTCAAGACGTACGGCTTGCCGAGCCTCCGAAAACGCTCAAGGTCGCATACGAATTCTGGAAAAAATCGCCCGCGGTTGACCCCGACTTTTCCGAGATATACCTCATATATCCGATGCTGGCCTTCAAATTCGAAGAGCCGGCCGAATCGCTTCCGTACCACTACCGGTGCAAACACTTCACCACAGATGAAAACGGCATGCCCGCCTGCTCCATTTATCCGTACCGGCCGAAAATGTGCAGGGACTTCCCTTATTACGAAGATGTAGCGCATCTCGTCCGGGATGAGCCCCTGTCGCCGTACGATGGGTGCGGGTATAACGATCCCGACTGATAAAATATTTGACAGACCACCGGCCACGGCATTTAACTCGAATTAGACGAAAATTGATTTAAAACCTCCCTCCCCCTTGATGGGGGAGGGCCGGGGTGGGGGTGAAAAAAGCCAATGGCAGACAGTTTAGTGTATTTCGCGAGGCAATTACGAAAGAATCAAACAGAAGCAGAAAAGAAATTATGGAAATATTTAAAATCAAAGCAGGTAAAGGGCCTGAAATTCAGGCGACAGGAGCCGATAGGTTCATATATAGTTGATTTTGCTTGTTTTGAAAATAAGCTGGTTATAGAACTGGATGGCAGTCAGCACATAGAAGATAAAGAAAATGATATTGAAAGAGATGATTGGCTGAAATCACAAGGATTTGCTGTAATAAGATTTTGGAATAATGAAGTAATGAATAATATTGATGGTGTATTAGCGGTAATATTCTATTTTTGCTCTAATCACCCTCCCCTAACCCCTCCCATCAAGGGAGGGGGATAAAAATTTCGCCTGACTCAAGTAATTACTATGAAATAATAAATCAGGTGGCATAATGGAATACATCGACATCAGCCATAAGCGGGACTATGAATGCACTATACACGAAGCCTCCGGCGAAGAGCACGAATCATGTTCTGCATTAAACATTCTGCGCGACGCCGGTTACTGGCAAAGCAGAAAGAGCGACGAAAACAAGCCCGAATACATCATCCTCGATTATAAAGACGAGATTGTCATCGACCATATCGAGCTGTCGGCGTCTCCCAGCGGAGCGGCGACCTTCCCGCGCGATTTCCGGTTTGAGGCGAGCCTCGACGGCACGTACTGGCGGATCATCCACGCTGAAAAAAACCTTGAGCTCGAAGGTACGGTATACCGCATCGACATCCCCCTTTCCCGGATTCGATTTCTTAAATTTTTCATCATCTCGAGCCGGAATAACGAGGGAAGCTTTTATTCGGAAATCGGGAGGATGTGCGCAGGCATATCCGGCATACAGGAGATACGCTCAAGCAGCTCCATGGCTGGAAGCGGCCCGGAAAATCTTCTTGTCGAAGAGCCGGGTTCCTACTGGGAATCCGCGACAAAGACGCACCCTGCAAAGGAAACCCTGTCTATTGACCTGGGCGGTGTCTATCATATCAACAGGATCATCCTCGGCTCAGGCCCAAGCGGATTCCCGGAAAATTTCCATATTGAAACAAGCTCGGACAACCATATCTGGACGCTCCTGTTTGAGGAAAAAAACTTCAAGGCCCAGGAGAATAAAAAATATTTCTGGAACACCGACATAACCCCGGCGCGCTTCATCCGCTTTGAGGCCAAGGGGGTGAAATGCCGTAACGGGCAGTACGGCGTACAGGTTTGGGCATTAGAGATTTCAGCGGCGAGCTTCAATCCTTTTCACATTCATAATATCGGCGAGCTCACCCCGTACGCCTCCATATTCCAGCCGGGCATCACGCGGCTGGCTAAAAACGGCGAAGACGCTCCCGGAACAGCGGTTCAGGCCAATGACCGGAGACTCCAGGACGCCACCACGATATTCAAAGGAATCGTCCAGCTCGCCGAAAACGGCGACGTCCGCGATGGGATGGCGGTGCAGGCATCGGATTCGCGGTTGAAGCAGGCTTCAGAACTGAAACCGGGTATCGTGAGGCTTGCCCATGACCGGGAAACCAAGGCCGGGGCCGCCGTGCAGGGAAACGATTCGCGCCTCCTTGAAGCCGGCGTGGATAATTTCGGCATCGTCAAGCTGTGTCCGGACGGGATGTACAAGCATAACGCCGCTGTAACCGGGAATGATCCGCGGCTCCAGAAGGCGACTGAACAATCATACGGCATATGCAAGCTCGCCCCTGACGGCGGAGATACGCAGAGTACCGCGGTGCAGGCCCACGACAAACGCCTTCGAGAGGCAACGACAAATTTTAAGGGAATCGTCGAGCTGGCGGAGGACGGCGAGGCCTCGCCCGGCGTGGTCGTGCAGGGAAATGATAAGCGGCTCAAGGAGGCGACGACTATAACCAAGGGTATCGTGGAGCTGGCCGAAGACGGCGAGGATTCGCCCGGGGTGGCGGTGCAGGGAAACGACCGCAGGCTCGGGGACGCCGCCGAAAACGCCAAGGGTATCGTCAGGCTTGCCAAAAACGGCGAGGAAAAGCCCGGAGCAGCGGTACAGGGAAACGACCGCAGGCTCAAGCCGGCCACCACCGTAACCAAGGGGATCGTGGAGCTTGCCGAGAACGGTGAAAACAAGCCGGGTGTAGCCGTACAAGGGAGCGACCGCAGGCTCAGAGACGCCACCGAAAACCACAAGGGTATCGTCAGGCTTTCTCAAAACGGCGAGGAAAAGCCCGGGGCAGCGGTACAGGGAAACGACCACAGGCTTAAACCGGCAACCACCATATCCCAAGGGATCGTGGAACTGGCCGAGGACGGCGAGGATTCGCCCGGGGTGGCGGTACAGGGGAATGACCGCAGGCTCAGGGACGCCACCGAAAACAGCAAGGGGATCGTGGAGCTTGCCGTGGACGGCGAGGAAAAGGCAGGCACTGCCGTGCAGGGAAGCGACCGGAGACTCAGGGACGCCACCACCGTGTCCAAGGGTATTGTGGAGCTTGCCGAGGACGGCGAGGATTTACCCGGGGTGGCCGTCCAGGGGAATGATCGCCGGCTCAGGGCCGCCACCACCATATCCCCGGGGATCGTGGAGCTTGCCGAGGACGGCGAGGATTCGCCCGGCGCGGCGGTACAGGGGAACGACCGCAGGCTCAAGCCGGCAACTGAAGACGGCCAGGGCATCGTGATGCTGGCCAAAAACAAGGAATCAAGGCCGGGAAGCGCAGTCGAGTCCACGGACGCGCGGCTCGCTGACGCACGGCCGCCCTTGCCGCATGATCATGAATACGCTCCCCTTGTTCATGCCTACGGCAGCCATGAAGGAACGATCTCGATACGGGCCTCCAAGCATGAAACCGTGGCGGAAATCGCCCCTCCCTCGGATGATTCCGCGGTCATCCATGCAAAGAATGAATCCGCCGATTCCGGATCAATCGGAATATCCGGTGTGGCGGGCGTATCAACCGCGAACAATATTCAATCCTACGGAGTGTTCGGGCACGGCGGGCGCATCGGCGTGCGGGGCCAGTCTCCCGGATACACGGACGGGAAAGCCAGGGGTTGCGGGATATTGGGCATTTCGCGGTTCGGCGCGGGCGGGGTGTTCGCGAGCGAGCATGATTATTCCCTGTACGCGGACGGATACGGCTCCCTTCATCGCTACGACGATTCCGTGAATCTTTCCGGAAACGGCGATGCGCTGTATGTGAACGGAAAATCGGTCTTTAATGGAGCGATACATATCACCAAGAGCCTCGAATCAGACACACGGAGTATTCCGGCAAATATTGTGGAGCTTTTCGAAGTCGACGATGCGGAGTATATATCCCCGGGAGATATTTTGGTCGCCGGCGAATCGGGTAAATCAATCTTGTCACGCTCCCGCACGGAATATAACCGCTCCGCCATCGGCGTGGTTTCCGGGAATCCAGCGGTTGTAATCAACAACAGCGGCACGGAAAAAAAAATCTGTCCGGTGGCGCTTGCGGGTGCCGTCCTCTGCCGTATCGATGCGCGGAACGCACCGATACGGCCCGGCGACCTCGTGGTTACCGCAAGCACGCCGGGCTGCGGCATGGCGGGAAAAATCGATTCCCTCGAGAAGATTGGAACCGTTGTCGGTAAATCGCTGGACTTTCTGGATGACGGAATCGGGCTGGTCCCGATATTCATCACCCACCTGTAGGAAATCTATGGCGTGAGCTTCCGAATGATCTCGCGCTCAACCCTGTTGAAGACTCTGAGATGATACTCGTTGAGCTCTTTGGTAATCTCCTTGCTCACGTAGGTTATCCGGCCGCAATAGGGTTTATCCTCATACCGGTCGACCCACATGATGATGATTGTTTTTTCCCCGTTCCACGCAATGGCTCCCTGAAATTTGTTCATATCCTCGTTGGTGTAGGAGCCGTGTTTATCCTCAATTTTTTTACGCACCTCTTCCATGGTCAAGTAGGGGAATTTCAGCGCCACGTAAAAAAGCTTACCCTCATCGGCTTTCATTGAAGCCTCTTTTTTTCCGGCAGCCGTTTTATCGGCTTCCCTGACCTCACCCTCCTTTCCTTCAGCCTTCTCAAGGCCGGGATCAATGTAGAAAAATCCATAATTATATTCAAGATTGCCTTCCCGTGATATTATCAGGGTCTTATCGTCGGTGAAATAGAGCTTCCCCCTTATTTTATCCTTCGCATTGGTCAGCATGGTCCCCCACGATAGGGTGTCATATCCATCAGGGATATTTTTCAAGACCTTGTTTTCCTTCTGATCCTTGACCTCCTGCCCGTTTGATGCAATGAAGAGAAAAAGTATGAATATGAAAAATGGCCGTTTCATCGGTGCACCTCGAGAAAAATGTAGTATCCTCCATGATCCGTTTCAAGGAAAAAATCATGAATCTTCTATTATCTTATCGGCACATTTGCAGGTTATCCTGCGAATAAATTAGTATTGTACATACTTGCGATCGGCGTGAATCGGCGGTTACCGTTTCTTACACTCTTGTAGGCAAAGGTTAATCCAGCCGCCGACGGTGAAAGAACGCAACAAATACTGAAAAACCAATCTATTTGTAGTATAATTGTAAAAAAATAGTGGACTCGGCAGCGATCTGAATTATAGGAGTATTATATCATGCAGGTATACGGGCCGCTCTCCCTTACGGGACGCATCGTATACAATTACCGTGGAGGATACTATGGCAAAACTGATAGAGGTCACGAATGCTAATTTTGAGGCGGAAGTCACGAATGCCGCCGGCCATGTACTTATAGATTTCTGGGCACCCTGGTGCGGCCCGTGCAGAATGCAGAGCCCGATTCTCGAAAAACTATCGCAGTCCCCCGACATATCCGCGACGATCGTAAAAATCAACACCGATGAGAACCCGGAGATTGCGCAGAAATTCGGCATATCGTCGATACCGACGCTCATTCTCATGGACAAGGGAAAGGAGATCGAGCGTTTCGTGGGCGTGCAGACGGAATCGGTACTGAAGCGAAAACTGACGCAGCAGAATTAAGTCATGCGCGCCGTAATCCAGCGTGTGATGGAGGCATCGGTTACGGTCAGCGGGAAAAGCGTCGCATCCATAGGAAGAGGAATACTGGTCCTTGCAGGCTTCCATGAATCAGATACCGACGAGGACAGAGAATACGTCATAAACAAGATTCTGGGGGCGCGCATCTTCAACGATGCCGCCGGGATCATGAATCTCTCGGTTACGGACACCGGGGGTGAGATACTCCTGGTGCCCCAGTTCACCCTGTACGGCGACCTCAGAAAGGGGAAACGGCCATCATATTCGGCTGCCATGAAGCCGGACAGCGCACGCGAGGCGTTTGACTCCTTCGTCGACCGATGCAGATCACGATACGCAAAAACAAGGGCAGGTGTTTTCGGAGCGGACATGAAGGTCTCTCTAGTGAATTCCGGGCCGGTTACGATACTCCTGGACAGCAGCAGGATATTTTGAATATACTAGCACGACCTGTGATTTTCTATTGATACGATCCGCTGAACGCTCCATCAGTAATGAAAAGAACGTTACTGCTCCCATCACTCAAGGTACCGGTGAAAGTGCCTGATATTTGACCTCCGCTGACGGTCGATAGGGTAAAGGTAAAACTGTAGCCGTATGCGTTTCTCCATAATACGCCATTTTTAAGATACGAGAATGTAAATCCACCCGTATCCTGGTTAAAAGTAGCCGGTGAAATTGATGGCGACCCCGCCCACCTGACTGTTACGGAATTATTGACATCGGTACCATTTAACAGATAGCCTCCGATATAACCCTCTCCGGTCCAACCCAAGGCCGGAGATGAGGCAGCGAGCGCAACATTCGCGCCGCTTTCATTGAACGTCATGGCATACGGGTTGTCTGAAGATAACAGCAACAGCGACCGCAATTCATCATTCCAATCAATACCGGCATTGCAGCCGTTCAGAATGAATCCTCCCATAAAAACCACTAAAATTGTATATGCTTTTATTTTTTTCATCTCTTCCTCTCCTCCGGAATCACCGTTTTTGCCCCGCTATGGGATATACGAACAAGATTTCTGTTTGAATAAATAATTTTTGAAATTAGGGTAATTGCTCAGTTATCTCTCGCAAGGACTGACCTCATCCCCCCTTCTCCTCAATAAGAGAAGGGGGGTGCATAAAACTTATAGTTATTAGCTCCCCCTCTCCAATTTGGAGAGGGGGCCGGGGGGTGAGGTCAGTCCTTGCGAGAGATTATCAAATAGCTGAATAGTTATTAATCAGGAGTGATTATTTAAAGAGGATTGACGGCGGGGTCTTTTACAGCTCGCTCCCCGACCCCCACAAAACATAATTGACCGTGTTCGATCCCAGATCATCGAGGTGCAGAACATTCGATGAGGCAAGCTTGTTGACCGCCTGAATAAACTCATCTCCGAGGAGCGAGAGCTTGAGGCCCAACTTATAAAAAAACTCCCGGGGGAAAAAATCAAGCACCCGTATCAGGCCGGCCGCAAGCTCGCCGTCGCGCAGAAGCCTCTTCAGCCCTTCCGGATCGGCGAAAACAAGGATATTGCCCGCCGATTCGTATATATCCGGGGCATACGAGTTGGCATTTCCGATATTCAGGAAAGCCTGGAGAACCCGCATCATCCACGAAAGAGCCGGAATATCGGCCATCCGGCCGATATGCAACTCGCTGTAACGTAAACAGAACAGGAGTGAATACAAATCGCCCGGTAGGGGGTTCGCTCCAACGGATGCGCAGTCAAAGGATCCGGCATATCCTATGAGCGCGGCATATCCTGCATTCCCCGGGGAATGCAGGTGTTTAAAATTGAACTTTGATCCGAAACCTTTGAGTCCGATCAACGCGAGTATCTTCTCTTCAATAGGATCATCGCCCTTGGCAATATTATAATACAGGTTCAGAAGATCCTCGGCCTCGAAGGACACAAGCGCCCTGAGGATCGATTTTCTCAGGCCCGGCTGTTCATAATATTCCGACACCAGCAGGGGCACGAATTCCGCAAAGCGGCACTGCCGGATTATTATCGTATCATCATCGGTGAACATCCTCCTGTTGACGGTGCAGGCGTACGACTCCTTGCCCCTGAAAAAGTCCAGATAGATGAGGACGCGGGCGTACAGGTCTTCCACGATGTATTCCCGGAGCGTGTCGTCGGAATGATTGTTTTCAATGATCTCAAATACGATCTGATCAAGGAGCTCGACAAAGTGGAGCGATACCTCATCGGGGGCGTCCAGCGCATTGATATAATATTTTTCAAGATCGGATGAGGCGTAACCGGCTATTAAATCCAGAGCGCGAAGCTTGGACGGAGCCGACTTGATCTTTTCATGACACAGAAGGGCGAATTCCTTGATCTGCTCGCCCGGCAGCCGGACTGTGCTATTCATACGATAAACCCTGGCACTATCATCAGGTCATGTCTTAGCTCCGGGGGGTTATATGTCCATAATTTTTTCACAAAATTTTTTAATAAACCGGGCTCCCGATCGTACAACGGACAGGGGGTTTCTATGCTCAAAATATTTACCATCATGCCTCTACTCATACTGCTGGCTGAAGCAAAGCTCGGCGCAGGGCTCATGATCAATGAATTCGTTACCAACACCACTGGCGACTGGGTGGAGCTTTGCCTGTCCGGCGCGGAAAAAGAAAAAATGGATATATCCGGGCTGTATGTCACCATGTATTACGGGACCAACGAGAGGCTGGGGCAGGAGCCGATCACCATTTACACCTACGACCGGCCGGAAACCCCCTATGACGACCGGTTCATCGTGGTGCATCTGACCCGGCCGGAAACCCCGGACGAGACCGACTGGAGCGGCGATACCAACGGCAACGGATATATCGACGTGTACTGCAACAATTACTCGGCAAGCCTGTGGAACTCCGACGGGATTGTGGCAGTGGACAGCGACGACGACCCGGCCAACGGCGGGATAATCGATTTTGTCTATTATTCAAACAGGGACGGAAATCCGAACAGCACCATAGCATCATACGTCGCAAGCGCACAGAATCAGGGCCAGTGGAGCGTCTATTCCGGGAAGAATATACAGGAGTGCGGGGTCTTTATCGGCGCAGAAGGGCTCGAATCATACATGAGCGTTTCCCGGGCGAATCAGAATGATACGAATTCAGCAAACGACTTTGCCGTAACCAACATCCAGACCCCCGGAAAACCTAACATCATCCTTCCTCTGTTCACAGGCTCTAAGCTGTTCAAACCTCTACGCAGGATGATCACCCTGATACCCGGCCATGGAATATTCGGAAAAGGGGAAATGCCGCTCTTTGTATTCATCACCTGCTTCATAAAATTCCGGATCTTTTCCATTACCGGCGCTCTGTTGTATGAGTCCCCCCTGTTTCCCTCAGTGCAGCCCGGATTTTTCAATCTGTACTGGAGCCCTCTCTTTCACCGGTCGCGGTATCGGACAGGCCTGTACCTGTGCAAAATCGAGGCGGTGAGCCCGGGTATGCGCAGATCCGAAGAGGAGATAATCTATATTATCCTGAGCCGCTACCGATGATCCCGCTGGCAATCTTCGCATGTCTGACGACGCTCCCGATAGCTGCGTTCGACTACCGGGAGAATTCGCCTTCCTCCCTCTTTCCCTACAATCAGGCGGCGATCGACGCAACCCTGCCGGACGGGACGTCGAACCCGGCATATGCGCCGCTTATCCGGTACCCCTACCTCCATTTTTCCGGAAGCAAACCGTATACCCTTGACGAGATCTATTCCACGCTCCTCAAAATCGGTTATGGAACCGGCGTGCTCGGCTGCCAGGCGTCGTGGAACAGGTTCGGGTTCGACCAGTATCTCGAAAACATCGTTGAGGCGGGTTTCGGGTTCCGGCCGGTACACTATGTCTCTTTCGGCGCCGGAATCTGTTATTACAACATCTCAATTCATACGCCGGAAGTCTCCCTGTCAAGCCACCTCTTCGACGGAAGCATCTCTGTTTTGGCAGCCCCGTTTGAATGGATCGATCTGTCGGCCCGGCTCGAGAATATAGGCTCGGTTTTTATAAAAAAACGAAAAGACCTGTTGTACCCAGGCTGGAGCGCCGGTGTTGCGCTCAAACCGGTCAGGGGCCTTTCCCTCAGATGGAACATAAACCGGACGGAATACGGATACATAAACAGCATCTCGGCGACGGTCAACATCCTGAAATATTTATCGGTAGGGGCGGGATATGCCCGGGAAACCGAGACCGGTTCAGCCGCGATATCCCTCATCTATAAATACGTCGCCCTTTCTTACGGCCTGAAATACCATCCCCACCTCGGCTTCACCCATTCAGTCGGGGTGACGCTCGCGCTGCAGGAGATGCCTGTGGAAGCCCTCAATTACGGCAGAATGTTTGCGCGGATCCACGGGGACCCGGACATACCCAAGATCGACGTCAGCACCTGCACCCTTGAAGAGCTCATGCAGATACCGGAGATTAACGAGACCTTTGCGGAACGAATAATCAAATACCGCAACGCCGTGGGACCGGTCACCAAAGGCGCCCTCGTCCGGATCGGCATGAAAGAGAGCGAAGTGGCGCATCTTCTCAAATATGTCGGGAGATTACCGGAAGATAACGCCGGGCCGAAGGGCGGGCGCCGGACCCGGGAGGAGTTTGAAAAAGCGCGGAAAAATATCTTTACGCAACTTCTTAAAGAGGGCCTGAGCGCCTCTGTCTCTCTGGAGATATCCGGGATGGCGGTCAAGGGAGAGCGCCGGATCATCTTACAGAAAGTGAGCGCTCTGCCGGGAATCGATGCCGGGAAAAAGAAAAGAATATTAGAGCTATGCGCCGGGCCTTTTTGATCATCGCGGTGCTGGCGAATCTTTTCCCTGCGCGTGCGGAGTGGAAAAACCGGTTCATGCCGGAAATCCTGGTCCAGGGGGAGTACCGGCGCGATACCCTTGACTATGACGACACGGTAAGGGAGTTCTTTCGTGAAAAAATCAGATTATTTTTTTCCAAAGAGAGCTCCGCCAACCTCGCGCATCTCTGTATCGGTTCAACACGGGAGCACCGGTTTACCGGAAACATAGCGGCCATGGATATCTCTCCCTATTTCGGCTGCATACTGGGAAATTTCTATATCAATTTCGGAGCGGGGCTCCTCGCCGGCAGGAAAAAAGGGATAAGCCCCGACCTGTTCTCCCGAAGGCTTATCATCTCACGCGAAAAACCCTATATACCCTGCAACAGCGGAAATCCATTATACTGCTTCCAGGGGATCGCGGCAACCGTCTCGTACTCATTCGCGGAAACGGCGCTGTCATTGAGCTCTTTCTTTTCATTCAGAAACCGTTATGCCGATTCCGGGCTGTACGGCGTAGAGCGTACCGACAGCTCATTCAATTCAATCGTCTATGGAATAAACAAGGATTATCGCCATACTGAAGCGGTTGCAATCAATGATTACGGCACCAGCCTTGACCTCAAGTTCGGCGATCATTTTTCGGCGCAGGGTTATTTCATCTATTCCGACATACGGAGGAATAATAAAACGATTTTGTGGAATTACAACGACCGCGCTCCGCTCTCCTATGGAGACAAGGCGTTCTACGGACTGGGCCTGTTTGCCCAGTATCGGGATGATTATATCGTCGTTTTTGTCGAGCTGGGAATGCCGCACCGCGTTGTCCTCTATGAAGGCGGAAGGAACAAAACCATCAGTGACTATGGCCTGACT
Source organism: Spirochaetes bacterium RBG_16_49_21 (assembly GCA_001829495.1). Taxonomy (GTDB): domain Bacteria; phylum Spirochaetota; class UBA4802; order UBA4802; family UBA5550; genus RBG-16-49-21. Next base: position 29,846 of record MIBJ01000018.1, on the reverse strand, counting down.
TATGGACTCGCCTTCCGCCATCCGGTCGTGTACCTGTCGCTGACGGGGAAAAACAGCGGCAAAAAATTTTTCTCTCCTTACAGCTCCGGCCAGGGGTATGCGGAGAACGCCTGGATGGCGGAATTATCGGTCAGCCCTTTTAAAGGGCTCCTCCTGGGAGCCGGCTTTTTTTTAGAAAAAAAGATATCACCATCCTATAATGAAACGTATCTCCCGCACGCCAGGCGGGAGCAGGGCCGGGTACAGTACCGGCTTCCGCATCGCGGCTTCGTGCAGATAAAATTTTACCGCCTCGAGAAGGGAAAGCGGAGGGGGACGGAGCGCTACCTCCAGCTCAAGCCGTCCATGAAATATTTTGTCAATGGTTCGATTCTCCTGTCCCTCTCAGGAAAAGTGCAAAAAAAGAGCGGCAAAGACTACTCCGCATCGCTCGACACGGGCATCGGATTCACGGTATGGAACTTCATCACCATAATGCTCTACTATTCACGCTTTTTCATCTCCGGCGACAATTATCTGTACAGCACCGTATCTCCGTACCAGGGAACGATAACGCCGGGATCCTTCATCAAAGTCTCCTCAAATCTCGCGGTCGGAAAAATCACCGCACGATATAAAGAGGCGGTCTTCTCCATAAAATACGAACACCAGTTCATCGGGAGGCGGTCAATGCAGTACCGGATCGAATTCTTCGGGAAATGCCTTTTGTAATCAAAAATGGTTGACACTTATTCGTCCGGAGGTAATTTAAAAGCACCTGATGACTCTTACTCCCTCCCCCCTAATGGGGGAGGGTTGGGGTGGGGGGCCAAAGCTCACCCTCCCCTGGCCCCTCCCATCAAGGGAGGGGGATTACTTTAATTAAAAATTCTCTTAACTGGAGCAATTAAATGAAGAAACGCCGCGAGGAGACCCCGCATGTTTGACTACATAATGTCTGAAAAGCAGAAAAAGCTCCGCGACGAAGCCCGCGATTTCAGCGCATGGGTGCCTAAAGAGATGGTACTGGCGATGGACGCGGAAAAAATACAGTTCCCGCACGAATACCTGCGCGAGGCAGGCAGGAGGAATCTTCTGGGAATACGGATTCCTGCCGAATACGGAGGCCGCGGACTCGGCTGGGTCGAGGACGGGATCGTGGCGGAAGAGATCGGCGTGGCGAGCTATTCCCTGGCCTGTCTCTGGGGAGTCGGAGCGGACATCGTATGCGAGGCGGTCACCAAATTCGGCTCCGAAGAATTGAAGCGGGAAATCGTGGTGCCCCTGCTTAAGGGAGAGGTGTATGCGGCGGAGGGCCTTACCGAGCCCCGCGGCGGCTCCGATTTTTTCGGCGCGGCAACCGTAGCCAGGAAAGAGGGAAAGGACTGGGTCATAAAGGGGCAGAAGCGGTTTATCGTCGGCGCTGAAGGCGCGGACTGGTTTCTTATATACGCGGTGACCGATCCGGACGCGCCTCCGCACAAGCGGATGACCGCTTTTATGGTGCCGCGCACGGCAGGCGTTGAATCCCGGTATATTTACGGGCTCATGGGAGTCAGGGGTGGCGGCGCAGGCAGGGTGCTCTTCAATGACGTTCGCGTGCCGGAACGGTTCGCTCTGAACGGAATCAACGGCGGGTTCACGGTGTTTACTAAAATGATGATTCCGGAGCGGCTCGGAACCGCGGCAATGACCATCGGCTCGGTGCGGCCGGCGCTTGAAATAGCCACGCGGTACACCGCCCGGCGCAAAGCCTTCGGTCAGGAGATACGGAATTTCCAGGCCGTCGGCTTTAAGGTTGCGGACTGCTCCATGCTGCTGGATGCGGCCCGCTCGATGGTATACGCCTCCTGCCTGGCAGCGGATTCCGGCACCGTCGGCGACGGAAGAATCAGAAGAATGGTGTCGGGAACAAAAAAATTCGTGACCGAGACCTCCTGGGAAATCGCCAATAACTGCATGCAGGTGGTGGGCGGCATCGGCTACACCAGCGTATTCCCCCTGGAGCGGATCGTGCGGGATATACGGCTCTCGATGATATGGGTCGGCACCAATGAAATCATGCAGCTTATCATTCAGAATGAATGGTACAAGGAATTCGAGGAGGTTCTCTCAAAAGAGCCTGTCCGCGATGTCGAGGGCGACGCCGCTGCTGCGGACGAGCCTGATGAAAAGATATATGAGTAAAAAATGAATAATTTTGACTAGTTATGCAACAAGTCTAATTATTTTGATTGAAATTTTTTCGCTGTCCCGAAATAATATATTATTAGGTTGACGAATCAACCATAGCTGATGAAAAAAGGAATTTGATGCATGCAGATTAAATTGTGGGGAGTACGGGGCTCCCTGACATCTCCTATGACGAATGATGAATACTCCCTCAAGCTTCGCCGGATCGCTGAATATGCAATCGAGGCCGGGCTGAACAGGAATTCAAACATAGCCGAATTCATCAATTCACTGCCCGATGACCTGAAATACGTGTATGGCGGGAATACCACGTGCGTCACCGTCACCTCGAACAGCGGCACCATGTACATAATCGACTGCGGCACCGGCATCAGGCTCGTGGGCTATGAGTTGATGAAAGGGCCGAGCGGAAAGGGGAGCGGCATGATTAATATACTCATGACGCACAACCATTGGGACCATATCCAGGGCCTGCCGTTCTTCACCCCTCTGTACGTCAAGGGAAACATCCTCACTTTTTACTCTCCGTTCAAAGACCAATTGAAATATTTAAACGAACAGATGCGCGCGCCCTATTTCCCGGTATTCTTCGAAAAGACCGAATCCGCGAAGCGCTTCATAACCCTTGACGCAAAAAAAAGGACGCCGGTCAAGTTGGAAGAAGACCTGGTCGTCGATTTCCATCCCCTGAAACATCCCGGCGGCAGCTTCGCCTACCGGTTTAAACAGGGGGGAAAAATATTTATATTCGCATCTGATGCGGAGTTCACCGGTGAGGTATTGGAAAAGGGGGGACAGCAGGAAGACGATTTCTTTAAAAACGCCGACCTCCTCGTCATAGATGCTCAATACACGCTTGATGAATCCTTTTCGAAGTTCGACTGGGGACATACGAGCTATACCATGGCAGTCAATTGCGGCTTACGCTGGAAGGTCAAACGTCTGATTCTGACCCACCACGAACCGGCCAACTCGGACGCAAAGCTTTATGATAATTATTTATCCGCCGTAGAGCATGGTGAAAACTGCAATAATGACAGCATGAAGATCGATATGGCGACGGAAGGAATGATATACAGGCTTTGATCTCGCTCCGGTCGAATACGCTCCTTGTCACCGGGGCCCCCTTGATGATCTGACTATTCAGCTTTACAATTGGGGAGTATGAGCATAACAATTCCAAGACATTTCATTCTTGTTGGAGTTATCTTCGCGTTTATTATTTCCCCGGCTTCGGCCCTTGCCCAGCGGACCAAATCCAGCCTGAGCGCCGGAAAACAGAGAAACGCGGAAAAGGGGCTGAAGGATAACCGGTATTTCTTCTATTTCATCAATGCATCAATAACAAATCTCGGCAGTGAAGAAGAAAAAAAATTATTCAGGGAGGCGGTACAGCGGGATATCATCGCCCAGCTGCTCTACATGAAATTCTTATTCGGGGAATCTTTTGACGAGATACTCAAAGCGCAGAAAATACTGATCGACCTGTATCGCCGTGTCCTGGGCAGGGATATTGAAATGGCGAAGCGGCTCCTGAACAGCTTTGCACCGGCGGTGATAAGCTCGAGGGACATCCTCGCCCGCCATTACCTGAAGCTGGGATACCGGGATGCCGAGGACGCGCGCATCGATATGGTCATGGGAGACAATTTCCGGGAAACCCTCTATTCAATGAGGCTGTACCGGTACGCCAAGGCAATAAAAAAGGTAAAGCACGGGAAACGGTATGCATTCTTCTCCTTGCTGGAGGCGAAATCGCCGGATGACAAGAAAAAGAACCTGCATCTCCTGGGCTACGACGAGCTCGGAAAGCTCATCGGGGAGACTTCCGGAGATGACAAGAAAATTTTTAACGTGCTTATCCATGCGGATAATTATTACAAATCCAAGGATCTACTGTCCCTTTATGACCGGGTGTGGGAGAAACCGGAACTCTCCGAGATAAAAGAATATGAAGATTATTTGAAAATGAGATAAGACCGCCATGAATATACGAACAACGATGCTGTCGTCCCTCATGCTCATCATCTCATGCGCGGATAATACCGCGAGCAGCGATCTTTCAACGCTCGGATTCTATGCAACGCCTGAAGGAATCATATCCGAGCTGCAAAACAGGCGGGACGGCCCGGAAGAGCAGTTCCTGCTCGGACTCGCATATAAAAAAGAAAAAAAATACAAGGAAGCCATACTCCATTTCGCCAACTCCTGCTTTTCAAGCCACCGCGACCTTACAATCCGGCTCTTCCCGCAGCCGGTCCATTACTTCGTCAAGGGGTTTCATTTCAAATCCGACTATTACGATGACGCCCTGTATGAGCTGGCGCATCTGTTTTACCTGTTCAACGAGCACGCGTATGCGGTAAAATTCACCGAGCTCATTTCCAAAGAAGAGAAGGCCCTGTACCGCGATGCCCTGCTCCTCAAGGCGCGGTCGCTTTCGGCCCTCGAGCGGTACGCCGAGGCCCTGAGTGCGCTCGCGGAAGTCATTGACCGGTATGAAGACCCTGACTCCCGTTCAATTGCGTATCTCAGAAAGGGCTCCATCCTGGAAAAAAAATCAGACTTCGGGGGGGCCGTTGATTGTTATCTGAATATCTTCGCCCTGGATGTCCGGGGATGGCAGGCTTCAATCGCCGCCAAACATATGCTGGAAATCATGAAAAAAAATCCGATTGAACTGGATTTTAAAAAAAATCTTCTCTACGGAAAATCGCTCTACTACGCAAAACAGTACAAGGAATCGGCGTCTCTTCTTAACTCCCTCAAAACCGGCAGTGCCGATGATCCCGAGCTCAATAAGTCTCTGGTCACGGCTCTGGTCCGGAACAATGAATCCGGCAAGGCCGAGTCGCTCATCGCCCATTATTCAGCCAAGGCCGGCCTGCGCGTCGAATTATTGAAGGCGTACGCTGATGAGCTCTGGGAAATGAACCGGAAAGGGAGCGCTCTGCCCGCGTATCAGCAAATCGCAACAGCGGGGATCGAACCGCACGCACAGGACTCCCTCAGGCGGACGGCTCAATTCATGGAAGAAAGAAAGCAGGCGGGATACGAGAAATATTGTACTAACTACATAACCAGATATACGGATGAATCCGCCGGCCGTTTTCTCTGGCTCCTGGGAAGAAACCTTATCCGGGCCGGCGACACAGAGCGGGCCCGTCGGCTTCTGGAAGAATCGGTCTTGAAGTATCCGCAGGGAGGCTCGAGCGACGAGTGCAGATTCTGGCTTTATAAAATATATGCGAAAAACGGCCGCGCTCAAGATGCCGTAAACACCGCGGTGAAAATGACGGTTCTGAATCCCGACTCGCCGTACGCGTGGCTTCTGATCAAACAATTGGCCGGGCAATGCACCCTGGCCGAGTGCGAAGCAGGCTACGACAAGGCCTTGAGGGATAAGGATCAAGACCTCGCCTTGTTCTACCATACCCTCCTCTTCGCCAAGGAAAAGTCACTGCATAAAAGAACCGGCCGCATGAACGACCTGCGATCATCTGATGTTGACCAATACCGCAACCTGGAACGCGCCATCGTCACGTTGGAGCTTTCATCGCAGTGCGGGAGGATCCCCGCCGGCATTGAAAAGTACTTCCGTGTCGGCCATAGCGCAGCCATAAACCGGGAGCTTAAGCTTCTGCCTAAAACAGAGAAGTGCCGACGCGACAAATATATAATCATAGCCAGGTACAGCAGCAAATACCACTACGCGTATCTGTCAGCGTATGCCTACCTCGAGCTTCTGAAGCTCTGGAACCTCAAGGAAAATATCGCGCTCATGCCCGAGGAATCGATGAAGATGCTTTTCCCGCTCCCCTTTGCCGATTGCGTCGCCCGTTACACGGGCCAGTATGAGCTCCCCAAAAACATCCTCTATGCGGTGATGAAGGCGGAATCATTGTTCAAGCACAACGCCGTGTCCGGCGCGGGCGCGGTGGGACTTATGCAAATCATGCCGGGAACGGCGAAGGGCATAGCGCGCGGCCTTAAAATAAATACCTACGAGCTCACCGATCCGTGCACCTCAATCCAAATCGGCGCACAATATATCTCCCGGCTTTTCAGGCATTTCAAGAATAATTTCCACTACATGATCGCCGCCTACAACGCCGGAGCGGGCAATGTGACCAGATGGAAAGACCGCATACCGGCCGGCGACATGGATTACTTCACCGAATTTACTCCTTTTATTGAAACGCGGTACTACATTCTGCGCACGGAAAAATTGCTTACGCAGTATAATCTGATTTATGGCGAGAAGTAGCGAGTATGGAGAGGGGCCGGGGGTGAGGTCGTCTCTGCGAGAGTATCTTTTTAGACAGCTTCTTGCCGTGATCCGTGATTTTCGGTACTATATATACAGACATTGGGTCTATCATGAGAACCGTTCTATCAATATCCCTGATTATTTCAGCGCTCTTCCTCTCCGACTGCAATATGCTCCAGAGGGCGGAGATAATCCGCCGGCAGAATGTGCGCAATGCGGCCAACAGGTACGCTATGGGCGGCTGGCAGCAGCGGCTTGAGGCAGTCAGGGAGATAGTGAGCTATTACGGTCCTGAAAAAAATACCCTGATTATCGGAACCCTGCTCGTGGCCGCGCAGGACCCCTACACGTCAATACGGATTGAAGCCCTTAAGGGCCTGGCCAGATGTAAGGACAAAAGCACGCAGGCGGCAATAAAAAAAATCGCCGCCGATGAAAAATCTCCCGACGTCCGATGGTATGCCGTCAAAGCCCTGAGGGTATTCAAGGATCCTTCTGACATAGACGTTTTTACAAAAGGGCTTCAAAGCGAGGACTGGCTTATCCGCGAGGCGTCCATCAGGGGGCTTCTTGTCCTGGATGATGAGACCATTAAAAAAAGCCTGATTCCTTTCATAATACAGGCCATTAATGATCCTGAAGCGAGCGTCGCCCTCACCGCGTTGCGCCGGTTAAAAATAAAGGATGGCAAACTCTACCGGACGATAGTCGATAAATTCAATTCCTGCAATGAATACAATTATTCCCTGCTGATGGCGACCCTGATTGCGCTGAATGGCTATAAGCTTGACGAGAAAACAAAAAATAAAGTCATCAACCTTCTCGTACACCCAAATATCAAAATACGGATTTTGGCGTTACGGGTTCTCAAGAAAGACAAAATGCTTACCACTCTGGAAAAATAGGGATTGTCTCATACCTGCCAAACAGCCCCATTATTTTTCTTTTTCCTTTGACTCGTAAACCTTATTATTATTATCCACGAGGTCCTTTTTATATTTGGCCAAGTATTCATCTTTTTGTGCCTTGTCCATATTCAGCACCTTGACCATGTTGAAGAGGTTTTCCTTGGTGGCGCGAAAATAATAAACAGCATTAATTAATCCGAGCGACGGTGCGGCTTTTGCATCCTTAAACCGGTCATAGAAGTCGTTGGCCCTCGACACGCTCCACTGCGCATTCTCAAGGTATTTGTCGGCTGAAGCCTCTCCCTGCCGTATCTCCTGGAAGTTCTTTTTGAATTTGTTTTTAAAATTCAGCTTGATGCTGTCGGTAAGGAGGGCCGCTGTATCTTCTTTATATTTAAGGGCGAGGCGCTTGGCGGTGTTTAATATCTCAATCTGATTTCTGGTGAAAGCCTCGGCGGATTCCTTGATCCTGTTTTGAAAATACAGGGCGCTGGCTTCAGCATACTGATCCACCAATTTATTGACTTCAGCCTCCCCGCCGCCGAAATTCATTATCGCGGCATGGAGGAGCTTAATGCTGCGGAAGTTCTCATAGCTGAGCCGCCTCGCAACTGAAAGTGGGTTCAACGGAAGCGGGCCGTACAAAGGGCTGTAGTCATATGAATAAGTCTGCGCGGACAGGGATGGACTGAGCGATAAGACGAACATAACGGCAAAAAGCATTCCTTTTCTCATAGCCAAAAACTCCCTTTTAATAATAGATTTGTGCATCCGGGACATGTTTACCGGGAGAGTCTATCCCGGTAAATTATTTAAGTCAAGAAAAAATCAACGCTTCTTCCGGTGATCAATATGTACCGCCTTCACCTTTCTCTTCTTTATCTTGACAGATCCTTCCGGGTTGTATTTATCCTGGACTTCCTCTATGGCATGGGTGATGAGCATGCTGACGACTTTTTCCGTCTTATTCAGCACATCGATGAGAATCATGTTTTCATCGTCGGTGAAGTCTTGCAGAAGATAACTTTCCATGGTGACGCCGGGGGGAGGAGAGCCGATTCCCACCCGAATCTTCGCGAACCTCTCTGATTTCAGGGCCGTGGTCATGGATTCAATCCCGAGATGATTGATGCTTGAGAACAGATAATCAACCCTCATCTCGCCAAGCGCGAGGGAAGAGTCCTCAACGATGCAGATGATGTTCCGCACATTGATTCTCAAGAATGAGGCGATATACAGGACGGATTCGCCGATGAGGTTTACGAAGGTCTGCGGCTTGAGCAAAACAACGTCGGTACCTAAAATTTTACCCCTGCCGATTATAGACTTCTTTTTCTTTATCCGAACATCGATATTTTCATTATTCCCGATTATATCTATGACCTTAAACCCGATGTTTTGCCGGTTATTCGAAAATTTTTCACCGGGATTCCCAAAACCAACAATTAATTTCAACAGCTCAACGCTCCCTGTTTAAATTTCATTTCATGCATAAAACAGAAAGAATCCGATAGACTTGTTGCGGAATTTCGCAACAAGTCTGATATGCAATAAGCAACGGCTATTCATCAGATTTCTCTTCGGCCTGGACCTCTTCCGTGACCTCCTCGCCTTCTACAGCAGCAGCCGCTTCTTCAACTTTTTCCTCAACCGCCGCGATCTTGGGTATAATGACCGCCGCTATTGCAGCGTCGAGATTGCTCAAAATCTTGACCCTCTCGCCCAGATTGACGTCACGCACGTGCAGGGAATCGCCCGTGTTCAGCTCAGTGACATCAATCTGAATCTTTTCGGGCAGGTCTTTGGGAAGGCATTCTACCATGATTTCGCGAACCTCTACCTCGAGAATACCTCCCATCTTCAAACCCTTGGCCGTTCCGGTGAATTGGATCGGCACGTTGGTGTGTATCTTTTCATCCGCAGTTACTTTAAAGAGATCGACATGTACAATCTCGTCCGTGATCGGATTAACCTGGTAATCCTTTACGTATGCCATCTTCTCCTCATAATCCGTGCTCGTAGGACTATGAAGGTCAAATATAATGCTCTCGGATATTTTCCCTTTGAAAAGCTTGAAAAAATCCTTGTTGAGAATCTGTATCGGCGCCGCCTCGCCGTGAGAATAGATCACTCCCGGGATGTACCCCTCCCGCCGCAATCTGCGGCTAGAGTTTTTTCCCCTGTCCGATCTCGGTTTAATCGTTAAACTCTTCGCTTCCATTATTTACCTCATATGTAACAGTGTTTTGCCGTTTCCTATACGAACAGGGAGCTGACTGATTCCCCGTTGTGAATTCTACGAATAGCTTCGCCGAACAGCGACGCGATGGAGAGAATTCTCATCCCCTTCATATTTCTGGCCCCCCGGTAGGGGATCGTATTGGTAAAAATAATCTCTTTAAAACCGGCTGATCCCAGCTTGTCAATGGCGTTATCCGAAAGGACCGCGTGGGTGAAGAGGCAGTATACATCCTTCGCACCTCCGGTCTTAAGCGCTCCCACGGCCTTTGAAATAGATCCGCCGGTATCAACCATATCATCAACCAGAATGCAGTTTTTATTCTGAACATCGCCGATGACATACTGTACCTCGGCCACGTTCGGCTCCGGCCTGCGCTTGTCGATGATGGCCAGGCCGGCATCGATATTTTTGGCGTAAAAGCGCGCCCGCTCGGCGCCGCCGGAATCAGGAGAGACAACGACCGCATCCCGTATGTTAAGGCTCCTGATATACTCGATCGCCACCGGCGCGGCATACAGGTTGTCCAGCGGGATATCGAAAAACCCCTGTATCTGCTCGGCATGCAGGTCCATGGTGAGAACCCTGTCGGCGCCGGTCACCTGAATGATATTCGCTATCACCTTGGATGATATCGGAACCCGGGGCTCAACCTTCCGGTCCTGCCGGGCATACCCGAAATAGGGGATAACCGCAGTTATGCGGCCTGCAGATGCCCTGAAGGCGGCGTCGATCATGAGCAGCAGCTCTATGATGTGATCATTTGCCGGATTGCAGGTGGACTGGATGATAAAAACATCGTGGCCCCGCACGTTCTCCTTGATCTTGGCCCAGAACTCGCCGTCCTTAAACCGCTTCAGATCGATCTTTGAAAGTTCAATATCCAGATACCCGGCAATCTCATCCGCCAGCCCGGGATTGGAGGATCCCGAAAATACTTTCAACAGACTGTCGCCCATATTGGCCCGCCCCCTTCAGATTTTTTCCAGTAATCTTCCAATTCTTGCAGCTCCTCTTTCGTGTTTACGCCGCTTCCCTCGCGGTAATCGCCGAGCAGTATCGTTTTGACGGTAAAGCCGGAATATCTCGCGTAAGTCAGGACGTCAGGAAGATAATATTCGCCCTGCGCATTATCGGTATTGATACGCCTCAACCCCTCAAATAACAGCTCTTTGTCGAAGATGTAGGTTCCGGTGTTGACCTCATGTATCTCCTTCTCTTCCGAAGTAGCGTCCTTTTCCTCAACGATCTTAATGAAACTACCTGCCGCATCCTTCTTCACCCGCCCGTACCCGGATGGATCTTCAAGGGTCATGGTTAATACCGCGGCCTTGCTATCATCATGCTCCGATTCGGCGATCAGCATGCGGAAGGTCTCCGGCCTCACCAGGGGCACATCACCGCAGGCTACAATGATCCTCCCTGAGAATCCGGCAAGCGCGGCTTCGGCCTGCATGACCGCGTGCCCGGTGCCCAGCTGCTCGCGCTGCCATACCGGCTTGGCGCGATCCTTAACCGCTTCAATGACGAGATTGCCCCTGTATCCCACAATAACATAGATATCGTCAACGCCGGCCTTTTCAAGGCTGTCCAGCACATGGGATATCAACGGCCTACCAAGGAATGTATGGAGCACTTTGGGCAGATCGGATTTCATTCGAACTCCTTTTCCGCCAGCCAGGATGATTGAAGCTACAGTGCTAATACTTGGACTCCCTGCTTCTATATTCTGAGGTGCCAGGATTCGAACCTGGGGTCACGGGACCAAAACCCGTTGCCTTACCGCTTGGCCACACCTCAATGCTAATAGGCTTATTAATTTTTTAATGTAAGAATCGCGTGAGGATCACTTCCTTATAATCCCGCCGGATCTTGTCCTGCACCTGAACCGCCTTTTCTTTTTTCTTGAATAGCGCGATCACGCTCGAGCCAGATCCCGTCATGATTGAAAATTCGGCGCCCAGATCATAAAGTCTTTCTTTCACAGCGCCGATCCCGGGATACTGCTCAAAAGCGGGCGTTTCAAAATCATTTCGGGCGATTTCCCTAAGCAAGTCGATCGATCCCGTGGCCAGGGCTTTGACCACCTGCCGTACCCTTTTACCGGTCTCCGCTTCCCTGGCCGGGCTGACTTCCCCGGTTATGTTCAAAGCCTTATATGCAGCGCCGGTATTAATGTGAACGCCGTCATTTATGATCAATACCCAGTATGGAAATTTTGCCGGAAGAGGAGTGACAATCTCGCCGATTCCGCGGCAAACCGCGAATCCCCCCTGTAAGCAATAAGCCACATCGGCCCCGATTTTAGATCCCACGGCCGAAAGCTCGTAAGCCGCATATCGGGAAAACCGGCCATTCAAGAGCTTAAGGGCGGCAGCCGCATCACTGCTTCCCCCGCCGAGACCGGCGCCCGCGGGAATGTTTTTGCGAATGGAAAAAACGGCGTCTCCGCTCATGTTCATTGTTTCAAGATACGCTACAGTGGCCCGGGTTATTAAATTATCCTTCACCGGAATGGAGTCTAATATATCCTTCTGCGTACCTCCGCCGCTGAGAATGGTTACACTCACTGCGTCATTTTGAGATTCATAAGCTTCTATCGATTCAAGTTTTAAAAGATCATGAAGTTCGACGCCGGCCATGAGACTGAATATATCATGATATCCGTCCCGGCGCCGGCCCAGCACCTCCAGATGGAGGTTGACTTTCGCATATGCTCTGGTTTTATTGACCAATGGTGCTTGCAACTCATAGATTAGGAAAAGCAAAATTATTATGCTGCATGTTATTTGTCAAGAATTAATTGTTCGGTGATTATCTTATTGACTTTTTAACCATTTGTTAAATTTTTGGATATTTTGGACTGGGATGACGTCTTTACGGAATAAAAAATTGCTCATTTTTGACTGTGACGGGGTTCTGTTCGATTCACATGAAGCTAACCTCGCCTATTTCGACCGTTGCCTCGAAGAGGCGCATTACCCTCCGGTGGGCCAAGATCTGCGCGACAAGGTCGTGTATATGTCGGTGCGCCAGCTCGTAAGCGAGATCACGAGCAATCCGGAAGAAGCCGACCGTGTATTCAGGATATGCCAGGATATCGATTACGCCCTCTTTATACCGAAGCTGGTGCCGAAGTTCGACTTTGACCATGTTCTGAGCCGATTGAAAAAACAGTACCATCTCGCAATCGCCACCAACAGGGGGAAATCGATCGACACCCTGTCCGTCCATTTCAATCTCGAGCGATATTTTTCTTACCGGATATCGACCCTGGAGGCCCTGCCCAAGCCTGATCCGGACATGCTCCTGAAATGCCTGGATCGCTACGGCGTAAAAAAAACAGAGGCTCTGTATTTGGGCGACTCGATCTCGGATCTCGAGGCAGCCTCAAACGCAGGGATCGATTATATCTGGGTGGGAAACGGAAATGAGGCGCCGAATATCACGTCCGTTAAGGATCTTCTGTCCTATTTATAATTTTATATCCGCGGCAACAGCGATGAATAATCGTTCTCGACTTTGAGCAGATCCAGCAATTCAGATACCTGCCCTCGGTGATGCGTCTGATGATTAAACATATGCATCAAAACTTTCCATATCTCTTTTTCCGTGTCTTCGCCTTTAAAATTCTTGTACTGTAGTATTTTACCGTAATCGGCGTCGGATAAATCTTTAGCAAATCGATCAATAAGTTCATCGAGCTCTTTTCTGAGCTCGATGAGTTTTCGATGGTCTTCGCCGAGGTCGTCCTTTAATTTTCGCAGGTCATACGAGAGTAATTTTGTTTTTTCAAGGCTTGAATATGTTCCGAATAGCTTCGAAAATCGCTTGATCCAGTACATATCTGAAATGAGGATATGTAATAACGTATCATATATGCTTGAATGGTATACATCAAACTTCTGCATCAGCTGATCCTTTGATAAAGTCAGAAGTATATCAAAGAGATCTTTATTCACATTCTGATTGTATTTTGTATAAGCCTGGAATAGCGCTTTCATTGTTACCTCCTTGGATAATAACTCGAGTTAGGCGAATTTATATAAAATTTACTTAATTCAAATAATAAAATAAAAAAATTTCCATGTTTTGTAGATAATAATTCATGTGATGTGACATAAAGAATGCAGGTGTTTAGAAACAATAAAAAAAGCCCACTCAGATGGGTTTTTTTTATTGACAAACCTTAGATATTCCAGCTTCTGCTGATTCCCCCGCTCAACATCGAAGCCTGAGTTACAAAACTAAGTATTTGACTTAAATCCGATTGTTCGTTAGGGTATGCGATATTTTCATAAATCCGGGAGGTAATTATGAAAAAGACAGCAATCGCCATGATTATTTGCATGCTTGTATCGTGCGGTAAAAAGAAGGATGACATTAAGACAACCATTGTGAGTTATGTCGGTCAGGTCACGATTAACGGTAAAGCCGTTTCCTCAATCGGCGAGACGATAAAATACGGCGATATCATTGAAACAGGGGACAAATCGTATTGTGAAATGATTCTCAATGAGAAGAACATCCTCCGTCTCAATGAGACCAGCACACTGGTTTTTAATATCTCCGAAAAAGAAAGCTCTCTTGATCTTACGAAGGGATGGCTTGCGGGTGTAACCAAAAAGATTTTCTCCAAAGAGAGAACATATCTGATCAAGACCCCAACCGCCGTCGCCGCCATAAGAGGCACCTCGTTCTGCACCAAGGTGGAGGCTCCGGACAGCACCTATTTCTGCGTATGCAATGGGAAAATAGAGCTCAAGAAAAGCGGCGGTGAAACCGGGGATATGGTTGAATCCCCCCATCACTCGGCCCGCAGATTCAAGAAAGAGGGCGACAAAACGATCTCAATCGATAAAAATCCCGGCTTATTATATCATAACGACGAGGGCATAGAAGCGATGGCAAAAGAAATCAACGTAACTGTTGATTGGACCACGGTGGATTAAAAACAGAGCACCGGTATCATTGCTGAACTGCGCCGCATTCCCGGCATTTGCGGGCGCCGCGGAAAAGCCGGGATCCGCACGTCAGCCCGATAACGAGATATAAATGCGTCTAGCTCGATTAAATTATTCGCTGAAAGGATCGGTAACCGGGCACTTAAAATTTTACTTATATGGCCAAATAGTATTGACAACAATACCCTCCGGATTTAACCACGGATTACAAGCGGAGGAAACGGGCGCATGACCGAAAAAGCATACCTCATCCTTGAAGACGGCGCGACTTTCGAGGGAAGCATGTTCGGCTACCAGGGGGAAACGATAGGCGAGGTCGTGTTCAACACCTCGATGAGCGGCTATCAGGAGGTGCTCACCGATCCCTCATACATCGGCCAGATCGTTGCCATGACCTATCCCATGATCGGCAACTACGGTGTCAACGAAGAGGACGTGGAATCCGACCGGATTCAGGTGGCCGGCTTTGTGGTCAAGGAGTACAGCAAAAGCTATTCGAACTACCGGGCCGTTGATTCGCTCGCGAATTACCTCATCACGGCCCGCATCCCCGCCATCGAGGGAATCGACACGAGAAGGCTTACCCTTCATATCAGGGACAAGGGCGCACTCAGGGGAGGGATTTTCACCGATCCGGAAAACGCCCTTAGCCGGCTGCTCAGCCATCCCCGGATGGAGGGTCTGGACCTGGCAACCGGAGTATCATGCCAGGAGCCGCATGATTTCGGCGCCGCGGATGCAACCCTGCCGCTGGTGGGTGTGTACGATTTCGGCGTCAAGCTCAACATTTTACGGCTGCTTGCTGCGTCCGGTTTTTCCGTGCGGGTCTATCCGTCTCAAACGCCGGTGGAGCGGGTCGTGCGGGACGGAGTCAGGGGGATTCTCCTCTCCAACGGACCGGGTGATCCGAATGCGATCCCTTACTGCAAGGATCTCGTGCGGGATATCATGAAGCGCGAAATACCCACCTTCGGCATTTGTCTGGGCCATCAGCTCATCGGGCTGGGCCTGGGCGGCACGACCTACAAGCTCAAGTTCGGGCACCGCGGCGCCAACCAGCCGGTGATCAATCTCTCGAACGGCAGGGTCGAGATATCGACCCAGAACCATGGGTTCGCCGTTGATTTTGATTCATTGAAAAATGACCCGGATGTAGAGATAACCCATATTAACCTGAACGACAACACGATGGAGGGACTCAGTCACAAAAAGCTCCCGATCTTCTCGGTCCAGTATCACCCTGAAGCGAGCCCGGGGCCGCACGACTCCCGCTATCTGTTCGAGCAATTCTGCGGCATGGTTGCCGGATGAAGAAATTCTTCATGGCGGCACCCTTCCGCGGTTCATTATTCTCCGCTCACCCCTGCCTCTGAAAAGCGGCGAGCCGGAAGTCATCGATCAGGGCAAGGGCCTGATCGCGAACCTTCATAATGGCGCCGTAACCGGTCAGTCCGGCGAAAATCTGAATAATGCGCTTCTTTCTCTGATCCTCGACGAAAAGCTTGCTCGTGTTGAGCGGGTTTTCCCATTCCGGGTTCCGCGAGTCAAGGAGCTCATCACAGAAGCCGATAATATCGTGAAGCAGAAACGCGGATTCCTTGAGGTAGTCGTTTTTATCCTTCTCGATCTCGATCTCCGGGACGCCGGGAAGCCTGAGCTTCGCTATGTGGTCCTCGATCCTCGGACAGGAGAGCTTGCCGCGGGCGACCGCGAAATTCCCGAGCCGTGCCTCAAACTGCATGAGCCGGTCCTTCAAGTCCTTGTCGGATGCCAGGACAAACAGCACGTCGAAATAATGAAGGGTGAAATCCGTGAGCGCGCCGTAGAAATGGGATATCTCCACTCCCGCTTTCGGGTGGAATCTGATCTCCGGATATTTCTTCATGCGGGCCAGCTGCTCGCCGATGATGCGCTCCACCTGGTCCGCAAACGGCTTCTCGCTTTTTTTCTTTTCATATTTAGATTTGATCTTCTCAAAGTTCGATATCTCGGCGAGGATAAACCCTTCCATGTTCATCTTATTCTGAAAGGCCATGGTCAGCCTCTCCTCAAATGCCTCGCGGTTAAACCAGGCCGGATTTTTTTTTGAATACTCCGAATATTTGTTTCTCAATTTTACAATGAGCTTGTTGATTTCAGCGTCAGACATCGCCATTGTTCATCGATCCCTTATAGATATCTTTTAATATATTCACGAACCGCTTCTTGAAGAAGCTCTTTAAAAACGGGGTCATGCTCCCGGGCATACAGGTCAAAGAGGCCGGGCAGGGAGTATTTATCATTCATTCTCTTGACCGCATACAGGGCCGCCGACTTGACGTATACCCCCTCTTCCCTGCCTAAAACCTCCAGCAGGCTCGCCAGCGCCTGTCTGTTCCGGTAATTGCCCAGGGAATTGCATACCTCCGCTCTGACCCGGTAATCGGGATCGTTCAGAGCCTGCAGCAAAGCCGCCTGGGCCGCGTAGGTTCCGGAAAAGCCGAGAATATAGGCTGATTTGATCCTGAAGCCGGTGCTGCCGTCCGTGAGTAAAATCTTCTCAACGCCTCTGACGTCGCCGACCCTTTTAATGAGAACGAGCGCTTCGATCAAGAGTTCTTTTATCTCGTTATCATCCTCGGCCAGAAGGCGCAGGGACAAAAAATTAGCAGAAGCCGCGGACCCGATCATGGATAACGACTTGGCGCTCTCGCGCCGCACGTCCCTGTTTTTATCATTCAGTATGATATGGAGCAGCGGGATTGCGCCGATGTCCCGGAAAGCACCGAGCGCCTCAATAGCCGCGATCCGCACCTCATCATTTTTATCATGGAGCGCCGCATTGCGGACGAGTCCCAATGATTCGCCGATCCTGTTTACCTTAAGACAATTCAGAACGTAGATTCTAACGGACTTATTTTCATCCCGCAGCATGTTCGTCAGGAACGCATAAAACCGGCGGTCGTACAAGTAGTTCATCGCCTCTATGAAATAGATCCGGTGCACCGGGTTGGAGCTGTTGGCTATTTTGAGAATCACCGGGTACAGCCGGTCGTCCCCGATCTTTTTTAATGTCTGCGCCGCCGCTTTTCTGATCACAAAATGAGGATCTATAAGATAATTCGCCATCGGTATAACAAACCGCTTGTCATTATATTCAGACAGGACGTCAATGATTTGCACTTTCACGGCGACCCTCCATGCGCTGTCCAGGGTCGCAAGCCAGCGGGAGCTCACGTCATCCGGAGAATATGAACGAAGCTTTTTTATATACTCCTGCTTTTTCTCTTCGTTCTTCTCTTCCAGAATGCTGTTTATAATGTCCGCGATGGCGCTTCGGGGATCTTTTTCTGAAGAGTAGAGGCCAAGCGGCCTTGCAAACAACACAAGGAAAAAAAGAAGGACTATTCTTTTGATGCAACGCATTTTTCAGGAAACATCACCCTACTTTAATACGCCATGAAGATAATACTTGGATATGTTCTCTATGAGATTTGCATCCAAGGCGTTCTTTTTCTTTTTATTGTACTCATAGATAACAAGCAAGACACCGCCGACAACCAGCGTCGCGGTGACTTCAGGAATCAGATAATTCTTATATATCCCTTTTTTCATCAAATCTTCAATTTCAGAAGACACCATTTTTTCTATGGACGAGATAGAGTTGTTTATCCTCTCGTTCACCTCATCGTCTACGCCGACGACTTCTTTAAAAATCAGCTTGATAACGATAGGCTCGCCGAGGAGCACGGATATGCAGGAGGACAATCTTTTATTTATGAATTCCTGAATATGATCAGACGACGGGTTGCTGTTGAAGAACTCGTTGAAATCGTCCTGGTCAAATATATCTCCCATTTTCTCCAGCACCACATCTATTATCGCGAACAGTATCTCTTTCTTGTTTCGGAAATACTGATATACGGTTCCCCGGGCAATATTCAGCTTTTCACATACTTGTCCGATGTGGGTGCTCTGAAAACCCTTGTCGATGAACATCTGTTTTGCCGTATTGACAATCTGCTGCCTTCTTCTTTCTCCCTTCGGTGGCATAGTTTCCTTCATCCTCACCTTAATGTGCTTACATTTTTATGATCTGAAGAATTCTTTAAAATCTTGATCTCTTCTTTAATGGGAATCAATAAATCTATCAATTCCCTCATGATTTTATCAGCCTGCTCCTGTAATTCCCTGCTCATAGCCTTTTCCGTTGATATATTACTTTATCGATCATGTTCTGCTTCCGCTTTAGATACAAAATAATTGGTTGCGCTGCAAGAACAGGGGAGGCGAGTCAGGCTTCACGCCTTCGTCATGGAAAATGACCAGACATTATAATGCCTTGACTCCTTACATCTGGTGCTAATTTAATATAAAATTTAATATATATCATTTCAGGAAATAATGTGTATGAAATAACCATACGGGAGCTGAGGTCAACAATTTTTCATTATTATTCAGTTTTTTTATTAGTCGATCTTTTGGCAGGATTATTTTGGCGTAATGATTATACGGTATATTACGCACCGAAGCCCCGGTTGATGAAAATTTTTAATCACCGGGGCTTTTTTTTACGGCATTGAGTATATTCATTATGTTTCCCTTAAATGAAAAAATTAAACGGCAGTGTTTACAGACGACCCGAGAGAATTCCTATCTGCATGAATTCTCAGCTTGGATCCGATGAGCATATAAAGGAAATTCTGCACCTCTTGAAGGTTCATCATCACCTCTTCCCTGACTTCTTTACTTACCGTGCCATTCTTTCCTATTATAAAAGGGAATTCCATTGAGGCTGGAACCGGTCTGGCAGCCTTGTCGGCATTCAGGACAGAACCGGGTAATGAATATGGCGTGTTAGTTGCGAATCTGACATCCATTTCTTTTACCTCCTTCCGTGGATTCTTTCTGTTTATATATTCGACAGTTATTTAATAATTAATAGTAAATTTTTTCTAAATTTATTCCCTCCCTCATTTGCTAGCATTATTACTCACATCTCATATCTTCATGCCCCCTGAACCCTGCTTCTGACCTCATCCCGCTGCCCCCTCTCCACATTGGCTAACTTCTATCCACATCTCATAAGCCAATCTTTTGGCCCCCTAAATCCCCCGGAGGGGGACTTAAAAGCTTCTATCAAACGGGCATTGTAGCTGATAAACATATATCATTGTCTCCTTTGGGAGGATAGGGAGGCGATGAGCTGACTTTCAAGTCAACGTAAGCCCCCCTCCGGGGGGTTGGGGGGCATGAGAGTATGAGATGTTGGTAGAAGTCAGCTTATTGAGGAAAAGGGTGGAAGGGGGGGGTGAGGTCAGAAGCAGGGTTTAGAGAACCGAGGAGCTTGATTTAAAGATGCGGGTAATTATTTCTTGACAATGAAGACAACGTGATGCTATTCCGTCGCTATAGTATAATCGGCATTAATAATCACGGTTACGCGTATGAGACATAACAGGCTCTTGTTTTATCCGTATCAGTCATACAAGTGGGTGATTTTTTTTCCTCTTCTCGGCCTCTCGACATTAATCGTATTCATTCTCATATTTATATTTCTCTTCATTGCAAGCCAGAGGTTCATGCAGATCGCCGGCAAAATATGGGCACGGTTCAACAGCCTCATTACCCCGATGTTCGTTACGGTCGTAGACAAAGCGAATATCGATAAAAACCGATCGTATGTCATCGTGGCGAACCACCAGAGCCAGTACGACATCTTCGTCATGTATGGATGGCTCCCCATCGATTTCCGGTGGGTGATGAAGATCGAGCTCAGAAAGGTCCCGATCCTGGGCTACTACTGTTATAAAGCAGGTCATATTTACATAGACCGCTCCGACAGCAGCGCCGCCATTGCTTCAATCAACGCTGCAAAGGACAAAATCAAGAATGGAACCTCAATTTTGTTTTTTCCGGAGGGAACCCGAAGCATCACCGGAGAGCTCATGGATTTCAAGAAAGGCGCCTTCAAATTCGCCCTGAGTATCAACCTGCCGATCCTGCCGGTCACCATCGCCGGAACCCGGAATATACTTCCGGCAAATTCCATAGCGCTTTTCCCGGGAAAAGCGACAATGATCCTCCATGAGCCGATAGATGTCGGGGGATATGACGACGATACCGTCGGAGAGCTGGCGGCCCGGGTGAAGCAGGTCATTCAGAAAAGCCTCGATGGATACGCGAAATAGCGCGCGATGGAACAGGACTTCAGCCATATCCGGAAACGAGCCGTATCCCTGCTGAGCGGGTGCGGATGCGAATATGCGGAGATACGGCTCTCCAGCGGAAAGGGAACGGCCATTTCCCTTTCCGGCGACCAGACAGATACGGTATCATCAGGGGAAACCATCGGCGGATCCGTGAGGGTGCTGTCGGACGGCGCGCTCAGCTTCATATCCTTCAATGATCTGTCCCGGATCGAATATTTTTTCACCCGGGGACTCGATGTGTCCGGCACGATGAGGCCGCGCCGGAAAACAAGAATCCGCTCCTGCAAGCCGGTCAGAAAAAAATTTTACACGAAACAGAAAAAGGATATATGTGCTCTGTCACTGGAAGAGAAATTCAATCTCATAAGCTCCTACAACAGCATCTTGAAATCATCGCGCCTTATACAAACCACCCGCGCGGTCTACCGGGACCTCCGGTCTGTCTCCGTTTTTCTGAACACCGAGGGATCCGAGATAATCTACGACAAAGCATATTGCGGCATATCGCTTGCTTCCATAGCGCGCGATGGCGCCGTGATACAGCCGTTTCATGACTCCTTTTCCGGATACGGGGGATTTGATCTCGTGGAAAACAGGGAGGCCGCGGCCGAGAGGGTGGCCAAGACCGCGGTCGACCTGCTTGCAGCCGAATCCGCAGCCGGCGGCGTATACCGCGTTGTCGCGGACCAGAAGCTTGCCGGCGTTTTTATCCATGAGGCCTTCGGCCATCTCTCCGAAGCGGACTTCATATATGAAAATGAACGGCTTAAAAAGATAATGGTGCCCGGTAAGCGCCTCGGACCCGAGGAGCTTACCGTGATCGACGACGGCACTATCCCGGGCCTTGCAGGCTACATTCCCTGCGATGACGAGGGGATTCTTCCTGAAAAGACGCGGATCATCAACAACGGTCTTTTGCATGCACGGCTCCATTCGCGCGAAACAGCGGAAAAGATGGGCGAAGCCGTCACGGGCAACGCCCGGGCCGTGGGCGTTGCCAACCAGCCTATTGTGCGAATGACCAATACCTATATCGAAAATGGAAGCCGTGATACCCGTGAGATACTTGAAGCAGCCGGCGACGGCATCTACGCCGTCGGCGCGATCGGCGGACAGACGAACCTTGAACTGTTCACCTTTACCTCCGGATACGGTTATGAAATACGGGACGGAAAGCTTGGAAAAATGCACAAGGATATAGTTTTATCCGGCAACGTATTCTCCACCCTCTCCAACATAGATATGATCGGCAACGACCGGCAGATGTTCGGCGGGCTGGGCGGGTGCGGCAAGGAGGGTCAGAGCCCCCTTCCGGTATCATTCGGCGGCCCGCATATTCTCATCAAAAACGTGCTCATAGGCGGCGCCCCGTGATGGAAAAAACAGCGGATAGGCTCTCCGCCAAAGCCGGATGGTTTGATATCATCGAGGTCAGCGGAACCGGCACTCCCCTGCTCTTCAAGAACAACCGGCTTCATTCCGTAACCGAGAGCCAGAATTCAGGATTCGGGGTGCGGGTGAGCGTAAACGGGAAAACCGGATTTTCCTACACCAATGACGCGGCCTGCCTCGACGAGACAGCGGATCGGGCCGTGGCAATGTCAGAATTCGGCGATGCCGAGGATTTCGATCTCCCCGACAAGACCGGCACGCCTTTCGAGCCGTATGATAAGCGGATACACGCCTATGATATCAAGCTTGAGATCGGCAAGGCGGAAGATGCGATCACCGCTATTCTCCGGAAGTTCCCGGCGGCGAATATCGATTGCCGGGTCACCGGATCCCACGGAGGGATGCGGATCGTCAACTCAAAGGGAATCGACCAAACCTATGCACGCTCGCGCTATGCCGCGTATCTGTCCGCCATGCTGATTCATGACGACGGCTCAAAGATCGAGGTATGGGAAGGAACCTCGGCTCTGGCTCCGGTCCCCTATGAAAGCTTGAAAGAAAAAATCATGTATAAACTTGCTAAAGCCCTAAAGAATAAAAAAATACCGAGCGGCAAAGTCACGGTTGTTGTATCGCCGAAGGCCCTGGCGAGAATAATCGGAATCGTGACCGCCGGCCTCAACGCGGAATCGGTATGGAAGGGGATATCCCCCTTCGCAGGCAAAATCGGAGAGCCGTGCTTTTCCGCTGATCTTACGATTTGCGATGAACCGGACCGGTCCGGCTCACCGTACAGCTATCCCTTCGACGGGGAAGGGGTCAGCGCACGGAAAAAATTCCTCGTGAAACAAGGCGGAATTGAAAAATTCGTCACCGACCTCAAATATGCGCGCAAGCTCAATCTGCTCCCGGAGGGCAACGGCCAGCGCCCTTATTCAGCGCTTCCCCGCCCATCTTTCAGCAATATGGTCATCGGCGGCGGGGCAGAGCCCTATGCCGGCATGCTGGGGAATATTAAGCTGGGGATCCTTGCCGACCAGTTTATAGGACTCGGACAGTCGAACACCCTGACCGGCGACTTTTCAACAGGACTGGATCTGGCATATCTGATAGAAAACGGCGAGATCACCGGAAGGGTAAAAGACTGCATGCTGTCCGATAACCTTTTCAAGCTCCTGGCGGGTGAGATCGCCGTAAGCTCGGACCGGGAACCGGTGGGATCAGTGCTTGCTCCGTATATATTATTTCCTCAGGTAAATTACACGAGTTAAGCGACCCTGCTCGATTTTTTCCGTTCGTGCTTGTCGAGAATTTTCTTTCTCATCCTGATGCTTTGCGGAGTGACTTCCAGAAGCTCGTCTCTTTCAATATATTCAAGAGCCTGTTCCAGGCTGAAGGCTTTCGGCGTAATCAAGCGTATGGCTTCTTCCGAGCCTGAAGCCCTCATGTTGGTGAGTTTTTTCATTTTACACACGTTCACGGCGAGATCGTTCTCTCTGTTGTGCTCTCCCACTATCATGCCTTCATATACGGGCACTCCGGGGCCTATGAACAGCATGCCGCGTTCCTGAAGATTGTCGAGCGCGTAAGAAACCGAAACGCCGCCCTCGAACGCCACGAGCACTCCGCGGTTGCGGCCGGGTATGTCGCCGCGAAATTCCTCGTATCCGTTGAAGCTGTGGTAGAGTATGCCCGTGCCTCTGGTCTCGGTCATGAACTCGCTCCTGAACCCGATGAGGCCGCGCGAAGGCACCGTGAATTCGAGCCTCGTATATCCGTCGCCGCCCGGCACCATGTTGGTCATCTCACCCTTGCGGATGCCGAGCTTTTTAATGACGACGCCGGCATAACCATCCGCCACATCGACGACCGCGAGCTCGATCGGCTCGAGCCGGATTCCGTTTTCTTCATGAAATATGACTTCGGGTTTCGAGACCTGGAACTCGTATCCCTCGCGCCGCATGTTTTCGATCAGTATGCTGAGCTGAAGCTCGCCCCTGCCCTTCACGATGAAAGAGTCGGACGAATCGGTCTGCTCGACCCTGATGCTGACGTTTGTCTGAAGCTCGCGCTGGAGCCTGTCCCCGATGTGTCGCGACGTCAGATATTTTCCTTCCCTGCCGGCGAACGGCGAATCGTTTACAATAAAGGACATCGCCAGCGTGGGTTCGTCTATCTTGATCGAAGGGAGTGCTACCGGGGAATCCCTGTCGGCAACCGTCTCGCCCACGTCTATGGATTCCATGCCGGCAAGGGTAACGATGTCGCCGGCACAGGCCTCTTTTATCTCGATCCTGCCGAGCCCGTCATAGGCGAATATTTTTGAAAGCCTTGAAATAATCTGTTCTCCCGACCTTTTTATCAATACGACCTCATCGCCCTGTCTGATCCTGCCGTTATGTATTTTGCCCGTGCCCATTTTTCCCAGATAATTATCATATTCAATCGCGGATGTCAAAAACTGAAAGGGCGTGCTTTCGTCGCCGCGGGCGTCCTCAACGTATTTGATGATGGAATCGAAGAGCGGCACAAGATCGCGGTTGCCGTCCTCAGCCTTGTAGCGGGCGCAGCCGTTTTTTGCCGATGCGAAAACGACCGGAAAATCGAGCTGGTAATCCGAAGCGCCGAGATCGATGAACAGATCGAACACCATGTCGAGCACCTCGTACGGACGCGCGTTGGATCGGTCGATCTTATTGATGACCACGATGGGCCGGTGCCCCTCCTCGAGCGACTTTTTCAGCACGTACTTTGTTTGAGGCATGGTGCCTTCGACCGCGTCAACGAGAAGCAGAACCGAGTCGGCCATTTTCAATATCCGCTGCACCTCACCGCCGAAATCGGCGTGGCCCGGAGTATCGACGATGTTGATCTTATATCCCCCGTACGAGAGAGAGGCATTTTTGGAAAATATGGTGATCCCCCTTTCCTTTTCCAGCGCGTTCGAATCCATTATCCGCTCCTCGATCCGCTGGTTATCCCGGAACACCCCGGCCTGCCTGAGCATCGCGTCCACCAGCGTGGTCTTCCCATGATCGACATGCGCGATTATCGCGATATTTTTTATTTTTTGCATACTGTTTCCTAAGATATAATGCGAATAACGGACCCGGGGGTGCGGTTGTAAAGTAAAATTTTATGGCTCATCCCGGAATTTATTTTTTTTCTTGCTATCCTGAAGCATTATGTTCTGATCCGATTGATGCAAAAAAAATCTTTAATAATAGCGCGTTGCCTTAGTATAGCTGCACTTCTTATCCTGGTGTCTCGTGGCATAGCCGTATCGGCTGAAACGAAAAAAATAAACCTTCTTCGCACATTCACCAAGCGGCCGAAGGTCGGGCTGGTCCTCTCCGGAGGCGGCGCCAAGGGGATAGCGCACATCGGCGTGCTGAAAATAATAGAGAAATCAGGGGTTCATATTGACTATATCGCCGGCACGAGCATGGGGAGCATCGTCGGCGGGCTCTACGCCTCAGGCTATACCGCGGCGATGCTGGAGAAGATGGTGCTGACAATAGACTGGGACGATATGCTGGAAGACGCAGTATCGCGGAGAAGCGTCTCCATAGACGAGAAATACGATCATGACAAGTACATCGGGTCCCTGCAGATCAGGAAGGACGGCATACAGCTGCCGACCGGATACAAGCGGGGCCAGAAGCTCACCTCCTTGCTCTCGCGTCTCACCCTGCACGTCCAGGATATAAAAGACTTCGGCAAACTCCCCATTCCATTCCGGTGCGTGGCAACCGATATCGTGACCGGAGACGCCTATATACTCGCCAAGGGATATCTTCCGGACGCCCTTCGGGCGAGCATGTCGATCCCGTCGATCTTTACCCCCATCGAGATCGATGGGCACCTGCTGGTGGACGGAGGCGTTGTCAGAAACCTGCCGGTCTCGGACGCGCATGAAATGGGAGCGGATTTCATCATCGCGGTAGACGTAAGCGCCCCGCTGTACAAAAAGGACGAGCTGAAGTCGATCATCACTATCATGGACCAGGTCACCAGCTTCCTGGGAGCCCGGTCCACGAAAGAACAGCAGCTCCTGTCGGATATTCTGATCGAGCCGGACATCAAAGGATTCACCGCGGCGGAGTTCACGCGGGGCCGGGAATTGATAGCCGTAGGAGAGGCGGCCGGCCGCCGTATGCTCCCGGAGCTTGCCGCCCTGGCTTCCGCGCAGAAGAAGTTCCCGGCTGAAGAAAAAGAGGTAACGCCGGTAAAAATAATAACAAAGCTGAATATCACCAAAATCGACATCCGGGGATTGCAGCACGTTTCCCGCAACCTGGTGATGGGGAAGCTCCTCATCAACCTTCCGAAATCGATGACTCCCGACGAGCTTATGCAGGCTGTTGCCCGAGTCTATGCCAGCGGATTCTTCGAACGGGTCACGTATCAGATTGAATCTGATGAATCAAAAAAAGAGGGCACTCGACTCATAGTATCGGTTGTCGAGTCAAGCGGAATATTTCTTAAACTGGGATTCAGCTACGACACGGACTTGAACGCCGCGGTTCTTGGAAACATCACTATCCGCAATTTAGCGGGACAGGGATCAAAAATCTCCCTTGACGTCCGCTTGAGCGAGTTCCCCGGTATTCTGGGTTCCTACTTCATTCACACCGGAATCAGAAAGCCGGGGATCGGATTCGGCGCGAAGATCCGCTTTGACAGATTCAATATATATACGTACCGCTTGGGCGACATCCAGAACGTGTACAATTATTACAATACCGGAGCCGACCTTATCATCCAGGCGGTCTTATTCAATTATACGGCCATCGGCGCCGGCGTGCAAAAAGACCTGACCTTCATCCGTACGCAAATCGCACCCTCGGATCCGCTCAAAAACGATATCGAGGCGCTGAACTATTACGGATACCTCATGCTCGACAACCTGGACGACACCCTGTATCCCGGATCCGGAGTACAACTTTACGGAGAGGCAAAATACGTCACGAGCAATCTGACCATGTTGAGCAACCCCGATCAATTCCCGTTTTTTTTAAAATATACCGTGAAGATAAAAGGATACATCCCGCTCTATCCGAAGCTGGCTTCCCTGCATCTTGGGGTCACCGGAGGCTTCATCAACGCGCACGAGCCGTATTACCTCTATTATAACATACTGACCGGCCTGTCAATTTATAGAAACAGCATCCCCTTTATCTATGAGAATTATATGGGCGGCCTGTACGCCTATACAAGCATCTGCTTCCCCTTCACCGGCCTGAACTTCGTACAGATAACCGGCAAGCAGATGCTTATCGGCGATGTCGGATTGCAGATCGAGGTCTGGAAGGATATATTCCTGATCCTGCGCGGAAGCGTGGGCAGGGTTAAAAACAGATTTGAAGATCTATTCAGGAAAAGGAACCTGGTATTTGATAAGGTTTATGATTTTATAATACCGAGATACGAGCATCTGCAAAACGACCTGGTATACGGATACGGGATCACGATCAGCTACAATTCCCTGATCGGCCCCATTGAGGCCACGCTCATGCGCGGCAGCGAGTCGAATCAGTTCCTGTTTCACTTCAATGTGGGATACCGGATATAAATTACATAAACCCCATGACTATCAGGGCAAGCGCAGCAACGACAATGAAAGAAACCGCGACCGCCCATATCCTGGTCCACTTCTCTCCCCGCCTCACCCCCTCGAGAACGATAAACTGCGACACTGCCAAGGGAGCAGACTGCAGCAGGAAAATCAGCATTGCGAAGATAATGTCCTTGCGCATCAGGAAAAAATAAACCGGGATCATGAGAATCGACAGAACAATCACGCCATAATGATAGTACCGCAATGCGGGGGAAAATCCTTCCGCAGGCCCGGCGGGCCTTTCATTCCATAATGCAGCAAGCTCTTTCAGCGAGATAGTGCCGCCGTCGGCAAAGACAGCTGCCGCGCAGGCAAGCCCAAGGCCAAATCCGGATCGGTAAAACACCTCGTCAAAAAGAAACTGCAGCCGGGGCATAAACAGGATGACCAGGCCGGAAAAGCCCGCGCACAGGGCCTTCCAGATTGAGCCAAAAGCCCTGAAGCTTCTGCTGTAATCTCTTTTTATGAACGAGAGGATGAAAAAAGCTGCAAAAATGCCGATTGTGACATAGTACATGATGCCCTGATCGCTGTTCAGCAGATCATACCCATGAAGGTATTGCATCTTTTTATTGGAACAGCCTCTGACGTCGACATACGGGAGCAGGAAAGAGAGGATGAATCCCAGATAAAACAATCGTAACAGATGAGGTTTGATGAATGCAAGGAACGCGATGGATTTTTCTTTTAGTTTCATGATAACTCCTCCACTATCATAAGGGTGAGCGGCCGGACGTTCGCCGCGATCCGGAGCCGAGATGCTAGATTTCAAACAGGATGCTCGCCACCAGATTAAAGACGGGATTCGCCGTCAGCATTCCGGGTCTCGCCCCGCTTTTCAATTGATAATCAGCGCTGCTGATGAGCGGAAATATCTTCATAAGCCTGCTGCGCGGAAAGATGCCGGTATAATGCCAGAAGTTCTCCCTGTTTTTGCTGTAGACCCCGGCCTTCCTGACCGCCTCTTCAGCATTCACCCCTCCCTCGATGAGGGAATAGTAGTGTTCTATCATCTCCGCCTGGCGTAAAATCATGTAGAGTATTTTCAAGTCCGGATTCCCATCCTCAACTATTTTTTTAAGAAGGTCAATGGATTTTTTCTCCCGCTTGAAGAGCGAATCTATGAATTCAAAAATCGAGGCGTCTCTGAGATCGTCGACGCAGTTTTGGATCGTGTCCGCTGTGATGATCCCGGTTTCCCCGGAAAATCGCACCATATCAATGGCATCGTCTATTTTTTTGATATCATTTCCCGTGCGCTCGATCAGCAGCTCGACCGCACGGTCATCGAGCACGAGCCCCAGCCGCTTGAAACTCATGACGATGTAATTATAGATGTCGCTGTCGTAATATCTCCAGAACTGGATGACCGTGAAAGCGGCGAGCAGGTCGCCGTCCATAAAGACGGGAGGCTTGTGCTCCAGGGAGGTCATGATAAGCAGGGTCGAGTCCGGCATATTGAGAATCAGATCGTGAAAAATCACGCGGTTTTTGTTAAACTGTATCCGGTCGATATTGTACATGACGCAAACTCTACGAGATGAAAACATTGCCGGGGAGAACGCAAAGTCAGCGGCGCTCACGAACTCGTCGTTTTCGATATGGAACCGGGCGGTGGCGTTGGCGCGCTCGCCTGCGTCAGGCAGGGCCATGCCGATGATCCGGCTGATGTATTTGTCCTTTTCCCCCTCTTCTTCCCCGAGGAAAAGATACCGGGGCGCGAGCCTGTTCCGGTCAAGTTCCAGCTTAAACTGCTTCGCGTTCGGATATTTTACCGCCATAGTTTCTCTTTCCCTTATTCTAATTCAACGCTTATAAGTGTAAGCCCCCTAAATCCCCCGGAGAGGGACTTTAGATATTTGTCATAATCCTGTCACAATTTATGAGTATCAATATCAATTTCGATAGCAGGCATTTTTCATTACAATAAAAATCAAGAATATACTGGAAAGATCTAATTTTTACATTCATAACTATTCATCTAAACAATGAAGGCTTGTTTGTAAAGCAATCTTTTAAGTCCCCCTCCGGGGTTTACTATGTTAGAAAGTAGAGGGATATTGAAATATGTTGGATATATCAAAAAGAAA
>MIBJ01000017.1:83341-175028 GCA_001829495.1 Spirochaetes bacterium RBG_16_49_21 | reverse complement strand
CGGTTTTAGCTGCAAAAAAGGGAACGCCGGACGGCTCCAACGCCATGCCACACTTCGGGCAATCGCCGGCCGAGGGCTGTCTGATTTCCGGATGCATGGGGCAGGTGTACACCGCATTCTTAGTCATCCCCCCTTCAATCCTTACACCTTGTTGAGCGGCTCCTTTGGTTAAATACTGCTGCGGATTTTCCCTGAATTTACGCAGGCAATGCTCGCAGCAGAAATAATAGTGCTTTCCGTCGTGTTTGTATCGGTGTTGGGAATCGACTGACACATCCATTCCGCACACCGGATCTTTCTCGGTCATTTTCAAATCCGCGCGGCTTTCGTTCATGGTTTTGTTCCTTTCATATTATAAAATTTTTGCAACTTCTAAGAAACTATACAATTAAAGTTTCATAGAATTTCAAATTTTTAGCCATGGACGCACGCGGATTTGCGCAGATTTCATGATTTTTACTTATCATTATCTGCGTACATCCGCGAAAATCAGCGGCTAATCGCATTTGTTTGCAGCTTCGCTGCGCTATGATTATTACAAAGGTAACCTTTAAGAAGCTTAAATTCAAGTTTTTGAAGAATCAAAGCTCTTTTTTCATGCTGTCGAAGCTTTCTCTGGATATCTCGCCCTTTGCGCAGCGCGCCTTCAGGATGTCAAGCGGGGTTTCTCCCGTCTCTCTGTTTTTCAGATATTTCACCCCAAAGAACACAACCAGTCCGAGAATGATTAATGTTATGATCCCCATAAATAAGCCTCCTCCGAAGAAATAACCGCGCATCGGGGATCACGCAGGGTATCTGTTGTCAAGCAAGAACCTCTTTTTATTTCTAAGATGAAAAAAGCAGCGCTTAGATGTTCCCTTAAAATAAGCTATGTTAAAGATTTTTTTCTTATATTTTTTGAGAGCTTTTCTTGGAAAATGACATTAATTTATAAAATACCTACCCCGTGGTGCCAACTGCTACTTGACTTGTTCTTTCATCCGATAGTATTCTTGTTATGTGTATGCGGACAATATCGAGTTAATTTTTAAAGCTGTCCATGCCGAAAATCAATGAAACGCCGGCTCAAAAAATGATCAATAAGAATGAGATGGCCCTGATCGTAAACGGCTACCAGTCAGGCGCAGCGCGTCTGTTACTCCTGGATTACGACGGGACGCTGGTGCAATTTGACGAGCGGCCGGAAAAAGCCGTTCCCGACAATGATCTTTTTAAAATGCTGGCGTCTCTTGCTGAAAAAGAGGAGAGCGATGTGGTGATAATAAGCGGGAGAAGGCGCGAATTCCTCGAGCGGCATTTCGGTGAACTGCCGCTCATATTGATAGCGGAGCACGGCGCCTGGTTAAAAAGCGGCGCCGGCGGGTGGAAGCCCTCGGCAACGCCCGATACGCGGTGGAAGGATGAAATCAGACCGCTTCTCGAGCTGTATTGCGACCGCACGCCGGGGGCGTTCATCGAGGAAAAGGATTTCTCGCTTGCCTGGGATTATCGCCGCTCGGACGTCGAGCTCGCGTCGATGCGCGCGATGGAGCTGAAAGGGAACCTGCTCAATATGGTCGCCAACCGCAATCTCGGTATCCTTGAGGGGAACAGAGTGCTGGAAATAAAAAGCCTTGAGGTCAGCAAAGCTAAAATCACATCGTATCTTCTGTCTTTAAAGGACTACGATTTCATACTCGGTATGGGCGACGATGCGACCGATGAGGATCTCTTCGCCGCGATCCCCGAACGCGGCTATTCCATAAAGGTCGGAAGAGGATCTTCCAAAGCCCGGTACCATGTCGCTGACGTGGCTTCGGCGAGGAGCCTGTTGAAAAAATTGGTCGAGACATAGCGCGGCAGCGTATGGAAGAAAAAAGCAAACAAGAAACTCCGTGGTATAAAAACGCCGTCATCTATGAGCTGTACGTGCGCGGCTTCCAGGACGGCAATAAAGACGGCAGGGGTGATTTTTGGGGATTGATTTCGCGGCTCGACTACCTTGTGGATCTCGGCGTTGACTGCATCTGGCTGATGCCCATCTATCCCTCACCGGGGAAGGATGACGGATATGATATAACCGATTATTACGGCGTAAGTCCCGAATACGGTACTATCGAAGACTTCCGAAGCTTGCTGTATCAAGCCCACGGCCGGGGATTGAAGGTAATCGGCGAGCTGGTGCTCAATCATACCTCGGATCAGCACCGGTGGTTCCGGGAGGCGAAAAAAGGCCCCGGTTCGGCCTACTTCGATTTTTATGTATGGTCCGATACTCCGGAGAAATACAAAGATGCGCGGATCATATTTTCCGATCTGGAAACCTCGAACTGGACGTACTGCAAGGAGAACGGATTGTACTACTGGCATCGGTTTTTTTATCACCAGCCCGATCTGAATTATGAAAATCCTAAAGTACGCGAGGAAATGATCCGGGTGATCAGGTATTGGCTGGACATGGGCCTTGACGGATTCCGCGTGGACGCCGTTCCTTATCTGTACGAGGGGGAGGGCACGTCATGCGAAAACCTGCCGGAGACGCACGCGTTCATAAAGGAGATACGGAGCATCATCGACCGGGAGTATCCCGGCGCGCTGCTCCTCGCGGAGGCGAACCAGTGGCCGGAGGACCTCGTCCGGTATTTCGGGGAGGGCGATGAGTTCCACATGGCCTTCAACTTTCCCCTGATGCCGCGGCTTTTCATGGCGCTGAGACAGGAGCACCATGGTCCCATCGTTGATATCATGAAGCGGCTGCCGAAAATTCCGGAATCGTGTCAGTGGGCCATGTTTCTCCGCAACCACGATGAGATGACGCTGGAACTGGTCACGGACGAGGAGCGCGACTATATGTTTCACGTCTACGCGGAAGACAAACAGATGCGGCTGAATAAAGGCATCAGAAGGCGTCTCGCTCCCCTCCTCGGCAATGATCGGAAAAAAATAGAGTTGCTCAACGCGATCCTGTTTACGCTGCCGGGGACCCCGGTCATATATTACGGCGACGAGATAGGCATGGGGGACAACATCTTTCTGGGGGACAGAAACGGCGTCCGCACTCCCATGCATTGGAACGACAATAAGAACGCCGGTTTTTCCGAGGCCCAGCCCTCCCGGCTGTACGCGCCCGTGATAACCGATCCGGTGTACAACTTCAACTCGATCAACGTCGAAGAGGACAAAAATAACAAGAGCTCGCTGCTGAATTGGCTCAAGCATTTTCTTTTTATACGAAAAACCTTTCCCGCGTTCGGCAGAGGCTCCCTTAACTTTATTTATCCGGACAATAAAAAGATACTGGTGTATCTGATCGAGCATGAAGACGTCAAACTGCTCTGCGTATTCAATCTGTCCGCTTCGTCCCAACCGGTGGAGATAAACCTGCAGTCGTTACGCGGCTATACGCCGATTGAAATTATAGGCGCCACCATTTTCCCGGCGATCGGCGAGCTGCCGTATCTTCTCACGCCCAACGGTTACGGATATTATATCTTTAACTTGATGGAATGACGCATTAGCGAGGCGGGTCATTTCATAGCCGTACTCAAGGCGTTATTGTATTCACTAATCTTCTCAATAACCAATCGGGAGATATCTTCATCGATAGCGGTGCTGTTTTGCCTGAACCGGTCCAGAAGCTCGTCATGGGGAAAATATCCGTCCGGAACCAGGATAGGGGTAACCGGGTGGTGAAAAATCCCCGGGTAGTCGTCGATTCTATTGTGGCTGAATCCCTTTGCAGTATGCCAGGTCAGGGCGTGCTCATCGGACAATTTATTATAACAGAGCTGGAATCCCGCTATGCCTTCGCTCTTTTTATCGTACCAGACGATCAGGTCAAAGTAGTCGTCCTGGAACCATCGTCTGAAGATGTGCTCCTCTTTTTGCGATACATTTTCAATTTCATACAGCATGGCGTTTTATATATTAAATTAATCATAATTTGAAGGTGAAGCAAGTTATTAATTTGCGAGGAGAAGAGGGCCCTCTCCTCGAACTTATTATGAAATCTTGAATATTTTCAATGTTTCCGTCAGCGAGGCAGCCATTTTCTTCAGTTCCTCTGAGGAATCTGCCAGGGTTTCAGATCTTTCGACAAAATCCCGCGCGCCGGAGTTAACCTGGTCGATGGTTTCTGAAACCATGAGGGCGTTTTTGTTCTGCACGCCGGTCGACTGGTTGAGTTCGTTGTAAAAAACGCTGATCGCCGATATGTCCTTTTTAATGTTTTGAATGTCCTGCACCCTTGCCTGTATCATGTCGATGAAGCCTTCGATCATAACGCCGGTCGCTTCAATGTTCTTCATGATCAGGCCGAAGGAGCTTCTCATGTCCGCTACCATTTCCTTGTCTCTTTTAACCTCGATATCGCCTTCATTGATGAGGCTCGTTATCTCCTTGACGCTCGAGCTCGTGTTGTCCGCCAGTTTGGATATCTCATCCGCCACGACGGCAAAGCCTCTTCCGTAGTCCCCGGCCCGCGCCGCTTCGATCGACGCGTTCAACGAGAGGAGGTTCACCTTCTCAGAGATGTCGGAAATTATCTCTATTACGTTGAGCATGCCGCTGTAAAACTTCTCGATATTCTGCATGCCTTCAAACGTGTTGTCGACGAGACCGGAGCC
The DNA here is from genome assembly GCA_001829495.1 of Spirochaetes bacterium RBG_16_49_21. Taxonomy (GTDB): domain Bacteria; phylum Spirochaetota; class UBA4802; order UBA4802; family UBA5550; genus RBG-16-49-21. Next base: position 170,421 of record MIBJ01000017.1, on the reverse strand, counting down.
GTTTTCAGCGCTTCCCACTACAAGCTTCATCGAGTTCACCACGCTGTTCGCATTGCCTGAAACTTCGTTCATCGAGGCGTTGAGTTTGTCGATCATGTTTTGTAGATTGGAAATATTTTTATTGTGCATCTCCGAATCATTTGTAATACTGGAGAACGACGTGGATATGTCCTTAACGACGTCTGTCGATTTAAGCAAAAGCTCAGCGTGGGATGAGGAGGACTTTTTGATATAATTCCCTATCCTGGCAATTGATTCCGATAGTCCCATGAGCCTTTCCGAGAGTTCCCCGGCGTTTTTCATAAAGTTCCGGACATTGTCGATAAAGGTCTTAAAGTATCTGGTGAAATCCTCGATAACATCTCGCGATTTTATGAGATTGATCGTCTGTGTGAGATCTCCTTTTGAGGCGCTTGTTATGGCTGGAATAACCTCATCCATGGGACGGGAGATCTTGAGCAGTCTCCTGTTCACGACGAACCAGATGAGAAAATTTATTATGAACAGAATGGCGGTTTCAATGAATATGCTCAAATAGAAGGTCTTGTAGAGGATCAGCTCGTCGAATACGAGCAGGGCGTAATTATCAGACTGAGCGATTTTGCCGATGAAGAATACCGCATGGTTGTTCTGGTAAACACCCTCGAATCTGCCGGTATTTTGTTCCTTGATCGCATCGAAATAGTCTTTTGTTTTTTTATACAGGTATTCAGGCTGGTCACCCCGCTGTATCGCGTCCTGGATTCTTCCTGATAGAGTTTCTTTAGAATTACTATATACGATCTCGCCGTTATCTTTCAGGATAAAAATAGCGCCCCTGTATTTTTTGATGATGGGAATGGAAGGAATCTGCGAGAAGTCTTGAGCCAGGTTCGCATTTCCACACATAAGCTCCAGGTTGGGTAGTATGCCGCTATCGATTTCCTCCTTGATGATTTTGCCGTTCACCAGATATATCATGCATGAAATGGACACTGTAGCCAGGAGAACAACCGGCAAGATGCGAGAGATAATCTTGCTTCTTAAATTCTGTACTCCGATGGGTACTCCAAACCTGCCCAGGGGATAGTTCCGTATGAACCACGTTGTATTGGTATTATAAGAGAGGTGGAGCATTAGAAAGAAGCAGATAAAGAATATATTGAAATGATAGTAGATGTTTTTATATCCCCAAAAAAAATATATGATAATGAAAAAGAGGATCAGTGTTATTATCAGGGTGAGGAAGGTTCTATAGAGGGATCGGCTGGCCACTATTCGGAATCGATCTTTCAATTTTATATAATTGCCGGGTTCTTTTAATTTGCGTATGAGGTTGACTATTTTCGCTACATTGTTGATGTATCTTGCAAATGTGGAAAAGTAGCTTAATAGAGACAGGATTCCTATGCATAAGAGGAGCCGGGCATCGGAAACCATGGGGTATGCGATAAAAAGTGTGATAAATAAAGTGCCAACTGACAAGAAAATTCCGTATGAGCCATAGAGAATATAATTCCGGATCATTTTTTTAAAAATATCTTCTGCCATATTATTTACCTAGGAAGAAATTTTTATAGTTAATAACTTGCCTTATATAAGTTATTCATATAAGTCAAATATATTTTTGCTTGTAACATAAGATAACAGTGTTATTTTTTGTTCATAAAATCACGGCTTAAGAAGGTCAGCGATGGCTGACGATGAAAAGTAATATAGATATTGATTGGACGGCATTTCGGTATTATAATAAAAGGTTATGCCTGAGCCGAGATAGGTATTCCGGGAAGGTGTAAGATTCAATAAAAGTGCCCCAAAGGAAACGTACTTAAAATGTTTTAAGGAGTTTCCTTATATATATTTATCCTAAAAAAATATTAATGGAGAGGTTTAACATGGCTAAAGTAAAATGCATTCACTGCGGTCGCATGGTTTTTGAGATGGCCAAAGAATGTCCTTATTGCAAGCTTCCGATAGCGAATCCTGACGCGCCCACAAAAGTATCGGCTTCGCCGTGGACATGGAAAAAAACATCGCAGAGAAAAAAGATTTCATCCGGAATGATTATTGTTGCGCTGGTGATCGTAGTCGCCGTTATTGTCGGGGTTTATTTTTTCATGCAGGGTAGGCCATGACACATCCGGGCCCGGTCATGCATCTTTTCGATCAGGACGTTTCTTTGACCGAAGCGGAGCCGTTACGCTACAAAGGGTTTGTCCAGGATAACTGGTCGGTCAACGGAATCCCCAACGGGGGGTACCTGATGGCGATCGTTGCAAACGCGATGGCGCTCGCCAGCGATAAGAGATCTACGCCGATCGTGACCGCGAATTACCTGTCCCGGACGGTGATCGGGGAGGCGGATCTGCACGTTGAGATGATCACCCGATCGACCCAGTTCAACCGGCTGCAGGCCAGCCTGATCCAGGACGGCAGGGAAAAAATTCGCAGCTTCGGAACCTTCGCGGATGAAAAGATCGAGTGCGTGCTCGAGCGCTACGAGACGGCGGCGCCCCTTGTCGCTCCGTTGGAGGCATGCGTCACCTCCCCGAAGATTCCGAATTTAACCCTGCTGGACAATCTGGATATACGGCTGGATCCTGAATGCGCCGGATGGTTTTTTGGGAAATTGTCGGACAAGTCCGAGCACAAGGGTTGGATCAGGTTCAGGGACGACCGCCCCTTCGACCTGATCTCGATATTTTTACTCGCGGACTCATTCCCGCCTGCCGTATTCGCCTCCCAGGGCATGGTCGCCTGGGTGCCGACCATAGAGATGTCCGTAAACGTGAGGAAGATCCCGGCCACGAGATGGCTGAAGGGTATTTTTCGCACCCGGTTCATCACCTGCGGCTTACTGGAGGAGGACGGGGAATTGTGGGACGAGGAGGGCAACCTTGTCGCCATCTCGCGGCAGATTGCGCAGTATCGAAAAAGCGTTCCCTGACCGCGGGCCGCAATCCTTCGCTCCGGATCTTATTTTTCTTTCGCGAGCTCCCGCACAAGTTCCGCGATCATCGTCTTTGCGTCCCCGAAGAGCATGAGCGTGTTGTCCTGGTAGAAGAGCTCGTTCTCGATCCCCGCGAATCCGGGATTCATGGAGCGCTTGATCACGAGCACGCTCTTCGCCTTGCCGGCGTCAAGTATCGGCATGCCGAAAATCGGGCTGCTGGTGTCGTGGTGCGCCGCAGGATTGACGACGTCATTCGCTCCGATGACCAGAGACACGTCGGTCTGGGGAAAATCGGGGTTAACGGCGTCCATTTCGAAGAGGCGGTCGTACGGTATCTCCGCTTCAGCAAGCAGGACGTTCATGTGGCCGGGCATTCTGCCGGCGACCGGGTGGATCGCGAACTTCACGTCGATCCCGCGCTTGGTAAGCTCGTTGTAGAGGTCGCGCACGCCGTGCTGGGCCTGGGCTACCGCCATGCCGTAGCCGGGAACTACGATCACGGACTGCGCCGTCACGAGTATCTGCGCTCCCTCTTCGGCTGAGGCGCTCTTTACGCTTTTCCCTTCCGCCTCGGCGGCGGAAGACTGGATCTTCCCGAATGCGCCGAACATGATGTTGCGGAACGAGCGGTTCATCGCCCGGGACATGATGACCGAGAGGATAAGGCCTGACGCGCCGTCAAGCGCGCCCGCCGCAATCAGGAGCTTGTTTTCCAGCACGAACCCCATGGCCACGGCCGAGAGCCCTGCGTAGGAATTCAGCAGCGATATGACCGTGGGCATGTCCGCCCCTCCCACCGGAATAATTATGAGAACGCCGAAAAGGAGGGAGAGTCCGATTATCACCGGGAAATAATGGGAGTGCTCCGGGTTGGCGACGAGCAGTACGCTTATGGCCACCGCTCCGGCGAACAGGGCCAGATTTACGGCGTTCTGGCCGCGGTAGGTCAGGGGACGCGTCGGGATGATCTCCTGGAGCTTGCCGGCGGCCATGAGGCTCCCGGTAAAGGTGAGAAAGCCGAGGATGATCTCAGCCACGATGGCGCCGGTCCTGAAAGGGGTAAGTCCGTGCTCCCCGAGCCAGAGATAGTATTTTGCCGTGCCCACGAGCCCTGCGGCGAGTCCGCCGAACGCGTGGGAGAGGGCGGTCCGCTGCGGCACTGCGGTGAGAGGCACCAGGGCAAGCGGCACTCCGAGAACGGCGCCTATGATAATGGCGGTAATGACCCATTGATACCCCACGATCTCCGGATAGAGGAGGGTGCCGCCGATCGCAAGGATCATCGCCAGGGCTCCGACCGGGACGCTGCGCCGGGCGGTGGCGGGATGGCTCATCCACTTGAGCGACAATATGAAAAAGGCCGTAGAAATGAGGTAGATGAGATGAATGGCGGCCTGCGTCGTCATTTTTTCTTACTCTCCCGCTTCTTGAACATCTTGAGCATTCGCTCCGTTAACAGGAAGCCGCTCACGATGTTCGTCATGGAGGCGGCGAGGGCCACCGTGCCCAGAATCGTGCTCAGGGTGGTGATCTGCTCTCCGGCGATGATGATGGAGCCGACCGCGGCGATGGCCGAGATGGCGTTGGTGAGCGACATGAGCGGGGTATGGAGCAGGCGCGACACGTTTTTTACGACCTCAAGCCCGACAAAGGTCGCGAGCACGAGCACAAACGCGAGCGTGATGAAATCTATATTCATGGTTCCCTTCCTCCTATTCATTAAAAGCGCATCTCTATTGTCTTTTCTATCTCATCATCCCCTGACCTCATCCCCCCTTCCCCCCTTCTCCTCAATAAAAGAAGGGGGGTGATTAAGCTTATAGTTTTAAGCCCCCCTCTCCAATTTGGAGAGGGGCCGGGGGTGAGGTCATGTCTGCGCCGCCTTCAGCGCTTCTCTGACGCGGCTGTTTACAATCCGGCCGCCGGCGGTAATCATGCTCTCTGCGATGATCTGATCGTCAGCATTCGTATCGATCTTCCCGTCCTTGAGCAGATGAATGAGAAACGCGGAGATATTCTTCGCATACATCTGGCTTGCGTGATACGGGACGGCCGACGGCAGATTGACCGGTCCCATCACCGTGACCCCGTGCTCCACGATCGTTTCGCCGGGCCTGGTGAGCTCGCAGTTTCCCCCCCTCTCCGCAGCCAGGTCCATGATCACGGACCCGGGAGCCATGGCTTTTACCATGTCCGCGGTGATGAGGATCGGGGCCTTTTTCCCCGGCACCGTCGCCGTTGATATGACGACATCGCTTGCGGACACGATCCGTCCCATCATCTCCGCCTGGCGCCGGTAGAATTCCTCGCCCATCGCCCGTGCGTATCCACCCCCGTCCTCAGCGTCACCCGGCTCAAGGGGAAGCTCCGCGAACTTGGCGCCGACGCTCTGTACCTGGTCTTTAACAGAGGGGCGGACGTCGTATGCCTGCACGACGGCGCCGAGCCTATGAGAGGTTGCGATGGCCTGAAGACCTGCCACGCCTGCGCCGATCACGAACACGCGGGCGGCGGTTACCGTGCCGGCCGCGGTCATCAGCAGGGGGAACATCCGGGGCAGTGTGCTCGCCGCGATCAGGGCGGCCTTGTAGCCGGCGATGGTTGCCTGTGAGGAGAGCGCGTCCATGGACTGCGCACGCGTTATGCGGGGGATGAGCTCAAGGGCGAAAGAGGTGACGCCGGCTTCGGCATAGCGGGACAGAATATCCCCTGCCGCCAGCGGCTCAAGTAAGCCGATCACGACCGTGCCCTCATTGAGAAGAGGCAGGTCCTTGAGCCCCTCCCGGGGGTTTGCTCCCATTGCCCTTACCTGGAGGAGAACCTCCGCGGAGAGGAACACCTTCTCCCGGTTAGTCGCTATCCGCGCTCCCTTTTCCGCGTACGCGCTGTCGGGGAAGCCGGCCGGATCGCCGGCGCCCGCCTCTATCACGGTTCCGATCCCTTTTTTGGCCAGTTCCGGAACCAGCGACGGAACAAGCGCCACCCGTCGCTCGCCGGGAAAAGTTTCTTTTGGAATGCCGACTAACATAGGAATGTACTCCATTAAGTTAAAATAGTGAAGTTTTTTCTGTTTGACTATTCAAAATAGGCGGAGATGCAATTTTTAATGGTGCGGCTTCCTCCCCTGACCTCCCCTGTAGAGACGCAGTGCACTGCGTCTCTACAGGGGAGGTCAGGGGGGGACTTGGAGATTTTGAGTTTTTTTATTGACTTGCGGCTCATATTTTATAGTTTATCTTTCTATCTTTTTGATTTATGCAGGCCTGAAAATAAATATTCAGAGGACGTTGTAATTTGAGCGATTACAATTTAAGTCTGTTCTATCTTCTCATATATTCCACCACGGTCGTGATCCTTGTGGCCGGCATGATTATTCTGTCATACCTGCTCGGCGGGCGCCATCGAGAGCCGGCGACCGGCGAGCCGTACGAATCCGGGATACTTTCCACGGGGAGCGCCCGGCTCCGCTTCTCTGCGCAGTTTTACGTCATAGCCATGTTTTTCGTCATCTTCGATCTCGAGACCGTTTTTTTGGTATCATGGGCGATATCCGTCCGGGAGACCGGATGGGGCGGGTTCGCCGTTATTCTCGTTTTCCTCGCGTTTCTTCTTTCCGTGCTCGTTTATGAGTGGAGGATCGGCGCTTTTGACTACGCCGTAAGCGGCAGGGAGATTTTAAAATCGATCAGAAAAGCCAAGGGGATATAATACGATGATTATAAAGCCGGACGCGGGGAATCAGCGCAGGGCTTCACGGAGCGGGCATGATTCCAGTGGTAACGGCCATCCTCAGCCGTTTCTCCTCGCCCGGCTGAACGATCTGGTGCAATGGGGGAGGAAGAATTCCGTGTGGCCGTTCGGCTTCGGGCTTTCGTGCTGTTTCGTCGAGATGGCCACGGCCCTCACGAGCCGCTACGATATCGCCCGGTTCGGTGCGGAGGTGATCCGCGGAACGCCGCGGGAGGCGGACCTTATGGTGATCGCGGGTACGGTCTTCATCAAGATGGCGCCGGTGATAAAGCGGCTGTACGAGCAGATGATGGAGCCGCGGTGGGTGATATCAATGGGCTCCTGCGCCAACTCCGGCGGCATGTACGATATCTACAGCGTGGTTCAGGGGGTTGATACCTTTCTTCCCGTTGACGTATATGTTCCCGGATGTCCGCCGCGGCCCGACGCCCTTTTGGAGGGAATTACCCTTCTTCATAAATCGATAGGCAGGGAAAAAAGACCCCTGTCATGGATTGTGGGAGACCAGGGCATTGTAAAACCGGAGAATCCGTGCATGAGGGATCTGAAAAAGGCTGAAAGAACCAGGATGGGGGATTTCCGTTCCCCTGATGAAATATAAGACATGACAGCGGCTGTCGAACATACCACGGTAGCGAATGAACTTTTTGCCCGTTTCGGCGAACCGCCGTTCACGCTCCAATCGACTGCGGACGAGATACCTACACTCTGGGTTGGCAAGGAGAAGGCGGTTGAGGTCTTGCACTATCTTAAAACAGGCGTAGCCAAGCCGTACCGGATGCTCTATGATCTTACCGCCGTTGACGAGCGTTCGCGTCAAAGAAGAGAAGGGCAGCCCGACAGCGATTTTACCCTCGTCTATCATCTCCTCTCCTTTGACCGGAACGAGGATATCAGGATCAAGGTGCCGTTAAAGGGGGACAGGCCTTCGGCGCCGACCCTGACCGGGGTCTGGGAATCCGCGAACTGGTATGAGCGTGAGGTCTTCGACATGTTCGGCGTCGCCTTCGACGGCCATCCCCATCTGCAGCGCATACTCATGCCGCGCTCATGGAAGGGACATCCCCTGCGCAAGGAGCATCCGGCCAGGGCCACGGAGATGGGAATATTCGAGCTCCCCGAGGAGAAACAGAACGAGGAGCAGGCCCTGTTGCAGTTTAATCCGGAAGAGTACGGCATGGCGCGGCAGAGCGACCAGACCGATTTCATGTTCCTGAATCTCGGGCCCCAGCACCCGGGCACGCACGGCATTATCCGGATCATCCTCCAGCTTCACGGCGAGGAGATCGTTGACGCGGTGCTGGACATCGGCTATCATCACCGGGGCGCGGAGAAGATGGCGGAGCGGCAGAGCTGGCACACCTTCATTCCGTATACCGACCGGGTCGATTACCTGGGAGGGGTGATGAATAATCTCGCGTACCTGCTCACGGTGGAGAAGCTCGCCGGCATCCGGGTTCCGGAGCGTGCCCAGGTGATCCGGGTGATGCTGTGCGAGTTTTTCCGGCTCGCCAACCATCTCCTCTGGCTCGGCACATTCGGCCAGGACCTCGGGCAGATGTCGCCGGTATTTTATACCTTTATCGACCGGGAGCGCGTTTTCGACATCGTTTCCGCGATCTGCGGCGACCGCATGCACCCGAACTGGTTCCGCATCGGCGGCGTGGCACAGGATCTTCCGAACGGGTGGGACGGGCTCGTGCGGGAGTTCGTCGATTCCTTCCCGAAAAGATTGAACGAATACGATTCCCTCGTGATGAAGAACCGGATCATAAAGGCGCGGTGCATCGGCATAGGGTGCTATACCCGCGAGGAGGCTGTTGAGTGGGGCGTCACCGGACCCGGGCTTCGGGCCTGCGGCATGGAATGGGATTTCAGGAAAAAGAGGCCGTATTCAGGCTATGACCGGTTCGATTTCGACATCCCCGTCGGACGAAACGGCGACTGCTACGACCGGAGCGTGGTGCGCGTCGAGGAGATGCGGCAGAGCGTGCGGATAATCAAACAGTGCCTGGACAATATGCCGCCGGGGGATTATAAATCCGATCACCCGCTCGCCACGCCGCCGCGCAAGGAAAAGACCATGCAGGACATCGAGACCCTCATAACCCATTTTCTGTCCGTGACCTGGGGCCCGGTGATTCCGCACGGGGAATGTTTTCACGGAATCGAGGCCGTACGGGGGAGCAACGGCTATTATCTCATCAGCGACAACGATGTGTCCGCGTACCGGGCAAGAATCAGGACCCCGTCATTCCCGCACGCGCAGATGATTCCGTATATATCGCGGGGCCACTCGGTCGCCGACCTTCTGGCCATAATAGCGAGCGTCGACTACGTGCTCGCGGATATCGATCGCTAAAGGAGGGGGAAGGGAATTGCTTGAAGAGATTGAGATGAGGGAGATCGACGAGGACCGGGCCCGCTGCCACAACACGCGCGCCGGCATGATCGAGGCTCTGAAGATCGTGCAGAGGCGCCGCGGCTGGATTTCCGATGACGTTTTGTATGAGCTGTCCGCGCATCTCGGCGTGCCCCCCGGCGAGCTCGACAGCGTGGCCACCTTCTACAACCTGATATTCCGAAAGCCGGTTGGAAGGCACCGCATCCTCATCTGCGACAGCGTGACCTGCTGGGTGATGGGCGAGGAGGATCTGAAAAGGCGGCTTTCTGAAAAGCTCGGCATAGCTCCGGGGGAAACGACCAGGGACGGGCGTTTTACCCTGGTGCCCAACGCATGCCTGGGGGTCTGCGACCGGGCGCCGGCAATAATGATCGACGACGACCTGCATACCGGTTTGACGCCGGCGCAGTTAGACGCGATACTCGGCAGATATGAGTAAGGATGTATGGCAGAGCGACCGCTGACAGGAGATATCCGGCCGGGTGAAGGGCCTCCCCGCTTAACGGAGTATGAACGGCGGGGGGGATACGCGGCGTTAAAAAAGGCGCTTAAGCAGATGGACCCTGCCGGCGTCGCTGAAGAAGTGAAGAGATCCGGCTTGCGGGGACGGGGGGGAGCCGGGTTCCCGACCGGAGCGAAATGGAGCTTCGTGCCCATGGGCACGGATGCACCGGAGCCGAAATATCTTGTGGCGAACGGGGACGAGATGGAGCCGGGCACGTTCAAGGACCGGTATCTGCTTGAAGGGAACCCCCATCAGCTGATTGAGGGAATGATCATAGCGGCGTTCGCGATTCAAGCCTCTGTTGCCTTTATCTTTATCAGGGAAGAATATAGAGAGGCGTGCGCGGCTCTGACCCGGGCCCTGGCTGAAGCCTTTGCGGCCGGCTATCTGGGCGGAAATATTCTGGGCAGCGGCTTCAATCTGGATATGAAGCTTCACGTGAGCGCGGGGAGATATATGTGCGGCGAGGAGACCGGGCTCATCAACGCCCTTGAAGGGAGGCGCGCCGTGCCGCGGTGGAAGCCGCCCTATCCCCAGACCGCGGGGCTCTGGGGCAAACCGACGGTGGTGAACAATATCGAGACCCTCTGCTGCGTGCCGCACATCGTTCTTAAAGGAGCGGAGTACTTCAAGGGACTGAGCCGCACGGGGGAAGGAGGGACGAAGCTCTACGGGGTCTCCGGCAAGGTGAAGAACCCGGGTTGCTGGGAGCTGCCCATGGGCACGAGCATTCGGGAAATACTGGAGGAGCACGCAGGCGGAATGATGGGCGGCTTCAAATTGAAGGGCCTTCTGCCGGGCGGGGCCTCGACCGATTTTCTGCTCGAGGAGCACCTGGACGTGAACATGGATTTTGAATCAGTGGCTAAGGCCGGGAGTCGCATGGGCACCGGCACCATCATCGTGCTGGATGACCGGACCTGCCCGGTCGGCTTCATCCATAATTTACAGAAGTTTTTCAGCCGCGAATCGTGCGGCTGGTGCACGCCCTGCCGGGAGGGCCTTGCCTGGGTGGAGAAGACCCTGGCGGCCATAGAGGAGGGCCGGGGCACGCGGGAGGATATCGGGATACTTGAATTCCATGTGCGGCTGCTTGCTCCCGGCCGTACCTTTTGCGCCCTGGCTCCCGGAGCCATGGAGCCGCTTGGCAGCGGACTAAAATTTTTCAGGGATGACTTCGACCGGCATATAAGCGCTCCGTCCTGCCCCTGGAGATAAGTTATGGCAATAATTTATATAGAAAACAAGCCGTACCAGGCGCCTGAAGGAAAGAATCTTTTGAATGCATGCTTGTCCCTCGGATTCAATATCCCCTACTTCTGCTGGCATCCGGCCCTGGGTTCGGTGGGCGCGTGCCGCCAGTGCGCGGTGAAAAAATACCGGGACGAAAGCGATACCCGGGGTCAGATAGTGATGTCGTGCATGGAGCAGGTCGCAGGGGGACTCCGGATATCAATCGACGATCCGGAGGTGAGGGAGTTCCGCGCCTCCATAATCGAATGGCTTATGGCCAACCATCCCCACGATTGTCCGGTGTGCGACGAGGGGGGTGAATGCCATCTCCAAGACATGACCGTGATGGCCGGCCATGCGTACCGCCGATACCGCTTTAAGAAGCGCACGTACGCTAATCAGGAGCTCGGCCCCTTTATCAACCATGAGATGAACCGCTGCATACAGTGCTACCGGTGCGTGCGATTCTACCGCGATTACGCCGGAGGCCGCGACCTCGAGGTTTTCTCGGCCCATGATCATGTATATTTCGGAAGGCACGATCACGGTACCCTGGAGTCGGAGTTCAGCGGGAACCTGGCGGAGGTCTGCCCGACCGGCGTGTTCACGGACAAAACCCTGAAAAAGCACTACACCAGAAAATGGGACCTCCAGAGCGCAGCCTCGGTGTGCGTGCACTGCGGCCTCGGCTGCAATACCCTGGTGGCCGAGCGATACGGGAGCGTCCGGAGGATACTGAGCCGGTATAACGGCGCAGTGAACGGCTATTTCCTCTGCGACCGGGGGCGGTTCGGCTATGAATTTTTAAGCAGTGCGAAAAGAATCCGCAGAGCGGCGAAGCGGAACAGCGCCTCCGGCGCCATGGAGCCTGCCGACAAAAAAATCATTCTGCGCTCCATCAAGGAAATAATAGCGGGGGGGCGGGTAATCGGGATCGGGTCTCCGCGCGCCTCGGTTGAATCAAACTTCGCCCTTCGCAGGCTCGTGGGGCCCGACAACTTCTATTCCGGCATGTCCGCTGCTGAAGAGGAACTGACGGCCTTGTCCATCCGGATCATGAAGAGCGGGTGCGCCTCCTTTCCCTCGCTCAGGGAGACTGAAAAGGCGGACGCGGTGTTTGTGCTCGGCGAGGACGTGACCAACACCGCGCCCATGCTGGCCCTGGCGCTGCGCCAGTCGGTGAAGAACAGGGCGGCGGCGTCCCTGAAAAAAAACAGGATCCCCGAATGGGACAACGGTTCCCTGTGCGTCATTAAAGATGAAGAGCCGGGTCCCCTGTTTGTGGCATCCCTCTTGCCCACCAGGCTGGACGATGCGGCGACCCGGATCTTTCGCGGCTCGCCGACGCAGATCGCGCGCCTCGGGCAGGCGGTCGCCCATGCGGTAAACGAAAACCTTCCGGCCGTTTCCGGATTGGAGCAAGCGGTCGCGAAACTGGCGGAGGAGATCGCCCGCGAGCTCACGGAAGCCTCGGCCCCGCTTGTCGTGTCCGGAGCAGGGTGCCTGAGCGGGCCGGTGATGGAGGCTGCCGCCAATATAGCAGCCGCGCTTGCCGCAGTCAATCCGAGAGCAGGGCTCTTCCTTGCGCTTCCCGAAAGCAACAGCTTCGGACTCGGCCTCCTTTCCGGCAAGCCCCTTGATCAGGCTTTTCAGAGGGCCGAGAAGGGGGAGGTAAGGGCGGCCATTATTCTTGAAAATGACCTGTACCGGCGCTCTGAAAAGAAGCGCGTCGACCGATTCCGGGAGCAATGCAGGCACGTCATCGTGCTCGATTTCATCGACACGGCAACAGCGGCAAAGGCTGAGATCATACTTCCCACAGCACCCTTTGCCGAGGCGGACGGAACGCTCGTCAACAACGAAGGCCGCGGCCAGAGGTTTTACCGCGTCATGGACCCGGAGGAAGACTGCCGGCCGGGATGGCGAATGCTTGCGGAGATTATGGAATACGCCGGGATCGGGGATGCCGGGCAATGGACCACTATTGACGATATAATCGCCGGGTTGTGCGCGGAGGAGCCCGAATTGCAGGGGATGAGAGAAATCGCCCCTCCGGCTGAGTTCAGGATATACGGCCAGAGGGTTCCCCGCCAGCCGCACCGCTACAGCGGCAGGACCGCGATGAAGGCGCATGAGGATATCCATGAGCACAAGCCCGCGCTCGATTTCGATTCGCCCCTTACATTTTCCATGGAAGGCTTTCGCAGCGGGCCGCCTCCTTCCCTCATCCCGTTCTACTGGTCGGCCGGGTGGAACTCGGTCCATGCGCTCAACAAGTTCCAGGCCGAGATCGGCGGCCCCCTTCGCGGAGGCGATCCCGGCATAAGAATGGTCGGATCGTCTCATAAAAATTTTGAATATTTCAAACCGGCGCCTGTTACCCCCACACCCGGGGGGAGAGAGTATCTCCTTGTCCCCTACTTCCGCATCTTCGGCAGCGAGGAGCTGAGCGTACTTTCCCCCTCGATTGCCGGGCGTATTCCCGGGAATCTTCTTTTGATGAATGAGTCGGATGCGAAGCGGATAGGCGCGGGGAATGGATCCCTGGTGCGCGTGGCAGTAGCCGACGCCGGAGCGAGCCTGGCGGTGAAGATCGATCCCGGCATCCCGGAGGGTGTGGCCGGTTACCCGGCAGGCATGCCCGGAGTTGAATTCATGAATCTGCCCGCATGGGGCGCGATCACGGAGGGCGGATGATGACAGTCATGGGCCTTGTCGTGATAGCCGGCGTGCTGGCAGCGGTCATATCGTGCGCGGCGTTTCTCGTCTGGTTCGAGCGTCGGCTCCTTGCTTTTTTTCAGGAGCGGTACGGGCCCAACCGGGTCGGCCCGTTCGGCGTTTTCCAGGTCGTCGCGGATATCATCAAGCTCTTCTTCAAGGAGGATTGGGTTCCGCCGTTCAGCGACCGGGCGGTGTTCGTCATCGCGCCGGTGTTCGTGGTCGCCTCGGTCCTGATGAGCTTTGCCGTTATTTCGTTTGCGCCCGGGATCTGCGCCGCCGATCTTGACGTGGGGCTCCTCTTCTTTCTGGCCATGTCCTCGCTCGGGGTTTACAGCATCGTTCTCGGCGGCTGGGCGTCAAACAACAAGTATTCGCTCCTGGGAGCGCTCAGGGGCGCGGCCCAGATGATCACCTACGAGGTGTTTATGGGAATATCCCTCATGGGGGTCGTGATTATGGCGGATTCATTCAACTTGAAGAAGATAGTGGAGGCGCAGGAGCATCTCTGGTTCTGCGTGCCCCAGTTTCTGGGCTTTGCAATATTCTTTATAGCCGGCGTGGCTGAGGCCCGCAGGATTCCTTTTGATCTGCCCGAGGCGGAGAGCGAGCTCGTGGCAGGGTACCATTCAGAGTTTTCAAGCATGAAGTTCGGCATGTTCTTCCTGGGCGAGTACCTGGGGGTCACGCTCATATCCTCGCTTATCGTGGTCTTCTTTTTCGGCGGCTGGCTCGGTCCCGCTTTCCTGCCGCCGATAGCGTGGTTCCTGATAAAGACCTTTTTCTTTATAATCGTATTCATTCTCATGAGAGGCTCTTTGCCGCGGCCGCGGTATGACCAGCTCATGGGTTATGGATGGAAGGTCCTGCTCCCCCTGGCGCTGTTGAATCTGTTTGTGACTGGAGCGGTCGTGCTGGTCTGGCAGAATTAGATGCAAAGGTAACTAAATGTTCAGCATACTGAGAAGCATGTTCCTCGTTTTCATCCACCTTTTCCGAAAAAAGGTGACGCTCCAGTACCCGGAGGAGAAGCCGGTCCTGCCGGCCCGGTGGAGGGGGCGGATCATCCTTACCAGGGATCCGGACGGCGGCGAGCGCTGCGTAGCCTGCTACCTGTGTGCAGCAGCCTGTCCCGTGGACTGCATCGCACTACAGGCTGCTGAGAGCGCGGACGGGAGACGATACCCGGAGTTCTTCCGTATCAATTTCTCACGCTGCATTTTCTGCGGCTATTGCGAGGAGGCGTGCCCGACCTACGCCATTCAGCTCATTCCCGACTTTGAGATGAGCGAGTATGACCGCCGCAATCTCGTGTACGAGAAGGAGCATCTCCTCGTGGACGGGGAGGGAAAATATAAGGGGTTCAACTTTTACAAGGTCGCCGGCCTCGCGATCACGGGCAAGGGCAAGGGTGAAGGCGAGAACGAAGAGCCCCCGGTGGACGTGAAGAGCCTTTTGCCGTGACCTCCCTCCCCCTTGATGGGGGAGGTTAGGAGGGGGTGAGGGACAAGACGCGGCACCCTCCCCCCACCCCCTCCCATCGAGGGAGGGGGAGTATGAGTGAATTTCGACTTAACAGGATAAGAGCCATGGACATCATGTTCTTTATCACATCCGGCGTAGCGGTCTTCGCCACTCTCATGGTGATAACAAGGCTGAACGCGGTGCACGCGCTTCTCTATCTGATCGTATCGCTCCTGTCGGTGGCGGTCGTCTTTTTCATCATGGGCGCCCCCTTCGCCGCTGCCCTCGAGGTCATCATCTACGCGGGAGCGATCATGGTGCTGTTCATATTCGTCATCATGATGCTCAACCTGGGCAGGGAGGCGGTTAAATCCGAAAGGGAGATGCTGACCCTCCGGGTCTGGCTTGCGCCCTCGGCTCTGGTAGTGATCCTGCTGGGTCAGTTCATCTATATACTCTATGAAAGATCCGGTTCGCCCCTGACTGCCTCCGTGGTAGAGGCCAAGGAGGTCGGGGTGTCCCTTTTCAGCACCTATCTTCTCGGCGTGGAGCTTTCAGGGCTTCTGCTCATTGCCGGGATCATCGGCGCCTATCATCTCGGGCATACGGCCCGGAAAGCCTATCATCGATTTCTTGAAGGAGGATCGGAATGATATCCATACCGGTGGAGCACGGCCTCATACTCGCCGCAATCCTTTTCTGCCTGGGATTATGCGGGGTCCTCATCCGGCGCAATATCGTGTTCATGCTCATGTCCGTCGAGATCATGCTGAACGCCGCAGGACTCGCCTTCGTCATGGCCGGTGCGCGCTGGGGCCAGCCGGACGGCCAGGTCATGTTCATATTCATATTAACGATGGCCGCCGCCGAGGTGTCGATCGGGCTCGCGCTTATTCTCCAGCTGTATCACCAGTTTAAAACGCTCGACACCGACGCAGCGTCCCGGATGAGAGGATGACATGACGGAGCTCGTGTGGATCATCCCCGCTCTTCCGCTTGCCGGCTTTCTCACGCTTGCCTTTTTCGGCCGCAGGCTCGCCCGGCCTGCTGTTGCATGGATCGGCGCCGGGTCAGTGGGATTGTCTGCTGCTGCGGCGAGCGTGCTCGCGGCCGCCTTCATGGTGAATCCGCCTGCCGGGTCATCATACACCCTCACGCTCTGGACCTGGATGAGCGTCGGCGGTTTTGCTCCGCAGATATCATTCTACCTTGATCCTCTTTCCATCGTGTTCGTGCTGATTATCACATTCGTCGGCTTCCTTATCCACCTCTATTCGGTCGAATTCATGGCTGATGATGAGGGATACAGCCGTTTTTTCGCGTATATGAACCTGTTCATCGGATCAATGCTCATCCTTGTGCTCGCCGGCGACCTCCTGCTCCTGTATCTCGGATGGGAGGGCGTGGGGCTGTGCAGCTACCTCCTGATCGGGTTCTGGTACCGGGATCCGAAAAACGGCCTGGCAGCGCGCAAGGCTTTCATCATGACCCGCGTCGGCGATACCGCAATGGCAATCGGCCTCTTCCTCCTCCTTAAAAGCTTCGGCACCCTGAATGTGCAGGATCTTATGGCGGCGGCATCAGGACAGTGGAGCCGGGGATCGGCTCTTGCTGCTGTCTCGGCTGCCCTCCTCCTGGGAGGCGCCCTGGGCAAGTCAGCCCAGCTCCCCCTCCAGACATGGCTCCCGGACGCCATGGCCGGTCCCACGCCGGTGAGCGCGCTCATCCATGCAGCCACCATGGTGACGGCCGGGGTGTACCTTATCGGCCGCACGCACGCCCTTTTTGAGCTGGCCCCGGTCGTGATGAACGCCGTGGCCGTCATCGGCGCGGCAACGCTCCTGGTCGCGGGTTTGAGCGCCCTTGCGCAGACCGACATCAAAAGGGTGCTCGCCTATTCCACCATTAGCCAGATCGGCTACATGTTCCTCGCGCTCGGCGTGGGCGCATGGTCCGCGGCGATATTCCATTTTGTCACGCACGCCTTTTTCAAGGCTCTCCTGTTCCTCGGCGCGGGCGCGGTCATACTCGCCCTTGACGACGAGCACGATATGACGAAGATGGGCGGATTGCGGAAGAAGCTGCCGCTTGTATTCTGGAGCTTTATGGCCGGAGCGGCCTCACTCTCGGCCCTTCCTCTGGTGAGTGCCGGATTCTACAGCAAGGAGATGATCCTCTGGCGATCTTTCGTTGGATGGAGCGGAAATCCGTTGCTCTGGGCAGCGGGCCTGGCCGGGGCCTTCATAACCGCGCTCTATACCTTCCGCATGGTATTCATCACCTTTTTCGGGCAGCCGAAATCCGACGTTCATCGCGTGCCCGGGTGGAGGATGAATCTTCCCCTCCTGGTGCTCGCGTGCCTTTCTGTTGCAGGCGGCTTCGTTGAGACTCCGGATACGCTCGGAAATGTCAGGATATTTTCCGGGTTTCTCCGTTCTGTTTTTCAGGCTTTGCCGGTCCGGGAATCGCTTGCCGGCCTTGAATTGTCCCTTCAAATCCCGGCAGCGCTTGCCCCCCTGCTGGGGCTGCTCGCAGCCTATCTTTTTTATATGACCATTCCGGCGAACGGCCGGCGCTTTTCGCCCGCGGCACGGGGCTCCCGGCTGCGGCGCTTCTTTTTCTCAGGATGGGGATTCGATTGGCTTTATGATAAATTGTTCGTCCTTCCTTTTATCTTTGCAGCCCGGAAGAACCGGAATGACGTTGCCGACATGGTGAACCGCGGGATAGCGGCCATAAGCCTTTCGGCCAACCGGGGCCTGAGCTGGACGCAGTCCGGAATGCTGCGCTGGTATGCAATCGGTATTGCGGCAGGCGCAATCATCATGATCGGTCTGGCGGTGGTTTTATGATATTGGTGCTCCTCATAGTAATTCTGATCGCCGGAGGCGTGCTGGCCTGGCTTTTGGGCAGATGGAGCGCCATGGCGGCGCGGATCGTGTCGCTTTTGGCGCTGGCGGCGGATTTTGTCCTGATTCTGTTCCTATGGGTAAGCACGTATGAGAGATTGAATTGCGCCGGCCAGTCATGGATATCCGAGTTCTATCTGCCCTGGATACCCCAGTTCGGGATAAACTTTCATCTTGCCATGGACGGACTAAGCCTGGTGATGGCAGGACTCGTCGCCTTCATCGGCCTCGCGGCGATCCTCTGTTCCTGGAGCGAAATACGGGAGCGGGCCGGGTTCTTTCATTTTAATCTGCTCTGGAATCTCGCGGGGATCATGGGCGTATTCCTCGCCGTTGATCTGTTCCTGTTCTACTTTTTCTGGGAGCTTATGCTCGTGCCCATGTACCTGCTCATCGGAATCTGGGGCCATGAAAACCGGAACTATGCAGCCATGAAGTTTTTCATCTTCACCCAGGCAAGCGGCCTGTTTATGTTCATCGCCATTTTAGGACTGTATTTCATCAATGCCCGAAACACGGGGTTTTACACCTTCGATTACCTGAACCTTTTACAAACGGCGCTTGAGCCCGCTGAAGCGCGGCTTCTGGCTGCCGGCTTTCTCATTGCCTTTATGGTCAAGCTCCCGGCCGTGCCCTTTCATAACTGGCTGCCCGATGCGCACACCGAGGCCCCGACCGCGGGGAGCGTGATCCTGGCCGGCCTGCTGCTTAAGACCGGAGCGTACGGCATTCTGCGCTTTGTTATCCCCCTGTTCCCCCAGGCCAGTCTGGATTTCAGATACATCGGCATGAGCATCGGGGTTGTCGGAATTATCTACGGCGCAAAGCTCGCGTTCGCCCAGGCCGATTTAAAGCGGCTCGTCGCCTACACCAGCGTGAGCCACATGGGGTTCGTGATGGTCGGCTCGTTCGCTGCGAACGAGCTCGCGCTCCAGGGCGCGGTGATGCAGATGGTCTGCCATGCGGTAAGCACCGGCGCCCTTTTTATTCTCGCCGGCGCGCTCCAGGAGCGGCTCCACACCCGCGAGATAGGAACAATGGGCGGGTACTGGCGGGATGCGCCGCGCATGGGAGGCGTGGCGCTCTTCTTTGCGCTGGCGTCAACAGGGCTCCCCGGACTGGGGAATTTCGTGGCTGAGTTCCTGGTACTGGCCGGAGCGTATCGGGTCAATCTTCCGATAACCGTGCTCGCCTCGCTCGGGCTTGTTTTCTCAGCCGTGTACGGCTTATGGATCATACAGTCGATTTTCCACGGCGGGGGCGAAACTCCGGCCAAGGTCGGGGACCTCTCCCTGCGCGAGATGTCCCTGCTGGGGGCCATGATGGCAGTCATACTCTGGCTCGGCCTCTTTCCTCAGCCGATGCTCAATACGGTCAAGGCCTCTCTTGAGGCGATTCGGGAACAGACCGGCCTGACCCAGGTGGGGTCAGAGCATCTCCGGGAGGCTAACTCCTACCCGCATTTCACGCGCTCATGCCCCCCAAAACCTGCCGGACAGGATGTCCCAATGTCGCGGAGTACAGGAGGTACGAGAGCGACCCCAGAAGGGGGCTTACGTTTACCTGCAAATCAGCCTATCGGCTTCCTAAGGAGACAATGATATATGTTTATCAGCCATAACACTCATTTGTCAGAAGCTTTTAAGTCCCCCTCCGGGGATTTAGGGGGCCGAGAGGGTTAAAAGATATGCGAGGTTTGCCGTGACGCTGGTAGAGCTTCATGAAATGATTCCCCTTCTGATACTCGGCGGAGCAGTGGTTCCGCTCCTCCTGACGGTATCGTTTTACCGCAATTTGAAGCTCACGGTAGCTCTCACGGTCTTGATCTTTATCGCCGCTTTTACGTCACTTTTTTTTGCGCCCAAGCCTGTCCGTACTGACGGATCACTGTTATCCATGGACGGGTACGCCCTTTTTTATATCGGACTGTTCCTGGCCGCATCCCTGGTGGTAGCTCTCCTGTCGTACGGCTATGTTCGTGAAAGAAAGGATGATTGCCAGGAGTTCTATATCCTGCTCATTCTGGCTACGCTCGGCGCCTCTGTTCTTGCGGCGGCGAACAGCTTCATTCCGCTCTTTCTCGGCCTGGAGATACTGAGCGTTTCCCTGTATGTGCTGATTTCATATCTGCGCGGTTTCACCCGGTGCATCGAAGCGGGGGTGAAGTATCTTATCCTCGCAGCAGCCTCATCGGCATTTTTACTCTTCGGCATAGCCCTGTTTTACGCTGAATGCGGGACAATGGATTTTAAGGGGATATCAGAAATACTTCAGATACAGGGCATGCCCACTCCGCTTCTCTATGCCGCTTTCGGGCTTTTATTCGTCGGTTTCGGCTTCAAGCTGGCGATCGTGCCTTTTCATATGTGGACTCCGGACGTGTATGAGGGGGCTCCGTCCCCGGTCACCGCCTATATCGCCACCGTGTCCAAAGGGGCGGTATTCAGCCTTCTGGTAAGATTCTTTTTTATAATGGGGGCTCATCAGTACAAAAAGCTGCTGTTTCTGTTCAGCGCCATAGCGGTTGCTTCAATGTTTACGGGGAACCTGCTGGCCCTCAGGCAGGAGAACGTTAAAAGGGTGCTCGCTTATTCTTCAATCGCCCATCTCGGCTACCTGCTGGTAGCCTTCATCGCCGGAGGCGACCTGGCCGTGGAGGCAGCGGCCTTCTATCTCGTGTCCTATTTCATCACCACGCTCGCGGCTTTCGGCGTGGTCGCCGCGCTCTCCGGCGGGGAGAGGGACGCCGATTCCATAGAGGATTACCGGGGGCTCTTCTGGCAAAGGCCCTGGCTCGCGGCAGCCTTGACCGCTGCGCTCCTTTCGCTTGCGGGCATCCCCCTGACCGCAGGCTTCCTGGCTAAATATTATCTGGTCGCGGCCGGCATGAAGGCCCGACTATGGGCCCTCGTGATCATTCTGATCATAAACAGCGCCATAAGTATCTACTATTACTTGAGGATCGTCGCAGTCATGTACGCGGAGCCGGATGCAGGGCAGAATGCCGGGCGTACGGCATTCTCATCCTCTCCGGCAGCCGGCGTCGCCCTCTGCGTGATGACCCTCCTCCTTGTATGGATCGGGGTTTATCCGCAGACGCTCATCACTATCATCAATGCGGTTATAAACTACGCGTATCCATTCTGATTAACTAAAGATAAGAATTCGTTCCTGGTCGTGTGCGATTCCCGGAAAACGCCCAGAACGGATGAGGTTATCATCTTCGAATTCTGCTTTTCTATTCCCCGCATCATCATGCACAGATGCCTGGCTTCAATTACAACGCCGACGCCGTGGGTTTCGATACTATCATGGATGGCGTAGGCAATCTGGTCGGTCAGCCGCTCCTGAGTTTGCAGCCTCTGTGCATACATATTCACGATCCGGGGGAGCTTGCTGGCTCCGAATATCTTTCCCTTTGATATATAACCGATGTGGCATCTGCCGAAAAAGGGGAGGAGATGGTGCTCGCACAGGCTGTATAATTCGATGTCCTTGACGATCACCATATTGTGGGTTGCCTGGGTAAAAATGGCCTTGTTGATCACCTTCGTGATGTCGGTATGGTACCCGGAGGTCAAATATTCGATGGATTCGGCGAACCGGCGGGGCGTCTTTAATAATCCTTCTCTGTCCGGGTCCTCGCCGATCTCAACCAACAATTCCCTGATCAGGCGTTCCACTTTTACGATATCCATTGCTGATAATCCTCCTTAGTTGTTTGGTATATTCGGGCATTGGCCGCAGGTCATCATCTTTCAATTTTTCCGCGATCTCGCGCATGCTCCGGTTCCATCCGGGCAGGATCAGCTCTTCAGCCAGCTCATACAGCGGCATGGCTACAAAGGGCCTTTCAAGGATGGCGGGATCAGGGATGCATAACTCCCCGTCGTTCATCACCACCTCGTCATACACGAGAATATCAAGGTCTATGCTCCGCGGGGCTGATTTATCAAACGTTCTTCGCCTTCCCAGTTTTTTTTCGATGCTTCTTAAAACATGGTGCTTGAGCTCCAGCGGATGAGCTGCGGTCTTGATTCTGACAACCCCGTTATAGTAGAGCGGATCACCGCACCGATCAAACGGCTTGGTCTGATAGAATGTGGAAATCCCGGTGATGAATGCATGTCGTGAAAGGAGCGCCACGGCTTTTTTTATGTTCTTCTCGGGCCGGATGTTCGATCCCACGCCGATGTATGCGGTCGGCATTGCGCTACTCTCTTTCCCGGTAGATTTCCACGCCCACGCTCCGGGCGAATCGAAGGGCTGAAGGTTTCTCCACCGAAACCAGCGCGCCTTGCACGCCGCTGAAATCAAGGCAGGCGGCTGCTATATGTTCCGCCAAAGCCTCAATCAAAAAGAATCGGGAATTCTCAACCATCTCCAGTATTTTCTTTTTGATGATGCTGTAATCGACCGTATCCTCGAATTTGTCGGTTTTGCACGCCTTTTTAAGGTCGGCTGACAGGGTTATATTGATGATTACGTCCTGTTTGTCGCGCCGCTCGTCGCTATTGATGCCGACAATGCATCGTGCGAGCAGGTCCTTTATCATGATTTTATCCATGGGCATGCTCCTTAGCGCCGGCAAGATGCCCGCCTCCGTCTACGTACACCACCTGTCCGGTGATATACTCGTTTTTTATCAGGAATAAAACCGCATCCGCAATTTCGCGCACGTCCCCCTGCCGCTTCAGCGGCACCGCGGGGATCATCTGCTTTATAGAGCGGTCATCCGTGGCCGGCGGCGGCAAAATTATTCCCGGCGCCACCCCGTTTACTCTGACACCCGGGGAAAATTCCAAGGCCATCAGGCGCGTAAAGGATTCCAGCGCCTGCTTGCTCAGAAGATACGCGACATGGTTTGCGTCAAGGCCCGCGATTCGCGCATCCAATAGATTAATGATGGCTCCCCTCCCTGCCTTACGGGCGAACGAGCGGCTGATATAAAAGGGAGCCCATGCATTGATCTGCATGCTGGCGGACATATCCTCCCAGGTGCAATCGTGCACCGTGCTTGGGGGAAATATTGAAGCGCTGTTGACCAGGATGTCCAATGCGCCGGCCTTGTCTAATGCAGCGTCCACCAGGCTCTCATATTCGGTCCGGACGGCAAAATCAGCTTGGACGAGCCAGCAGTTTACCTGATAGGATTCAATCTCCCGGCGCAATTCCTCGGCCTCCCCGGCTGAATGACGGTAATGGGCTGCGATATTCGCTCCCTGCGCGGCAAGCTCAAGGGCTATAGCCCGGCCGATCCTTTTGGCCGCACCGGTCACCAGGGCAGTTTTTCCGATTAAAGATTTACCCTCCATGTTCACCTCATATTATATTTTCGCAAAGTCGCAAAGGCGCGAATAACCCTTTTCTGACCTCACCCGCGCGGAGCATTAAGCTTCATCCTTAGACTCCCCCTCTCCTTTTTTCATTTCTTAATAGGAGAGGGGGCCGGGGGGTGAGGTCAGGGTTTAAAGAGATTAATTTTCGCCGCTACGATAAAATCATTCATCGACAGCCCGCCGATCGCATGTGTCGACAGCTCCAATCTGACCTTGCTGTAAGAGATATGAATGTCAGGGTGGTGGTCTTCACTATTTGCCAGATCGGCGACTTTATTGACAAACTGCATGGCTTCAATGAAATTCTTGAATTTGAATTCACGCGTTATCGTTGAATTCACGAGTGTCCACCCCAATATTTCGCTCAACATTTTTTTTGCTTCAGTCAAAGGCATCGGCGGCTTGGCTTTATCTATCGGAGTACACTTCATTTCGGCGAGCATAATTCCTCCTTGATTACTAAAATGATATTGCACCCTTGAGGTCTCCGGGTTTCACCTTCTTTTGTTTGCGGATCAGATCGCGCGCGGCGTCGATTTTTTCCCATACGTTGCAGAGCATCACGCCCTTGACCGCGCCGTCTTGCAGATAATATATGACGCCGGTATCATACTCTTTTTTCCAATCCGAAAAAGTCTCCAGCTGCGAATTGATATTCCCCGCCGCCTCGTATCCGAATTCAAAAAGGTCGGAGAAAAAATAGGGGATATAATCGAACTTCACACCCGCTCCCGCCATGTTCCTTCCCGCTGCCCTGCCCTGGGCAATGGAATTATCCCAGTGCTCAAGGCGCATCCGCTGTCCCAGGGCGGCATAGTTAAAATTGGCGTTGTCGCCTGCCGCATAAATATCGGGGTCGGATGCGGCAAGATATTCATCGACGAGGATTCCATTGTCCGTGCTTACCCCCCCCTGCCGGGCCAATTCCAGCGCCGGGATAATACCTATCCCCGCTATGACGATGTCTGATTGTATCTCCCTCCCTTTTTTCGTTCTGGTTGTTATCCGGCCCGACTTCTTTTCGAATGAGGCCGGCTCGTCCTGATTCAGTATGGAGATCCCGCGTCCGGCGTATTTTTTCTGGATTGATCTGCCCAGGCCCTCGGGGAATATTCTCTGGACCAGATAATCCTCGGGAAAGATCATGGTGACGTCCAGTTTATTCACGCTGAGCGCAGCCGCGATCTCGGAGCCGATGAAGCCTCCGCCGACGACCAGTGCCGTCTTCCCCTCAGCGGCCATGCCGCGGATTCTTTTATAGTCTTCCAGGGTACGGTAGTAGCATATCTCAGCCAGATCGCCGCCGGGGATTTGCAATCTGCGGGGAAATCCGCCGGTTGCGAGGAGAAGCTTTGAATAGAGGAGGGTGTCGCCGCTGCCGGTCGTGAGCATTTTTTTCGCCCTGTCCAGTCCCGTTACGGTTGACCCCAGCGTCAATTCAACATTATTGTTGCTATAAAAAGTCCGGTCATGCAGAAAAATCTCTTCAATCTTCTTTTTGCCGAACCAGAGCTTTTTCGACAGGGGCGGCCGGTCATACGGCATATCCTTTTCACTGCCGATTAATAGAATAGCGCCGGACTTATCCGCCTCCCTGATCCCTTCTATGGCGGATACTCCCGCGAGACCGCCGCCGACGATCACATATGGGTATTTTTTTTCAGCCATATTTTCCTCCTTAAGCCTTTCCCGTCGACCATTGGGAGCGAACCCGTTCCCTTTGGTTGATATACTGTTCGGCCGAAAGGGCGGCGATACACCCCTCGGAAGCGGCGACCACAACCTGCCTGATTTTTTTACACGTGACATCGCCGACGGCGAAGACCCCCTTTACCGATGTGGACATGCCATGGTCATTCAGCATAATGCATCCGTCCGTCATATCAACCGCGCCGTAAAGAAAATCCACGACCGGTTGATTTCCGCGGAGATAGATGAATATACCGTCCACCGGTATCTCCTCCGGCGCCCCGGAAGGGTCCGCCGTGAGGAGGGCGGTGACGTTTTCAGAACCGCGTATCTCCTTCACGCTGCATCCCAGCTTCAGCTCGACGTGGGGGTGCCGCGTAACAATCTCCTCCTGTTCCCGGGTCAGGTTTTTGCTCCGTGAGATAATAAAGACCCTTTTTGCAAATTTCGCTATCTGATTTATCTCTTCGATGATTTCGGGAAGCTCTCCGGCTGCCGCGACCTCGCGGTGTTTGTAGAACGGCGCGTCGCAGGTGGCGCAATAGCTCACGCCGCGCCCCCGGAATTTTTCCTCACCCGGCAGTGAGGGATTCCTTCCCATTGACCCGGTCGCGATGATAACGGCTTTTGCGCGGAAGGTGTCCTGATTGGTAAATATCTCTTTCGGATCGGATTCGAAGTTCACTCCGATCACCTGTTCTTTTATAATCGAAGTCCCAAAGGATTCGGCCTGTTTGCGGAACAGGGACAGAAGCTCGCTTCCGCTGACCGGTGTGGCCATTCCCGGATAATTTTCGATCTTGTGCGCGGAGCCCAGTGCTCCGGCGTTCGGGCTCTTGTCGATGACGAGCGTGCTTAAGCCCGCCCGGGAGGAGTAGATGGCCGCGCTCAAACCTGCGGGCCCTCCGCCGATAATGATCACATCGTAAATTTCCGGAGCCGTATCGTTTTTTAAAACAGATTCGCCCGTCATCTGATTATCTCCTCGAGCTATTTAAGAGTTAAGAGCACCCCTGACCTCACCCCCCACGGTCTTATTGTTCCAAGATACATCTTCAGTGGCTCAGCGGCAATTTTATTTTAAATCAGCGTATTCCTGAACAATGTCCCGGGTGAAATTTTTCATACCCTCATAGGTCTTACCATGCTTCAGCATGTCCTTGATCACCTCAAAGGGAAGGGTCCCGATATGGGCCCCGGCAAGCGCGGCGTCCCGGACCTGGCGGGGGTTCCGCAGCGACGCCGCCAGAACCTCTGAGCCGAGCCCGTACGTGGCGACGATCTGCACGCATTTCCGCACAAGATCTATGCCCGATACGATGCCGTTGTCGTCGACCGGCGCTCCCTTTTCGATTATTCCATCCGCCGGAAAATAGTCGGTTTTCTTGAAATCGATGTTCATTTTTTTGCGCAGATGATCGTCGATCCTGCCGGCAAAGGGGGAGAGGATTTTTGCCCCCGCCTTGGCTGCAAGGAGAGCCTGCTCCGGCGTGAAGATCAGGGTGCAGTTGATCGGTATGCCCATTTTCGCGAGCGTCCTGATGGCTTCAATGCCGTGGAAATGGATATCATCCTCTTCACTGAACGAGGGATTGACCGGTATTTTTATATACACGTTCTTCGCCACGGGATTAAACATATCGAAGAGCCGCCTTCCCTGTTCTATCATTTTTTTGGACTCCCGCTCCGTTACCTCCAGGCTCACGGGCGTTCCCTTGGCGGTCATTAGAATTTTTTCAATATATTTTCTTATGTCGGTCTTTTCACCGGCGGCCGCTCTTCGCTCCACCGCCTGTTTGAGAAGGCTCGGGTTCGTTGTTATCCCGTCAACGACCCCCCATTCATACGTCTGTTTAATTTCATCGATATCTGCGCTGTCTATGAATATTTTCATGAAACTTCCTCCCGTAATAGTATTGACGGGCTTACAACCCGATTTTTTCCTGCAAGGACAACAGGGCCCTCTTTATATCATCTGATCTCATGATGAAGGAGCCTGATACAAATTTGTTTGCTCCGGAATCGTTCACGAGCTCTATGGTCCGGGGGGTTATGCCGCCGTCCACTTCAATATCCATCTGCGGCATAAGGCTCCGCAGCTTCTCCACTTTCCTGCCCGCCTCCGGAATGAACGGACTCCCATAGAAGCCGGGGTCCACGGTCATGACCAGCACCTGGTCGAGGTCTTTGAGCAGGGAGCTGATCGCCTCAACCGGGGTTTCCGGATTTATGGCCATGCCGACCCTCCGTTCCTTTTTCTTTATTAGACTGATAATTTTTCCCGGTTCGCGGCACGCTTCAAAATGAACGATTATCGTGCCCACCTGCCGCCATATCCGCTTAACCCATTGTTCCGGTTCGGCTACCATGCAATGGGCCTCAAAGAGCGCCCGGTCCTCATGGAGGTCGAAATCGAAATCGAGCGATCTGTTCTGCACAAAAACCCCGTCCATGATGTCGAGCTGGATCAGGGGAACGAGCCCTTTTACCGAGTCCACCATCCGGTCGAGCTCCTGCGCGTTGTGCGCTATGATCGCAGGGATAACGATTTTTTTCAATTCAGCCTCCCGGGCCGCTCGTGATATGAGAATGATCCCCGGTTTCAGAATCCATACTTGGCCGCCGTCTCTTGCGAAAGCCCGGACGCGGCGCCGGGATCGAGAAGGTATATAGCCGAGCCGGTGCCGGAATCAACCAATGACGCCGGCAGGTGCGCGTCGTTTTCCTCCAATATTTTTTTCAACGCCCCCGCCTTAGCCTGCCCGGTCGCCAGGAAGAGTATTTGCTCCGCGTTGTTCAATGCCGGAAGCGTCAGAGTGACCCGGGGGTGCCTTTTTTCATCAAGAGATTCCACAGCCACGGGACGGCTCTTCTCCCGGATGATCCGGCTTCCCGGAAAGATCGATGCGGTATGGCCCTCGGCGCCTATACCGAGAAGAACCAGGTTGAAGCGGGGCATAGTCCCGTCCGGAAGATTGAAAAACCTCTTTATCTCTGTTTCATAGAGCAGGGCTGAATCCTCGGGGGTTCCCGTAATAATGACGGGGTGCAGGTTGCTCGCCGGTATCGGGACTTTGCCCGTCAGGGTTTCCTGGATCATGCGGAAATTATTATCGGGATGGCCGGAGGGTACGAAACGCTCATCGACCGGGAAGATGTGGGTATTCCGCCACAGGGCAGGGTCGGCGATGCCCGATAGTTTTCGGTAGAAAGGTACCGGGGTTGAACCGCCGGAAAGGGCAACGGAAAAATATTTTTTTCGCTGCAGCGCCATGGTGCACCGCTCGATCCAGAACGCTACGGCAAAATCGGCAAGCTTGTCAATAGTGGAGATCAGCAACTTTTTCGCCATTATAGTTCCTTCAACCGAGGTCAGGCCCCCTACGAGGTGTGCCACCGTCGCCCCTCCTTTTCCAGGAGTCGGTCCGACTCTGCCGGCCCCCAGGTGCCGGCCGTATAGTTCGGGAAATTCCTGTTCGGATTGTTTTCCCACCGCTTGATCATAGGATCAACCATCTCCCATGTCGCATCAATCCCGTCTTCCCGCGCAAACAAGGTCTGGTCCCCTTTTAAACAGTCGAGGATGAGGCGTTCATATGCAGGATGTGGTTTTGTCCCGAAGTTCTGATTGTAGTTGAATTTCATATCAGCCTGGTATATCTTGTTGTTCTCGTGCGGATATTTTATTCCCATTTTCAGCGATATCTCCTCTTCAGGCTGAATGGTCAGGGTGAGTATATTGGGATAGAGCTGATCGCCGGAGCCGCCGAAGAGCCGCAGCGGAGGCTGCTTGAATTGCACCACGATATTCGTTATCCTCTGCGCCAGCCTTTTGCCCGTTCTGATGTAAAAGGGGACCTCGGCCCACCGCCAGTTGTCAATGTATATTTTAGCGGCGATAAACGTCGGGGTGACCGAGTCCCCGGCGACATTTTTTTCTTCACGGTAGGCGATGGCCTCTTCGCCGGCAACTATGCCGGCGCCGTACTGCCCCTGGAGCGTATATTCATCGATGAAGGAATCATCCATGGGCCGGAAGGAGCGAAACACCTTGACCCGCTCGTCGCGCACGTAATCCGCTTTGAATCCCACCGGCGGCTCCATGGCCACCAGGGCGATGATCTGCATAATGTGGTTTTGCACGATATCGCGGACGACCCCTGCCTGCTCGTAAAAGGCGCCGCGGTGCTCTATGCCGATGGATTCCGCCACCGTAATCTGAACGTTGTCGATGTAGCGCCGGTTCCAGAGGGGCTCGAAGATGTTATTTGAAAAGCGGAAGAAGATCAGGTTCTGGAGCGTTTCCTTTCCCAGGTAGTGGTCGATTCTGTATATCCGGCTGTCGCTGAATGAGTCGGAGAGTATTCTGTTCAGCTCGACCGCTGAGCTCCGGTCGCGGCCGAACGGCTTTTCCACAAGAATTTTGGCCGCGAACGCATTTCCTGACAGGCCGTGTGTTTTCATCATTTTCACTATTATCGGGGTCAGCAGAGGAGGCACTGCCATGTAATAGATCACGTTTTTATTCCCTTCGTCGTCGGGTATTGTTATACCGCTGATTTTTTTGCGCAGGGCTGCATATCCGTGGTCTTTCTGTACGTCCATGGAGTGATAATAAACATGTCCGGCGAAGCCGTTCCAAGCCTCATTATCTACGGGCTCTTCCGAGTACTTATCCAGGGCCTTGCGGATGAAGTTGCGGTAGGATGCATCATCCAGCTCCTGTCTGCCGACGCCCAGGATGGAAAAATTCTGAACCAGCTCCCTGTTCCCGAATAAATGGCTCAGCGTAGGCAGGAGCTTTCTCTGGCTCAAGTCCCCCACGCCGCCGAAAATGACAAGACAGAAGGGCTGTAACTCCGGCTCTTCCAAGTGAAGATCACAGGCTCGCACGTATCTGCTGTCGATGACTGCTTCCGGAGCTGTTGAATCCATGCTATACTCCTCACGTGTGTTATGCATTTTGTCCGATGGGAAGCGGATCTCCCTATTTCTCCCGTACCGCGTGCCCGCCGAATTCATTCCTGAGCGCTGCGATGAGCTTTGCGCTGAAGGACTCCTCCTGCCGCGATGCGAATCTCTGCAGAAGGGCGAGGGTGATGACCGGCGCCGGTATATTTTCGGTGATGGCCTCGGCAACGGTCCATCTCCCCTCGCCGGAGTCCTCGACGTATCCCTTGACCGCTGAAAGATCGGGATCTTTACTGAAGGCGAGCCCGCAGAGCTCGAGGATCCATGAGCGGATTACGCTGCCGCGGTTCCAGAGCCGCGAGATCTGCAGTAAGTCAAGGTTGAATTCCTTCTTGGCCTTCAGTATCTCGAACCCCTCGCCGTAGGACTGGAGCATGGCGTATTCAATGCCGTTGTGCACCATTTTGACGAAATGGCCCGAGCCGTTTTTACCCATGCGGCCGTATCCGCCTTCAGGCGCAAGGGTCTTGAAAATCGGCTCCGCCGTTTCATAGGCCGCTTTGTCGCCTCCCACCATGAGACAGTATCCCTCCTTGAGCCCCCAGACGCCGCCGCTCGTGCCGGCGTCGAGCATCTGTATCCCTTTTTGCTTCAAGGCTTCAGCCTGCTTCAGGGTGTCGCGGTAATTGGAGTTGCCCCCGTCGATTATTATATCACCGGGCTCCATGCTTTCGGAAGCCTCGTTGGTCACGGCTGTTGTAATCGTTCCGGCGGGGACCATGACCCAGACAATGCGGGGAGGCGCAAGGGCCGGGACCAGGGAGCTTATGGACCGGGCTCCGACAGCTCCCCTGTTTTCGGCGGCCTTCATCGCTGTCGCGTCCCGGTCAAAGGCTATGACCTCATGGCCTCCCTGGAGCAGCCGCTCGACCATGCTGCCTCCCATCCTGCCCAACCCGATAAAGCCTATTTTCATTGTCTCCACCTCCACACCGGTAATGAATTTTTTAACCCCGACCCTCATACCTCTGTTTTGCCGTTTCCATGCTCTTCTTCGCCAGGGCATAGAGATTTTCCGCAGTCAGTCCGAATTCCTTGAGCACGTCGCCAAGGGGGGCCGATGCGCCGAAATCCTTGAGTCCCAGGATGCCGCCTCCCCTGGCGGCGTTGATATACCGCTCCCAGCCCAGGATTGCTCCTGCTTCAACCGCCACCCGGGCCTGGACCGATCGGGGCAGAACCGCTTCCCGGTACTCTGCATCCTGGTCCTCAAACAGCGACCAGCACGGCATGCTTACCACCCGGGCCCGTATCCCCTCTGCATACAATTTTTCATAAGCTGCTATGCAGAGATGCACCTCGGACCCGGTACCGATAAGTATGACGTCGGGGAGGCCGCCGCCGTCGGCGAGGACATACGCTCCGCGAAGCGCGCCGGTCGCCGGCGCATAGTTGCTCCGGTCTATAACCGGTATGTTCTGCCTGGTCAGAATAAGCGCGGCAGGCTGATCGCGCAGCTCCATGATGAATTTCCACAGCACGCTCGTCTCATTTGCGTCCGCCGGGCGAACGACCCGCAACCGGGGGATGGCGCGCAGCGAGGCGAGGTGTTCAATGGGCTGGTGCGTGGGCCCGTCTTCGCCCAGACCGATGCTGTCATGGGTGAAGATATAGATGACCGGCTGCCGCATGATGGCGGAGAACCGGAGGGAAGGCCGCAGGTAATCGGAGAATATCAGGAAGGTCGACGCATACGGCCGCAGGCGGCTTACGGAAAGCCCGTTGGCTATCGCCGACATGGCGTGCTCGCGAATGCCGAAGTGGAAGTTCCTTCCGCCGTAGCTTCCCTTTTGAAAGCTTAAAGCCCCGTCGATGAGCGTTCTCGTCGACGGGGCAAGGTCGGCCGACCCTCCCACAAGCCAGGGGACTTTTCGAGCAACCGCGTTCAGCACCGTGCCGTTCGCCGCCCGGGTCGAGATTCCCTTTCCGTCCGCCGGAAATTCCGGCAGGCCGGCGTCCCATCCATCGGGCAGCCTGCCGTGCATCATCAGGACGAACTGTTCCGCCAGTTCAGGATATTGTCCGGCGTACGCGCTGAATTTTTTTTGCCATTCCCGCTCGAGCGCGGCGCCGCGTTTGAGCACCTCGGCGCGGTATTGCATTATCTCATCCGGCACGAAGAATTTTTTGTCCGGGTCCCAGCCGTAGTTTATTTTCGTCGCGCGCACCTCGTCTTCACCCAAAGGCTCTCCGTGGGCCGCAGCGCTGTCCTGCTTGTTCGGGCTTCCGTACGCTATGTGGCTGTCAACGATGATGATCGACGGACGCTCCTTCTCGCGAGCCGCGTTTTGCAATGCCGTGCCCAGCAGTCTTAGGTCATTGGCGTCCCTGACGCGCTGCACGCGCCAGTTGTAGGCGCGGAATCGCGCGGCAACGTCCTCGGTGAAGGTGAGAGCGGTGCTCCCTTCGATGCTGATATGATTGTTGTCGTAAATCCAGACGAGATTGGACAGGCCCAGGTGGCCGGCCAGGGACGCGGCTTCGCCGGAAACTCCTTCCATCATGCTGCCGTCGCTCGTTATGGCGCAGATCCTGTAGCCTATGATGTCGAAGCCGGGCCGGTTGAAATAGCGGGAGAGCCACTTTTCCGCAATGGCCATCCCGACCGACGTACCGTCGCCCTGGCCCAGGGGACCGGTGGTGGCTTCCACACCGGGTGTGAGCCCGAATTCCGGATGGCCGGCGCACTTGCTGTGGAGCTGCCTGAAGCTCTTTATATCGTCAAGCGACAGATCGTATCCGGTAATATGAAGCATACTATAGAGGAGCATTGAGGCGTGCCCTACGGACAGGACAAAACGATCGCGGTTGGGCCAGCCGGGATTGCCGGGATTAAATCTTAAAAAGTCGTTCCAGATCACGTAGGCGACCGGAGCCAGGGCCATCGGCGTGCCGGGATGCCCTGAGTTGGCCTTCTGCACCGCATCCATTGACAGCGTTCTCACGGTGTTGATTATCAATGAAGCTAAGGCGGCGGATCGATTTTTTCTTAAAAATTTCATGTTGGAAATTTAAATATTAAAAAGACGATCGAATAACAGTCAATTTGTTTTTTTCGCAATGCTTCATTTTCAACTTATCTTGTTTTCCACCGCGTAAACATCTTCCTCGTCATAAAGGCAATAAGCCTGATTCCGCCGAGAACAATATCGCCCGCCGACTTCGGAAATGCGAACCTGAGCGCCGCCTTGAGCCCTTCATAGGTTTTCCGGTCGTAGGGGAACCACCAGATGTTGCGACGGGAAGGGAGCATGTCCCAGTTTATCAGCTTGGCGCGGGTCATCTCCATGAGCCCGAGCCTGGAGTGGGTAAACCCGATGCCTGAATTTTTCCATCCTCCCCACGGCGTTTCCGGCTGTCCATGGGTATAGAGGTGGTCATTGATGGTTATGACCCCGGCCTGAAGCCGGAGCCCTATTTTTTTGGCCAGCTTGACGTTCCTTGTCCAGATCGAAGCGGTAAGGCCCATGGATGAATCGTTGGCCAGCCGTACCGCCTCCTCTTCAGTCTTGAACTTCATCACCGGAATGACGGGACCGAAGGTCTCTTCCCGCATGATCTCCATGGAATGGTCCACGTCCGCGAGCAGTATCGGCGGATAAAAGGAGCCGCGCACTTTTTTTCCCCTATCGGACTGCGCGGCGATTCTGGCGCCCTTGCGCAAGGCGCTTTCGACATGGCGGTTCACGGTCTCCCACTGCTCGCGGGTAGTCATCGAGCCCATCTCCACGTTAAAGTCCCGGTCCCTGCCGAAGCGGAGGGCCCTGGTTTTTTCGGACAAGAGCTCCATGAACCGGTCGTACACCGATTCATGAACGTAGAGCCGCTCCACCGCTCCGCACGATTGTCCGGCGTTCTGGTATCCGGCCCAGGCGGCTCCGTTCGCCGTGCGCTCAAGATCAGCGTCGCTGAGGACTATCATGGCGTCCTTGCCGCCGAGCTCCAGGGATACCGGCGTAATATGCCGCGCCGCCTTTTGCATCACCCTGCTGCCGGTTGCGGTTGAGCCGGTGAAAAAGATCTTGTCGATCCCGTTTTCCAGCATCGCGCTCGCGATATCATCCCCCGATCCGATCAGGAGATGGAAGAGACCGTCAGGCAGGTCCCCCTTCTTCATTATTTTTTCAATCTCCAGGCCGACCATCGTCGTTGCGGCGGAAACCTTTACCATGATCGCGTTTCCCGCCATGATGCCCATGATAATCTCGCCGAAGGGTATGGAGAAAGGGTAGTTCCACGGGCTGATTATGCCCACCACGCCGAGGGGCTGCCGCTCTATCACGTTCCGTTTGTTGGAAAATAGTATGCTTGACGAGGGAAGATTCTCGCGCTTCAGATACTTTTCCGCATTTTTCGCATACCATTCGGCGGCCAAAGCAGAAGGTATCACCTCGGTTGCGAGCGCGTCGATTCTGGTCTTTCCCGAATTTTCGCTTATCACCCGCGCGATCTCATCCGAGTGTTCGACAATATAATCCCTGATTTTCAGGATATGCCTTTTCCTTTCCCTGAACGGCAGGGAGGCCCATTCCGTCTGGGCTTTGCGCGCATCAGCCATCAGGGTGCGAATTGTCGAGAGATCCGTGTTGCGAACCCGGCCCAGCTCTTTTCCGGTAGCAGGATCATAGTAAACGGTTTTCCCGCCGGAGGCTCTTCTATCCGGTTTTCTTCTTTGCCTTCTTATTAAGAGCGGCGATTTAGCCAATTGTTTCAGCATGATTTCCTCCTCGAGAAATGACTCCACATTGAGATTCAAGCCAAAAGCTTATAATATAATAATTATTCCGAGGGGCAAAGTCAATATATACAAATTTATTCGATTTAGGCGAATTTTGTTAATACCTCTTACCCCTCCTCCTTGAGGGGAGGGGGACTACTTTAATTTTCCTTTTTTCCGTTTTCTTATTAACTTAGCTAAAAAGGGATTTATCGTCCTGAATAATTTTTCTTAAACTTTTCCGTTCTCGGGAGATGAATTTCGCAAGCGTATCTAATATCTAGCTCAATTCTTTAAAAGGAGGTTTATAGTATGAAAAACATGATCGTGGGGCTGGCTGGTATGCTGCTGGTGATGTACGCGGCCGGATTCTCTTCTCTTCATGCAAAGGTTAAGGGGAAGCCGGTTCAGTACCGTGTGCAGGGAATGGTGATGAATGGCTATCTTGCATATGACGATTCGATAAAAGATAAACGGCCGGGCGTGCTGGTAGTGCACGAATGGTGGGGATTGAACGACTATGCCAAAAAGCGCGCCCGTATGCTCGCGCAGCTCGGCTATACGGCCCTTGCACTGGACATGTATGGAAAGGGGAAGACGGCGGTCCATCCCGATACTGCAAAGAAATTCTCATCTGAGGTCATGAAAAACTTTGATACGGCGAAGGCGCGTTTTTTAGCCGCCCTTGAACTGCTCAAGAAGCAGGCCAGCGTGGATCCCGACCGCATCGCAGCCGTCGGTTACTGCTTCGGCGGCGGCGTGGCGCTGAATATGGCCCGCCAGGGCACGG
The DNA here is from genome assembly GCA_001829495.1 of Spirochaetes bacterium RBG_16_49_21. Classification (GTDB taxonomy): domain Bacteria; phylum Spirochaetota; class UBA4802; order UBA4802; family UBA5550; genus RBG-16-49-21. The sequence continues at coordinate 135,000 of MIBJ01000017.1, read as the reverse complement.
AGCTCAAGGGCGTTGTAAGCTTCCACGGGAGCCTGGCCGCTGTTTCGCCTGCAAAACCGGGTGAAGTTAAAGCCAGGATTCTTGTTCTGCACGGTGCAGACGACAAGTTCGTCACCCCGGAGCAGATCGAGGCGTTCAAGAAGGAGATGACGGATGCCGGTGTCGACTTCCAGTTTATCAGCTACCCGGGAGCGATACATAGTTTTACCAATCCCGGCTCTACGGCTATCGGCAAAAAGTACAAACTGCCTCTGGCGTATAATGCCGAAGCGGACAAGAAATCGTGGGAGGAGATGAAGAAATTTTTCGATGAAATTTTTGTGAAATAAAAATATTGTCCCGCCGCCCGCCCCGCAGGGAACGGTCGCGGCCGTTCCCTGCTATTTTATACGAAAAGGACCGTAACCCTGTACGAAAAATTTTTTCTTAAAAACAATAGTTTAAAAATTGGAGCTTCTATACCTATGGATTGCCAATCAAAGAAAATAAGCGTCATAATACCTGCTTTAAATGAGGAGAAATATCTTCCCCAGCTTCTGGAATCTCTGAGAAAACAGACCTTCCAGGACTTCGAGATCATTGTGTCTGACGCAGGCTCCGGAGACAAAACCGTGCCCATTGCGCAGCAATACGGCGCACGGGTGGTGAGGGGAGGACTTCCGGCTGCCGGAAGAAACGCGGGCGCGAGGGCATCGACCGGCGAATTTTTTTTCTTCCTTGACGCCGACATCATTCTGCCGAAGAACTTTTTGGAAAACGCCCTTCAGGAGATGGAGAATAAGTATTATGACATAGCGTCCTGCGAATTCAAACCGCTGTCGAGTCAGTTGCCGGACCGGTTTATTCACCGGCTCATATACACGATTATACGCCTCGAGCGCAGGTTTAATCCGGAGGTCTTCGGCTTCTGCATACTGGTCAGCAGGAGGCTGTTCGAACGGATCAACGGTTTTGACGAAAGCGTGATCCTGGCCGAGGATTGCGAATTCGTGAAGAGGGCATCCAGATTCCGACCCCTGGAATTCCTCGATTCGACATTCGTGAGAGTGAGCGTGCGGCGTTTCGTTAAGGAAGGCCGCCTCGGCTTTATGCTGAAGGGAATCCGGATATCCCTGTATCGGATATTCAAGGGAGAGATCAGGTCGGATATTATCCGGTATGAATTCGGCAACTACGATAAAAAGCGGGAGAAAGACAGAAAAAAATACCGCGAATTTATAAACCAATTGCGTATTAAAAAAATCCTTATTATTCAGCTATTGGGAAAATTATCGCAAAGACGCTAGGATTTTGATGGAATAAAACCGGACGCGACTCTGCGAGAAATAATCAAACAGCCGAGCAGTCACGAACGCGGCATGATTTTTATCCTATGCTCTCGAAGCATCGCGCCGTGACTGTAGTAGAGACGCTGGGTGCTCGCGTCTTTATAATAGCTGCCGTCGGATACGATCACCTCATAGTCTTCCGCATAGTGATACGACGGAACAAAGATTTCCGTCCGACCGTCGCGGCCCGGGTCATGCCTGAACCGGTACAGGAAAATTTTGCTCTTGATGTCGAAGAACAGGGAAAGCGGCTCTCCGGCGGTGGCGACCGGATAGGGGCGGAGAACCGCCGTCAGGGCTCTTCCGCCCGAGTTTAGATTATTCTTGTCGGTCTGCTGATCGCGGCTGAAAATCGACAGATCCTCTCTGTTCCAGCGGTCTCCGCGGGTATTGTCGTTATCTGCGGTGTAGTTCCATAGTGCGTATCCCAGAAGAGACTCCTCGGCTGCGGCTAGGCTTCTGTTCATGGCCGCAGTCTGCCGGGAGAAATTGCCGGTGCGGTATGCGTTGCGGTGATGCAGATCAAAGGGTATGCCTATCTCGCCGATAATGACCGGCTTCCCGGCCAGCCTTGAACGGGACCGGGCAGTGAAGCGTCTCAGCTGTTCGGCGAATGACCTCCGCACCCTGTTTTTCCCGATTACCAGCTTTTTACGGTCGATGTCCACGCCGATGAAACTCAGATATCTTTTTTTAACAAGGCACAGGGCATCATACCAGTGTGGGGCGTACACGCTGTTCTCGAGCTCTCCCGCGTCCAGATCAAAGATGTCTCCGGCAGGCTCGCCTTCAAAGAATATCATTGCATTCGGCGCTTCTTTCCGGATCCCGTCGGCGAAGAGCTTCACAAAAGGAAGCAGGTAATCCGACGAAAAATTGACTCTCCTGCCTTTAACATCCGCAAAATGCCGGGGCCTGAGTATGCGCGGCTTTCCCTTTTTGTCGAAGTCCCATACCTTGTTGCGGCACCAGACGCAGCCGGAGTCATCATGCCAGACCCTGGAGCCCTCGCTGCCGGCGATTGTGTGATTCACCAATTTTGACCCGAAAAATTTACGCTTCCACAGCTCCGCTTTTTGAGAGATGCCCATGCCCAGGAGCATGGAGCGAAAAGGGCTGGGTGATGCGATGTAATTAAAGGCGCTCATCGGCCGGGCAATGTCCTCGCATCCGATGTATCCGCTGTACGGCTCGTTCATGGCTTCATATCCGATCACGCAACGAATATCTTTAAGGCGCTTTGCCACTTCCCTGATGGCGTTGATGTATCGGTTCTGTAGAAAGTCCTGAACCAGCACCCCTTCGACCAGCGTCAGGGGCGCAAAATCGTTGCCGCCGAAAAACAGGGTAAACATGGTGGCTGTCGCGAGCTTGGTGGCGTTCGTGAACCAGATCATGTCGGAAGAGCTGCCCGTGGAGGAATGATTCGTCGCGGGTACGCAGGTTGCACTTACGCTGCGCAGGTTGAATCCGATCTTCTCGAGCGTCCACGCGGGCGCGCCGTCCCCGCCGGTCCACCTGCTCCATACGTCCTGATGGGGATCAATGAGCACGGTAAACCCGTATTCCCCCGCCCTGATGACGATTGCCCGAAGATAATCGAGGTATTCCTCGTCATATATTCCCGGGCCCTCGTGTTCTACTGCCTCCCAGGTTACGAGGAGCCGGAGAAAGGTAAATCCCCAATGCTTAAGCCGTTCGAAATGTTCGTCAGCCTCCTCCAGGGGGAACGGTCTTCCGACAAAGGAGACATATTTATAATTTAAAAACTCTTCACACAGGTGCGTCGCCCCGTCCGGGACTTTCGAGCTTCCCCCGAGGTTGACGCCTCGCACCATGAGCGTCCTCCCCTGATCGTCGACAAAGCGGCTGTTTGATATCCGTATCATTCTGAATTCCGACTTCTGCTTATTTTCATCATGGATTGGATGAATCCGAGCATGCGTTTGCTCCGGGATAACAGGATATTAAATCTTGTAAATTAAAATTTTATTTTTGACCTTATCCTCCCTGGTCCCTTAACCCCTGAGGGGGGCTCGTCAGCTAAGTTTTTTATAGTTGACAAATGAAATTTTTCATCATTGATATTTTTGTATATTTGTATATATCGAAACTTCAATCCTTGAAGGAGGCATCACTGAAATGCATCATAACGGCTTAAGAAAAAAAATAATCGTCCCCATAGGAATGACCCTATTCCTCTTTTCCCTGTCCTGTTCCTCTTCCCTGGCCTCATTTTTCAGGTTTATCGAAAGGAGCATGGCCGGCCTGAGCGAGAGATCGGTTCAGGTGGGCGATCATAAAATCGTGTATCTTGAAGGAGGGAAGGGGGAATCGGTACTGCTTCTTCACGGGTTCGGCGGCGACAAGGACAATTGGACGCGGTTCGCCAGACATATCACGAAGAAGCACCATGTCATAGCTCCTGATCTGCCCGGTTTCGGCGAAAGCTCAAAAATATGGACTGATAGATACGATATCTTTTCCCAGGTCAAAAGGGTTCACGGGTTTGTTCAGAAGATCGGCTTAAAGAATTTCCATCTGGCGGGAAATTCCATGGGTGGAAACATTGCCGGAGTTTATGCTGTTCTGTATCCGAATGAAGTCTTGAGCCTGGGGCTGTTTGCGTCCCGCGGCGTCATAAGCCCCCTTCCGAGCGAGCTTTCCCAGGAGCTGAAAAAGGGGAACAACCCCCTTATCGTACAATCGATCTCGGATTACGACAAGCTTCTTGATTTCATATTCGTCAAAAAGCCGTTTATCCCCGGTTCTCTTAAAAGCTATTTAGCGGAAAAGGCCCTGAAGAACAGCAAGTTCAATACGAAAGTTTTTACCGAGGTAGGAGCGCCCGATCAACTGCAGAGGGTAATGAGATTTATTCGCGCCAGGACCCTCATTCTCTGGGGCGACTCTGACCGGGTGCTCAACGTGTCAGGCGCTTATGTTCTCAAAAGGGGGATACGGAATTCGAAAATCATCATTATGCAAAGCTGCGGACACGTGCCCATGATTGAAAGGCCGGAGGAGGCGTCGAAGCATTATCTGGAATTCATATTGTAACTTTATATACTCATTTATCACTTATCACCAGACCCGGTAATCATGACTCGGCTTTCTGCAAAATCAGCCGGCTTGTATGCCGCGCGATCACCAGATCCTCTTTCGCCGGGACGATCCTGACGGAACAGGCGCTGTCCGATGCGGAGATCGTATCAGCATGGCGTGCATTCATTCCTTCATCAAGGCGCACACCCAGATACTCCAGGCCCGCGCACACGCACGAGCGCACCGGCGCCCCTCTTTCGCCGATGCCGCCGGTAAACACGAGCGTGTCAACGCCTCCGAGCACTGCAGCCAGCGCGCCGATCTGCTTGCGCAGATGATAGCAGAACATATCCACAGCCAGGCCTGCGTCCGGCTCGGCATCCCTTTTGTCCAGAAGGGTCTTCATGTCCGGGCTTATGCCGGAAACGCCCAGGAGCCCTGCCTCATGGTTCACCAGGCGCTCGATCATGGGTGCGTCATACCCCTTCTCCTGCATCAGGTACAGGAGCACACCGGGATCAAGGTCTCCGCTGCGCGAGCTCATCATAAATCCGCCGGTGGGTGAAAATCCCATGGTGGTGTCCAGAGGCATGCCGTCCCTCACCGCAGCCATGCTCGCGCCGTTGCCCAGGTGCGCGATGATCATCCTGCCTGATTTTTCGGCTCCGAGCTTTTCCACGATGTATTCATACGAGATTCCGTGGAACCCGTAGCGCCGCACCCCCTCGTTCCAGAGATTGCGGGCAAGGGGGAACCGCTGGGCAAGCTCGGGCATGCGGCGGTGGAAACCGGTATCAAAACAGGCCACCTGGGGCACGCCGGGATACCGCTGTGCCGCCGCCTCTATTCCCATGATCTCTCCCGGCAGGTGCAGGGGAGCGAAAGGGATGAGCTTTTTCAGGGACGCGATAATGCCCGGATCGATGACGACCGGATTAATGTGATCCGGACCGCCGTGGACCAGACGGTGTCCTACCGCGTCCGGGACGGGCAGCCGCAGTGTTTCGAACGCGGCAAGGCTTATCAGAACCGCGTCCCGGTGTCCCTGCGCAAAGCATTCCTCTTGTCTGAGAACATCGCCCCCGGCGTTTGCTATTCTGAGACGGCCGCTCTTCAGGCCGATCCGGTCGAGCATCCCCTCGGCAATCAGGTGCTCTGACCCCTCGTCCATCCGGTACAGGGCGAACTTGAATGATGAAGATCCCCCGTTCATGCAAAGAATAACGCGGCCGGGCGGGTTTTTTTCACTATTGTGCTTCATATCTGCACCGATCAATCGTTCCTTCCCCAGGTCCACTCGATAATCTCGGGCATGTCCTGGCCGTGGGATGTTATATATTCCTTATGCTCTATGAGCCTGTCCCGGATCATCTGCTTCAGGTATGCAGCCCTATATCCCAGCTTGGGCACGCGGTCTATGGCAGCGCCGACCAGATGGAAGCGGTCAAGATCGTTGCGTACGGTCATATCGAACGGCGTGGTCGTCGTTCCCTCCTCCTTGTATCCGCGCACGTGGAGGTTGTGGTGATTCGTCCTCCGGTAGGTGAGCCGGTGTATCAGCCAGGGGTATCCGTGGTAGGCGAATATGACCGGCTTGTCGGTGGTGAAAAGGACGTCGAATTCTCCGTCCGGCAGTCCGTGCGGATGCTCCTCGGCAGGCTGGAGGGTCATGAGGTCGACCACGTTGATGACCCTCACCGTTACGTCCGGAGCGTGCCGGCGCAGAATCTCCACAGCAGCCAGGGTCTCGAGCGTGGGTACGTCGCCGGCGCAGGCCATGACCAGGTCCGGCTCCCCTCCCTGGTCGCTGCTCGCCCATTCCCAGATACCTATCCCCGCAGTGCAGTGTTTAATCGCTGAATCCATATCGAGCCACTGGGGCTCGGGCTGTTTTCCCGCGACTATCACGTTCACATAGTTGCGGCTCCTCAGACAGTGGTCCGCTACTGACAACAGGGTGTTTGCGTCAGGCGGAAAATAGACACGCACCACGTCCGCTTTTTTGTTCACCACGTGATCGATAAAGCCCGGGTCTTGATGGGAGAACCCGTTATGGTCCTGCCGCCATACGTGCGAGGTGAGAAGATAGTTCAGGGAGGCTATGGGCCGCCTCCAGGGAATATCGCTTCGCGTGGCCTTGAGCCATTTCGCGTGCTGGTTGAACATGGAGTCCACGATATGTATGAAGGCCTCATAAGATGAAAAGAGTCCGTGCCTGCCGGTCAGGATATAGCCCTCAAGCCATCCCTGGCAGGTATGCTCGCTCAGTATCTCCATCACCCTGCCGTCGGGCGAAAGGTGGGTGTCCTCCGGCCTCATGTCCCCGAGCCATGTCCGCTCTGTTGCTTCAAAGATTGAATCAAGCCGGTTCGACGAGGTCTCGTCAGGACCCATCACCCGGAAGTTCCTGTTGGTAAGGTTGAGCTTCATGATATCGCGGAGGAATCCTCCCAGCACACGGGTTGCCTCTGCCGTTGTCCGTCCGGGACCAGGCACGGCAACCGCGTACTCCCGGAAATCGGGCATCTTCAGGTCTTTCAGCAGCAGGCCGCCGTTCGCGTGAGGATTGGCGCCCATTCTCCGGTCTCCTTTCGGCGCGAGCGCCGCCACCTCCGGCACAAGGTTTCCTTTTGCGTCAAAGAGCTCCTCCTGTCCGTAGCTTTTCATCCACGATTCGAGCAGGCTCACGTGTTTCGGCTTGGAAGCCATGTCCGTCATCGGGACCTGGTGCGACCTCCAGGAGCCTTCCAGCTTCAGGCCGTCGACCTCCGGGGGACAGGTCCAACCCTTAGGGGTTATGAGAATGATGATCGGCCACCGGGGCCTTTCGGCGAGACCTTTGGAGCGCGCGTTGTTCTGGATATCCTTGATCCCGGAAATTACCGTATCGAGGGTCAGAGCCATCAACTGGTGCATGGCCTCGGGCTCTGACCCCTCGACAACATAGGGCTGGTATCCGTATCCGGAAAACAGGCTTTCCAGCTCTTCACGGCTGATTCTGGCCAATATGGTGGGATTGGCTATCTTGTATCCATTCAAGTGCAAAACAGGAAGCACTGCGCCGTCCCTGATCGGGTTCAAGAATTTATTGGAATGCCAGGAGGCGGCAAGCGGCCCGGTTTCCGCCTCGCCGTCGCCCACCACGCAGACTGCGATCAGGTCCGGGTTGTCGAACGCAGCCCCGAACGCGTGGGACAGGGAATATCCGAGCTCGCCCCCCTCATGGATCGAGCCGGGCGTTTCCGGAGCGGTGTGGCTGGGTATGCCTCCGGGAAAGGAAAACTGCCGGAACAGCTTTTTCATGCCCGGTTCGTCCTGCGAGATGTCCGGATAGAATTCGCTGTATGTTCCCTCAAGATAGGTATTTGCTATAATGCCGGGGGCGCCGTGCCCCGGCCCGGTGATGAAGATGACGTTCAGATCATGTTCCTTGATCACGCGGTTGAGATGCAGATAGATGAAATTGAGCCCCGGCGTCGTTCCCCAATGCCCGAGCAGCCGTGGCTTGATATGCTCAAGCCTGAGCCGCTCCTTGAGCAGGGGGTTGTCGTAGAGGTATATCTGTCCTATGGAAAGATAGTTGGCCGCGCGCCAGTAAGCGTTCATCGCTTTCAGCTCTTTGTTTGAAAGTATTTGGCTCATGTTAACCTCCGCGCATTTCTGTTACTGTGCCTAATATCATGGTACATCGAACGTTATTTTATCTTTATTGATTCATCATATCAAATATTTTTAACAAAGTCATGAAAATTTCAGTTAAAAACATTAATTTTTTCAGTATTAATTCCTTGAATTTTTATTATAAAAAATTATATATTTCTCTGCTTCCCCTGCCCAAGTTTTCTTTATTTTATTATACATAAAAATTTGTTTGCTTTATTATTTGGTCATGATTAATTCAGCGCCGATCCGGGGAATTTAACATTAAAACAATAGGGAGGATACAGTGATAGGAAAAGGTGCGATTTTGTTGTCTCTATGCCTGGTTTTTCTGGGATCTCAACATCCGGCGTTGCGATCAGCATACGGAAAAACAGCTCGTTCCTCATCAGGGTGGCCGGTCTGTCAAGGTTGAATCCGACCATTCCGCTGTTGAGGAAAAGGGCCATCATTTTCATATTGATGGGAAGGAGCTGTCCCTGGTCTGGGCGATCCCGTTTATCGGGCTTCTTCTCTCTATTGCCATTTTCCCTCTTGCCCTGCCGCGCTTCTGGCATCACCATTACGGCAAAATCGCCCTTGCCTGGGGGGTCTTATTCATTTCGGCATTTACTCTGCGATACGGCATCGGCACCGGGGTATTTTATATTCTGGAGGTGTACCTCCGCGAATTTATTCCTTTTATATTATTGCTCCTTGCCCTGTATACGGTATCCGGCGGAATCCAGCTTAAGGGCGAGCTCGTCGGCTCGCCCGTGGTGAACTGCGGATTTCTTCTTATCGGCACTCTGCTCGCGAGCTGGATGGGTACCACCGGCGCGGCCATGCTCCTGATCCGGCCCCTGATCAGGGCGAATGCCTGGAGAACACACAAGACTCATGTCATCGTGTTCTTCATATTTCTTGTAGCCAACATCGGGGGGTCCCTGACGCCGCTCGGCGACCCGCCGCTCTTCCTCGGATTTCTTAAGGGAGTAAGCTTTTTCTGGACCATGACCCATGTATACAAAGAGACGGCTGTTGCTGCAGGCATGCTTTTGGTCATATTCCTGATGATGGATATTTTTTATTATACGAGAGAAAAAGATATTCCGGAGACAAATGCGGCAAACAGGACGTTGTCGATTGAAGGGAAGCGGAATTTTTTTCTGATAGCGGCGATCGTCGGGTCGGTCTTACTCTCCAGTATCGATATGGGCGTCGCCTTTACGATCAACGGCGTTTCCATGCCGACGTCCTTGCTGCTGCAAGTGGGTCTCCTTCTTGTGATAACAAGCATATCGATCCTGATAACCGACAAAGGGATACGGAAGGAGAATGAATTTACCTGGGAGCCGATCAAGGAGGTTGCGAAGCTGTTTGCAGCCATTTTCATAACCATGGTCGCGCCGATCGCGATGTTGAAGGCTGGAGCCGACGGACCTATGGGACTGGTAATCAGAGGCGTTATCGACAGTAACGGCGGCTTCAGGAACCCTCAATTCTTCTGGGCAACCGGGTCTCTCTCAAGCTTTCTGGACAACGCGCCCACCTACCTGGTTTTTTTTGAAACAGCCGGCGGAAACGCGCTTGATTTAATGACGAAGCACGCCGATACCCTTGTCGCCATAAGCGCGGGCGCGGTGTTCATGGGAGCGAATTCCTATATAGGCAACGCGCCGAATTTCATGGTAAAATCGATAGCAGAGGAGTCGGGTATCGCGATGCCGAGTTTTTTCGGCTATATGATAAAATATTCTATCCCGATTTTAATCCCGGTATTCATTATGATTACGCTGCTGTTTTTTGCATGAGGTGTATTTTAATTACTATTTACCGGAGGTCGCCATGCTGAATATTAAGAATATTCTATACCCCATAAATTTAGACTCGAAAAATGTCTCGCTTGTTGTAAAGGCCCTGGAGATCGCAAAGGAATTTAAAAGCCGGCTCCATATTCTGTACGTTAATGATCCGGATGCCGGGTACCGTCATCCGACCGACCGGGAGGACGCCGTCGCCCTGAGGGTTCAGGAAACCGCTCCGCCTGAACTGCTGGAAAGCACAACGGTAACGTACGCCGTGTCAAAAGGGAAACTGGATAATGAAGTCACTGAGTATTGCAAAAACAACAATATTGATTTAATAATCACCGAGCATAAACATAAAAACAAATTATACTCAATGCTATTTGATACTCCGGATGAAAATATAATAGACGCGATTAATTTGCCGGTACTGGTGATTCCGAAAAAATGATTTTTCAGTTACAGCCGGCGAGTCCTTGCGGCACGGCGCGACAGCGGCGGCAACTCCTGAAAAATTACTTTTCAATATAAATGCTCCTCGTCGGATAAGCAAACTCTATGCCGCAGCCTGCAAATTCCGTGAAAATATCCAAGTTAATCCTCTGCTGTATGTCCATATAGAGGTTGTAGTCCGGGCTTAAAACGTAGTAGACTATCTCAAATATCAGGCTCCAGTCCCCGAATTCCCTGAAATGAGCCCTGTCGAATTCCGCATTTTCAACGCTCCCGACGACATTTCTGATTATATCCGGGATGGCGGTTAATTTTTCCGGGCTCGTTTGGTAGACCACGCCGATCGTGAAAAGCACCCGCCGCTTTTCCATTTTTTTGTAATTATGGATTTTGTTGCTCGTCAGGTCGGTATTGGAAATGACGACTTCCTCCCCCTGCAGGCTTTTGATCCGGGTTGTCTTGATGCCGATTTTTTCTATGGTGCCGAGTATGTCGTCCATTACGATGAAGTCCCCTATCTGGAACGGCTGATCGAAAAAGATGACGAAATAGTTGAATAGATCCCTGAAGATATTTTGCGACGCCAGGGCGAGCGCGACGCCGCCGATGCCGAGGCCGGTCACCACGGCGGTAATATTGAATCCGAGATTGCTTATTATAAAAATGATTCCGAGCGCCCATATGATGATATTATTGAAGGTTGAGATGCCGCGCACCCTCTGTTCTATCTCATGAATATCTTTATCCTTGTCCTGTTTTTTCAGGTACGAGGTGAGTGAGGCCCTGGCTAAAGCCAAAATCAATCGTATCCCGTAGTAGGTTGCGGCGACAATGAAAATTATGTGAATGACCTGCTCCACACGGGCGGTGAAGGATAATACGCTCCGAATCGATGCGTAGACGACGATAACAAACAGAAACGGGGTGAGATATTTTTGCATGCCGGCTGCCACACCATCCCCTCGCGATTTATCAGCCTTTCCGGAACCGGCCTCAAGTTTTTTTCTCAGGATATATCTGATAATCAAAATACATGCCGCGCCCACAAGGATCACCGCTGCTGATGTTGCATAGTGGAGCAGCGTGTTTCCCAAATATTCCTTGTTTAAATCAAGAATTTCATCAAACATATCAGTCTCCTTTCGAGGTTATTTCATCCGATGATCCGGTATTACTGACTTGTCCTTTATCTCACGGGGGGAATAATCTGCAACATTTTTTATAGCAGCGCGCGAAACTCCCCATTATTTACATTTTATCTATTGCTTTTTTTACCGGCAGAATTATATTTATATAATTCATGGAATCTCATGAAGAGTATATATTATTTTTTCAGAGCTATAAGGAGGAGCCTGATGTCCCCGGATTTTGATCCATTGAAGGAGCTTACCAGGGCCGGGGCTCATCTTACACGGCAACTGGATTATCAATCCCTCATCTCTATAATAGTTGAGCAGACCATCGATATCACCCAATCCGATCTGGCATGCCTGTATTTGAGCGAGGATCCGGAACAAAAGAAGAGCGATCTGAAGCTGGCGTACAGGCGGGGGCGGCTCGAGGTCCCGCCGAATGTCTCGGCTGATTCCCATTTTATTGATTTCATCAGGGATTCAAACGAGGCGGTGATACAATTGGACAGGAAGAGCGCCTCTTTCAGCGATCTTTTGCTCAGTCCCGAGATGACGAGCGGGATCGCCCTTCCCATTTTAATTTCGAAGTCACTGCTGGGGGTGTTGATCCTTAATTCAGCCAAACCGGATTACTACAACCGGGAGCGGTTCCTGTTCCTCGATTCCTTTACCAAGCTCGCCAACGGCATGATCCAGAGCTCGAAGCTGTTCCAGCAGACCAAGGATTATCTGAAACAGATAGAAGAATTGCAGGTATATCAGGAGAACATATTCTCTTCAATGACGAATCTTCTCGTCACCACGGACATGGAGGGGAGGATACGGTATTTCAACGAGCAAGCGGGAGAGGGCCTTAAATTGACCGATTCAGATATCGGGAAGAATATCAACGAGGTCTTTAAGAATTCAATTGATAAGAGAATAATCAAAGCCGTACAATCTTCCCTAACGGATCAAAGGGAACAGCCGGAGATTCAGGGGATTTTTCGCTCCGGCCGGGAAATGGATTTTTCACTGAACATCAGCCCGCTTAAAGCCAAGCGGGGCAGATTCGAGGGAATAACCCTCCTATTCACGGATCAGACACGGGAGCGGAAGCTGGAGGAGACCGTTGAAAAGGTTGTTGAAGAGAGAAGGCTTATCAAGGACATGTTTTCGCGATATCTGTCCCACGAAGTAGTCCAAAGGCTTACGGAGTCTCCGGATCTGCTTAAGCCCGGAGGCGATAAGAAGGAGGCGACGATATTTTTCGCCGATATACGGGGGTACACCTCTTTTTCGCAGGGCCGCGATCCGGAATACATCATAGAGATACTGAATGAATACTTCAGCGAGGCGGTTGAAGTGGTGATCAAGTATAAGGGCTACATCGACAAGTTCATCGGCGACGCGATCATGGCTGCATGGGGAGTGCCCCTTCAAACGAAAAAGGAGGACGCCATATTGGCTGTTTCCTGCGCTCTGGAGATACAGAATCTCATCAGCTCAAAGGGGAGGCGCTTCTTCAAGGGAGAGGCCTCGTCCTTGAAAGTCGGGATCGGGATGCATACCGGATATCTTGTCGCCGGCAATCTGGGCAGCCCGCGGAGAATGAACTATACCGTAATCGGCGACACCGTCAATATAGCGTCCCGGCTGGAGAGCGTTGCGGGCCCGGGGGAGGTTATCATTACCGAGCAGACCCGCAGCCTCCTGGACAATTTGTTTCTCCTTGAGGGGAGAAAGCCGGTAACCGTCAAGGGAATATCGGAGGCGATCCCTATTTATAAAGTCATTAAGAAAAAGAAAAAGTAGGACACGTTCAGGAGGCGTGATGATGGATGCGAGTTTGATTATTTATTATGGGGCGCTGTCGATTCTCGGTTCGGCTGTTGCGATCGCAATAATAATAACATCATGGAAATTGTTTACGAGGATTTCGCTGCTGTCAAGATTAAGGCGGGTTGTGCAAAACCCGGAGCTTGCAGAGCCGCTGTTGAAGCGCAGGTACAGCGCCCGGCGCCTTTTACGGCGATCAAAGATATTTGAAAAATTCGCGCGGAAAAACGGCAATCAGATAATTGCCCTTTCCGGCATTGATGATCTCTGGCTCGAGAGGCTGCTCTCAAAGAAAAAGAAAAGGGATTTTTTGAGGGTGCTGGGCTACGCGGCGGAGAAGGGGCTGTTCAAATGCTTTCTGGTAAGTCTTGAGAAGAAAAGATTCGCCCGGCTCCTGACCGCGTGGCTGGATAAATCGGGCGACCTTATTCCGATGCGGAGGCTTTCTCTTGCCGGCAAAGGAGAGGAGTTCGACGGCAGGGTCGCCCGCGAGATATTCAAGGATAAAATGCCTGAGATCAGGGAGATGATGGGCGACCCTGAATGGGCCTCACGCTATTTTGCCGTCAAGTTCCTCCTTCATGACAGCCGGGACGAAAAATCAGTACGCGCCCTGTGGGAGGGTTTTAACGATCCCCACGCGTTAGTACGGAAGACCGTCGCCTCCGGATTCAATACGCATGAGAAGGAGCGGCTGGCAAGCGAGCTCAACACCCTCGTTATGAATGATCCCGTTTTTGAGGTGAGAAAGGCGTGCTTCGATAGGATACTGAATGAATTTCCGCAATCGTATAGCCCGGAGATTGAAAAGCTCACCGAGAATCAGATCTTTCATGTTCTTGAATTATTACGGGACGGGTCTCAGGATGATGAGAATATCGCCATGCACTTTCTCCCCAGCGATAATCTGGAATTCAGGTTTATCGCTGCCGACTATCTTGATAGAAACGGCGCCCTTCGCAGGCTATGCTCCGATGTTAATCTCGGCGATCGGAAGGATTTTGAGAGAAGATGCGAGCTTCTGAAAAAATCATGCGCGGTCAATGTAACCTCTTTTCTGTCAATAATAGAAAACACCGACAACCCGGGCAGCCTGCTCATGTGCGCGCAATTGCTTCCTGAAAAGGGGAACAGCTCCTATATTACGATCCTTGCGCAGAAGGTATTCGCGCTCTTTGAGGGAAACGGCGAGCTCTCGGAGCTGTATGCAAAAACCGCCGAATGCATATCAACAAGGGGAAATGATGAAGCCATAAGACTTTTTGACCGGGAGCTTAATAAAAGAAGAAAGGATGATGCCATAAGGGTTCTCCTCCCGTATGTGTCCGGGCGGGGGGATGAAATCCTCGTTAAAACCCTGCTATCTTTTTTGAGGGATGAGGAATTCGGGCATGACGCGCTTTTAATAGACGCACTCAAGAAGATGTCGGCGTATTTGATCTTGCCTGAGATATTCCAGCTGATCAGGTGCGGCAGGGAGGCGTGCCCGCACAGGATCAGGATCCGGGCACTGAAGGTGCTCGGAGAGATGGATATGGAGTACTGCATACAAACCATACTTGAAAACCTGCCGCTCTTGCCGCTGGAGGAAGCCAGGGAGTTCACCCGGGTGCTTTCGGGATATCCCAAAGAAAAGCTTATTAAAAAGATCGAGGAGCTGCTGGATACCGCGGACGCCAGGGTGCGGGCGTCTCTCATCGCCTCGATACCGGCTCTCGGCGAAAAGTCATTTGTAAAGCGGATAGCACTGTCGCTCAAGGACGCCGACCCGGACGTGAGAATAGCGGGGGTATTGGCTCTCGTCGCTTTTGAAGAGCTGAAACTGCTCAGTGATGCGCTGTCGATGCTGAGAGATCCGGTGGAGCGCGTCCGTTCACAGGTCGCCCAGGTTCTGGGCACGCATGGATCGGAGGCGATCATCAAGGACCTCAAGAATATTCTTTTTGACGAGGAGGAGGCGGCCTCGGTGAAGAAGGGCGCAATCCTCGGTTTGGGGCATTCACGATTGCTCGATTCCATAGATATCCTGATCGCCCGGTTGGAGGTTGAGGAGGAATTGACGGATGAGATAACGCGCGCCCTTGCGAACAAGACCGCAAAAAAGGAGATATCACGGATAATAGAGTTGTTCAAGGACGCGGTGCCGGATCTTCGCAAGCGCATCACCGAGGTGTTCAAGAAGATGAAGCAGAAAGGTGAAAAGAGCCTGGAAGAGCTTCTTCAGGAGGATATTCCGTCATTAAAGCCGTTTATCGCCGAGATTCTTGATTCAACCGGCTACGTTGAAAGCAGAATCAGGAATCTTTCGCACCGGAGTCCGGCGGTGAGAAAGGAGTCGGCCGAAATGCTGGCGCTCGTGGGAACGAAATCCGCATTCAGGGGGATTGTGCTGGCTGCGCGGGATCCGGACGAGGAGGTGCGGATCATGGTGACCAGGGCGCTTGAAAAACTGGAGACGAAAAAGGGGGCCGAGATACTGAACTTCCTTGAAAACGATCCGGACAAACGCATCAGAAAATACACGCGCTGGGCCTTGGACCGCCTGCGGGCCAAATCATTGTGAGCATTAATGCTTGACTCCCGAACCCCGGTTATGTTAATGGTCATTCATTAACCAATGCTATCATGGCTGAAAAGAAAAACAAACCCCCCAAAGACCTGATTATGGCGAAATCCAGTATTCTCTTCTGGGAACGGGGATATGCCGAGACGAGCATGAGGGATATCTCAAAGGCGTGCGGTTTTAGGCCGGCGAATATATATAATTTCTTTGAGAGCAAGGAATCCATTCTCTATGAGATACTCCTCGATGAGATGGTGGAGATTCTTGCACCCATCAAGCATCTTGAGAAGGATGAGAGCATCCACCCGGAACAGGCCCTCCGTCTGGTGATAGAGAATCTATTGAGGCTTACCCTGAGCGCGAAGAGGATATCGAAACTTCTTTTTGATGTGGCCCTGAAAAACCTGTCCCCCGCTCATCGGAAGAGGATAATCAAGCTGCGGGATGATTTTGACCGGATCACGACCGCGATCATCCGAAGGGGGATAACGGCCGGCCTGTTCATCAATATCGACGAGAAGCTCGCCGCGTTCAGCATCGCTTCCATGATCGTGAGGGCGCGGATATGGTATTCTCCGCGGGGGAAGTATACAGTCGATGAAATAGTAAATTTCATATACCGGTTCGTCCTTTGCGGCCTTGGATCGGCTCCGGCGGTTGCGATGAAGCGGGCGGACGCGTAGCGGTTTATAAATTTTTTCCTGATTAAGTTAATGGTCGTTCATTCATATAATTTATAGGGGACGGTCATGACCGTCCCCTGCAAATTATCAAAACAAGGAGGATGTTATGAAAGATGTGGTAATAGTCTCTGCCTGTAGAACTCCCGTGGGGAGATTGGGCGGGGTCTTTAAAAATGTAAGCGCGCTTGATTTGACGATTCCGGTAATGCGGGAACTGGTCAAGCGGGCCGGAATCGAGCCGGGGATTATTGACGATGTCATATGGGGCTGCAATTATCAGCGGACCAACGGCGAGAATAACCTTGCCCGCGTCGCAGCGGTTAAAGCCGGCTTCCCCGTAACGGTTCCGGGCATAACGATCCACCGGAACTGCACCTCGTCTATGTCGTCGGTGCAGATGGCCTATTACCAGATAAAATGCGGCGAGGCCGACGTCATTATGGCCGGCGGAACCGACAGCATGAGCAACGCGCAGTATACCGCGGACAAGATGCGCTATGGCTCGAATATCGGACATACCGAGCTCAGGGATTCCATGTGGGACTCCCTGACCAACCTCGGCGTCGGCCCGGCAATGGGGATAACCGCGGAGAACCTGGCGGTACAGTACAAGATTAGCCGTGATGACCAGGATGCGCTGGCGCTTTTAAGCCAGCAGAAGGCGATAAACGCGATCGATAGGGGTTCATTCAAGGATGAGATCATCCCCATTGAGGTGAAGGGGAAAAAGGGCGTTGAGCGGATTGACACGGACGAACACCCGCGGCGCGATACCACCCGGGAGACTCTGAGCAGGCTCAAGCCGAGCTTTAAAGAAGGCGGCACGGTAACGGCCGGAAATGCCTCGGGCATCAATGACGGGGCAGCCGGTGTTATCGTAATGTCCGCCGAAAAGGCAAAGGAGCTCGGGATTAAGCCGATGGTGAAGATCGTTTCAACCGCGACGACCGGCGTGGATCCGGATATCATGGGCATCGGCCCTGTTTCCGCAACCCGGAAGGCGCTGGAAAAGGCAGGCCTTGCGCTCAAGGATATTGAGCTCATTGAGCTGAACGAGGCTTTCGCCGCCCAGTACCTCGCCTGCGAGAAGGCCATGGGGCTCAACCGTGAGATTACGAACGTCAACGGGAGCGGAATCAGCCTCGGCCATCCGGTCGGCGCGACCGGCGTCAGGATTATAATCACCCTTTTGTATGAGATGAAGAGGAGAAGGCTCTCCAAGGGCCTGGCGACGCTTTGCGCGGGCGGCGGCATGGGCACGTCAATGATTTTACAGAAAATTTAGAAATATTCACTTGACTTTGACATGGAGCTCCAAAGAATATTCGACTATAAGGACATATTCTTTGGAGTAAAAGATTGACACGGGCCAAGAAACAGCCGCTCTCCAAGCGTATTCTTCACCTTTTTTTTAAACAGAATAAACTGATAAGTGAAATGGGAAATATCCGGGAGGTCTATTTCGGACTGAGAATCCGTTTTCTCGCATTGCTTACGCTCGTGGTGGTTATTGTCATATCGGTTCTGACGCTGATCATGTATCTTAATAACCGGCAGCTTATAGAAGAGGAAAAAAATGCGAAAGCCCGGTCGTTGACCCGGATACTATCCGGCCCTGCCGAGTTCTACCTTGATAAGAACATAGAAACCACAAAGGAAGAGCTGGAGACCAAATATCAGATTATACAGCGCGAATCGCAAAATTTCATCATCTATAATGACGACATCTCAAAGATCGTGCTTACCGACGAGTTCGGGAGAGTCAAATTCAGCACCGATCAGCGGGACTATCGTCGAAGCACCATACTGCCCTATATCAAGGAAGCATTGCAGGAAAACGAGGAAAAGCTTATTTCATTTGATTATACGATCGAAACAAAAGACAAAAAAAGCAAAAATATAACCGCGACGCGATACCGTGCCATCATCTATCCTATTTTTTTGCATAAAGGAAATGTCGTCTCCCTTTTGAATGACTATAACCGTTTGTATCCCGAGTACCACGCCGCAGACAAAAAAAGGAAGAATCAGATATATCTGTATCTCTGGAACAAATACCGGGATCGGCTCGATGAGGAGTTTGATCCGGCAAAATACAAACCGGAAAAGGGGATGCAGCTTAAGGTCGCAAAGGCATATGACGCGGATTTTCTCTTTTTATCTTTATTCAACAACAGCATGGCCTTCAGAAACAAGCCGGTTCCCAAGAGCGAGAGATGGCTGTGGAGCGACCGGTGGCTTTATATCCTGAAAGAAAATAAGATAAAGGCATACATCGAGGATAATACGACGAAAGCGAAAGAAGCCGATGATCTTATAATATCGCGGATCGGCATGCTTTCAGAGAGGGTCGAGGGCATCAAAAGGCTCGGCGTTCTCGCTATCGTATTTAACGTGGACGTCATCAAAAAGACTTCGGCGAAAAATATTAAGCAGGTAATAAAAATAGCGCTCATTATGATCGCCGTCAGCTGCGTCGCATTGTTCTTCGTTTTGAATTATAATATTAAAAATCTGAAAAAACTTGAGCGGTGGGCTATTTCAGTAAGCAAGGGCAATCTTGATGATAAAATTTATATTGCCACATACGATGAGATAGGAAGGCTCGGCGATATATCGAATTACATGATCGACGAGATAAAGGTGAAATACCATTTGGAGAAGTTCGTATCAAAATCCACCAAGAGCATGCTGAAGGACAAAAAAACCGTAAACGGCGGGCTTGGTCTCGGCGTGACCGACCGGAAAAAACTCGCGTTTATTTTTTCAGACGTTCGGGGATTTACATCGTTTTCCGAGAAGAACGATCCCGAAAAGGTGATCGGGGTGCTGAATTTTTATCTCGAACTGCAGTCGGAAATCATCAAAAGCAGCAAGGGTGATATCGATGATTATGTCGGCGACCAGATAATGGCGCATTTTTCCGGTGAAAAAAGGGCCGATCGCGCGATTGATACGGCAATAAAGATCATTCGCGAGGTTACGAAGGTAAATGATGAAAGACAGAAGAACAAACTGCCGATTTTTGAAGTCGGCATCGGCGTTCACGACGGCGATGTCGTTGTCGGTAATATCGGCTCAAAGTTCAGAATGGACTTTGCCTGCGTCGGAGACGCCGTAAATTTGACTTCACGACTCTGTTCTGCCGCACAACCCGGTGAGATTCTCGCGTCGCTGGAGCTTTTTGAGCAGACAAAGAAAAAATATACTGTGACTGAAATTCCTCCGCTTGAGATTAAGGGAAAAGAGAAGAAGGTCCAGATAGTGAAGATTACGCATTAAAGTCTTGACAATATTCGGGTTTGTGTTTAAAATGTCTGTAAAGATTAAGCACTTTAAATTCTTCTATAATCATACCCTATTTTTTTAAGGTAATTTTCATAGTAGTATTTTAGCTTATCTAAAAGGGGTTTCATCCCGTAACAAAATTACAGGAGTCAGCAGTATGACACAAGGCAAAGTCAAATGGTTTAATGACCAGAAGGGTTTTGGATTTATTACCTCTCGTGATGGAAAGGATTATTTCGTACATCACTCCAGCATTATTGGTGAGGGTTTTAAAACACTTCCCGAAGGTCAAGAAGTACAGTTTGAGATAGTACAAGGCGAGAAAGGCCCCAAGGCCGTTCAAGTTTCGATAATATAACCGTATTTTATAAACCTTAGCCATGAAAAGCCCGATTGTATTAATCGGGTTTTTTATTTACCGTACAACCTTTCCCGGCCGTAATGCGCTGTTGATCTTTCCTTTTGTAACGACATGAACGCCGTTGATAAAAACCTCTTCAACACCCTGAGGTGGCGCTGCTGTTCCGGAAGTCGAGGTATTATCCCTTACCGTATCCCCGTTGAATACGGTTATATCGGCTGCAAGGCCTTGCCGCAACACCCCGCGATCCTTTATATTGAACCGCTCCGCGTTCGCCCCGGTCATTTTGCGTATCGTCTCTTCCAGGGATATGGTCTTCGCTTCTCTTGACAACTGTAAAAATCTGGGGAAGCAGCCGAATGCCGCAGGATTCTGCACCCCGGATGCCTCCATCCATGCATCGGTCATAAAGTGCGATGCCGGATTCTTCATAAGCATTAATGAGTTGACATTGTATAATAATCCATATCTGATAATGACAAAATTTATAAAAAAGGGGGTAGATTTAATGAAGGGGAAGATACTCTTGCTGGTTTCGATTATTATGATCCTCGTCGGCGGAGTAATCGCGAATCTGGTACAAAATGATTTCTGCAAGGTCAAGGTTCGCGACGTTCGTTTTGCCGGAACCGGGGGTATGATCATGAGCGGTCTTCTATTTATTCCGAAAAATGCCACGCCGAAGACCCCGGCCCCCGGCATTCTCGCAATACATGGGTACATCAATTCACGCGAGACGCAGTCTGGATTCGCGATAGAATTCGCGCGCCGGGGCTGGGTTGTTCTTGAGCTCGATCAGAGCGGGCACGGGTACTCAGACCCGCCGGTTGGCGCAAATGCGTACGGCGCCTTTGACGGCCTCGCGTATCTCCGGACTCTTGATTTCGTCGATAAAAGCAGAATCGGCCTCGAAGGCCATTCCATGGGCGGATGGGCTTCAGTCATAGCTGCAAAGGTGCGCCCAAACGATTACCGGGCGATGGTTCTCGAAGGATCAAGCACAAAAACGAAATATTCAGAAAAATACATACCGGTACCGGGAACCACTACCTTTCCCAAAAACCTGGCTTTAGTATTCAGTACCTATGATGAATTTTCGATGCTCATGTGGGAGGTATTGAAGGCTCGCGATGTAGTGAATAGTGATGCGCTCAAAAAAGTTTTTGGCGTAAACGAGGCGATCGTCCCCGGCAAAATATACGGCTCAATCGAAAAGGGGACGGCCCGCGTTTTGTATCAGCCGAAAACGACGCATCCGGGAGATCATCTTTCTCAAGCGGCGATAGGTTATGCGATCGAGTGGTTCCAAAAGACCTTGGGAGGGGAACAAACCCTGGCTCCGGACAAGCAGATATGGTACTGGAAGGAGATCGGGACCCTCATAGCCTTGATAGGGGCGATCCTGCTCATGTTCGCGGCTGGCGACCTCATGTTGAAAACCGGCTATTTCAGCTCGTTGAAAAAGAGCCCACAGAATCCGAAGCCCGCGGGCGGCGCAGGGTGGTGGATCAGTGCGGTTCTGGTCTTTTTAATTCCGACCGTCACCTATTTTCCGTTAACGGTTTTAGTGGCGGATAAGTGGAACGCATCGTGGCTCTTCCCGCAAAAGGTAACGAACAACCTGGTGTTCTGGCTGGTGGTCAATGCCGTCCTTTCGCTTATATTTTTTAGCGTGTGGCATCTGGCATCCAACAAGAAAAAAGGCGGGAATGGAATATCATACGGTCTCAAGACTTCTTCCGGCCTTGAATGGAAAAAGATCGGGCTTTCCGCGTGGTTTGCTTTACTGGTTGTAGCCACGGCTTATCTCGCCGATATTGCTTCAGCCTTTTTTTTCAAAACGGATTTCAGATTGTGGGTTATGGCGCTCAAACCATTGAGCTTGACGCAGTTTAAAATAGCTTTGCGGTATATCATTCCCCTGGCACTGTATTATCTGATGTTCACGGTAGTATTGCAGGGGCAGATGCGTTCACCGAATGCTTCATTCAAAAAAAGAATGATCGTGAGTGCGGTTCTGGGGGCCGGGGGCTATCTCCTGTTGCTCCTGTTGCTCTATGTTCCGCTTCTTATTATCGGAATGGTCCCCATCCATCCGAAAATGACTCTGTACGTGATCGTGGCGATACAGTTGTTGCCGCTGTTCATTATCGTGAGCCTCATATCAACCTATTTTTATGAAAAAACGGGTCAAGTATATGCCGGTGCGTTCATAAACGCAATGTTCATAGTATGGTATATTGTAGCGGGACAGGTAACCAGCTTCCCGCTTCTCTAAAGTAAATTCCGATACTGAGAGTATTCTGCGGGGCTGTGTAATTTGCTTATTATACAGCCCCTTTTCTTTCTAATGTAGACACCTTTCATTGTATCTGCCCACCTGTCGGTTATTGGGCAATTACCTTTCTTTTTGTAACCTTTCATAATTTCTGGTAGACAAAATAGCATCGTTTATAAATTTCATTTTCATACTGAATCTTATTCATCCTGAAATCACGGGGGGCTTATGGACTACGCTGAGATAGAAAAGCTGACTGAAAAAGTAAAGTCTGAAAACGGCTTTATCGCCGCGATAAAATCCGAGATCGCGAAGGTGATCATCGGTCAGGAGCGGCTTATTGACCGGATCATCATCTGCTTTATCTCAGGAGGCCATATCCTTCTTGAAGGTCTGCCGGGGCTTGCCAAGACGCTGACCGTACGGTCTTTCAGCCGCGCCATAGACACTGGGTTCCAGCGCGTACAGTTCACGCCCGATCTTCTGCCCGCGGACCTTATCGGCACGCGCATCTATAATCCCAAGGAGATGGACTTTTTCACCAAGAAGGGCCCGATTTTCACGAGCCTGCTTCTGGCCGACGAGATCAACCGGGCGCCTGCCAAGGTGCAGTCCGCGCTTCTTCAGGCAATGGAAGAGAAGCAGGTAACCATCGGCGAAGAGACCTATCCGCTCGAGAGACCGTTTATGGTGCTTGCCACGGAAAACCCGATCGAGCAGGAGGGTACCTATCCGCTGCCCGAGGCACAGCTGGACCGCTTTTTCATGAAGGCGCTCGTGGATTATCCGTCGCATCATGAGGAGAGGGAGATATTGACCCGCTTCGGCGACATCAGTGTCGACAAGGTGTCCACGGTTCTTTCGTGGGAACAGATCGTGAGAAAGACGGAATTGATAGAAAGAATATATATCGACGATAAGCTTATCAATTACATCGTGACCATCGTGGGCCAGACGCGGAAACCTGCAAAGAAGGAGCTCAAGAAATACATTGAGTACGGCGCAAGCCCCCGTGCTTCCATTGCGCTCATGAAGGCGTCCCGCTGCATAGCCTTTTTCCGCGGCCGCGGTTTCGTGACGCCGGACGACATAAAGGAGATCGGAGCCGATGTGCTCCGCCATCGGATCATACTTTCCTACGAGGCTGAGGCCGACGGTAAAACAGTGGAGGATGTGGTACAATTTCTCTTCGATTCGGTGGAGGTTCCCTGATTGGAGTCCCCGCAATTAGCGCTTCTGAAGAAAATAAGGCTTACGACCGGCAAGAAGCTCTCCACCCTGTTTGTCGGCGAGTACCATTCGGCGTTCAAGGGCCACGGGCTTGTTTTTGATTCCGTGCGGGAATATCAGTACGGCGACGATATCCGCAGCATCGACTGGAACGTGTCGGCGCGGATGCGCAACCTGTTCGTGAAGCAGTATATTGAGGAGCGGGAGCTGTCGGTCGTGCTCATGATCGATATGTCCGGCTCCACCGAATTCGGCAGCGGCAGGCGCAAAAGGGATATGATCCTTGATGTCGCCGTGCTTTTTCTGAATCTTGCGCAGATTCATCATGATCGGATGAGCGTGTGCATCTTCACTGATTCGGTTGAAAAGTATATCCGGCCGAAGAAGGGGAGAAAGTTCATTCTTAAGATTATTGATGAGATCCTGAAATGCAGGCCCAAAAGCAGGAAGACCAGCATATCGGGAGCCATTGATTTTATTCGGGGCGTCATGAAGAAGCGCAGCATTATCTTCATCATATCCGATTTCCTCAATCCGGATGAAGGCTTTTTGCTGAAGATGAAGCATCTCTCCCGCAGGCACGATATCATCCCGGTACAGGTCTTTGATCCGCTCGAGAGGGAGATGAGGCTTTTCGGCCTCACCGAGTTCGTGGACCTGGAAAACAATGAAGTTTTTCTATCGGACGCGATTCCTGAAAAGGGAGCATTCCCGCTACTTGCCGAGTTCAACGCCATTTACCTGAGCACGAACGAGCAGATAGAAGCGCCCATTCTGAAATTTTTTGAAAAAAGAAACAGGACAAAGCTTATAAGAACATAGATATGCATCGAAGTATAAATACCCTAATAATTTTTTTCGCTGTCACGGCCGCTGCTTCCCCTGCGGGGGAGGAAGATACCCCAAAGATAATTGCAGAGGTAAAGCCGGATAAGGCTACGGTAGGAGACCAGCTCTCCTACAAAGTCAGGATCACCGGCAAAGGGCTTAAAAATATCAATCTGGTCCCGCCGTCGAACCGGGAATACTTTCCTGATAAAAAGGACACGGTAGGGTCAGAGCATGGGAAGGGAGTATGGAAGGGGTCAGAGCCTGACGAGAATGAAGAGAGGAGCAGAGATCCGTCCCAATCCGTCCCTCTCTATATCATTCATTCGATAAAGAAGAACGACCACTCGGATGAGATCACGGCCGATATCACCGTGTCCGTGTCGATGTCCTATTATCGTCCCGGCACGTATTCGCTGCCGGAAATCGAGATCAAAGGAGCCGACGGCGTTAATATCGGATACAAAATCCCCACAGTTGAGATCACGCCGCTCAACGAAAAGGGTGAGTTTCAGGACATAGAGCCGCCCGTGGAACTTGGCGGCAATTATACCCGCCTCTTATTTTTGATTTTGGGTCTTATCGGCGTAGCAGCCCTTGGATTTTTTGCATACCGGCGTTTTAAAAAAATGCATGACGTCAAGAAACAGGCTCTGACCCTCATACCGCCGGTAGATATCTTCATGAATGAGGTTAACGCGTTCGGCGGAGAGGAGCTGATTGATGAGGGGAGGATTGAAGATTTCGTGTTCGGCATCTCCTTGATATTCCGAAAGTTTTTATCCCTTCAATTCGGTTTTGACGCCATTGAGATGACCAGCTATGAGATCGAAAAAATGTTAACCGGTATATTCACGAGGCAGTTGTATGATGCGCACTTTCACGCGATAATGCGAAGCCTGAACCTGTGGGATCTGTCTAAATTCGCGGAGTTTACGCCTTCTAAAGAAGCGCTTCATGCCAATCTTGCTGCTACCGTGGCGCTTGCGAAGTACATTTCAGAGGATATGAGCAATGTGGAATCTCGAGTTTAAAAGCCCTATTATGCTTGGATTGCTGTTCCCCTGGCTCCTCGTGCTCTTCTGGTTCTGGTTCGGCAGACGCTATAACCGGGAGACCGCCGTTGCCGTGTCGTCTTCAAGCATAATCAGGAGGCGGGATACGATACGTTCGGTAACGTATAGGTTTCTCCCGGCTCTGCGCTTTGCGTCAATCCTCTTTCTCATCATCGCGCTGTCGCGTCCCGGAAAGGGCGTAAGCTATTCCAGCATCAAGAACCTGGGCATTGACATTATGATAGCCATGGACGTGTCCGGGTCCATGCGCGGTGAAGATTTCGAGCCCCGGAACCGGCTGGCGGTGTCGAAACAGGTGATAAGGGATTTCATCGCGCAGCGGAAGAGCGACCGGATTGGCCTTGTTGTATATGCCGGAGAGCCTTATCTACAGTGTCCCCTTACCCTTGAGCATGATATGATAGATGATATAGTCAATGAGGTTGATTTTGAGACTGTGCATGCGGAGGGAACCGCTATCGGCGACGCTCTTGCCCTGTCGGCGTCGCGAATGATCGACAGCACGGCAAAAAGCAGGATCATCTTACTCTTTACGGACGGCAGGCATAACACCGGGCAGATGGACCCTGAGACGGCGGCCAAGGCCGCGCGAGAGATGGGAATCAAGATATACACCGTGGGTATTGGGACAAAGGGTAAGCCGGTTCCGTATCCGACCGGCATCCCGCTCGTGAAGCAGTACATGATGGAGGATCTTGATGATGTATCTCTGCAGAAGATCGCCGGCATCACCGGCGGCAAATATTATAACGCCACCTCAAGCGGCGTGCTGCGGCAGAATGTAGCCGATATCGACAAGCTCGAAAAGAGCAGGGTGGAGATGAAACAGTACCATGAATTTTATGACCGGTTCCAGTGGTTTCTGACCGCTGCAATGGCAGTTTTTTCCCTAGAGATTATTTTGCGATCAGTAGTTTATAGAAAGGTGCCTTAAGCGGCTCTTTTTTGAGGGCTCTGACCCCAGAGGAGAGCTTGTTATACAGAGAAGGGCTCTGACCCCCCTGTTATGGAGGAATTTGCAGTGTTTTGGCTCGGCAATTATAAATATTTGCTTTATATCGTGGGCGTATCATCTTTGACGCTTATCCTATTTTTTTGGTATCTGGTCTGGAAAGAGCGCGTTATAACCCGGCTTGGGCAGGGCATAGAATGGGAACATCTTATTAAAGGTTCAAAAGCCGCGGCCCGGATCAAACAAGCTCTGGTTATTTTATCGATCATCATATTCGGCATAGTGATGCTCCGACCCCAATGGGGGGAGCAGGTGAGGCAAGTTACCAGCGAAGGCTCTGATCTGCTCATTGCTCTTGACGTAAGCCCGAGTATGCTTGCCCAGGATGTAAAACCGAACAGGCTTATGCGCGCAAAAGACGCTGTACGATGGATCGTGGAATCACTGAAGGGGGATCGGATTGGTCTTATCCTCTTTTCAGGTGATGTGTTTTTGCAGTGTCCCCTCACCAATGATTATGCCGCGTTCATGATGTTTCTTGATTCTGCTTCCCCTGATTCAATTTACCTGAAGGGAACTGATATCGGAATGGCGTTAAGAGAAGCGTACCGGGTGTTCAAGAATAAGCGACTCACGTCGCGCATTCTTGTGCTTATTACCGACGGTGAAGACCATGAAGGATCAGCAGAGGAGGCGGCAGGACTCCTTAAGGATATGGATGTAGCTATCTACGCCATTGGCATAGGAAGTACTTCGGGTGAAGTGATTCCAATGCTGAAGCCAGGGGTCAGAGCCGATGCCGATAATTATATACGGGATAATAATGGAAAATTGGTTAAGACATATCAGGATACCTCATTTCTGAAGAAAATTTCCGGCTATACCGGAGGAAATTATATTGACATATCGAACAGTTTTTCCGGCCTTCATTTTATTCTTGAAATAATTTCCGACCAGCAAAAAAATAAATATGGATCGCGTATAATAAAAGAGCCACGCGAGCAGTTCCAGATATTTACGTTTATACTTCTTGCATTTCTTTCGACAGAGCTCATGCTTCAGGAGCGTAGGCGATGATCGACTCAGCTCTGACCCTTTTTATGTATAGCCTTCTCTATGTTTGTACGCTATGAAAAACATACAATTTATAATAATGCCCGATAGACTAAGTAGTATTATGTGCAATTGTCAATTATATCGAAATCTAAATAGAGTGAGTATGACAGAATTTTGTATTCAACTCGCACCTCATATTTATTTTAAAAATGATAACAAAAAAACAAAGAAGAGATAAATTTTTTTTTAAATAGCTAAGGCTAGCCTTTTTCTGTATGCTTCTTCATAGGACAAAAAATTTTTAAGTCGTTCTTTAAATGTATCACCGAGATTTAAAAAATATTTGTGGAGAGTAATTTTTACCTGTGCCGGATAATCTTCATATAAATAGCAGTTAATGCATCCATATTTATAATCCCTGGGATCAGATACTGTCTTATTTCTCACTGGATTAAAAGCGAGGTACCACATTAGCCAGTTGAAATACATTTGAGGATTATCAGAATGTTCGATGATTTTATCTTTGAATCGTTCATTCCAAAATGGTCCGGTTGTATTCATTTTTTTATTATAAATCTCTGCGAAACGTGCTTTAATATATTGCATAATTCGAGAGATTGTCGGACCATTTTGTGTTGTTTTTATGATAAAATGAAAATGGTTATCCATAATTTGATATGAAATCAGTTCAAAGTCATATTTTTTTAAGGTACGATCGATAACACCAAGGAGAATTTCCTTCCAGAAATCCTGTTTTATCAGGAAGGCTTTTCGTATACATAAAGATGTAACATGATAAGTATGATCTGGTAAGCAAATTCGTCTTGGTCTGGGCATTGGTTATCCCTTAAATTTTTATTAGTCTAATTATTATACGTTTGAGGAGAAGAAATTAGTAAAAAAATTAACTTTTTTTACTATTCCTAATTAGTTATGGAATAGAGTGTATAAAAATTTAATAAGAAAATGTGGTCAAATCTGATCTGATCTGATCAATAGAGGGGGTCAAAGCCTTAAGGCAAGTTAATTGCAGTAAATATCTTAACCAGAGATAGTATCAAGTGCCTAGACAAGGTAGACAAGGGGTCAGAGCCTGATTCTGCCGCAATAAGTAAGGTGACAGAGTAACTTTTTTCATAGATAAATATCTAAATTGACTATAGTTATGATTCAATGAGCCGTTCAATGCGAGATATACCTTTCATGTACATGATCGGTGTCTTTATTTTGTCGCTCCAGTTCATTGCCTGGCTCGATCCATACCGTGACGCGGTAATAAGGGGCAATGAAGAATATGGGGAGCAGAGGTATAATGATGCCAAGCAGTATTACCGGAAGGCTCATGAGTATGTTCCCGGCGACAATGATTTGAAAAGGCTTTCATTTAACGAGGGGGATGCGGATTATATGCTCAGGGATTATGATAATGCCGTTTTAAGCTTTCAGCAGGCTGTCCAATCTGATGATCGTGATGTGCAGAAGAAGGCTTTTTTTAATATCGGTAATACATATCTGAAGCAAGGCAATTACCGGGAAGCTTTCCAGGCTTATTTAAATTCCCTTAAGATCGATCCGCACTATGCCAAGGCAAAAAAGAATATTGAATACCTTTTGAAACATGCCAATGACCAAAGAAATCAAAAGAATGATGAAAATAAAGGCGGCAATAAGAATAATAAACAAAATAAAAACAAATCTCCGCAGAACGACAAGCGGAGCGATAGACCAAACAGCATGGACCGGGAGGGACGCACATTGAATAATTCGAGCGGGATGAACCACGAGCAGATTAAAAATATTTTACGCTCCTTACAGAAGAATCCTGTTCACCGACGAAAGGGAGATGCCGATCAAAGGAGGAAGCTTGATAAATTCTGGTAAGATACTTTTGTTTGCAGCTCTTATGGTGAACTTCAGCATTCAATCCAATGCCACTCTGCTTGAGGCTGAGCTTGATAAAGGGCTTATTGAGGTCGGCGAGAGCGTCTATCTGAGAGTTAAGCTCCCCGGCGATCTGTCCGGCGTAGAGCCTCTGAAATATCCCTCAGTCCCGGGCTTGAAAATAGAATACGCCTGCATGCAGCAAAGTTTGCAAATTATCAACGGCAGATCCTCCTCCGGCGTTGAGTTCCTTTTTATGGTAAGTGCCTTGAAGAAGGGAAGATATCAGATCCCGGGATTTGTATTTAAGCGCGGGGAAGACACACTCCAGTCGCGTGGAGTAACGCTGGCGGTTTCATCTGAAAGATCACGCTCGGCCGGAACAGGCATTGATGTCGTACCCTCTGTCGAGCTTTCCGCTGCGGCAGCGTACGTCGGACAGCCTGTTGTTATGAGATATTATATCCGGACATCCGGGATCAAGGCGACCATGCGGTATTTCGAGCATCTTCCCGATACGAAAGGGTTTGTTATCAAGCGGATCGATGATCTTGACAGCGGCACATCGCAGAATCGTCAATCGGAATATGAGAAGATCCGAGTAGCCTCATATGCCCTTATTCCGGCCGGACCCGGCGCCTACCAGGTTGGCGGCGGCGATGCGGTTTTTTCCATGGAAAACCCGATGGCCGGCAGCCGGCCAGGTAATTTTTTCGGATTCAATTTTCCTGATTTTTTTCAAACAAAAACACTCAATTTTGAAACCAGGCCGCTCGCCATACTTCCCTTGCCTCGGCAAGGCATGCCGGCGGACTTCCATGGAGATATCGGCAGGTTTACTCTCCGCGTTGAATATACCAATGATCCGGTAAAGATTTATGAGGAAAAAAGAGTCACCGTCACGCTGGAGGGGAGCGGAAACCTGATCACCATGACCCGCCCCCTGTTGGAAAAGGAGATGGACGGCCTCAAGATCATATCAGAGGAAGGTGAAAGCTCCATAAAAATCGACGGCTGGGACATCACCGGAAGCAGGAAATTTATCTATACCCTTATCCCGGAAAAACCGGGAAGTATAGACGCAGGGGGGGTAAAATTTTCTTTTTTTGACCCAACAAAAGGCAGGTACGAAACCATTCGCTCCCGGAACGTCTCTTTTTCAGCAAAGAGTGACGGGAGCAGATCAGGCTTTGATTTTGACAGAGAAGGCGACAACAGGATTGATTTTAATCCGCTATATTTTGTGTTTATCGCGCTTGCCCTTGCCGGTACTATCTTTTTTGTAATACTATGGGAACGGAAGCGGTTAGCCATAGTTTCCGAAAGCGGTCCCATTGATGAAGAAGCTTATAATGATCGGCGTAAAGAAGAAAGATGCGATTACCAAGCCGATCTGGCCGGCTGCCTCCAACGCGGAGACGGCGATTTTTTTCTCAAAGTGGCTGAGAAGTGGATTGACCAGTCGCTCAAAGAGCTTGACGCTCCGGCTCCGGACAGAATCGAGAGTTCATTAAATAAGATACGAGATGAGATTCATAGATTCAAGTTCGGCGGCGGGAAGATCGCCCTTCCGGATATGCAGCGTATATACGAGGAGATCACGGCTGTCAGAGAACATTGATCCTGCCATGACATAAACGGTTCAAACGTGGTCCTTGGCTTCCTTCCATAGCAATTCCATCTCTGCGATATCCATATCCTCGAGATTTTTTTTCATTTGATGTGCTCTTTTCTCGATGTCATTAAACCGGGCGATGAATTTGTCTATGGTTTTTAAAAGCGCCTCCTCGGGATTTATGTTGATAAACCTGAGGATATTTGCGATACTGAAGAGGATATCGCCCGCTTCCTCGTCAATCTTTCCCTTGTCCGCTGATTCAAGGGCTTTCTTCAGTTCCATCACTTCTTCATCAAGTTTTGATGAAACATCTTCAATCCGCTCCCAGTCGAATCCCACGCGGGAAACCTTCTGCTGTACGCGGTACGCCTTAAGAAGGGCCGGCAGATGAAGCGGCACGCCTTCGAGCAGAGATCTCCCGTCCCCTTTTTCTTTTTTTTTGATTTTTTCCCATCTGCGAATGACCTCATCGGCGTCATTGATCTCTTCGTCTCCGAACACGTGGGGGTGCCGATGAATGATTTTATCGATAATGGCTCGCGCCACGTCATCAATGGTGAACTGGTTTTTCTCACGCGCTATCTGGGCGTGCAAATATATCTGCATCAGGAGGTCGCCGAGCTCCTCCCTGACATGATCCGCGTCTCCCTTCTCGATTGCGTCATACAGCTCGTACGCTTCCTCTATCAGGTATGGGCGCAGCGTCAGGGGCGTCTGCTTTTTGTCCCAGGCGCATCCCTTTTCACTCCGCAGAATGAACGCTATCTCTTCCAGGATATAGAGGGGTTGCTTTTGCTTGAATTCCATGGCATCATTTCTCGGGAATCACATTTCCGTTCGTATGGATTTAGTCAATGCTTTTTTGAGTTTGACAGCAGACCCGCTATCGGATATCATTACTTGAGATTCGACAGAATAGGTACAATGCAGAGAGAGATCAGATATGACAGCGATACTTGATGTCCAAAACCTCGGCGTGCGCTTCCCGTCGGGCGGGCGCGACATCTTGGCTGTGCGGGACGTGTCTTTTACGCTTTATAAGGGCTCCACTCTCGGCTTTGTAGGCGAGTCGGGATGCGGGAAATCGGTCACCGCCTACGCGATTCTGAAGCTCGTGCCGCAGCCCGGTATTATAGATTCCGGACGGATACTCTATCAGGGACGCGACATACTCCGAATGGATGATGATGAAATAAGAAAGGTCAGGGGAAAGGAGATCGCCATGATCTTTCAGGAGCCGATGATCTCACTTAATCCCGTATTCTCAATCGGCTATCAGATTTCTGAAAGCATAATGCTCCACCTCCGGATGTCCAAGCGGGAAGCACGGGAATATTCGATTGAGTTATTGAAGAGCGTGGGCATTCCGGATCCGGGGAAACGATATAATTCCTATCCGCACGAGTTTTCCGGCGGCATGCGCCAGCGGGTGATGATCGCCATAGCGCTTTCCGCCTCTCCCTCGATTCTGATCGCCGATGAACCCACCACCGCGCTTGACGTTACGATACAGGCTCAGATTCTTGAGATGCTGCTGAAGATTCAGGAAGAGCGGCAAATGTCCCTTCTGCTCATAACGCATGACTTGGGGATAGTGGCGAATATTGCCGATGAGATTGCGATCATGTACGCCGGAGAGATCGCGGAGTACGGCCGAAGCATTGATATATTCAAGAAGCCGGGTCATCCCTACACCCGAGGGCTTTTTAAGGCAATCCCGCGGATCGGCGATCCGCGGAGCGAGCTCGCGACCATACCCGGCATGGTTCCTTCAATAACGAGCCCGCCCACGGGATGCGTGTTTTATCCGCGATGTCCGATCAGGATAAAGAAGTGCATCCAGGCGCCGGTCCCCCTTTTGCATTTTGCTAACAAGCGTTTGGTCCGATGCATACGATATAAGGATTGACGGCGCCGGAATCATGGTCTGAAAATCTGCTGCCGTATATACAAAAAAACATAGACGGCAGCAGATGAATATGATATGGTGCCCTGCGCCGTTATATATCCGTACTATCTATTTCCAAGCGTAAATACTATGCCCGACAAAACCTTCAGCGTCTTGATACTGGATCCGGCATTTTCCAATAAGAGCGTCATCCGGGACACGCTGGCCGATAACGGATTCAAGGTGCATGTAGAGACAAATGAAGGAGGCGCATCCGCCGCTCTTGAGAACTTCAAGCCTGATATTATTCTTTGCAGGGCCAGCAGTCAGATGATTACCGATAACAACCTGTTATGCGATTTTAGAAAGAGAGTCGACGAGCGGGGGATTCCCTTCGTCGTTGTTCCCACAACGACTGATATTAATTATTTTCTCCAGTGGCTGGGACAAGGCATCTACCACTCAATAATGCCACCTTTTGAAACCGAGTATCTGACATCACGCATAAGGGATATCCTTAAACATGACCATGTGATCATTCGCGACGGACCTCCCGTGTCGATTAATTTCAACTATCGCGATCTGCCCTATTCCATGAATATTACTCCCGCTAAACTGGTTCAATTCATCATATCCATCCTGCATAATTCGATGAATCTATCCCTTACCTTATCCGAGGCCATGCAGAAAAGAAATATGCTGGCGCAGCGGATATTCAAACCGGAGATTTTCGGAGGCGTAAGACACCAGAGTGAGGCCGAGCTCCAGATGGAGCAGGAGCTGTACCGGGCGCTCGACCATAACGAATTCCAGCTCTACTATCAACCGATCATAGCCCTGGATGAAGAGCGGATGACCGGCTTCGAGGCTCTCATACGCTGGAATCACCCTGAGCGCGGGCTCGTGCCGCCGTTTGAATTCATACCCCTGGCGGAGCGGCTCCCGCTCATAATACCGCTCGGGTTCTGGATCATAGAGGAGGCGGTGAGGCAGCTCATATCATGGGAGAAAAAATTCATCTTTAACGAGCCGATCAGGATCGGAATCAATATCTCCGGAAACCAATTCATTCATCCTGAACTCTCGGACGGGATCGCCGTGATCATCAAGGAACACAGAGTGAACCCCGAGAATATCGTTTTTGAAATCACCGAGAGCGCTTTCATGGCTGACATAGAGGCTGCGAACTTTCAACTCCTGCGGCTTAAATCCAACAAGCATCCGATCTCCATGGATGATTTCGGGACCGGCTACTCCTCCCTGACGTATCTGCAGCACTTCATCGTGGACACCGTCAAGATCGACAAGTCGTTTGTCCGCTGGATGCACATGGACGAGCAGAGCGAGCAAATCGTGCGCTCGGTCATCGGGCTGGCTCACAATCTCAGGATGAAGGTGGTCGCCGAAGGCGTTGAGGAAGTCCAGCACCTGAACATGCTGCGGGAGCTCGACTGCGACTACGGCCAGGGCTATTATTTTTCAGTCCCCTTGGACGCTTTTGCGGCTGAGGAATATATGCTCAATTTCTACAAGAGGAGGTGAGCATAGATTTGTGCGGGAAATCATGATGAGGGACGGAGTTACACATTATAATTCCTATGCAGGTTCTTGTACGACAGCGCCTCAAGTATATGGCTTTTTTCAATGATATCCGCGCCTGCAAGATCCGCTATGGTGCGGCCCGTCTTGAGGATCTTGAAGAACGACCGCGCGGTAATATTTGTTTTTTTAACCGCTGTCTCAAGCACGCCTTCCGCATCGGCTGCAAGGCGGCAGTGATCACGGATCTCCTCCTGGGTCATCCGTGAGTTGTAACGCGTCAGGCTGTTTTGAAAACGTCTTGCCTGTATCTCCCGCGCCGCGACAATCCGTTTCTTTATGGAAGCCGAGTCTTCGTATGAGCCGTTATTAAGGAGATCCTTGTGGGGGACGCGGCTTACCAGCACCTCGATGTCGATCCGGTCCAGTACCGGGCCGGCGATTTTTTGAAAGTAGCTCTTAACCTTATACGGAGGGCAGGCGCACGGAACTTCGCCGTCAAACAGGTACCCACAGTGGCAGGGATTGCTTGCCGCCACGAGCATGAAGTCAGCCGGGAACTTGAAGGTTCCGAAGGCCCGCGAGACCGTGATCTCATAATCCTCGAGCGGCTGCCGCAGCGCCTGGATCACGTTGTTTCTGAACTCAACGAATTCATCGAGAAAAAGCACTCCGTTATGGGAAAGAGATACCTCCCCAACGGATGGGATGGTTCCGCCTCCTACCAGCGCGACGTCCGATGAGGTGTGGTGGGGCGAGCGGAACGGCGGCATGGTGATGAGTCCTCCGTCTGATTTGAGCTCGCCGCCGACGGAATGGATCATGGTTGTTTCAATCGCCTCGTTTTTCCCGAGCGGCGGCAGGATCGAGGGTATACGCTTTGCCAGCATGGTCTTGCCCGATCCGGGAGAGCCGTACAGAAGTATATTGTGGTGGCCGGCTGCGGCGATCTCAACCGCGCGTTTTGCCGTTTCCTGGCCTTTTACATCTGAAAAATTGCATCCCTTCCGGGCTTCGTCCGAAGCAGTGATGTTTCCCGTAAATACCGTGCCCCTGCCTTTGAGGACGATGAGGGTTTCTTCCAGAGTTTTAACCGGATAGACCTTCATCTCGGCTATTGCAGTTGCCTCATGCCGGTTTTCATACGGGATGATAACCGACCTGTATCCGCTTTTATAAATAGCGATGGTCATGGATATCACTCCCCGAACCAGCTTTACCCTTCCGTCAAGCGAGAGCTCTCCAACCAGAGGTATTGATGACGGATCGACATCCGTCTGGCCCGTTGCGCTCAGTATGGAAACTGCAATGGGAAGATCGAAATTGGCCCCTTGTTTTTTAAATCCCGCGGGCGCCAGGTTAACGACAAAATTTCTGGGCGGGAATTCAAACCCTGAATTTTCTATAGCGGATCGGATTCTTTCCCGGGACTCTCTGATGGTAGAGTCCGGCAGGCCCACAATGGTGAAGTTCGGCAGACCGCGGATGATATCCACCTCCACCTCGATGATGCGCGCATCGATTCCATATATGCCGAATGATATGGTTTTCGCCAGCATAGGGGTCACCCCTGGTAGGGGCGCGTCATGATACGCCCCTACATTCATTATTTGATATACGAATAAGGATAGAAATTATAAAAAAATTTTTCATAATTGCCATGCAAGCGTGTTGGAAAGGCTCTGACCCCCCTGGACGCTGGCTGCAAAACAGGAGAAACAGGCTCTGACCCTCGTGTTGCATGTTAGAATGCTCTGATCCCTTGAGTTGGCATGCTCTGACCCCCTTTTCTGAAACCGGCCTTTAACCAAGCCATGACGGAAAATGTCTCATAGTAAGAATATTAATTGATTCAATAGACCCCTATATTAGGGTGTGTGCCCGGGCACCCTCGCTATGATTAAGATTGGAAAAATAACCGTCGCCGGTCCCCTGATGCTTGCGCCCATTGCAGGATTCACCGATCCCCCCTTCCGGAGAATCGCGCGCAGGCACGGCGCCGGCCTCGTGATGACGGAGCTCATATCCGCCGAGGGGATCGTGCGGGCAAACCGGAAGACCATGGATATGCTTGCTTTCCACGATGAGGAGCGGCCTCTTGCGATTCAGATTTTCGGGAACAGCCCGGCAGTCATATCTGAAGCCGCGGCAGCCGTTGAGGAGCTACGGCCGGACATGATTAATATAAATATGGGATGCCCGGTGCGGCGCGTTTGCGGATCAGGCTCGGGCGCGGCCCTGCTCCTGGACCCGAAAAATATTTTTGATATCACCGCCGGCATGGTGAAGCGGGTGAGGATTCCGGTATCGGCAAAGATCAGGATCGGCTGGGATCATCGTTCCCTCAATTATATTGATACGGTCAAGGCCCTGCAAGACGGCGGCGTATCCCTTATAATCGTCCATGGCAGGACCCGCGACCAGCAGTACGGGGGCAGGGCTGATTGGGATGTGATCCGAAAGATCGCCGAGTTCTCTTCGGTTCCCATTGTGGGCAACGGAGACATCCGCACTCATGCCGGAGCGCTGGAGCGGATGGGCTTTTCCGGGTGTCCGGCTGTGATGATCGGCAGGGGAGCTGTCGGAAATCCATGGATTTTTTCCGGCAGAAAGCCGTCCGTGCAGGAGATTATCGACGAGATAAAAAAACACCTGGACTTGATGATCGCCTATTACGGCCTCCGGGGGATCGTACTCATGCGAAAACATTTGGTTCGGTATATCCATGAGTTCAGGGGAGCCAGGGAGATAAGAAAGAGGCTGGTCGGATCAAACAGCAGGGAAGAGATCTGCGAGATTCTTGACTCTATCGCCCGGTAGATGGATTATGGGTGTGCTCTGGAAGCGATATCCGTTATAAATATCTTGACTATATAAGAGCATTTTTTATTAATGCACATACTGATACAATAGGCTACAAGCGTATCGGACAGCTCCGGGGAGTATATATATGAAGTCTTGCCCAATTCCGGAAATTATCGAGGAGATCCGCAAGGGTCAGATGGTCATCCTCGTTGACAATGAGGAAAGAGAAAATGAGGGAGATATCGTGATTGCCGCGGAATACTGCACGCCTGAGGTCATCAACTTCATGGTCACGCACGGAAGGGGGCTTATCTGCGTTCCCATGACGGCGACGCGGGCTAAGGAGCTCGGCCTTGATCTTATGGTTGAGGATAACCAGGACAAGTACGGCACTGCGTTCACGGTCTCGGTCGACGCTCGAGAGGGAACCACCACCGGCATATCCGCCCATGACCGGGCCAAGACCGTTCAGGTTCTTATCGATGATTATACCACGCCGAAGGATATCAGGAAGCCGGGCCATGTCTTCCCTCTTGCAGCGCGCAAGGGAGGAGTGCTGGTACGGGCGGGCCACACTGAAGGGGTCGTGGACCTGGTAAATTTTGCGGGGCTCCAGCCGGCCGGCGTTATCTGCGAGATTTTGAACGAAGACGGATCCATGGCGCGGAGACCGGATCTGGACAAATTCGCGGAGAAGCATAATCTGAAAATCGCAACCATAGCCGATCTCATAAAATTCCGCCAGCACAGGGAGCGGCTTGTCCGCCGCGTGTCCCAGGCTGTGCTCCCCACCATCTACGGAGACTTCACCATCATCGCGTATCAGACTGAAGTGGGCGACGCCGCACACGTGGCCCTGGTCAAGGGCAATGTTGAGGGCAAGGAGAATATACTGGTGCGCGTGCATTCGGAGTGTTTTACCGGAGACGTGTTCGGATCGCTTCGGTGCGACTGCGGCACCCAGATTCATCGGGCCATGGAGATGATCGACCGGGAAGGCGAGGGCGTTATCGTTTATATGCGGCAGGAGGGCCGCGGCATAGGACTGGGCAACAAGATCAAGGCTTATCATCTTCAGGATAACGGCATGGATACGGTTGAGGCCAATATCGAGCTTGGGTTCCCTCCGGACCTGCGCGATTACGGCATCGGTGCGCAGATACTGGTCGATCTGGGCCTTCATAAGATCCGGCTTCTCACCAACAATCTAAAGAAGGTCATCGGCCTTGAGGGATACGGCCTGGAGATTGTGGAGCGCGTCTCCATTGAGGTGATGCCCCGCGAGGAGAATATGGCGTATCTGCGGACCAAAAGAGACAAGCTGGGCCATTTGATCCTCGGCAACGGGGAGCGGATAAAAAAGATCGATGATTGACAATTCGGCGAAAATACTCGTCGTTGATGATGAAGAGGTCATCCGTTATTCGCTTCAGAAGAAGCTGTCCCGTCTCGGGTACAAGGTCATAACCATTGAAAAGGCCGAGGATGTCCTCTATCTTTTAAAAAACGGCGAAAGGATCGATCTGATCATCACTGATATCAAACTCAGGAAGATGGACGGCATCGAGCTTCTCCGGCGCATTCACGGGCTCGAGGAGCCGATCCCGGTGCTCATCATTACCGGCCACGGAAACGTGGAGGACGCGATTCGTGCCCTCCGGTACGGCGCCAGCGATTTTATCCGCAAGCCTTTTGATATCAATGAGGTAGCGTCCTCGGTGCGGGGGATACTCAGCCGTAAGTATGAGAAGAAGATCGCGGAGAGCTTCGCCCAATACGTGGTGAATGAAAAAGCCTGTTACACGATCCCGGTTGACGAATCGATTATCAACGCCATTTCCTACCATCTTACAAAGAATCTCGTGCCCGCCGGCCTCTGCAACAGCACCTCTGCCGAGAATATCTCCCTTGCGATTCAGGAGGCCATGAGCAATGCCATGTATCACGGCTGCCTGGATATCCCCTCATCCATAAGGGAGGAGCTGGGCGTCAAGGGATACAACGAAGAGATAGCCAGAAGAAAATCAGACGAGCGCTTCCAGAATAGAACGGTCACCATCAGCTATGAGCTCAACCGGGACTTTGTCGAATACATCATCGAGGATGATGGTCCCGGGTTTGACTATAATGCCCTTCCCGACCCCCGGGACCCCGAGAATTTTTTCAAGAACAGCGGCAGGGGTCTTCTCATTATCCGGATCCATATGGACGAGGTGAGCTGGAACGAGAAGGGTAACCGGTTGCGGCTCAGGAAATACCGGGTTGAGCGAAATGATATCCATTGAAAGTACGGATTAAAATCAATCCGTGAGCGGAGGTTCTGTTATGTTTTCTATTAAATGGAATGGAGATTCAGTTACGATTTTGGACCAGCGGCTTCTCCCCGGGGAGGAGGTTTATCATACCTACCGCCATTTCAGCGACCTTGTCGACGCCATTCGGTACATGGAAGTGCGGGGGGCTCCCCTTATCGGGATTACGGCCGGCATGGGGATCGCCCTTGCGGCGCAGCATGTCATATCCGACAGCCTCGTTAATTTCAGGGATGAGTTGATAAAGGCGTGCGATCAATTCGCCGCAACCCGGCCGACCGCGGTCAATCTCTTTGCGGCGATCAGCCGGATGAAGAAGAAAATCAACGAGGGGAGGGATATAGCCGATATCCGGCAGCTCCTGGAAAAAGAGGCGCTTGCGCTCTATGCCGAGGATATTGAAGCGAACAAGACCATCGGCAAAAACGGAAGCAGGTTTTTAAACGACGGAGACGTGGTGCTGACGCACTGCAACGCGGGCGCGCTCGCCACGGGCGGGTACGGCACCGCCCTCGGCGTGATACGGAGCGCGATAGAAGAGGGAAAGAAGATTCAGGTGTATGCCTGCGAGACCAGGCCGTATCTTCAGGGCGCCCGGCTCACCGCATGGGAGCTTGTCCGGGACGGAATCCCGGTTACGCTCATCACCGATTCGATGTCCGGGCATTTTATGCGTACCGGCGTGATTAAAAAGGTGATCGTGGGGGCGGACCGGATCACGGCAAACGGCGATGTGGTGAATAAGATCGGCACCTATACCCTGTCGGTATTGGCGCGGGAGCATAAGATTCCCTTTTACGTCGCCGCGCCGGTTTCGACGCTCGATCCAGCCACCAAGACCGGCGATGAGGTTACGATCGAGGAGCGGGGCGTCGACGAGGTGGCCTATATCGGCGACAAGCAGATAGCGCCGGAGGGGGTATTTATCCGGAATCCGGCGTTTGATATGACGCCGGCCAGGAATATCGCCGCGATAATCACGGACAAGGGCGTGATCGAAAACCCGGCCGGGAACGGAATAGCAAAGGCGCTTAAACAGTGAAACAGATACGCGTGGAGATCACGATAAATGCTCCGCAATCCTCGCCGTCGATCCGGGCAGGTTCCGCTTGTGCATGGGAACTTCCCGTACCCGGGGGAGGCCCGGGATCCGCAGCTTCAGATGGCAGATATGCGAGCCGTCAGGCGATGCGATGACGCACTTTGTGAACTATGAGGAATTCCACGGCCCGCTGGCCTCTGTGGTGTATCTGCTGTATACGAAAAAATTAATGGCTGCATTTAAAAAATATTGCGAAACGCTGAAGGAATATGCGGAGCGCCGGAAGCCGGGTCAGTAAATAAGCCGGTAATAGAAGAGAAGCATCTCCCTCCCGTATAAAAAAGAAACAATAAGCCCGATGGCCAGAAACGGGGCAAAGGGAATTTTCGTCCTGAGGCTTTGCTTTGTTTTTAGCGCAAACGCGATGCCGGACAAGGCGCCCGTGACGAGCGCGATCTCCAGGATGACGATGGAAAGCTCGAAACCGGAAAGAAGCCCGATTGCCGCGGCGAGCTTCACATCCCCTGCGCCGAAGGATCCGGGGAACACGAGCAAAATCACGATAAAGACCGCCAGAAGCAAGAGGAAACCGAAGAGGTTGTCCTTGATATCGCTGTTGAGGATAATCGGATATATGGAGAGAGCGGCAAAGGCGATGACCAGTGAATTGGGGATAGTCAGGGTCTTTAAGTCCACTATGGATATGCAGAGCGCGGACCCTGCCAGCAGAAATATATTGATGCCGTAAGCGTTGATCCCGAGCTTGGCGGCGAGCAGGGCGGCAAGGGTCCCGTATATGATCTCCGAAACCGGATACCACGGTGAGATAGTGCTCCCGCACGTTTTGCACCGCCCCTTGAGAATAAGATAGCCGATGACGGGAACCATGTAGAGCGGGTGGACGGTGGCGCCGCACGACGGGCATCGCGACCGGGAAAAAAGCGCTTTAAAAGCTTTTTTCCTGATTTCGCCGCTTGAATAGCGGAGAGCAAGGGTATAAAAAAAGCTTCCGGCGAACAGGCCGGTGATGAACGATGCGATGATTGGCATAATTTTCGTCTTGAGGCTGTTCATAAAGCCTTAATACAGATTCAGTCAAGGATAATATCGCAATGAATTTCTTTCTTGACATTCAAAGTTATCAGCGCTTCCTTTTATGGAAAGGGAACCATCCTATGTTCGGCAATAAATTTCCCGCTGCAATCTGTATGCTTCTCGCCCTCATTGTTACCGGCTGCGCCACCAGCCGCCTCATAACCGTAGACGGAATAAAAACCGAAACAGCTTCAATAAAAAATGATATCACCCGCGACCGGGCCAATATAAATAAGCTCAAGAATATAAGGGTCGGCGCCACCGGCTTTTATTATGTGGTTGATACGGACGGCATGGTCGTGTTTCATCCGCAGTCCAGCTTAATCGGCGTGAGCTTCAAGAACCACTGGTTTATAAACAGGGTCATCGCGGAAAAAAGCGGATGCCTGACCTACCGGCTGGGTCTCAGGACGTATCTGATTCTGTATGAGCCGCTCAATGATTCTGAGATACTCTGCCTGTCGATCCTGACCGAAGATGTACGTTCATTGCCGCCCGAATGCGGGCAATCCGGCGTCAAATAGGCGGCGGCGTGTCCGCGTGATTTACTGCAAGAGGGCACGGTTTTAATATTCCCCGCTCAGGGGTGATCCCGGTGCTTCCCGGCCGCTCCGATGTTATGCCAGGATCTTCCGCAGATAGCTCTCGTTCCCTACAACCCCGCTCCATTCCGACAGGAAGTACTGGTAAAATGCCGCAACGATGATAGAGTGATTGATGACGCCGATTCTCAACATGTCCGCGATCTCGTCCCTGGTGAAGGTGTGCACTTCGATATCCTCGGCAATGTCGAGTCTCTGATCGTGTATCTTTTTGCAGTTCCTGGCGTAGAAGATGTATATATAATTGTTCAGGATCGCTGGATTGACGGACAGCTTTTTTAAAAGATGGATCTCTCCCGCCTCATAACCGGTTTCCTCTCTCAGCTCCCTTACGGCGGTCTCTTCCGGGGACTCATCCACTTCCACAAGCCCTCCGGGCGTTTCCAGCGTGATCTCATCGGTTCCCAGACGGTGCTGTTTCACCGTGATGAATCGATTATCGTCGGTTTCCGCGATAATGTTTGTCCAATCCGGGGTGAT
This sequence comes from Spirochaetes bacterium RBG_16_49_21, assembly GCA_001829495.1. Lineage (GTDB taxonomy): Bacteria > Spirochaetota > UBA4802 > UBA4802 > UBA5550 > RBG-16-49-21. The sequence goes on along the minus strand of MIBJ01000017.1, from coordinate 92,199 downwards.
GAGCGTGAAAAATGAATGGCTGACGTGCTTGTCAGGATGATAGCACTCGATATCCTTGAGCGAGAAAGCTCTTTGATTGAATAATTCCCGCTCTGTTTTTTTGATCCATTTTTTCATTATACGTACCTTAAAAAGGCAAAGATGCAAATAAATAAAGCATTAAATTGATGAATATTTTAATCTCCATGCATAAAAATATATTGATATTGTGCAAGAAATAATTATCGTAAACCGTGATTGGTCGGAACCAAGGATGTTTTTGGCAGGATGAATAGGATAAAAGATAGATATATGTCCGCACCGGCGGTCGTACTGATCGCCTCCTTTTTGCTGGCCGGCTGCCGCATCAAGAATGAATTTATTTTTTATCCTCATAAGCATATAGTCTCCTATCCGTCCGCAGTCGGCCTGGCTTATGAGGATGTCAGCTTCAAAACCGGGGACGATGTTATGCTGAACGGGTGGTGGGTTCCTGCGCAATCGGCGCGGGCCACGCTCCTCTTCTGTCACGGGAACGGCGGCAATATATCATTCCTTCTGGACACGATAGTGATCTTCCATTCAATGAACCTGAATACGATGGTGTTCGATTACCGGGGATACGGCCGAAGCCTCGGCACCCCTACAGAGGAGGGGACATACCGGGATGTTGATGCTGCATGGAATTATCTTCTCAAAGTCAAAAAGATCTCCCCTGATGAGGTTATTCTGATCGGCAGATCCCTCGGCGGTCCTATTGCGGCCTGGCTTGCGCAAAAGTATAAACCCGGCGCTCTCATACTTGAATCCACCTTCACCAGGATCGCCGATGTCGCCGATTTTCACTATCCGTTCGCGCCCGGCCGGATAATTTTCGGAAATGCATATAACACGGAAAACTATATCGCCCGCGTCACGTGCCCGGTCCTCGTTGTACACAGCCCCGACGATGATATTGTTCCCTATATGCTGGGCACGCGTATTTTCGAGCATGCGCGACAGCCGAAAGAGTTTCTGATCATTCACGGCTTGCATAATAGCGGATTCATTGAATCCATGGGGATTTACAAGGCCGGACTGAACCGGTTTATATCGAGATATTTTTATTGACACAAGATATTGGTGCTTATTTATTTTTATAAGAGGGGTGAGCTTGTCTAAAAATATGCTCTTGCAGAGACGACCTCACCCGCGCTCTGCGCACCCTCTCCCATTAATCTCGGAAGAAAGGAGAGGGTTTTCGAAGCATTAGGCTTCATCCTTAGACTCCCCTTCTCCTTTTTTCATTTCTTAATGGGAGAGGGGGCCGGGGGGTGAGGTCAGAGAAAGGATTTATAAGGGAATTCATGACATGAAAAAAAGAGTGTTTCTCGGTATCGCATGTGTCCTGTTTTTATTTTTTTTCGGCTGCAAGAAAGAAGGAGTATCCCTGGTATCCACCGGCCTGAGAGACCAGCCGACCGACCGGAAGGGGGCCTTTAAATGGATCAATGCAGTGAACAGGGGCCAGGTTGTAACGATCATGCAGGAGCAGAAGAATGGAGATTGGATGAAGGTACAGCTTGCCGACGGCGTTACCGAAGGGTGGATCCGGAAAGTCTACATCCATAAAGGGAAAAAACAGGTCATCGTGTTCACTGAACCGGCCAAACTGTATGATCAGCCGGACCTTGATTCACGGATAATAGCCGCCCTCCCTGCAGGCACGAAGGCTCTCATGTTACGGACGAAAGACCAGTGGTATGACGTGAGCATAAATTCGGGTCAGAATGGATGGGTAAAAAAAGGCACCTTCAAAAAAGGATCAGACGTTACAAGCCGGCTCAGGCATGAGGTCGCCCTCGGCGAAATAGGCAGGTCTTTTGTCGAGTCTTCTTCAATGCTGCCTGAAGGAGGAGGGTATACCTACACCGTCATGAATCTTTTTGATAAGAATCCGGGAACCACCTGGCAGGTCGGGAACGCCGGAATCGGCGATTGGGTGGAAGTCACATTCCCTGAACCGGTATCGATTAAGGTATCAATGATCAACGGCTTTGTAAAGGTTGACCCGAGATTTGCGCAATACGGCGCGAACGGCGATCTGTATAAGCTCAATAATCGCGTCAAAAGCATGCGGGTTGAATACTTGGACTCAGGAGGCATACAGCGCGCCTCGATCATTAATTTTGCGGATACCATGCGGGATTATCAGGATGCCGGGGTTTATAAGAACGTCCTGCGAATACGGTTCATCATTGAGAGCGTTTACAAGGGGCTTAAATGGAATGATACCGCCCTTGGAGAACTTAAAATAGACAGGCAGTGAAGAGGAGTGCTGTTCTTCCCGGTCAAAGCCGCTTCAAAAGAAATTCAATTTCCTCTTTATCCTCGGAATCATATCTTTGCAGCAGATCCTGCTTAATCCTTTCCTTAAGCTTTTGCTCCGTGTTGGTCTTGTTTTCGTCTGCCATGGCTCCGATGCGTTCGATTTTATTTATCTGAGATCCGGTTTTCCCCACTTCCATTTCCCTTTTAGTACTATGCCGTTTGTATAATACATCGTCCCGTAGCCGAACGGCATGCCGCTTTTGAATTCTCCTTCGTATCGGTTGCCGTTGGGGTAGAGATAGGTTCCGGCGCCGTTGCGGCAGTTTCCGCTTACGCATCTGCCTTCCTTTTCGCCGCCGACTATCTGCTCTTCCTTGCAGGAGAAGCCTGAGATGACGGTCAGGATGAGACACGCCGCAGCAATTTTTTTATTCATGTTCCTCCGCACTTCGTGGCATTGATGCTAGAGCATATCCATGATAAAAAAATTTCAAGTCAAATTTTATATTAGACTCGTTGCAAAACTCAATAATCAATGATTTTTTTCCCCCCGCCACAGCCGTACGGTTCAGCTCAAAGTACTTGACAAACTCATAGTTTATGATGTGACATAACGGAGGAGCAGCTGTTCTGAATATAATGGGTGCGCCCTTACCGTACGGAGCCGGAATTGTTGCGCTGAATCTCCATGATATACAAAGCCATAACAGAGCTGATTGCGAGAATAATAAAAGGGATCCTGCCGCGCAGGTGGGTGCCGAACAGCCTTTGGATCAGGACGAATATTTTGCGCCTTGCCGTCCTGGCAGCCTCCCTGTATGCCGACGGTATCATTCTACAGAATCAAACAGGCAGGAAAATTTCCGTAATCAACGAATTTATAAAGTCGATTCTCACTGATCCTGATTCCCGGCGGTATTTTACGCAGGATCATCGGCCGGAATCGGATGAATTCGCGGTCCCTACTCCTGCTTTTCACGATATGCTCAGGGATTACCTTTTGTGCTTCAATCTTCAGGCTGAGGAACGGTACTTCAAACTCGATGATCTGACGGCGATTGCGAGGCATCTGCCCGCGCACGGGAAAAAGACCGGACACCTGAAGGAGCTCTTCAGGGACAGGGAGAGATACTACGCCTTTTTCGGCCATGAGAACGGATCGGAACCCGTGCCTGAATCATACCTCATTCATTTTTTCCCCTCCTTTGATCCGAAAGAATTTTTGAGGAACGAGACTTCCTTCGCGCTCGGCCGGGAAAAGCTGTTCCTTCCGCACGAGGCGGAACGGCTCGTGGTATTTTTATGTGAAAGAATGATGCTTAAAGATACCTCAACCCACGTTCAGCGGATGATACCGGCATTGAAAAAGCTTGTCATAGGCGCGGCCCTTCTCTGGTACGGCTCCCTGTTTCTCTTTGACCTGGGAATGCTCGTATACGGCATCTCAAAGAATGAATACTTCTATACCTTTGCCGGTCTGGGCCGGGTCATCGAGAGCTTTGATTCACCGTATGCCCGCAGGGCTGACAGGATTTTCCTGAGAAACCATGAATCGAAATTTTTTGATTTCAAATCCGATGGAAGCCCCCCTTCGGTGTGGAATAATTACCGGATAAACAACAACGCGCAGGTAGCGGTTGAGCTTAATTATGGTTCGTATAAGGCTCTCCGGGTTCAGGATCAAAACGGCCTCACGGCCGTATCCGTCGATCATGATGCGATACGGGACCTCGCGAAATCCGACCGGAGGCGCTTCAACAGGCTTATGGATATGGTCGTGAACAAGCGGTGGTGGGATACGCTCCTCTCCTTCATCGACAGTGCGTCAGGCCATAAACTGAATCTTTTTGATTATACGGATATCCCGGAGAAAAGGATTTCCGCAAGCATATCCGGCAAGATCATGGAGAGTCCCGCGCCGCTCTTGTGGGTCCGACGGGTGAATAAAATTTTTGACTGTATCACCGTGCTCTACCACAAGGGCAACTCCCTGAAGTGGGCTGATATCGGGGAAATTCCCCCGGTGATGATCAAGGCCGTTATTCTGCGTGAAGACCGGCGCTTCGGCAATGACCTTTTCCCGGTTCCCCACCGGGGGAACGATAATCTCGTTATCATACCGCAGATAGCCAAAAAGCTTGTTCGCGCTCTTCTCGCATACTCTCATGATTTTACCGCGCGGGACGGCATGACCGGGCTTACGGAGACATGTGGCCGCCTGGAAGAGCGGTTCAAAGCCGCGTTCAGGGATGAGGGCCGCGGGGGGAGCTCCCTGTCCAATCAGGTCATGGAGATGCTTTACACGAAGCTTATCCCGACCCTGTCGGATAAAAAGAGCTTTGCCGAGCGGCAGATCGTTCAGAAGGAGCATGAGCTCCCCGCCTCGCTCGCAGTCGACTGGTTCTGGTCGGAGGACAATATCCTTGAGGCGTATGTCAATGAGGTGTACGGCGGCCATCTCTATTCGGACGTACGGGGGTTCAAGTCCCAGGCGGAAATGTATTTCATGAAAAGGCTCGATGATCTCAACCTGCGCGAGCGGATAATGCTGGTTGCCGCAATCAAGAAGCCGTCGCGGATCAAGGAGTACGCCCAGTGGCTTAAAGCGGTTGAATTGAAGTCGCTCATGGAGAAAAAGGGGGTCGGTCCGGCTGCACTTGCCGATTGGGAAAGGGATAATGCCGCATACAAGGTCGACCGGAGAAGCGTTGCGGAAATCATCGCGTCCAAGGAGAGCGCCCGGGCGTGGATCGAGATGCGGCTTAATGGAATCCTGAGGATTTTATATGAGAATGGAGGGATATCCAGGGACGAATATCTGGATGCCCGGCATCGCCAGAAGGTCGCCTTCGATTTTGCTCCCGGCGTGTTCTCACTCACCAGCAGGCTGATCAATAATATAAAGCGTGAGATCGATCGCGAGCTTGGCCCCGATAGGTCGGACTCGGGCCTCGTCGTGGTCACCACCATAAACATGAACATGCAGCGGAAACTCCAGGCCGCAATTGACCGGCATTCGATGCATATCCGTGTGGCGCCCGAATACCTGGTCAACGGCCAGCCCGATACGGTTCTCATGGAGGGGGGTGCGCGGATAGTTCTTGCCAACGAAAGAGCTTTGAGCGCGGAGCCGAGGGTCTTAAATAAAATTCTGGCGGATGTCGGAGGAACTTCCCGTATTGAGGACGAGTGGGACTGGGTCACCCTGGCGAACCGCTCTCTCGGCTCAAGCCTGAAGCCGATCCTTGACCTTTATTTTATTCTTATGGGTTACAATTTACAAGACGAGTTCAAAAATAAGAGGGTGACCTATAAAACCTATTCCCTTGAACAGAGGCGGATTTTTCAAAACTATATCCACAAATTTCCCGGCAGACTTTCGGAGATCGAGAATATCGAGAAATACTGGTCGTGGTCTCCGAAGAACATTACGAGATATACCGATCGATGGATAAGCGTTGAGGAGGCGCTGGTGCGGTCGGTCAACAGCGTGCATGTACAGATACAGGAGATTGTGACGCCCGGTGTGTTCGCCCGCCTGTTAAACGAGACCATGGGGATCACCAGCCAGGATGGGGAACATCAGCCCTTTCGCTCGATTATCCTGGGCGGGTCAAACGGCGACCAGCGGTACGATAAATTTCTCCAGGCCTATTCCATTTTTCCCAACCGGGGGGTTTTGAAACGGCAAACCTGTCTTGAACTGGTGCGCCTTCCGGGCGGCATGAGTATGATGCCGGATTACCGGCCGATCAAGAGCCCGCTGATCGAACAGTACGGGGAGGAGCGGATTAAAGCGGCGTGCCTGCTTATTAATCTGGCGCTCAGGGATATCGTCAAGCGGGGCACCATGCATCCCATGGCCGGAATCGGCGCCGGTAAAACCGGGACGTCGAACGAATTCAGAGACGCTCTTGCCACCGTGCATTTTATAGCCGGAAACAACACCTATATCGCGGGGGTGCGGCTGGGGAACAGGCGTAATTATTCGATCGGCGAGGCTGCTGATATGCTCGCGGTCCCCCTGTTGCATGGCATAGTGTCCGGTATATTCGACCGCTCACGGATCATGAAAGAGGACGATTTTGATGCCTTTCTCGGCCGACTGGCCGGGCAAACCAGGGATATCGTATTGATGAACAATCAATACTGGTTAAAGGGAGGATCGTTTAGAGCCAGGCGATTGGATGTGTATCAGATACAGGAGGAGAAACGGGAGGAACATCTGAAACAGGCTGACGGAAAGTTTGCCGAAGAGCAATACGCGGCCGCGGCCCGATTTTATGAGATGTTTTTGAATCTGGCAAAGAAATTCGACTCGAATGATCCCGCCTTCGGGAGGATGATCCGCTCTTACCTGGAGCGGGGGAATTTAAAACGGGCCGGCCAGCTCATTGAGCGGTTTGCCGCACCGGGAAAAATCGGAAGGATCGCCCGGGCGTTCGGGCGCACGTATGATGCGCGCATCAAGGTTGACGAGGATTTTTACAGCGGCGATAATGAATATGAAAGGAAAAAGAGGAACAAGAAAAAAAGAAAACAGGTGAATACGCACCTGCTACAAAAAGCCAAAAGAACCAAGATATAAAAGCATGGGCGGCTCCGATCAAGCAGTTAAGTTTGCGCAACGGCGAGGTTCACAATCAGACGGGGGGCATTTTTCCTACTTGAGGCCGTTAAAAAATCCTACAAAATAATCAGGAGAATAACTACAGGAATATTGACCATCTTGCCATTGCAAAAACAATAAGCAGGGGTTACTATGAAGTATGCTACGATTCATTAAGATTGATTGAACCCCATATTGTTAATACCTCATTCTATACCCCACAGTTGGGGGGAACTCTTTGTTCCCCTTTTTTTTTGTGTAAAAACAAAAAAAGGAATAAAGGCTCTCTTTGGAAAAGAGCCCTTATTCCCTAAATGATTTTGGAGGGTATTTAATTAGTTTATATGATAGATTATTTTGAAGATTGTTACAAAAAAAATTAATTATATGGGGCAGCATATAAAAATATATTTTGATTGAATTAATATACAATAATCGGCAAATTTGTTCATAATAGACTTATTGTATAATAACTCACAATTAATATGAGTTGCTGGGGAAAATATGAAGGAGCTTATAATCATCGGTGCGGGGCCCGCAGGTCTTACTGCGGCTATTTATGGAATCAGAGCGGGTCTGGATTTGATTTTAATCGAGCGGCTGTCCCCGGGCGGGCAGGTTGTAAATACATACGAGGTCGAAAATTATCCGGGGTTCATCGATCCGATCCGGGGCTTCGAACTCGTATCCAACATGGAGAATCAGGCGCGCAGACTGGGCGTCGAGATAACCAGCGGTGAGGTGGTTTCAGTGCGGAAAAACGGCAAAAGCGGCGTATTTTCGGTTCAACTGGCTGACGGACCGGCGCAGGAAGCAAGGACAGTCATTGCCGCAGCCGGCGCCGCGTACCGGAGGCTCAATGTTCCGGGCGTGGAGGAGTTCGTCGGAAGGGGGGTATCTTTCTGCGCAACCTGCGACGGTGCGTTTTTTAAAGATAAGACCATAGCGGTCATCGGCGGAGGGAATTCCGCGCTTGAGGAGATTCATTTCTTAACAAATTTTGCAAAAAAGATATACCTCATCCACCGGAGAAACCGTCTCAGGGGAGATAAAATTCTTCAGGATCGGATTTTTGCAGGCGGTAAGATCGTGCAATATATGGATTCGGTGGTTGAATCCATATCGGGAAATAAATCAGTGGAGAAGCTTAATCTGAAAAATCTGAAGACAGGGGAGGAGACTATTCTGGATGTGAACGGAGTATTCATACTTATCGGTTTTGACGCCAATATCAGCTTTCTTCCCGAGGAAGTCATCAGCGAAGAGAGGGAGGTCATCGTGGACATGAACATGAGGACACCCCTGCCCGGGCTGTTCGCTGCGGGGGATATAAGAACCGGGTCAAAGAGGCAGATCGTTATGGCCGCGGCAGACGGTGCAACCGCGGCTATGGAGGCCTATGAGTATATTTTAGGTTTGACATAATATTTCATGAAGCCTTTAATGTCTTAGCCGTCTTCGGCCTTGTTTATAATTTGAAGATATATTCACTCATTAATCACACTGAAGGAGTTGCGCCATGTTGAGGAAGATTTATATATTGATAACAGCGGCGGTGGCATTGATAAGCTTTGGCTGTAAACCGGCCGGGAAATATGCTGATCTGAAGGAATACTTAAACGAGACAATTAAGGCGGAGGAGGGATATATCTCAGAGCTTGAGAAAGCCAACAGCGCAAAGGAAGTAGCGGCGGCGATCACCGAATGGGGAAACAAAATGGAGAAGCTTGCGCCAAGCGCGGAATGGCTTATGAAGAAATATCCGGAGTTGAAGACCATGGACCGGAAGAACCCGCCTCCGGAGCTGAGGGAAGAATTTGAGCGAATTGACAAATTGAGCCAAAAGCTGCTTACCGTTTCCATGAAGATGATGAAGTATATGATGGATTCCGAGGTCATGAAGGCGACGCAGGAAATGGCAAAAAAGGCCGGGAAATCCAGTTTGTTTAAATGACATGCA
>MIBJ01000017.1:27913-83326 GCA_001829495.1 Spirochaetes bacterium RBG_16_49_21 | reverse complement strand
AGGCGGGGATGCGCATCCCCGCCTTCTGTGGATCGCCCCCTACAATTTAAAATTTTTAATAAAAAATTTTTCCACTGCTGACCAGATCAATTTTTTTAGTTGCTGAATCCGTAATTCGTCCACCCGCAGATAATCCGAGTTGAAATATGTATCATTCAGAAAGAGCGCGCGTGATATGGATATGCGGATTATGGGGATTCTTCCTTTCCCGAAACTGTTTAATATGAAACCGTCGGAGGCGCCGCGCTTGATCGCATATCTTTGCGCAATGGTGCCGTCTTCCTTATAGAAGGACTTTTCAAAATATTCCAGCAGGCTGCATGCCAGGGTTTCCTCGCAGGTGTTTACTACGGTATCGTTGAGGGGGATCATATGCTCGAGCTGAACGAGGGGCCGCGGTTTTCCCGGATCGGAGGATAGCTTCGGGCCCACCGCCATCATGGTATGGCATTCAAGAATGAGCTCTATGGCGCCGGCATTTATCGTATTTTTTATAGAGTCGTGGAAGGGGAAGTAATATCGCCTGAGCATGTTCGCTATCGCGATTTCGTCCGGGAACATGTCCTCATGGTATACCGGCTTTCCATAGAGGGTGGTTTTTTTGACCACGCCGCCTCCATCCGAGGGCAAGGCGGTGTACGGCTTATCTACGTCTATAAAAAGACGCGAGATATCGGTTTTTATCGTGTCCGCCACATTGCTGTTGAAATAAAACAGATCGTTGGCGCAGGTGTCTGATTGTATGAAAAGGTCAAATTCGCTTACCGCTTCATAGCCGGATAATTCATCCGGTACCTGCATGCCGCCGTGCGGGATAACCACCAGTATGGGAAGACAGCTCTTTTTCTTCAAGGCTTAGTTGGTTCTGCTACAATTATTACAGCGGCCCTCTCCGTGCGCGGGGATTCCCCGTTTAATGGGGCTTCTGCCTGAATTTCGACAGCGCTCTGGTGGCTGCCTCGGAAAGTTCGCCGAGCGCCCGGTCCGCGCCTTTTTTAAGCTCTTCCCAGCCTTCTCCGCCGGCGCTTTTAAGCAGGGCCAGTTTTTCCTCAGCAGTCTTTTTTTTGTCTTTTAATTCCTCTGCCATTTTTTGATAGTCCTCTTTCATTATAGACGCGGCCTCAGTGCTCTTCTTTTTCAGGTCTTCGATCTTCCGATCCCATTCGACGAGCTTGTCAGCCATTTTTTGCAGATAGTTTTTTTTATCTTCCATAATAATATACTCCATTTCACTAAAATTTTTTTAAGATTTCCCCGTGCGATGATTCTTATGGAAAGGGATCCCTTTTATTAATTATAATGCTGATTGCGCCGGCAGTCTATAAAAAAAACCCTCCCATCTGTTTTATGGCCAGCCGGTACGTCTCATCAACGGAAAGCTTCGATTTATATCCGGCTGCGTTCTTATGGCCTCCGCCCCCGTTCTCGATTGCTATGCGGCTGACGTCCAGGTCACCCTTGGTCCTCATGCTCACCTTCACCGGGCCGCTGAGGTCCTGTTTTATGAGCAGGCTTGCAACAACGCCCTTGACGCCGAGCGGTATGTTGATCGCGGGCTCCCCTTCGGTAAAGGAAGCGCCGGTTTCCTTGAGCATTTCCGGCGTGAGCTTCATGGCTACGAGCTTTCCGCCGTAGATGATCTCTATCGTTGAGAGTATGCGTCCCCGGAGCTCAAAGCTTGAGAGAGCATTCTGTTCGTATATCTGCTCGTGGATGAAAAAGGGAGTGACGCCGAGCTCGACCAGGTGGGCGGCTATTCTGAACGTCTCCGGCGAGGTCTTGGGGTACACGAAGGACCCGGTGTCGAACACGATTCCGGCGAAGAGCGCCTGCGCGGACCTTAGGGTAATGGGGCGCTCATAGTGGCGGATGATCTGGTAGACGATCTCGCATACGGAGGATGCCCCAACCCTGATGAAGTTGGGCCCTGCCTTTCCCGCGTCGCCCTCGTGGTGGTCGATTATGAAGTACTCCCGCACCGTGTCTTTCAATATTTGAGAAAGCGTGCCGATGTTGCTATAGTCGTTGGTATCCAGAACGAATTGGGAGTACTCCCGGATATCGGAGGGCAGGGTAAATGACCCGTCCAGGACATTGATGTCGTGCTCAAGGTCCAGGAAAAAAAAGGTATCCGGCGTCGGATCGGAGTTTACGATGAGGGGCTTTTTGCCCAGGCTTTTCAGGAGCTCAAACAGGGCGACCTCGCTGCCGAGTCCGTCCCAGTCCGGGCTCTCATGAGTTGATATGATGAATTTATCATTCTGGGAAAGAAATCTGTCGAGATTGATGAAATTTTCTTTCATCAAACGGCCCCGGCTGTTGTTTCTTTAAGAAGCGGGAATCCCATCTCCTCCCGGATTGCAACATACTGCTCTGCACACCGCCGTGCAATGTTCCGCACGCGGGTTATGTATCCGACCCGCTCCGTCACGGAAATGGCTCCCCGCGCATCGAGCATATTAAAAACGTGTGAGCATTTCAGGACATAGTCATACGCCGGCAGCACGCTCCGTACTCCCGGGAAGAAGAGTATAGCCAGACACTCCTTTTCATACAGATCGAAGAGTTTGAAATGCAAATCAATATCGGCGATATTGAAATTGTAGTGAGAGAATTCATACTCCCCCTGGCGATGAACATCGCGGTAGGTGATATCCTTGTTCCAGAGGACGTCAAAAATGCTGTCCTTATCCTGAATGTACATGCAGATCCGCTCGATCCCGTAGGTAAGCTCAACCGATATGGGGGACAGCTCGAGGCTCCCGCATTGCTGAAAATAGGTGAACTGGGTGATCTCCATCCCGTCAAGCCATACCTCCCATCCAAGGCCGGCCGCGCCCAGGGTGGGAGATTCCCAGTCGTCTTCCACGAAGCGGACGTCATGCTCTTCAAGCTTTATCCCCAGATAGCGCAGGGAGTCGAGATAGTGGTCCTGCACCTCGCCCGGTGAGGGCTTGAGTATTACCTGGTACTGATAATAGTGCTGCAGGCGATTCGGGTTGTCTCCATACCTTCCGTCCGTCGGTCTCCGCGAGGGTTCCACGTACGCCGCCTTCCAGGGCTCGGGTCCCAGCACTCTCAGAAAGGTTGCGGGATTGAATGTTCCGGCGCCTACTTCAAGGTCGTATCCCTGCAGTATGAGGCATCCCTGACCGGCCCAGTATTCATTCAATTTGGCTATAAGATCTTGTAAGTACATGTTATCCGCCCGTTACGTTTCTGAATAAAAAATAACTGAAAATTCGTTCGAAAAATGATTTTCGTCAAGTAATTTATTTGATAGTACTACGCACCGCTCTCCTGTTCATGCGCTTTGCGGAGGATATTGTGGAGAAGCTTAAGCGATTGTTTGTCCGAAAGGTTGAAGTAATCGGTCACATCCTCGTCGATTGACTCATAGCGGAAGCGTCCCTTGTCTATCTCCACCATGCAGTCGGCGAGATATACGAGATAGATGATCTGCTTCAAATTTTTCGGGGCCCGGTGCGGCCGTTCGTGGTATTCGACGGTCTGGATCAGGGAATCGTTGAAGTTCCACTTCTTGAGAATCATCCCGCCGAGGGTGCTGTGAGAGAGACCGAGGCTGATTTCTTCAAGCAGATCGGAATTCCCGATCCCCTTGAATCCGGCGATTTCCTGGAGCTTCCTGAAGAGCTCCGGTTTCAGGGAGAGCATCGCGATATATCCGATATCGGCGAGGAGGGCGGCGAGATAGGTGAAGCAGCTCACCCTGGTTCTGTTAAGCTGAATGGCCATCTTCTGCGCGTAGGACGCCCGCTTGTACGAGTCAAGCCAGGCCGATTCGGAGCGCTTGTACCGTTGGTCGACCACTTCCCGCACCCCTGCGGCAAGGAGCAGGGCGTTGATCCCCTTTATTCCGATGACCTTGACTGTATCCTCGATGGTCTCGGTTCTCTTGAGCGAGATGTACCCTGCCGAGTTAGCCAGCTTGAGTATCGCAGTGGTGATTCCGGGATCCATCGAAATCGCCTTGGCGAGTTCGCGGATGGAGGGGTCGGGATTCACGCAGAGTTTTTGTATCCTGATGATATTTTCCGGGGAAGCGGGTATTTCTTCTATCTCCCGGAGTATTTCTTCGGCGATCTTAATCCGGGACCGGATTTTTTCCATGGTTTGCGGGATGGCTATTGCGGCGATCGTAAGCTTATTTTTCCGGTAGATCCTGAAGCTATCGGCGGGCATCCCCATGTTTTTAAATATCATCAACGCCATAATGAGCCCGAGGCCGGCGCCCTCAGAGTCATCGAGCGCCTCTTCGAAGGCTTCGGAGATATCTTTATACTTGTATGCCTTCTTGATGCGGGCATTTATCCGGGAAAGCTCCTGTTCCAGCAGGGGAACGTTGTTGATGACGTTGATGAAGAGGAAATTGTCGGTGGTCTTGAAGGAGACCCGGACGGTCAGATTGGATTTTTCAAGCTGATCGAAGTAATCCGCATTTCCTGCCGTATATATCTCATCCTTGAATGTCTCCATAGCGGCGCGGTAATCTTCGATTTTGCCTATGTCCATGTTCTTGCGCTTGAAATATATTCTTTTTACATTCGCCTTAACGGCGTTATTGGCAAGCTCCTTGACGATATTGATGATCTCATTTTTTATATAGTTCAGGTCATAATGCTCAAGATAGCGCCGGATACTTTTCGCCAGCGCTCCTTCAACATCCAGGGTGAAGTTGGAAAACCTAATGTAGAAATCTGCGCCTCTGGCGATCGCCCTTTTGTAGTCTGTTGGATGTATGGTATAGCTTTTTTTATCCGCGGTCAGCAAGTCCGGGTGCTCCTTTTAGAAAGCGGGGATGCGCATCTTCGCCTTCGTCTCATGCCATACTTAATGAATTTTTTAAAATTATCAAGTATTTTATGCCCGAGAAGGCGGGGGTACGCATCCCCACCTTCATCTCTGCGGAAATCATGTGATGATCGCGGAATTTTTTCATCTTGACAAATATCGGGAAAATAAAATTCAATAATTTTAATCAATAATTGCCGTACCCTGCGGCATTTTCCGCGGAGCGGAAGCCATGATCACCGGTGACTAGTATCCGGGAGGGATGAATGAAGGGAAAGGGAGAATTTCCGAGTTTAAACGTAAAAAGTCCCGACGGCCTCAGACCGGGAGGAAGGCCGTATAAGGTGATGGTCGTTGAAAATAAAGAGTTCATAAGAAAGCTGATCGTTCAGATTCTTGAATCAGAGAGATATGACGTCGTGGCAACCGCTTCCAACGGCCAGGAGGCGTTAGCCAAGCTCGAAAAGCTGGATATGAAAATAGACCTCATCACCACTACGCTCGATATGCCGGTTCTGGACGGATATGCATTGATGTATGAATTGGGCGCCCGGCCCAACAGGCCGCCGGTCGTGTTCATCAGCGACGAGACCACTGTTGGGGTCATGCAGGATCTGATAAAAATGGGGATGAGCGATTTCATACTCAAGCCCATTGACCGGCGCACGGTCCTTTCCCGGATCAAGAGTGTATTGCAGAAACAGAAAGGTTCAGATTAGCAAGTTAAAAATTGACTTGCTGTATAACTGTCTATGTTATAATCTAAAAGGGGTTAAGGGGCGAAGCATTAATGTCGGAGATATTGCATACAGAGGATGAATCGTCATCCGATAGCTCGAAGGAGTATGAGATCGCCTTCTTCTACACCAACGGAAACGCCGAAAGGGCCCGGCAGATGATAGCCGGCGACCTGAGGGACATGAGCGTGATAAAAGGGAAATTTTATTCGACCACGTCGCTGGGCGCATTTATCGCTTTCTTCAATTACCAGTACCTCACGTTAAACAGCGTGTATCCGGTCATCTCCGCTTCGCAGACTTTTTCGGCGCTGGATCCGGATTCAGACTGGATCACTTTTGAAAAACATCTCGTAGATTCCATGGGCAACGATGAACATGATGATGTTTTATGCACGCATTTCAGGAATGTATTCACCGCCGCATTTACGCTCCAGTTCGCGGGAGAATTACAAAAGCTCGTCCAGGCTGATGATAAATCCGGGATAAACAAGTTCTTCATGCAATTTATGCAGGACCGCATGGGATTTCAGAGAGCGAAAATGAGCGTGAGTTGCGAATTCATATCCTCCCTTGACATGGAGCTCCATTCGCTTACCAGCCGTAAGATAACCGCATATAAAGAACACAAGGACGACAAGGACGAAAGCGAACCCCGCATAGAATTCGAGGAGGATGACGGTGATGTCCTCAAGGAGAAAAAGGTTAAGCTGGTTTTGCGGGGAAGCCTGATCCTGTCCCCCATAAAGGGAAGGGATGTGGGGCTTTTGATCATTGGGGACCGGATAAAAGTGAAAATTGTTGACGTCAGCCCCCGGGCTGTGCAGGTCGCCAAGGCATTCGACGCATACGATGAGGACGGCATCCATCCGATCGTCGGCAGGATAGTGTCTATCCGTCGTCTCGCCGAAGGCGGATACAGAATTTTTGTCCTTATCGCCAAGGGCATATTCGTGAGAATCGATGAGACTGAGGAGAATATAAAGATCGCGGTGGACACGTCGTACCTGGAGGAGCGGCAGCATGTCGACAAGATGCCGAAAATAAGCGTCGCCGTTATTTCACTGCTCTCAGTGATCCTCCTGTCATTGATCGTTTTATTGATACTTTATTTCAAGTAGCCCCTGCGGCATCCCCTGAAAAGGCTGGGCTCCTCGGCCCCCTAAATCCCCCGGAGGGCTAACTTCTACCCACATCTCCATGTGTAAGAACAGGGGATAGGGGAATTGAAGAGATATCAGAGATAATTTTATTTTTTGAGCTTAAATGATTATTTTTCCCTTCAATTTTAACAATATTCCGCTAAAAATGTATCTCTATCATCTCTTCTATCTTCTTATCCCCCTTGCTTACACACTTGTGGGTAGTTGTTAGCCCTCGGGGGGGTTGGGGGGCATGAGCGAATGAGATGTGGGTTTAGAAAGGATAGCGGACCGGTACGCCGCGGGACCGGAGCTCGCGCTTCACCTCGGCGATGGAGATCTCCCTGAAGTGAAATATCGAGGCGGCCAGGACCGCGTCCGCCATGCCCTCGGCAAGCCCTTGAAACAGATGCTCCACACTCCCGGCGCCGCCGGATGCGATGACCGGAATGGTCACCGACTCCGCGACCCTGCGGGTCAGGTCGAGGTCGTAGCCCAGTTTCGTTCCGTCGCGGTCCATGCTGGTGAGGAGTATCTCGCCCGCGCCCAGCTCCTGCACCCGCACCGCCCATTCGACAGCGTCAAGCTCCGTCGGGGTTCGCCCGCCGTGAAGATAGACCGTAAAGCCGCCCCGGTCGTTCCGCTTCGCGTCAATGGCAACCACGATGCATTGCGAGCCGAAGCGCAGGGCAGAGTCGGTTATGACGCGGGGAGTCTGCACCGCGGCGGTATTTATGGAGACCTTGTCGGCTCCGTTTTCAAGGATGAGGCGCACGTCATCAATGGTTCTGATGCCGCCGCCAACGCAGAAGGGGATGTGCACGGTCTCCGCGACCCCTTTCACCATTCTGAGAATGATGTCCCTCCGGTCCGATGATGCGGTAATATCCAGGAATACGAGCTCGTCCGCTCCCTCTTCGTCGTAGAACCTTCCGTTTTCGACCGGGTCGCCGGCATCACGGAGATTTATAAAATTAACGCCTTTGACGACTCTGCCTTTGTCGACATCCAGGCATGGTATGATCCTTTTTGCAAGCATGGACTGTTTCCGATTAATAGCTCTGATGCCAGAATAATCATGTGCGGTATTTAGCAATTACTTTTTTGAGGATGCCTGAATAGAGTGTAAAGTATTTTTCGGGTAAAATAAGGCACTTGCATTTTTTAAGACCCTCCATCCCCCCGAGAGGGGGCGTTCTTGCATAATTACATTCGTCTTACTCGTGCCCCCTACGGGGGACAGGGGGGTCTTAAGTAAGGAATTTTCAGAAATTTAATTCACACCCCCTGGATCGCAAATTATTATTGCCAATGTTGTATTTTTTGCTGATAATTTTTTAAATTGACTTTTTACGCAAATATAGGTAAGAGCAGGAAATGTGAAGATGGATGGGAGAGATTAGGGAGCGAGGTAATTCATGAGCAGCCCAACGCCTCTTGATCGGTTTACTAGATTCAGCAGCACGTATATACCCCGCGTCAACGCATCCATGGATGAATTTTTTTCGCGGAAAATAAGCGGAGCCGGGCTCCCGGTGCTGCGCGAAATGTACGGCCTGGTGCACGAGTACTGCTCCCGGGACGGGAAGCGGTTGAGGCCGCTTATTCTGCTCATGTCCTATTTCGGCTACGGCGGCGCCTCCACCGACGACATCATCCGTATAGCCTCAGCGCTTGAGATGATGCACTCATTTTTTCTCATCCAGGATGATATAATCGATCGGTCGGCTCTGCGCCGGGGCGGGAAATCGCTTCACCTGATCTGCGGCGAGAAATACGGCTCCCTGAGCCACAATAAAAATATCGGAATAGATGTATCCCTCATCCTTGCGGATGTTCTTATGGCGGCTTCCCTTGCCGTCGTCGCCGAATCCGGGATTTCCCACAGGCTGAAAAACAGATTCATGAAGATTTTCGCCGACACTTATGAGAAGACCGCCTGGGGACAGATATTGGATATCCTTCATTCACACCCCCGGAGGATGGATCGCCCTGAAGAGACCGTCCGGCAGATAGCGCTCATGAAAACCGCGTATTACACCGCTGTGTACCCCATGCTCATGGGGTACGAGCTCGCCGGCAAGGATTCATCTACGGAGAAAAAGCTGATCGAAAAATTTTGCGTGCCCCTGGGGCTGGCCTTTCAGAACAGGGACGACTTTCTGGGGATGTTCGGTGAGGAGAGCGACACCGGCAAGCCTTCCGATTCCGATATACGTGAAGGGAAGGCCACCTTTCTCGTAAACAGCGCGCTCCGCACCCTGGCGGGCAGGGAGCGGCGCCGGTTCATGCGTCTTTTGAGCAAGAAACGCAAGGGGAGGGGTGATGTCAACAAGATCAGGGAAATGATCCGCGAGAGCGGCTCCCTTGACGAGGTCGCGCTCCTACATCGTAAACTGGTGGACGAGTCATCCGGGATTCTGCCCGGGCTTGCCCTTGCGGATGAGTTCAAGGCGATCGCAAAGGGCTTAATAGAGCTTGTTTCAATGATTTAGCCATAACAAGGAGGGCCGGTGCAATGATTGAGAATATTATTCCCGTATCAGCGTTCGGCGAGCTGGGTACCCGCCTTGCCGTATTCCTGGGGGTCTTTTCAATTATGGCGGTCTGGGAGCTTGCTGCTCCCCGGAGAAAGCTGATATTCGAAAAAAAGACCCGGTGGGCGGCTAATTTGGCCATAACCCTCTTCAACACTATGCTGGTGCGGCTCGCAGCGCCCCTTGCGCCGGTGGTTATGGCTGTTTGGGCCAAGGACAATCAGTGGGGGCTTCTTAACTATTTCGACATTCCATCCTGGATCGGGATCATCATCACGCTGCTCATCCTTGATTGCGCAGTCTACCTCCAGCATGTCATGTTCCACACCCTGCCGATCCTCTGGCGGCTCCACCTGGTCCACCACGCCGACCTTGACATAGACGTGACCACGGGCCTGAGGTTCCATCCCCTTGAGATCATACTCTCCCTGTTTGTTAAGGTTTCTGTCGTGTTGCTTCTGGGGCCGGACCCGGTTGCCGTGATCGTGTTTGAGGCGGTGTTAAACGGGACATCTCTGTTCAATCACGCCAATGTCCGTATGCCGCTTGCTCTTGACCGCGTGCTCAGGCGGATCGTAGTGACGCCGGACATGCACCGGGTTCATCATTCGGTGATCATAAGGGAAACGAACAGTAATTTCGGATTTAACTTCCCCTGGTGGGACCGCTTATTCGGCACCTATCGCAGCCTGCCGTCGGCCGGACATGAGGGCATGACCATCGGCCTTTCCCAGTACCGGAGCTTTGAGCCCCGTTACCTCCGCTGGGCATTGATCCTTCCCTTTATTGCCGATCCCGGGGCCTATGCCATCAACCGGCGCGGCATAGAGCCGGAAGCTAAATGAAAAGGGTCAAACCTTACTTGAAGTTCGGATTCTTGGGCGTGAGCCATTTAACCAGATCGTCGATATCCCTCTCTTTGGGGAAGGTCTCGATCATCTCCTTTTCCTCTCCCACGCTGCCGTATACCGCTTCATTAGCCAGTTTGCCGATGAGGGTTTCGATATCCTTGTCCGTGTTCTTATATATGAGGATGAGGTTCGGCCCTGATTTATATCCCCAACTGAACCCGTCATTGCCGTCGGCCATAAAGGTTTCCGTGATGCCGTCGCCGTCCGTATCCTCGCAGGAATAGGTTGTTCCGTCCATGGCCCGCGCCTTGGCGATCGTCGAATATTTATCTTTGTACCCAACTACGTCCGCGAGGTACAGGGGCCGGGGGAGTTGTTTCGTATCGACGTAGAAGTCAGACTCGCCGCGGTTTTTCATGAGCTGGTGGAATTTCTCTACGTGCTCCTTGATGAATTTGTCCCTGATCGATTTGTAAAAAGTCCCGAAATTGGTGGAGACGAATTCTTCGTTCGCGTTTTTCATGAGCTGGATGCGGCGCTCCATTACCTGGACGAAATCCGGCTTGCCGTTCAGCTTATTGGTCCAGATCAGGTCGTTTTCGTTCTCGCCGTATATCTTCTGAATCGCGATCTTTATTTTCCTGATATTCGCCAGATAAGGGCTGTCGTAGCCGTCCATCATGAGGTACGTCTTCCGGTTTTTGATTATAAGCAGGGATTCGAACGAATTATCCCGTGCAAGGTCGGTGGATTGTTCCACCCTTTGAAACACGACGCGGTCATTGTCATAGGTTGAAATTTTTTCAAGATCCATGGGGAGATACCTGAATTCCCGCGAAATCAGGCTGATAGAGAACGATATGATGAACGTGAATAGTATAATATTGATGGAAATCCATCGCCTTTTTGGTTTCATGACATCACCACTTTCATAAATATCTTGAATAACCGTATCGCATTTGGTTATAATATCGGATTTAAAAAAAAATTTCTTAATATATTATTATTAGACTTGCTGCAAAATTCAATTATAATTTGATTGAAAACTCTTGACAAACAACCGGGAAGCATTTCTAGTTTTGACTAAAAAAACAACAATCATTTCCGGTATCAAATCGACATCCTGATTATTTGAACAAAGGAGGAGCGATTATGAAAGGAATTTTCTTAATTCTGCTTATCATAGTTGCCGTGACCCTTCCTGCGTGCACGACTCTGAAAAAACAGGCCCCTTCCGGTCAAGGAAAACCTGCCGAAGGCGCCGTTATGCGCGAAGGGGAGAAGGCCCGGCCGGCAGGCAAGCAGGGGCTTGCCTGGGGCAACTACCGGTATGAGGGGGAAACCAAAAACGGCAAGCCGCACGGCAAGGGGATTCTATACGTCCTGGATAAAGACGGGAGGGTGATAAAAAAAATCGAGGGTATGTTCGAGAATGGAGCGCCGAAGGGTGCGGTGGTCGTATCGGAATATGATCCCAGCGGGCGGCTTGTAAGCTCATTCACCGGAACGCTGAAGCGCGGCAAATACGAGAGAGGCACCCTCACCACCTACCGAGGCGACGGTACGGTGGCCAGCACCTATGCCGGGAGCTTTGAGAATAACCGGCCGGAGGGCGAGGGCGTCATGAAGACCTATGACGCGGGCGGAAGGCTCAAGAGTGAGTATTCAGGCAGTTTTGCGGACGGCAGGCCGGAGGGAAAGGGAACTCTCATAGCATATGATAAAGACGGTAAAATCGAATCAAAGATCACGGGGACTTTTTATGAGGGGAGGCCCACCGGCATAGCGGACGTGTATTCCTACAATAAACAGGGGAAGCTTATAAGCAAGATCACGGGTAAATACCTGAACGGCACTATAAACGGGAACGCAACTATCATCACCTACGATGACCAGGGAAGGGAGGCGTCCCGGTTCTTCGGGAACGTGGAAAACGGCGTTCCTACGGGAGAAGGAACGCTCATCACCTACGCCAAAGATGGAACTATGGAGAGCAAATACGCCGGAGAATTCAGAAACGGGAGGCCTGAGGGCGAAGGGAGGCTCATAACCTATGATAGTACCGGCGCGATCGTTCAGGAGTATGAGGGTCGGTTTAAGGACGGGAAGCCGGACGGCGACGGCATCCTCACCACGTATAACGATAAAGGCGTCATGGTCGGTAAATACGAAGGGAAGTTCAAGCAGGGGCTTAAACAGGGCGACGGTACCCTGTATACCTATGACGAGAACGGCGCCTTGAAAAAAAAATATATCGGCGAATTCAGCAACGACCTGCGCGACGGCCAGGGCTCGGAGTTCGTGTACAACCAGCAGGGAACATTGATACGTAAATATTTAGGGATGTACTTAAACGGCAGGGAGACCGGCGTGGGATCGATATTTACGTATGACGGGAGCGGGAGGCTCCTTTCCCTCTATCTCGGCCAGGTGATCGACGGGAACCCGAACGGCGAAGGCACGCTGCTGACCTACGACCGGAGAGGAAGGCTCAGGTCTAAGTATATCGGCCAATTCTTTGACGGAAAGCAGCACGGCGAAGGCTCCCTGTTCATGTATGACGAAAAGGGTAACGTCACCGCCAGATATTATGCTTTCTGGAGCGGCGGCGTCATGCAGAAGGAGAAGAAGTTCACCGTGGGGGAAGGCGATTCCTATTCCGGGGAGTGGAAGAACGGCAGGAAGCACGGGTTCGGCACCTATATTTGGGGGAAGAAGTCGGAATGGTTCGGCGCCAAATATATCGGCTATTTTGAGAACGACAAGCAGACCGGCCAGGGAGGCTTGGTATTGCCCTCCGGCGACCGGTACATGGGCGAATTCAAGGACGGGAAGATCGACGGCAAGGGGGTCTGGTTTTTTATCGACGGCTCGCGCTATATCGGACGGTTCAAACAGGGGGAGCGCGAGGGGAGGGGCACGAAGATATGGCCCGACGGGATGAAATACGTGAGCGACCTCGACTGCTACTATCACAGCGAGAAGAACGCGTACTGGCCCAATGAGAAAAAATATATCATGAAGGCATGCCCGGACAAATCGAAGAACGGCAGGGACGCGTATGTTTGGAAGGAAGATACGGAATACGAGATCCCGCCTTTTGACGGTGAGGAATAGCGCGCCATCATGTCCGCAAGACTGAAAGCATTTGTGATCGGAATTCTGTTTTTAATCACCAGCGTATTTCTCTATTTCACCATCAGGTTTAAGTACATTGAACGGGATTATATCACCAGCCTGATATCGATAACCAACGATATAGTCCGCACCTATTACACTTTCGAAAAACGAACCGCGGGCAAAAAAAAGGAGCCGGCGTCCCGCTTTCTGTCGGAGTATATACGATATATCCGGAAGAAATATAAAGATATCGCGCTCCTGGCCATTACAGACCCGGGCCTTTCAGTGCGGTTGTCGAGCAAGAACGACCGGTTCATCCGCTCAGCCGATCTGTTTGAGGAGATTTTAAAGGATTTCACCCAGGATCGTTTTACTATCAGCAGAAACAATCCGTATATCATCAGGTATTATGGTGAAAAAACCGGGACCGGAACCATTGAGTATAAATTCTATATATTCGTAAATAAGATCGGCGCCTTTCGCCTTCTGGTGGTGTATCCCCATCATTTCGGAAAGATGATTATTATCAGAACAGGTCTGGAGTTGTCCCTCATTCTGATATTGTTCATAGTCTTCACCGCAGCGGCATATAGTGCGGCCGGTCGAAGGGCGGCTTCCCGGCGGAAAACGGGTCATGAGCCGGGGGCGGTGCCGGGCGGCCTTGCGGGCCCGGTCAAAGCCCTGTTTGCGAGTATCCGTCATGTGCACGGTGCAGACAGCGTATCCCTGTATATTCGCACCGGGGAAGCCCGGCTGGTTAAAGCCGTGGAGATCAAAGGGAACAGATTCTTCAGAAACGCTTCCCCTGAAGCTCGATACCTCGACATCAACAATGCAGCGGGCGAGGAGCTTGGAAAATCATCCATCCTTGTGCTGGATAAGGGAACACGGCTGCTCCTTCCCCTCATCTATAACGGAAATTTTTTAGGGATCGTGATCGTACGCAGGCGGAAACCGATCAGGGGAGACGAGATCCATGATATCAGATCGGGAATGAGCGAGATTGTGCAGCATGTGTACGATATGGTGAGCGACCCGGACCCGATGTACACGGAAAAATTTTCATAATTTTGTTGACATATACGTCGCGGATCAAAATATATAATTCAATTGACCGTGACCACACCCATAAATAAATTTTGAGTAACTATTCAGTATGTTAAAAAATATAATATTATAAAAATAATAATTAATAATTTTCCTCGCCGAAGGCGGGGGGAGGAATTATTAATTATTATTTTATTGAATATTTAAATTATGAATTTTGCTGAATAGTTACTTTTAAAGATATTTCCATTTTAATCAGGTTGTCGATCTGTATTCCGGTGAGCCGGGGTATCACGGAAATACTCTGATTAGTACAGAAAGAAAAGGAGAAGCTTGGTGAAACGGACAATACTGTTTATTGGGATTCCTCTGATCATAGCGTTTTATTTTGCCTTTATTATCTCCCGGAACGCGTGCGATTACGTGATGGCGAATCATCCGGCGAAGCCGATACCCTTCAATCACAAGGCCCATTTGACCAAGTATGGCGCGGGCCCTGACTGCACCTATTGCCACGGCTATTACGACAATGGAAGATTCAAAGGGCTCCCCACGGTTGCCGAGTGCACCTCCTGCCACGACCGGCAGGGGCCGGACAAGAGCGCCGATCCCACCGTCCCCTTACGGAAACCGGTCTTAAGCAGATACAAGGATTCGGACAAACCGTGGGGGTCGCATGCGAAGCAGCCGCCGCTGGCCTATTTCAGCCACAAGGTTGTGATGACCGCGAAATTCGAAGACGGCAGGAACAAGGCGATGTGCGCGGGTTCATGCCACGGCGACAAGGCCAATTCAACGGACACGAGCATGCTGAAAGGCAAGATGCTCATGGGCCGGTGCGAGGATTGCCACGCCGCGCTCCGGATCAGCAACAAGTGCGCCGTATGCCACAACTGATTTCCCCGATATCATGAAACTTTTTGAGGAGAGAATCCATGAAAAAAATAGACAGAAAAGACTTCTTGAAAATAGGCGGCGGCGCGATAGCCGGCGGCCTCTCAGGATACGTTTTTTCAGGCGCTCCCTTTCTCGGCCTGCAATGGCTTGCCGAGTGGACCCAGGATCAGTATGCTCCTCCGGGCGGCAGGGAACATTATCTGAAAGCCGTGTACTCCGGATCTCGGGCCAAATGTGAATTGTCTATCAGAATGATCGGCGACCGCGCGGTTAAGATCGATACCTCCAACAGCGGCGCTCCCTTCCTCCAGAACTACCTGCAGCTTTTATACCATGCCGATCGAATCGACGCTCCTCTTAAAAGAACCGGCGGCAAAGGCACGGCCAGGAGCTCCGCCTTTGAGAAGGTCGACTGGGACGCGGCGCTGGCCGATATAGCTTCCCGGATGAACAAGCTCGTCAGCAGCGGCACGGGGAACCTCGTTGCCGGGATCAGCAAGGAGGCGGGCCCCTCGGCCGCGCTTTTGGACAGGCTTATCAAGTCCGCCGGGAGCGGCAACGCCTATTATGAGCCGACGCTCTCCGCACTCACCACTGCCGCTCTGGGGGGATATGTTGATTATGATTTCATAAACTCTGATTATATAGTAAGCTTCGGAGCCCGTCTCCTTGAGGGATGGGGCGATCCCTGCTTCATGAACAATGCATTCGTAGAGTGGAGAAAGAAGGGGGCCCGGCTCGTTCAGGTTGATGCGCTTTGCACCAGAACCGCGTCCATGGCCGACCAGTGGCTCAACATTAAGCCGGGAACCGAACTATTTCTCGCGCTGGGCATAGCCAACTACCTTGTCCGCAATAAGGGCAGGACCGCCGGCGGCGCTGACTGGCTCGCCGTTGTTAACGCGTATCCGACGGACAGGGTCGCTCGAATAACCGGCCTTACGAAGAAACAGATTGAAGATGTTGCGGAGGCTTTTTCCCGCGCGAGGAATCCGATAGCGGTTGCCGGCCGCGGCGGAGCGGCGGTATCATCATCATCCGCCGAGATCATGGCGGTGCACGCCCTCAACAGCATGGTGGGCTCCCGGGGGGCCGTGCTAAAAAGAATCCAGGGTCTGGGGGAGCCGGCCCTGTCCGCCGATGCGCATGCCTCTCTTAAAAAAGAAAAAAAATTCGCCGGCCTCGACGATTTTATCAAGAACGGAAATTTCGAGATGCTCTTCGTGAACGAGGCGGACCCCGTTTACCGGAGCGCGCTCGGCGATGAATTGGCCCGGAAGATGGAGAAGTCCTTTGTCGTTGCGGTTATGCCCTTGCTGAACGACACCGCGTTGTATGCGGATTATATATTCCCGTCCATTACCTTTCTTGAAGAGGACACGGCCCCGATTCCGCCGTATCTCAAATCCCGGCACGCGGGCGATATGATCCTCGATTTGGCGAAGAAGGTGGAGAGCGCCAGGGGGAATTTCCCCTGGACGGACTATCACGCCCTTGCGTGGACGGGGGGCGCGGCAGGCGCAGGCTACCTCAATTACAACGCGAAGATTTTGAAAGACCAGATTGCCTCCATGGAGAAGACCGTGAAGGCGTCAGCGGAATTCCCTCTCTCCCTTGTTCCGGTTGAGCTTACCTTCGTGGGGGACGGAGAGGGCATGGCCTTCCCCCATGTGCTCAAGACCATCGACGACAAGACCTTTTCACAGGGAAAGCTCTGGGTGCAGATAAACAAAGACACAGCCCGCAGGTACGGCGTTTCGGAGGGTGAGCGCATAGATATAGAATCATCGCGGGGCGAGATCGGCAGCGTGCGCGCGCGCCTCACCGACACGGTACCGCCGGACACGATAGCGATTCCTCTGGGATTCGGGCATACGGCGTACACTAAATATGCGAAAAACAAGGGAGTGAACCCCAAGGGGATTATGGCGAATGATATCGATCCCCTGACCGGAGCGGCCAACTGGTGGCTCACCAGGGTCAAAATCAGTTAAGAGGTGGATGCGAATATGGAAATGAAAAGAAGATGGGGAATGGCGATAGACCTGGACCGGTGCACGGGGTGCGGCGCCTGCGCTCTTGCCTGCGCGCAGGAAAACAACATGCCGATTTTCGAGGATGATTCCGACTCTCCCAAGCGGGTGGTATTTCTCGATTTGATGAAGGTTACCAATGACCGCGACGCACAATATCCAAACGTCGCGGTCTGCTATATCCCGAAGATGTGCCAGCAGTGCGAGGGGAATGACCCGAAAAATCCCCATCCGCCGTGCGTATCCGTATGCCCGGTCGTGGCCACCGATGTCGGCGACGACGGCATTGTGAGCCAGATATGGTCCCGGTGCATCGGTTGCCGCTACTGCCAGGCAGCATGCCCCTACGACGCCCGGACGTTCAACTGGTGGAAGCCGAAATACGAGTCATCCTTCAAAAAATCCCTCAACCCGGATGTTTCTATAGCGTCGCGCGGGACCGTGGTCAAATGCCAGTTCTGCTCTCATATATGGAAGCGCGAGCGGGACAAGGCTGCTAGCCGGGGCGAGATCGACATTAACGCCGTGACCTACACCCCTGCCTGCGTTGCCGCATGTCCGACCGGTGCCATGCTTTTCGGCGACCTGAACGACCCGGATTCGGACCTGAACAAGCTTCTCAAGAAAGAAAAGGCGAGGAAATTCAGGCTTGTTCATACGATTGACCGGAAAGACGAGAAGAGGCAGGAGGAGCTAAGACGCATTAAGCATTTTGCCAATCCGAAGGTGTATTACCTTTCGAGCAAGGCCTGGATCAAGGATATGATGAGATTTAAATAAACTTCACTATTCAAGAGGTAAGGAGAAAGAAGGTGAATGCTCTTATAAAAAAAATCAAAGATGAATTCAACGGCTATTCGAAGAATGTAAGAATAGCGCTCGCTATCATGTTTTTTCTGGCCGCCGGCTTTATCGTCTTCGGCATACAGATCCTTTTCTGGGGTCTGGGATACACCGACATGAACAATTCTTATCCTTTCGGCCAGTGGATCATCGGGGATCTCGGGCTTGTGGCGCTGGGCGGCGGCGCCTTTACCACCGGTTTTATCCTGTATATATTCAGGAACGACCAGCTTGAGCCGATGATCAATTCAACGGTTCTCCTCGGTTTCCTCTGTTATTTGTTTACGTTTATATACCTTGTGTTTGACATCGGCCAGCCGCTCCGCGCATGGTTCGGATACACCTATCCCAACTGGGGGCCCGGCCTCCTGCCGGCTTCCATGCTTACGGAAGTGGTCTGGTGCCTGACCTTCTATTTCATGATTCTTTTCGTGGAATTGATCCCTGTTGCGTTAAAGCACAAGATCCTTGATAAAATACCAGTACTCCATTACATCGGCCACTATCTGCACCGATTGATGTGGATATTCGCCGCTGCCGGAACTTTCCTTTCCTTCTTTCACCAGGGATCCCTGGGCGGAGGAATGTGGGGCGTTATGTATGCGAAGCCGACATGGTTCAGCCCTCACTTCTTCTACCTGGCGATCGTGGGCGCTATTGCGGGCGGCACCTCGTTTATGGCCTTGTGTGCGTATCTGGCCGGCACGGTAATGAAGAAAGAGGTCGTACCGGCCGGTACATTTTATTCCATCGCGAAGATCTCAGGGACTATGATGCTGTTCTATCTCGCATTCAGGATCTATGACCTCGCCGTTCGGATCGGTACATACGTTCCCCTGTTTGACCGGAGATTCATTAATCTCCTCAGCCCCGCATACGGCTGGCTCTGTTTTATCGAGCTGATCTTCGCGGCAGCCGCCATAGTGATGCTCCTGGTGAAGAGATACCGTGAACAGGAGAAATTTTTCCTCATCGGCGTCGCCAGCGGAACCCTGGCCATAATCGCGAGCAAATTGAGCATCGTGCTGAACGGCTCAGCAGCACCCAACTTCCCCTGGAAGCAGTTTATAGCGTATAACCCGACGATCCAGGAATGGTTCATCATGCTGGGAGGGCTTTCGATCATGGCCATGGTCTACATGTGGTGCGCGAAGTACCTTCCCCTTTTCCCGCATGCGGAGAAACACGGACAGCAGGAAGGCGGGGCATAATAAATTAGGTCCATGGCTTTTAGAAGGCGAGGATGATCATCCTCGCCTTCAATTGACTATCGTATTATTCCCAGATCATACCCGCATTTCGAGCAGCTGCTCCCGTCCAGATTTTCGATCTTTGTAAAGTAGCCATTTCTATTGATGGCGGTCGATTTACACGACGGGCACAGGGTATCGTGGCCGACGGCTCCGGCGGGAATGTTGCCGCAGTAAATGTAGTTCAGTTTTTCCCCCGCCTCCTCACGGACTTTCATGAGGAACTCTATGTCGGTCGCCTCGCGATCATACTTGTAACTCGGGTGATACCGGGATATATGCCAGGGGATGTTTTTATCGACTGAAGCTATGAAATCCATGATGTCCCGCATCTCGCCCCTGTCGTCATTGATGCCGGTGACCACCAGGGTCGTTATCTCGATATGGCACCCGCCGGCATGGGCGGTCTTGATCGTCTCGAGCACCTCGGCAAGGCGTGCCTTCTGTACCTGCGCCATGGTCTCCTCCCTGAAGCTTTTCAGGTCTATGTTCATTGCGTCGATAAATTCGAGGAGCTCCGTAAGCGGCTCTTGATTGATGAATCCGTTGGTCACCATCACGTTTTTAAGGCCCTTTTTCCTGCCGAGCAGGGAGGTATCGCGGACGTATTCGTACCATATGACCGGCTCGGAATAGGTGTAGGCGATGCCGATGGATTTTTCCTGGACTGCTGCGGCCACGATATCGGCGGAAGGATAATAGGTGGTTTGAGCCGTCCGGTCCTGTGAGATATGCCAGTTCTGGCAGTACGGGCACTTCATGTTGCAGCCCTTCGTCCCGATGGACAGGATCCGGCTGCCGGGATAGAAGTGGTACAAGGGCTTTTTCTCTATCGGGTCCATGGCTACGGCGGTCAGCCGTCCATAAATCTCGGAATAGAGGGTGCCGCCGCTGTTCTTCCGCACCCCGCAGACGCCGTATTTTTGGTCCCGGATAACGCAGTTGTGCGGGCAAAGCCAGCATTGAACGCTTCCCCCGCTGCGCTTTTCATAAAAGGAAGCTTCATGGTCATTCATAACGGATAGTGCCCCGGTTAGGTTTGTGCGGCTTCGGCCATCTCCGGCTCTTCCGTGCTCTCTTTATTCTCGGATTCCTTGCCCGTCTTTTTTGGCTCGCTCTTGATCATCTCACATTTGCCTTCAAACACCACGCCATCGGCGATCTGCAGCTTCGCCGTTATGATATTGCCGTAGAGCTTGCCGGTCGACTGAATCTCCAGCCGGGATGAAGCCTCGATATTTCCATAAACGGTGCCCATCACGATGACCGTCTTTGCCTTGATGCTGGCCTTCACGATTGCGCCTTCACCGACGACCAGGAAACCGCCCGACGCGATCTCTCCTTCAAAATATCCGTTGATCTGAAGGGATTTTTTAAAGGACAGATCGCCATAAAACTCCGTGTCCTTGCTGAACAGGGTCGTGATCATGCCGATATCATATACGGGATTTTTGTTTATTTGAATTACCTTTTTTGTCATTTCCCTGATTTCCCAATAATACGGATTTGTTATCGGCACTCTTATTTTGTTGTCATGACAAACACGCCGTCCCAATCATCCGGCGGCGGGTTTTGCTCATAATCATGCGCTCTCTTCAGATACAGATCGGCGGGCCCGTCGTTCGGATCGATTTCCAGGGCTTTTCCAAAAGCGCGTATTGCATCAGCCCATCTCCGTTGTTTGTATGCGGTCAGCCCCAGATTGTAGTATTTCAGAAGATCCTCTTTTTCTTTTGTAATCATGGTGCCTCCCTGAAATATACGTCAATTGTTGCTGTCAAAATATAATAGACTTGTGACATAACTTACTGTCATTGCGAGGAGCGCCAGCGACGAAGCAATCCGCATCAGAATAGAAAAAAGGCATTATTATACATTAACAACAGTCATTTTTTTGTAGCATTAGCGGATTGCTTCGCTACGCTCGCAATGACAGTAAGTTTTGCAACAAGTCTAATAATATTCTAAATTAATACAAGTATTTTTATTGTCCCTTAGGCCCATCGGAGACGGACTTTACCTCACTCCCAGCTCCGCCGGCTGGTCAATATGTTCTGCTCAGCAAGAAATCAGAAAGCTCCAGTAAAATATTTCTGAATTGAGATTCAGGAAATTTTTTCATTATGCTTCGGGCCGTGTCGATGTAGTCGCCGGCAAAATCAATCGCATAGGAGATCGCGCCGGAATCCGCAAGCCGCTTTTTTATTTTTTCCCAATCCGCCGTATTCGGGTTTGATGAATACCTCCTCAACCGGTTGAGATCATCATTCTCGCCCTGTTCTATAAGATACAGAAAGGGAAGGGTTATTTTCCCGTCTTTGAAGTCGCTCCCCACATCCTTGCCTATATCCGAGGAATTCTGCATGATATCCAGAGTATCGTCGATTATCTGGAATGCGAATCCCAGGTTCTGTCCGAATTTAAACAATTCCTCGCATTCATCCGCGTTCATATTTGATTTGGTGCCCCCGAGCTTTGCGCAGGAACCCATGAACCGGGCGGTTTTAAGCTCGACGATGGCCAGGTAGTGCTCCCTCCGAACCGTATCGATTTCCGAATACTGCATCTGATACAACTCGCCCATGACCATATCCTTGGTTCCCGCCACCATCAGGGGGAATATGGCGGGATTTCCGTCCCGGATCGCGGCGCCCAGCGCCACCGCATACATATAGTCTCCAACAAGTACTGATATTTTATTGCCCCATTTCTGGGGCACGGTGATGTTCCCTCTCCTGAACATCGACTGGTCGATGATGTCGTCATGAATGAGAGACGCGGCGTGAACGATTTCCGTGGCAGCGGCAAGCTCGATGATGCCGTCGGGAATCCGATTGTGGAGCCCGCTCGTGAGGATCACCAGGGCGGCGCGTATCCGCTTCCCCCCGCTTGAAAACAGATGCATTGCGCTTTGGTCTATGATCGGAATTCCGGTGGCCAGCTTTTTCCTTATTTCCTCGTCAACGAGTGCCAGATGACCGTTCAGCGGCTCCAGAATCTTTTTTAAATCTCGTTCCATGCCGTGAGCCGCTGTCAGTCAAATGTCGATAAGCATTCACGCTGGGATTCGTATATTTCGAATACTTTATCAAGCATTGTAGTTTCAAAAAGCCTCAGGAGATTCTCATTGACAACGACAAGCTTGATATCGCCTTCATTATCTTTGATCTTGCGCTTTATAGCTACCAGCACCCCCAGGGCGGAACTGCATATATGTTTGACATCGACCATGTCGATGCAGATGTTATGCCTCTCATGCTCTATGCACTCTTGCAAAACGGCCTCCAATTCTTCCGAACCCTCCTGGTCGATCCGTCCGTCCAGTACCAGAATCTCAACCCCGTCAGTTGATTTTCTCTTCATATCCGTTCTCCATGTAGTAAGGGTAAAATCATCCGGGAATACGATTCCATTCTGCCTTTGTATTAAGGGCACCTCGAAAAATTAGATTTTTAGAAGTGCCCTTATCATTAATATACGGGCATGATGCGGAGGTCAATAATTATATTGTTCACCGCTCTCATTTTTGCCAAATTTTGATCCCTCAGTGGTGATATTCGATCGCGCGACGGTGACGGAAAACACCTCCCTGGCTCCCGCTGCCAGCAGCACCCGCGCGCATTCATTTATGGTTGCACCGGTGGTGAAAACGTCATCGATTATCAATATTGTTTTTTCTCTTATAAGCCTTCCCTTTTTCAGGCTGTAGCGATTGATGACATTGATGAACCGGTGTCTCAATCCCAATTCGCGCTGGGTTTCGGATTTGCGCTTTTCTTTCATGAGGGGAAGATAGGGTATCCCTGATTTTTTTGCGACCAGTTTCGCGATCAGCTCCGACTGATTAAACCCCCTTTTCCGTTTTTTTCGCGTATTCATGGGCACGCAGGTTATGATGTCGGCCGGCACTGCGTGCCGGGCCAGCTCATTCAAGACCATGCGGCCTATGGGGACATGGAGCCGGCGCATGCCGCTGAATTTCAGCTTGTGCAGCAGCTCCTTCATTACACCGCCGTATTCGGCGATGGCCATGTTTTTGGAGGGATAGAACGCGCGCTCCGGGCAGATTTTGCAGCGCCCTTCCGCCATAGGACCGGCGCACACCGGGCATCCGTCTTGAATAATGACGATTTTATCGGCGCAGGCGCTGCAGATGTTATGTTGGATCGAGCCGACGGGCCTGCCGCATGCTGCGCAGCGCGAGGGGAATAGCATATCGATAATTATACGGAGCATTCAATGGATCCGATATCTGGTTGGATCGGGCACGCCGGCGTCGTTGAACCCTTTTTTCCGTATCAGGCAGCTGTCGCATGAGCCGCACGCCCGGCCGTCCGGCCCGGGATCATAACAGCTGTGGGTGAGGGAATAGTCCACGCCCAGGGACGACCCTTTTTGTATGATGCGGGCCTTGCTCAAGC
Source organism: Spirochaetes bacterium RBG_16_49_21 (assembly GCA_001829495.1). Classification (GTDB taxonomy): domain Bacteria; phylum Spirochaetota; class UBA4802; order UBA4802; family UBA5550; genus RBG-16-49-21. The sequence continues at coordinate 59,636 of MIBJ01000017.1, read as the reverse complement.
CTATGAGCGGCGTTTCGATGCTGATTTTTTTTCCGCCGACCCCGGATTTGGTTCCGATATCGGCCATAAGCTGGAAGGCTTTGAAAAATTCAGGCCTGCAGTCCGGATAGCCGCTGTAATCCACCGCAGTGGCGCCGATAAATATGCAGGATGCGCCGATCGACTCAGCGTACGCCAGGGCATAAGAGAGGAAGATGATGTTGCGGCCAGGCACGTAGGTGTCGGGAATCCCCCGGCCGCTCGATTTACGGTTTTTCGGAACCGCCCGGTCTTTGTCGGTGAGCGCCGACCGGAATATTTCGGCGGGGATTTCGATGATCCGGCAATCCGTGATGCCGAAAAAACGCGCAAGGCTTTTTGCCGATTCGATCTCGATACCGTGCCGCTGGCCGTAGCTGAAGACAAGCGCGTGGAGATCGAATCCTTGCTCAATCGCGATCGCCGCTGCGGTGGCCGAATCGATCCCTCCGCTTAACAGAATGACAGCTTTTTTTGCCTTCATGATTTTACATTATTATATACGAATAAAGGATGTGATAGCCGAAAAATATTTTGATCAAGCGGTTATTTTTTTTACGAGCAATACGACATTCCCCTTCTCGTTGTATCTCACCTCATCGAATATATTTTTTGCCAATGAGATCCCTCTGCCGTGGCCGAGAAGTCTCTCATTCGCATCGCGGGAATCATTCATGAGCACCTTTTTGTGCTCAAACCCGCATCCCTCGTCCGTAATTTTATATACGGCTCGTGCGGGATCGATCAGATGTTCGATGCACACCCGCCGGCCCCGGTAGCGCGGATCCTTTCTTCGTTCGGCGATAAAATCAAAATACGTGTCGTCAGCGATCGCACCGGTCTTTTCAGAATATGAAATATTAAGGTTCCCATGCTCTATTGCGTTTATTATTATCTCGCGCAGGGCGATGCGGATAAGGGTTATTTGTTTCTGCTCCATAAATTTTGAAAGGTTTTTCGTAATTCGCTGCGTTATGTCGTCAGCCGTGGTCAGATAGTTGCCGATCGCATATTCTTGTTTTTCTTTCAGGAAACACTTCATCAGCACGTCCTCTTCAAGGCTTGCCGCCTTTCCCAGTATTTCGTTCATTCCTTCGATGTTGATGCATTCCAGCCTGACCTCCATCTCTTTCGGTTCGGCGGTTATGGTTGACTTGAACATCGCCCTGAAGCTGATCGGTTCCCGCGTTCTTAAAAACTCGTCAAGTTTCGCCTGAATGAGCTTTTTACCCATGGAACCGGCGCCGGGATCCTCGTAAATCAGCTCCAAGAAGTTAGTGGAGATAGCGGATTCCGGGCTTATCTTGAGAAGCGTCGAGATCGCACTGTTAACGGTCATGAAATTCCATTTCTCGTCCAGGGTGAAGATAATGTCGCGCGATCCCTCCACGAGGGAGCGGTATTTTTCCTGAGCCTGTATGGTACTGCGCTGCGCCTCCATCTTCTCCTGCTCCATGATGTTGATCCGGTCCGCCAGGGCTACCGACAGGAGCGTGACCTCCAAAGCGGAACCGATCTGGTTGGCGTACTCCGTAATGAACATCACGGGAAGGATGTGCAGCTTGTTGAGCGAGAGGAGAAGCAGGCCGCACAGGAATACGAGCCAGGCGATGAGAAAAAAGCGCGCCGGCCGGTACCCGCGTACCATGCAGATGAATGCCGCGGTCATTATGATGATAGAGGCCGTTACCATGAGCAGCATGGCTGCGTTTATGGCTACGAGGTAATTGCCTGCAAGGGAAAAGATCATGGTCGCCGTGCCGATCCCCATGAGCCCCCTCATAAGCCGGTGCATGGTGACGGTGTATTCCCGGGTATGCAGGAAGCTCTGCGAAAATATCGCCATCCAAAGAATCGCCCATCCGATGAGGAAGGGGAGGCTGATGGTGTGCCATTGAGGATATGCGGGCCACAGGTATTGAAAGGCAAGGCCGTTGTACGCCATCTGTACCAGCCCGTATGATCCGATGTATACGAAGTAATAGAGATAGCTCTTATCCCTTATAAAGAAATAGAGAAAAAGGTTGTAAACCATCATGACGAGGATTATGCCGTAATAAACGCCGAGAAAGTATTGATCCGTGTCGACCTTCCGGATAAAACCCTTCTCGGACCAGAGGGTCAGGGGGAACTGCTTGGAGCATTTCCCGGAAAAATGCATGTATACGGTCTGTTCATGCCCGCCGGGTATCAGAAGCGCGAATACTAAATTGCGGTACCTGACCTCGCGGTCATTGAACGGATATATATCGCCGGCTGTTTTTTTGGTGAACTCTCCGCCGGCATTTTCGAGATAGACTTCCATGAGATCCATGTGCGGATAATCAAGCTCGAGGAACCATGTACCGGCCTCCATGCGTTTGTTCACGAGACGGAATTTCACCCAATAGCTCAGATCGTTAAACCCGTAACTGGGGGGATGCTGCGTGCTCCTGGCGTACCTCCGGTCCGTGTCCGGCGAAGCTGCCTCCTCGATCGTCATGGCACCGGTCGCATCCTCAAGAATGAGGAGATGCCTGCTCAGAGGATATCGTTCGTTTTGATCGCTTAAGATGACCGGACGGTATAGGGATTTTTTCACCGGAGCCGAATCGGAAAGACCGGGGATGAGGAGGAGCAGCAGAATAATGAATATCCGCGCATGATCGGCGGGCCGCGGTCTGTGCATACCGGAACCTTCCCCCTGTTATTTGATGTTGAAGAATTTTGAAATATGGAGCATGGTGAATACCCTTTCAACAAAGGGGGAAAGATTCGTGAATGTCAGTTCCAGCCCGGATTCTTTCAAAAAGTTGTTGTATTCCACAAACATAGCGATAATCGTTGAATCAAGAAATTCAACCTTCCCCAGATCAATGACGATGTTTCTGCCGTATTTTCTGGAGGTTTCTTTTAATATTCGCAGTATCTCCTGCGAATTGTGAATATTCAGCAGCCGCGTGCCTATAATGGCGGTCACCACATTATTGACGTCTATTGATATCATCCGGTCCCTCTTAATCTCATTATATAATGAAAAACTAAATCCAAAATCAACACATTTTTGGCACCGGCCCTCTATTTTTTGTTGAAAAATAGAGGGCCGGTGCTCATCTGGTACCGATGAAGACCAATATCGCAGTGCTCATCTCCGGGTCCGGAACGAATCTTCAATCCATTATTGATAAAACCGCGTCCGGGTATCTGCCCGCGAATATCAGATGCGTCATATCGGACAGGGAGGATGCCTACGGCCTGGAGCGCGCGCGCAAGCACCATGTCCCGGCTTATTTCATAGACCCGAAGAAGTATGAGACGCGGCCGGCTCATGAAGAGGCTCTCATGGCGGTGCTGCAGGAGCATGATGTCGAACTGGTGGTCCTGGCCGGATACATGCGCATCCTCACAAAGCATATTATCGATCGGTACCGAAATCGGATCATGAACATCCATCCCGCGCTCCTTCCAAGCTTTCCCGGCACGGACGGCTACGGCGATGCATGGCGCCGCGGCGTGAAGGTGGGCGGATGCACGGTGCATTTCGTAAACGAGGGATGCGATACGGGCCCGATAATCATGCAGGAGGTGAATTTCATAAAGCCTGATGACACCTTCGAAAGCTTTAAGGCGAGGGGCCTGGAGATCGAGCACCGGGTGCTGCCGGAAGCCATCAAGCTTTATTGCGAGAAAAGGCTCGTCGTCGAAGGATGCGCGGTAAAAATATTGAGTGGGAGATAACCTATGGAAAAAAGTTTTCAAGCGCTGTCGCGTATGGAATATCCGGGCCGCATTATCATCATCGGCGCGTCGCCGGCCGGGGATGACGCGGTCATATACGCGATCACGGGCCGAAGCCCCTCCAGCCAGGCGCGGAGGATCGTGGTTGACGCCGGACGGACGCGGATCACGGTCGAGCCGACCGACGAGAAGATTCTTGCGACGGGCAATCCCGACCTCCTGGTGTATCCGGCGATAGTTATCGGCAAAGGCATTGCGGTAAGCAATGGAAAGCAGACCGCGGACATTGCTTTGCAGTTTAAGGCCGGCGCTGTTCCGAAGGCCGTGCTTGAGAATGCGCTTCAATCCTGGGAGTATGAGCCGGATGAGCCCAACTTCACGCCCCGCATCAGCGGGTGCGTTTTCGGTGCCGCCGCCCTGTCTATCATCAAACGGGCGCCGGACGGCTCCGCAGAGCGGAGGTATTTCGATGTGCCGCAGCTTGCCGGCGGCGGCGGGCTTATCGCCACCTATACCGGAGCAAATGCCAATCCCCTGCCGTCTTTCGAAGGCGGGCCGGTCGATGTGGGGATACCGTACCGCACCGCCGCTCAAGCGGCGGAGGCGCTGTATGCGGCGCTGGGCCCGACAGCCGGAAAGGCCGACCTTCGGGTGGCTGCCGCCGCAGTGTATCGGGACCGGGGCGGAGCAATATCCATCTCAGTAAAAAACAGGCACGAGTAAGATATAAGGAGTTATCCAATGGCCACGGACGTATCCTCTTTCAAAGACGCGTATAAGAAGGCTATCAAGAGCGATTTTCCGGACGAAGCGATGATCGTCGTCGGCGGCCGCCGCTTTCCGCTCAAGAGGGTGCCGTACACCCTCAGGTACGGGACGAATCCCCACCAGCCCTTCACCGCCTATGCGCCTGCCGGGGGCGCGAACCTGTCGGTCGGGAATATGGAGATGCTGAAGGGGGGCAAGGAGGGGCTGTCGCTTACCAATCTGCAAGATATGAGCCAGGCGCTCAACATCCTCAAGTTTTTCGACCGGCCCTGCTGCGTTCTCATGAAGCACGTGAACCCGTGCGGGTTCAAGCTCCGGACGCAGGGCGAGCACCTCAGCGAGATATACCGGATCGCGCGGAACTGCGACGAGCGGAGCGCCTTCGGCTCGATAGCGGGCTTCAACGTGGAGGTCGATGCCCCCACCGCCGAAGCGATCATGGAGACGTTCGTCGAGGGCGTTATAGCGCCGGGTTACGATGGCGAGGCCCTGGCGGTTCTGAGGAGGAATGAGGGGAGCAGAAAGCTCAACAACTCCATACGGGTGGCGAAGGTATCGAACATGGACCGGGTCCCCAAATTCATCGGGGACGACGTCTCCGGATATTACAACCTGAGAAATCTGGCCGACGGCTCTCTCACGGTCGAGGTGCCGTATCTCACCCGGATCAGATCCGCGGCCGATTTCATCGTTGACCCGATGATCCCGAATTCAGACCCCGGGAAGAACGGCGGCGCCGATTATGCGGTAAAGCGCCGGCCCACCGAAAAGGAGCTGGACGATTGCCTGATTGCATGGTACGTGAACATCAATGTCAGATCGAACGGGATCGTGTTTGTCAGGGACGGGGCGACCATAGCCGTGGGCACCGGAGAGCAGGAGCGGATCGGAGCAGTGGAGCAGGCCATCGACAAGGCCAAAAAGAAGGGCCACAGCCTCCGCGGTGCGGTAATGTCCTCTGACGCCTTCTTCCCCCAGCGCGACAGCATCGACGCCGTGGCGGCGGAAGGCGTCACGGCCGTGGTATGGCCCGCCGGGTCCTTGAACGACGCCCTGGTAATTGAGGCTGCAAACGAGCATAACATCGCCCTCATGGCCACGCTGGAGCGGTGTTTTTTGCATATATAGACTAAAGCGAATTTTTTAGCTTCTGAAACTCCTCCTCCTTCATGGAGAAGCTTTCTTTTTCAGAAGGGAAGGCTTCCTTCCTGACCTCGTCCGCATATTTTTGCACTCCGGTGAGCGCTGCTCCGTACATATCTTCGTATATTTTAACGAACTTCGGCGTGAAACGCTTGAAGAGTCCCAGCATGTCGTTAAGGACCAGGACCTGGCCGTCGCAAAATACGCCTGCGCCGATGCCGATGGTGGGAATAGCAAGCGCGTCGGTGATGACCTTGGCTATCTGCCACGGTACACATTCGAGAACCAGGCTAAAGCAGCCGGCTGCCTCGAGTGATTTTGCCTGCCGGATGAGGAGCTGAGCTCCCTCTAAATCTTTACCCTGGACCTTGGAGTCGCCCAGCTTGTCCGCCGTCTGCGGGGTAAATCCGATGTGGCCCATTATCGGGATGTTGTTGCGGACGATCTGCTCGGTCACCTCGAGCGCATGCTCAAACCATTCGAGCTTTACCGCCTGGCAACCCGCTTCATGAATGAAACGCCGGGCGCTTTCCACGGCGTCGTCGGGGTTGGTCTGGTACGCGCAATAGGGCATATCCCCGATCACCATCGCCCGTTTCGATCCTTTGACTACCGCCGTGCTGTGGTTCACCATCTCATCGAGGCTTATTTCAGTCGTGGAAGCCATGCCGAGCGCGACATTGGCCATGGAATCGCCCACGAGGATGATATCGACCCCCGCGGCATCGACAATCGGGGCGAAAGTGTAGTCATAGGCGGTCAGCATGACGATTTTTTCTTTTTTTTCTTTTTTCTTTAAAATTTCCGCTATGGTAAGTCTCATGGCTACCTCGGTAGTATACCTGAGTGTTATGGTTTGGCTAGTAAGCCTCATCGGATGCTCTTCGTCAATCCCTTTTCCCCGGTTTGAGGTCCCCGCCTCGGCGCAAAATAATGAATTGACTTCCGGGACTTGATGATATACAAATAATTCCATAATGATGCGGAGTGATTGGGAATGGATCAGAAGGTGATTGCATCCCTCATCGAAGACATGAGAAGATTCTTTTTCTTTGCGGGCGAGATCAATAAGGCCATCTCCAAAAGGGCCGCCAGCGCGATCAAGATAAATGAATTCATCAGCCTATCCTTCGATCTCGGCATCACGATGGCCCGGAACAGCGAACTGGCGTTATCGGAGACCCGGTCTCTGGGCGGGCAGTTTTCCGCGATACAGAATGCCTGCTCGCTCATGAGCATCAATATTGATCAACAGAAGGAAACCATCAATAGTTTACGAACCCTTGAGCTGATTGATCAAAAGGCTGAGAAGCGGCTGATGTATAAAATCCTCCTGCTGTCTGAGTCCATGCAAAAAGCCCTGTCTTTCATCCAGCTTATTCTTGAAAGAAATAATGAAATGATCCTCCTGGATAGCCGGCTGATCAAACGCCGGGAACAGTTGACCGAACAGGTGGAGGAATTTTCAGGTCTGCTGAGGAATATCCTCGCACTGGTCGACTCGGATTTAAAGGAGTACGATAATAACACGAAACAGAGGGACGCTCTGGATGATTTTCTCCTCAGGGCCGCCGGAATCGTCGAGATAATGGATCAGGAGGGAGTTGGAAGGCTTTTGGACGAAATCAGAAACGAGCTGAGGGACGAAGAGATACTGTTCGCCAATCTGTCCTCCCGCATGGATGCCGCGGACGACGTGTATCGAAAAGTTAATGAGCTGTATCATGATATCTGCTCAATTAAAAGCCTCATTGATGCGAAAGACGCCCTTTACCGGAATAACCTTGAAAATCTCGCTCAACTTTCAGTGATCCTTTCCCTGGAGGTATTCGACTTTGATAAGACAAGGGAAATATCTGATCCGTGCCAGCCCGGATCGGCAGTAACCGAGGATTCGCGCCGCCTGTTCGGCGACCTGGATGTTCTCTTTAAGCTTGCCTCCGGCATGATTGAAAGCCTTGACAAGATGAACTATGACATAATAAAGAAAATCGACGCCCATGCCAATCATGAGGAACAGCTGATAGAGCTGTCGAAAATGGAGCATCGCTGTTATGACAATGTTAGAAGCGAGGTTGACGGTATTATGAAAATAGTTCATTTTATTGCCGGGGGAAGCGGAAAGAATGTCGTGATCGGACAGATTTTAGAAAAAAATCTGAATAAGCTGGCTAAAGTCATTAATCGATAAAAATTTTATATTCTTGCAGATACAGCTTTGATTGAAAATGAATAATTGTAAGTAACTGCGCAATAATTATATTAATTAATATATATATAATTTTAATATTGCCCCAAAAATACTAAAAACTAAAATTTTTGCGAAAAAATTGCCTACCAGATAAATTCTGCCAAATTTATTCTATATTTTTCAATAAACACATATAACCTCCTATAATATCCGATAGTAACCCTCAATGTCTCAACCAAAGGTGGCGAAAATTCGAGTAGGGATAAAAGTCCCTCTTTACTCTCAGAGATCTTTGAAAACATATTTCTAATGGGAGACTATTCTTGTAAAAGGAGTATTCTAGTCTTGCGTGAGCCCAGATGCAAGCCTGGAATAACTCTTATCCCGGCTGTTGCATAAGGCATCAGCCCTAACTGGTTGAAATCATTCGATTCCGGCTGCCCCCGGAATCCGGATGGCAAGGAAGCCAGAAAATTTTCACAAAGGAGTGTAAAATGATAATCAATCACAACATTACTGCCATTGATGCCAATCGGAACCTCAAGTTCAAGGAGTGGGACATCCGGTCCAACATGGAAAAGCTCTCATCCGGCTTGAGGATCAACAAGGCCGGCGACGATGCTTCGGGTTTGGCTGTATCTGAAAAGATGAGAACCCAGATCCAGGGACTCAGGCAGGCTGAGCGGAACACTGAAGACGGCATGTCTTTTGTGCAGACCGCAGAGGGTTATTTGAACCAGACTGCTTCGATCATCCAGCGGATCAGGGTTCTCGCGGTACAGGCTGCAAACGGGATTTACGCGAACGAGGACCGGCAGCTCATCCAGGTCGAGGTGTCGTCACTGGTCGACGAGGTTGACCGGATTGCATCACAGGCAGAGTTCAACAGATTCAAAATATTGACCGGCGCGTATGCCAAGACCAATCCCAAGGCGAGCATGTGGTTCCAGGTCGGACCGAATAAGGACCAGCGTGTGCGGGTGTACATCGGCACCATGACTGCGCAGGCATTCAAATTCAAGAGTGCCCCGGGCAAAGTCGCGGTGTCCCTCTCCGCACCGGGCGGCGCCAATGACACGATTGGGATTATGGATGCCGCACTGCAGAAGCTGTCCAAACAGCGGTCTGATCTCGGAGCATATTACAACAGGCTCGAATTCACCGCCAAGGGGCTTATGAACGCCTATGAGAACGTGCAGGCGTCCGAGTCCAGGATTCGGGACGTTGATATGGCGGAGGAATTGGTCGAGTTTTCAAAAAACCAGATCCTCGTGCATTCCGGTTCAGCCATGCTTGCGCAGGCCAATATCCTGGGTCAGTCAGTATTAAAACTGCTCGGTACGTAAAACTACCGATCAGAATCTCGAGAGTAAAGAACGGTTCTTTGAAAATTCAGCACGATTCTCATCCCTCCGTGCGTCACGACTGTCCTGCACCAGGCTGCTCCGGCAGCTTGTAATGCGGGGAGGGCATCACCGGCTGCCGGAGATTCCGGAGCCGGTGCTGTCATGATTATGGGCAGTTGTGGCTGCACAAAAAGGAGAAAACCTTCGAGCTGCGGGTGCAGTTCCGGACGCGCCATGAAGGCGCGGCTGAAAAACCTGAGCCGCAGACAGACGCAACGAGCGGGTCAGATCACAGCTAGGGAGGGAACACATGAGAATCAATCACAACATGAGCGCCGTATTCGCGAGCAGGCAGTTGTCCGAGGTCGGCAGCCGGATGGACAAGTCTCTGGAAAGACTTGCATCCGGCGAGCAGATCGTTCGAGCCGGAGACGACGCCTCGGGTCTGGCGGTATCTGAAAAGATGCGTACCCAGATCGGCGGTCTGATTCAGGCGGAAAAGAACGCCCAGAACGGGCTTTCTTTCATTCAGGTCGCGGAAGGCTCGTATCAGCAGCTTTCAGGCATCCTGCAGCGAGTCAGGGTTTTAGCGGTACAGTCGGCGAATGGAATTTATTCCGCAGGCGACCGGGTTCAGATTCAGGCTGAGATATCGCAGCTTGTCGATGAAGTCGACCGTATCGGTAATTCTGCGGAATTCAACAGGATGAAGATGCTCCGGGGAAATTTTGCCCGAAAGAGCAAAACCGGCAGCATGTTCTTTCATGTTGGCGCCAATCAAAATGAGCGCATACAGGTTTATATCGCAACCGTCAGCTCAAAGGCCTTCAACCTGGTAAATGAGGCTAATAGGAGGCGGACTATCTCCTCTGTTGCGGGTGCAAACGCGATGATAGGGTATGTCGATTCGGGCCTTGACCGGCTGAACCGACAAAGGGCCGAACTAGGCGCGTATTACAACAGGATGGAGAACACGATACGATCCATTACGCAGACGTATGAGAATTTGATGGCCGCTGATTCCCGGATCAGGGACGCTGATATGGCCGTTGAGATCGTTGAATTCACCAAGGACCAGATTCTCTTTCAGACGAGCGCGGCAATGCTGGCTCAGGCCAATACGAAGCCGAAGCATCTGTTGAGGCTTTTTGAATGAGAATCCCCTTTTATACGGGGCGTCCCTGCAGTGCGGACGGCCTCGTCCCTCCCCGGCGGGAGGATAGATACTAAAACAGCCCGCCGGGGAGGGGCCGTCTTTTTAAAGGGAGGTAGAGAGATTTGATCTAAAGAACATGGAGGTTATCCGATGAACATTAAGGGCGTAAATTTCGAACCGATCGATAATGTCAGCCGTTACACCAAAAGGCCTGATGCGGCGGGGGCGGAACAGAAGAACCCCGTGCAGCCTCAGGCTCCGAATATTCCTCATGAATACAGCAGGGAGGAAATGTCGGATTTAATTGAAAAATTAAATCAAGGCGTGCGTGAAATGCATGAGCGGCTTTCATTTTCGTTCCACGAAAAAACTAAAAGGATAATTGTACGGATAGTAAATTCAGATACGAATGAAGTAATCCGGGAAATACCGCCCAAGGATGCCATAAAGCTCCTTGAACATATTCAGGATTTCCTGGGCATGCTTGTTGACGAGTCCCGGTAGCTTCTCCGTCAGTGCATGAGGTGATTGAATCGCCATTTTTATGGAAGGGGCAGATATGCCCTGAAGGATATTTTATGGCCTTGTAAAAAAATCCCGCCCGTTTTTTTTAGATCATTGGAATTATTCAGAAAATCCTAAAATTTAAACATTCAATAAATTAATAATTATCATTTTAAAATGATCTAATAAAATTTCAAGATTATGTCGATTAATATGATCAGGGATATTTATCTTATTCTTTGCTGATCCTTACGAACGCACGGGAGGGCTTGAGCATGCCAATTTCAATAAGCGGATTGTCGGGAATAGATTCGGACGGCTTGGTTCAAAAGCTCGTCGAGGTGGAATCACGGCCGATCAAGCAGCTTGAAATACGCAAGAAGAATCTCAATATCCGCAAGGACAGCTTGAAGAATCTGGGCAGGATGCTGGAGGATATAAACTCCGCCGCCAAGGAGTTGTACGGTTTGAAAGCGGCATACAACAACAAGAACGCGGCCTCGTCCGATACCTCGGTTCTTGAGGCGAAGGCCGGCAGGAATGCGGAGGAAGGCGTAAGAAAGATAAAGGTCATACAGACTGCCACCGGCCATACCGTATCTTCAGACCCTGTGACGGAGGGCGACATCCTTCCTTCAGGAAGATTTACCATCGAGGTGAACGGCGAAAAAGCGGTTGTTAATTTCAAGGGCGGCAAGCTGAAAAACCTGAAAGAAGAGATCGACGCCGCCGCCTCCGAGCTGGTCTCGTCGTCATACATAAAAAAATCGGGAGATACCTATATCCTGACCATTCAGTCCAAGAGGAGCGGCGAAAAGGGCGAGATAAAAATTTCCGGCGGCATGGATCTTCTTAAGAAGATCGGCCTGGTGGATGGAGAGAAAGGCGGCGCAAAGAGCGAAGTGGCTTTGCCGTTTGATTCGAAATATTTCGGTTCGTATGTCGGCACCGTGAGGGTGGAGGCCGGGGACGGGAACATATCGGTATCACCGGACGGTAAAACCGTGACTATCAAGGGTCTGCTGTGGCGCGAGTATTCCCTTCCGGTCGAGGTCGCGGTGAAAGACGACATGAATCTGGAATTCGACGTGCGGTATCGGGATCGATCGGAAGATGAAGAAAGCGCCGTGCCGCGCAGCCTCACGATAGGCCCGCGAGAGAGGGTCAACATCAAAGGCATTATTCTCGAGGGATACAACGTCAGCCGCACCCGCAAGCCCCTGAAGAGTGAAGAGAAGAGGAACTACGACAGCCTGATGGGGGTGGGAATAATCGGCGTCAAAGAGGGGAAGCGCGTCGAAATAATATATCCGATCGATACAAACGCACCAGGGAGGCAGACTATTGCCGCGGGCAAGGATTTCAAAAACGGCGTGATTAATAAAATAATATTCTACTGCAACCGGGGAGTCGTTGATTTTTCAAATGCACGGCTGGCGACCCCGGTGGATCAGAAGGGCTTGCTTGCTCTTAAAAACACGATATTCAGGCCTCAGGATGCAAAGGTGGTTGTCGACGGAATCGAGGTCACGAGGGATCGGAATGACGGACTGAACGACATCATTAAAGGGGTTACCCTGAATTTGAAACGCCCGTCGCAGCATGAGGTTGATCTCACTATTGACCACAATATTGACATTGCTTTAGAGAAGATAAAGAAATTTGTCGAGGTTTATAATAAATACCTGGACTATCACCGGGAGCTGACAAGGGCGGCAAAGGCGGAGAAGCCGGGTGATTTTACGAAAACCCTCTCCCAATCCGGACTTTTCATGGGGGATATAAGCTTGCTGCGGCTTGAGAGCTTACTGAAGACAACGATAAACAGCGCCTATCCCAGCAGGGCCGAGAAGCCGATCAAGGTTTTCGCGCAGATGGGCGTGTCAACCGGCGCCCTCAACGCGGAATGGGATACGATAAAATCAGGTAAGCTCATCATTGACGAGAACCTGCTTAAAAAATCCATCAGGGAAAATCCCGAGGGCGTGGCCCTGTTCTTCGGCTCCGATACCGACGGCGATAACAAGACCGACAACGGCGCGGCATATAAAGTGGTGTATGTGCTGAAACCGTACATGGCGCCGGGGAAGAACATCATTGCGTCACGGATCGATCTTGAGGATAACTCCATAAAACTCACTGATGAGACCATAAAGCAGAAAGAAGATCATTTGAAAAAATATGAGGAGAAGCTCAAGTTCAAGTTCGGCCAGATGGAGCGGGCGATCTCGGAATCCAACGCCAAGAAGCAGTGGATGAAATACCAGCTGGAAGGCTTTTCAGGCAACAATGCGGAGTCAAATAAGAATGAAAAATAATTCATCTCATAATGCGGTCTTTGCCCGCAACCCAAAGGATGACGCAATTTATGCAAGAGACGCAAAAAATACAGAATATTACTATACGATGAGAAGAGGTGCGCCGTGCAAGTCATGATCAACGATTGTCCAGTGGATTTTGAATTAGGGGGAGGGGGAAATATCTCAGATATCGTCGATTCAATATCGGATTGGAGCCGGGAGCGGGATCTTATATTCTACGAACTATACATTGACGAAGACCGGTATGCGATTGACAAGCTGCCGGATGTCACGCTCGATGAGATTGAGATCGTAAACTGCATCGTGCAGTCCAAGGCAGACATCGTGTTCTCCTCGATCGACGAGGCTTCCCGGTACTGCGACAGAGTGATCGCTTTCATAAAGCAGGTTGCGGATTCAGGAGAATGCAGCGGGAATGACGCCGCTAATATGCTCTCCGGCGTTACCTGGCTTCTGGAAGTGCTCTCCAAGACCATCGGACTGTTGGGACTGGATAACGGCAGTGTTAAGCACAAGGATCATGATGTTTCGTATTATATGCATGCCGCCGGGAAATTCAGGGATTCGCTCCGGGAATTCGAGGGAGACGCGGTACCGCCCGAATTCCTCGCCGCACACCGGGAGATATTTTCAGATATCAAATATATTTTTAAGATTTTTCTGCTAAGCGACGCAATGAGATCGCTCATAATCCAGAGCATTGATTCTCCGGATGTCCTGGTTGCATCCCTGGCCAAGACCGGGGACGAGCTCCCCGATCAGCTTGAAAACATACGCTCAGCCGCGATTGCCTACCAGACCGGCAAGGACGCCGAAGGGTCGGAGCGGCTTAAAAATTTTGTGGATTTCATATACCTCTACACCCGGACCTGTTATCAGATTGTGCCGATGTTCCGCATTGAGCTCTCCGAGGTGGAGGTTGACGGGGTGACCCTTGAGAAAAAGAACCGGGAGATGCGGGACCTGCTTCATGAAGTCATCACGGTCATGGAAAATAACGATATTATCAGCTTATCGGATACGCTCGAATACGAGATCCTTCCTACACTCGAAAGCCTGGATAAATACATCGCCCTGCTTCTGAGCAAGATCTCCAATAGGTAGTTGGACAACTTCCGGCGCGTATCTCATTCGTGCCGGGTCATTTTCATATAAAATGATCTTGACATCGCTCTTCGCGTGCCTTGATGATTTAATCAAGATGAAAGAAGCCGCCGCACGGCCGAAGGACCGGGAAGACCTGAAAGTGCTTAATGAAATTAAGAAGAGGCTCAAAGAGCCGGGAATTTAACATGGACAATGAAAAGAAAAAGAAAAAGCCGCGGGCCGGCAGGTTTTCCGGCGATCTGTCCGATGTGGCTGCGAAAATATCCTCTTCGCTTCATTTTGACTCCAGATTGTATCATCACGATATCCGCGGCTCCCGTGCGCATGCTAAAATGCTCAACCGGATCGGAATACTTTCCGACCAGGAGCTCGCCCTCATAATCAAAGGATTATCCGGGATCGAGGAAGAGATAAAAGCGGGCAGCTTCAGCTTTTCGGAAGCCTTTGAGGATATCCATATGAATATCGAGGCCGAGCTTACCCGGCGGATAGGAGAGGCGGGCAAGAAGCTGCATACGGCCCGATCGCGGAACGACCAGGTGGCGCTGGACATGCGGTTGTATTTAAAGCAGGAATCCGGCGCCGTCCATGAGCTGCTCGTCAAGCTTGTGCGCGTCATTGTCGATAGTGCTGAAAAGAGTATGGACATCATCATGCCCGGCTATACCCACCTGCAGGTGGCCCAGCCGGTCCGATTCAGCCATCATCTGCTGGCCTACGCATGGGGCTTGCTGCGCGACATCGGCAGGCTCAGGGCGGCAGCAGCGGCGTGCGGCGGGCTTCCGCTCGGATCAGGCGCCTGCGCCGGGGTCAATTATCCGGCCGACCGGGAGTTTGTGCGCCGGGAGCTCGGCTTTGAGGAGATCATCCCCAATTCCATGGACGCCGTGAGCGACCGGGATTTTGTCCTCGATTTTCTCTATTTCGCCTCGGTCTGCGGCGTGCGCCTTTCCCGCTTCTGCGAAGAGCTCGTGCTTTGGTCTTCGTCCGAGTTTGGCTTCGTGAAGCTTTCCGATTCGGTCACGACCGGCTCATCCATCATGCCGCAGAAGCGGAATCCCGATATCGCGGAGCTCATCAGGGGGAAATCGGGGCGGCTTGCCGGCAACCTTGTCGCGGTGATCATTCTGCTTAAGGGCCTTCCCATGACCTACAACCGCGATCTTCAGGAAGACAAGGAGAGGCTCTTTGATTCGGTCGACACGATCAAGCTCTGCCTCGCGGGCATGATCGAGATGCTGTCGACCATGGCCGTCAATACGGATCGGATGCGGCAGGCGGTGTTTAAAAACTTTTCCACCGCGACCGACATCGCCGACTATCTTGCCATGAAAAAGATTCCCTTCAGAGAGTCGCACGAGATAGTCGGCAGAATCGTCCGCTCCTGCGAGGAAAAGGGAATAGATTTTTTTTCCCTTACAGTGGAGGATTTCAGGGAATTTTCCCCCGTGTTCGGCGAGGATATCGTCGAGATACTTGATCCTGAAAAAAGTCCGGATCGCAAGCTCTCAGCCGGAAGCACCTCACGGAAAGAGGTAGCGGCGCAAATCAAGGCTCTGAAGGAATATATCACTTGACAATTTTTAATGCCGGATAAAAATTTCGCAGAATCCGAATCGTTGAATCCGGATAGGATACGGATATGAATATGCAGAATAAGACATCAGTGTCGCTTGACTGGAAGAATCTTCCTTTCGAGTATGTAAAGACCGACTACAACATTCGCTATTACTGGAAGGAGGGTAAATGGTCCGCCGGAGATCTGGTATCGGATGAATATCTGCCCCTGCACATGGCGGCACCCGCGCTTCATTACGGGCAGGAGGCTTTCGAAGGCCTCAAGGCATTCGGGACCGCTGACGGCCGCGTCGTCGCCTTCCGGCCTGTTGAAAACGCCCGGAGACTCCGGAGGAGCTCGGAGAGGATTTTCATTCCCGCGATTCCCGAAGAGATGTTCCTTGATGCGGTGCACCGCGTGGTCGATGCGAACAGAAGCTTCGTTCCCCCGTACGGCACGGGCGCGAGTTTATATATCCGTCCCCTGGTGATCGGCACCGGGGCGAGAGTCGGGCTCGGGCCGGCATCGGAATATATGTTTATCATATTCGTCAATCCGGTGGGCCCCTACTATAAAGGTGGGTTCAAGCCGGTTAAGGCCCTGATAGTGGAACAGTTCGACCGGGCTGCGCCATTGGGAGTTGGCGATTGCAAGGTGGGAGGCAATTATGCGGCAGGCCTCGGCGGCGGACAGTACGGCAAAGAGCGGGGGTATCCCGTGGTTCTCTACCTGGATTCAAAGGAAAAAAGGTATATAGACGAGTTCAGCACCTCGAATTTCATCGCCATCAGGAACAATACCTACATTACCTCGAAATCAAACAGCATTCTGCCGAGCATCACCAACGACAGCCTCTCGATCATCGCCCGGGATATGGGTATGATTTTCGAACGGAGACCGGTTGAGGTGAGCGAGCTCGAAACCTTCGATGAAGTGGGAGCGGTGGGAACCGCCGCGGTCATCACGCCGGTGAACCTTATCCGGTACCGCGACCGGGAGTATGTGTTTGGAAGCGGCGACCGCGTCGGGCCGGTAATCACGAAGTTATACGACCGGCTGGTAAAAATACAGGCCGGCGATTTTGAGGATAAGCACGGCTGGCTGTATGAGATTACCTAAATCGATTAACTCCGCCTGCTTTTATTTTTTCATATATTTTTTCAGAACCGCAACCAGCAGATCCTGGCCCGCCTTGTTGAGATGTACCATATCCCGCGCATAAGTTTGATTAAGCGCGCCTTTCTGCAAGAAATGCGGATATGCATTAACATAGACCGCACCATCCCGGGCGCATATTCGCTCCAGATTCCTGTTTAGATTTATGATGTCCGGATTTTTCAGATAAAAATTCGGATGCACGGGAAGGTTGCTGATGCAATAAATTTTTTTGGTTATTGTTTTATAATATGACAGAACCGCGGAGTAATTCTTGTCAATAACCTCAAGCGGGGTATTTTTCAAAAGATCATTCCCGCCCACCAGCATGACAATAATGTCCGGTTTTTCTTTATTTATTTGTTTCATTCTCCGTATCAGATATTCAGTCGTGCTTCCCCTTTTGGAATAATTGCAGCAGGGCTCTGAAAAATAGTCCTGAAAATCGATCAGCTCCATGTTGCTGTCCCCTTCAAAAAGTATGCACCCGGGTACGCAGCCCTTCATATTGCTCTGCTTTATCTGCTCGTCATGCAGCTTGATCTTTTCAGTTATGGTTAAATATCTGCTCGTGCAGCCGAAGATGGCGGGGATCAGCGCTGATAAGCACCCGAAAATCAATATTGTGCGCCTCATAGTCTATCCGTTACGCCTCCCCGACTGCTGGTAACCTCACAGAATAGTCAGGACGATGTAACTCTTTCCGCCTGGATGGCAAGATACCTGACCAATGTTTGCTCGGTAATGACACCCATGCTGACCAGGATAATTCCGATCAAACCGCCTTCCTTTTTCTGGATATCGATCGCTTTATCAAGCTGTTCCCGGGTTATCTCTTTATTTTCGAGCAGAATCTCGCCTAATAAGGGTCTTGCCATGTTGTTCCTCCACAATAATATTTATGTAAGGGCGGGCTTTAAACCCGCCCCTACCGGTCAAATCAATAATCTCTTGATCGCATCATCCCAGAGGCTGATCTGCCGATCCCGCTCGGACGTGCTCATACCGGGAATATACTTTTTGGATGTTTTATTGTTCCCGGCTACCTCGTTTATCGATCCGTACAAACCGCTGGTGACTCCTGCAAGATAGGCGGCTCCCAAGGCTGTTGATTCAGTTATCTCCGGCACCAGCACCGGGATATTCAGGATATCCGCCTGGAACTGCATCAAAAACTCGTTTTTAACCGTACCTCCATCGACGCGAAGCTCCGGAATGATTTTACCGGTATCGCTGTGCATCGCCACAACCAGGTCGCGGGATTGAAAGGCTATGGATTTCAGCGCCGCCATTACTATCTCTTCCCGGGTGCTGTCCCGCGTCAGCCCGAAGATTGCACCCCGGGCGTCCATTTTCCAGTGCGGAGCCCCGAGTCCCACGAAAGCCGGAACCATGACGACCCGGCTTTCGTGCGCCGCCGATCGGGCCATACGCTCGGAGTCCGCGCTGTTCGAGAAAAATTTGAGATAATCCCTGAGCCACTGCACCACCGCCCCGCCGATGAAGACTGAACCTTCGAGGGCATACACCGGTTTTCCATAATTGTCGCATGCAAGGGTGGTGAGGAGGCCGCTGCGTGAAATGGTAAAGGCGTCGCCGTTGTTCATGAGCATGAAGCATCCGGTGCCATAGGTGTTTTTCGAGCTTCCGACAGTAACGCAGTTCTGGCCGACCAAGGCGGCCTGCTGGTCTCCGGCAATGCCGCCGATCATGACGCCGTCCGGAAGGCCGGGGGCGTTCCGGGTTACGCCGAATTTTGAGGCTGACGGGTTGACCTCCGGAAGCACGCTCTTCGGCACGGTCAGTATCTCCAGCAGTTCCTTAGACCATTGTTTGTTCCGTATGTCATACATGAGCGTGCGGGATGCGTTGGTGAAGTCGGTTGCATGGGTTTTGCCGCCGGTCAGGTTCCATGCGATCCAGGTGTCGATGGTACCGAAGAGGAGTTTTCCGGATTGCGCCGATTTTCTGGCGCCCGGGACATTGTCAAGCAGCCACTTCACCTTGGTCCCGGAAAAGTATGCGTCAATCACCAGTCCGGTGGTCTTCCTGAAAATATCGTCGTATCCCGCGTTTTTGAGATCGTTACAGATGTCCGCGGTCCGGCGGCACTGCCACACGATCGCGTTGTGAATCGGCTTGCCGGTATCCTTGTCCCACAGCAGGGCTGTTTCACGCTGGTTGGTTATCCCGATGGCGACCGCGTCGGATGGCGACAGGCCGCCGTCGGCTACGGCCTGTGGTATGAGCGAGCTCAGCGAATCCCATATCTCAAGAGGGTCATGCTCGACCCAGCCGGGTTTAGGGAAATATTGGGTGAATTCTTTATACGCGCTGGAGAGGGGCAGTCCGTTTTCGTCAAAACAGAACACCCTGTTTCCGGTGGTGCCCAGATCCATGGCGATAATATAGCGTTTGCCCATTTTTTCCCCCGGCATGGAATTTTGTAGCAAGCAAAGTCTTATACTAAGAGCCCTGGAATCAACGTGTCAATTAAAATTTGATATTCTTCAGAGCCGCACTGTCAAGAAATATTCGAGATCGGTATTTTCAGGGTAATGAGAGGTAATTTCATTGATGTAGATTTGCCCCACCCCCTTTATAAAATGGACGGTATATAAGAAATTGTATTGACCGATTTAATATAAATAGTTAAATTAGTCTGCATGTACCGCCGCCGTCTTCTGGAGAAAACCCTTTCCGTCACCGAGAAAACGTTCCCGGTGACCGTCATCACCGGCCCGCGTCAGTCGGGGAAAAGCACCCTTCTTGCCAATTATTTCCGGAAGCGGGATCACTCGTTCATCTCTCTTGACGACCCGTCCGTACGGGCGCGCATCATGGATGATCCCCACGGTTTTCTCGGGGGGCTGTCAAGGCCTGTGGTCCTTGATGAGATTCAATACGTCCCGGAGATCGCCAGTTATATAAAAATATATGTCGATCGCGATCGGAAGCCGGGATCTTGGTTTCTCACTGGCTCTCAACAGTTTTCGGTTATGAAAAACGTTTCCGATTCTTTGGCTGGGAGGGCCGCGATACTCACCCTTCCGACCTTTCAGCTTAAGGAGCGCAATGACGTGAAGATGATCGAAGATTTTCTGGCCGGGAGTTCGTACCCGGAGCCAGCGGTGAACAGGAAAATCGACCGGCGCATCTGGTATTCCAGCTACCTGCAGACCTACCTGGAGCGCGACATTCGGGCGCTCCTGAACATAACCGGGATGCGCGAATTCGAACAGTGCCTCCGCCTACTGGCGGCCCGTACCGCGCAGGAGCTCAATTATTCGGCCTTGGCGGGACAGATCGGTGTTTCCGTGCCGACGGTCAAGCGCTGGGTATCGGCTCTGGAATCGAGCTACATCATATACCTGCTTCCTCCCTATTATAATAATTATGGGAAGCGCGTAATAAAATCACCCAAGGTCTACTTCTACGATATCGGGCTGATCAATTACTTGCTGGGGATAGCGGACACGGCCACTCTGCTGAACGGACCGCTTGCCGGCGCCCTGTTCGAAACCGCCGTGGTTTCTGAAATCCTTAAAGCGCGGTTCGCCGGCGGGGTTAAGCCCGAGCTCTATTTCTGGCGCTCGCAGGGCGGCCTCGAAGTGGATATCCTTATAGTCGAGAAGGGGAAGGTGTTCCCCTGCGAGATAAAGCTGTCATCGTCTATAAAGCCGAAATTTTATGAAAACCTGCTCCGCTGGCATGAGCTCTCCGGACAAAAAGGCGGCGCGCTGATCACCAACAGCCGCGACGCGCTGCCCCTTCCCGAGGGGATACGGAACATTCATTGGAAGGAGCTATGATGCGGGTGCCGCATATTTAAAGTATGAAAATTTTGGACGATAATTAATTATTCGCACGAGTCGAGTAATTGATCGTCACAAACAGGTATAGATAAAATGCTGGAAAATATCGCGAAAAGCAAACGCCGCGCTCTTTACATAGCTGAAATAGGCCTGAACCACAACGGTTCTATGGATACGGCGCGCTCTATGATATCCGCCGCTGCCGCGGCAGGCGCGGACTTCGTAAAATTTCAGACCTTTGTCCCGGAGCTTTTAAGCTCGGTATATACGGCCGATCTCCTGAGTACCGGAATAGAATGCAAAAGGGACACCGGTAGTATCGATTTTTTTAAGAAATTCGTTTTCGGCAGAGAGGAGTATGCTGAATTGAAGTCATTGGCCGCGAATTCGGGGCTCCATTTTTTTTCCTCCGTGTTTGATCTTGAATCACTCAAGCTCCTTGAGGATATCGGCGTTTCGCTGTACAAACTCGCCTCATCGGAAGTGACCAACCATCCTCTCATTGAGGCGGTTGCGGAAACCGGAAAGCCGGTTATTCTTTCCACAGGCATATCCGCTGAAGATGAGATCATGCAGGCTGTTGAGCTTTTCAGGAAGCACACGAGCGCGGAGCTTATTCTCCTGCACTGCGTATCGCTCTATCCCACCCGGCCGGAGAAGGCCAATCTTGCCCGCATACCGGCTCTTGCAAAGAGGTTCAATCTTCCGGTGGGATTTTCCGATCACACGAAAGAGGCTGCGGCGCCGGTGGTGGCGGCCGCCTGCGGAGCGCGTATCTTCGAAAAGCATTTTACAATTGACAGATTTCACGATTGTCCGGATAAAGCTATCTCATGCACGCCGGAGCAGTTCGCCCGAATGATCAAATCCGTGGAGAGAGCGATAGGGATGATCGGAACCGGCGCCATATCTTACGGCGGTGCGGAAGCAGGAGCAGCCCGGGCAGCCAGGCGGAGCCTGTTTGCGCGGAGACTCATTCCTAAGGGAAAGACCATCGACACTGATGACCTGGTTGCGCTTCGCCCGGGGGTGGGTATCCCCGCGTATGAGTTGAAATATATTGTCGGGAAGAAATCAAGGATCGATATACCGGAAAATTTTCTGCTGCGGAAAGAATATTTAGAAGGGGCTGTCTAAAGGATATCTCCCCCTCGCCTTGAGGAGAGGGGGACGGGGGGTGAGGTCAGAAAAGGAGAAGTAACGGGAATGAAAATTAAATGCTCCATGATTATCATGCTCTGCCTGTTTCAGGCAGGATGCGCGACCTACTATCATATATTAGGCCCGGACAAGAGCACCTTTTACGCTGATCAGGAATCGTCGATTCTTGAAAAAACAGTGAAATCGATTGATTTTGATTACGAATACGACGCGGATTTAGATATTGACTACGTGTTCTCTCTTTATCACGGCTTTACCGATTTTAAACCGGGGGATAAGGAATTATCACAAGCCCTTGACGGGATGGATTCCGCGGCATTGATATCATACAGCGAAAAGATCTACTGGCTTAGAAGGATCGCGGTCTATAAATTGGAACGGTACCGGAATCAGGGCGACTGGAAGAATTATACTTTTATTGAAAAATATTTGCTGCCGCCGCTTGATTATTATTCCGATCTTCTTGAAAAGCAGGCGCTTAAAAAAGATAAATCCTATGCTGATCGAATCGATAAGAGGAAAAAGGCCATTGACCGGCGGGCATTATGGGAGATGAGGCGCAAGGAATTCGAAGAATTGTGGAAATATGATTATAATTCGTGATTCAACGGCTCGGACGCAGACGCCGGAAGATCCCGCCTTTTCCTCAAAGGGTATTGTTGCGTTATTCGCGGTCCTGGTGACCCTGACCTGCATCGCCGCTTCAGCGATTGCCCAGGGACAGACATCGGCAAGCGTGCTCTGCTATCACGCCTTTCTTGACAAGAAAAAAAAGGATCTGTTCTGCTTTTCGCTTGATGAACTGAATTCCCACATCGAACGATTCAGAAGCGAAGGATTCAGGTTTGTTTCGGTCGCGGATATTCTGAGCGGCAGGATCAGAGGCTCACGGAACATCCTCATCACCGTTGATGACGGAAACAGGAGCGTATACGATGCCTACTGGAAGGTGTTCAAACCCAATAATATCAGGCCGCTCCTTGCCATCTATCCGCACATAATCGGGAAAAAGAGATACGCGCTTACCTGGGATCAGCTCAGGGAACTGGCGGACAGCGGATGCGATATCGCCGCGCACGGCTATTTTCATCTTAAGATAAACCAGCGGTTATTTGAGGAGAATCCCCAGTATTTCAATATGGAGATATACGATTCAAAGAAAATTCTTGAACAACAATTGAACCGGAAGATTGACGTATTCGTGTATCCCTTCGGATTGAGCACGGATATCGCCATACAGGCGCTTAAGCACGCCGGGTACCGGTATGCCTTCACCATCGATAAGGGAAAGATCGATACTCCCCTTGTGCACGACAACGGCAGGTTCGGATTACCCCGGTACATGATCACCCGGTCCGGATGGGAGTATTGTTTTAACAGGATAATAAGGAATGCGCAGGGAGCTGCATCGCTGAAGGTTGCGCGTACCAATGAGAATTCGAATGGGAAACCCTCTATACTGCACGACGAGCGGCGCGATTCCGCTGCCAGGAAATCGCTCGTGCACAAGCGTCACCGGAGGGAAAAACAGGGTGAGCCGGATAGTATTATCGATGATAAGCCGATCCGGCGTATTCCTACCAGTTTCAAGCGCCTACCCCCGCCGATTCCGATAACTGTGGGCAGAGTCTCGTCAAAGCCGTTGCAGAATTTTGCTATGGAAGTAGCTCTCATAGACACGCGTCGCGATAGCACGGCTTCTCCATTGAAGCAGGCTGACTTTGATAAAACCCTGCACGCCAAAGCCGAAAAGGCGATGACGGGGTATTATGCGCTCATAAAAAAAAAGCATAACCAACTCGCTCATGAATCATATGCCACGTATCGTAATTTTTTAAGATTGGTACGGGGAAAGATCGACCGGATCAAGGATCAGATCAAACGGTATGTGGTACGTAATTTTTAGCTTTATTCTCTCTGTAGAATTTCTTCGGTCAGATTCATGTAATCTTCGGCTCCCGGACTTCCGGCCTTATACTCAAAAATCGTCTTCCCCCAACTGGGAGCTTCTTGAAGGGCGACATTTTCCCGTATGAGCGTTTCGAAGAGCTTTCCCGGAAGCCGGTTTTCGGTCTCTTCAATTACCTCGCGGTTGATGGCCCGTTTCGCATTGTACATGGTCCCGATGATTCCCGTGACGTCGATATGTTTATTCAGCCGCCGCTTCACCATCTGGACCGCCTCGAACAGGTTATACATGCCGTGAAAGGGAAGGAACTGTACCTGAAGGGGCACCAGTATTTCCTTCGAGTACGCCATGGCGTTAAGCGTCAGGATGCCGAGGGATGGGGGACAGTCGATGATGACGAAATCGTAATGATTAACGGATTCGAGCGCGTCCCTGAGGAGAAATTCCTTGGCCGGGATAGGGAGAAATTCAATATCCTTGAGTTCCTGGTTCGCCGGCAGCAGGTGCATGTCGTTGCGGTCGATCAGTATGTCTTCATAAGAGATCTCGCCCTTGAGAACGTCGAATATCGATTTCTTAATCTGTTTTGGATTATAACCGAGATGGTAGGTCGCCTGCGCCTGGTGGTCAAGGTCTATGACGCAGACCTTTTTTCCCTTGATCTGCAGCGCAGCCGCAATATTCACCGCGCTCGTCGTCTTGCCAACACCGCCCTTGTTGTTTGAAATAGAGATAATCCTCATTGTTACCCCTGAACGAGCCTACTTTGACGCTATGTCTTTTGTCAATGAATAAAAAATGTAACTACTCAGCTATCTCGCGCAAAGACGTCAAGTCGCAAAGGTCTCAGCGCCTCTGCGAGAGATTATCAAACAGCTGGTAGGGGTGTGAATTATTCTTCGGGTAAAACTGAGGCAGTTGCATTTTTTTAGACTCCCCCCATCCCCCTGCTAATCATTACCCACATCTTTAAATCAAGCCTCACGGCCCCCTAAATTCCCCGGAGGGGGACTGGGAGATTATGTATTATTATGAAGAAATATATTGAAATAATACATTATTTCTTAGAAATCTATATTAGCCCCCCTCCGGGGGGTTGGGGGGCATGAGAGAATGAGATGTGGGTAATGATTAGACGGGGGACAGGGGGGTCTAAGTGAGGAAATTCCCGAAAAAAAATTCACACACTTGAGTAGATACTAAAAAATATCCTAAAACTATTGACATCTGAATAGTGAGGCATCATGGTGCTCAACATGGACGACATCACTGCAAAGGACAGAAAAATGGCGCAGCGGTGCCTTGATTGCCCGGTATGCTCTCATGCGCGGAAAAAACAGCGCGGTCTGGCATACTGGCTTGTCAAGAATGTGGAGAGCGGCCTGTGCCCTTACTGCGCAGCGTATGAGAGGGTTTACGGGAAAAAAGCCCATGAGGCCTGAGACGGAGACCGGTGATAGATGAACAAGTCTGCCTTGTACCTGGGCCTCGATGTGGGCGGAACCCATACCGACGCGGTACTGATCGGCGAGGAAGGGATCGTCTCCCATTACAAGGCGGTTACCGACCATGACAATCTGCTCCTTTCGGTGCGGAAGGCGATTGAAGGGATCGCCGGAGGCGCCGACCGCAAGAAGATCCAACGTATTAATCTGAGCACTACCCTGTCCACCAATGCAATCGTAGAGAACAGGCTTGAAGACGTGTGCGTCATCATCTCTGCCGGACCCGGAATCGATCCGGACAATTTCAAGATCGGCACGTATTATTATGTAATCGACGGCTCCATAGACCATCGCGGCACAGAGGTCAGAAGCCTTGACGCAAAGCTTGTTTCCCGGATTGCCGGCGAGGTATCGGGCAAGGGGGTCAAGGCCTTTGCTGCCGTCACTAAATTCTCAACCAGAAATCCGGAGCATGAGAACCTCATAGCCCGGGAGATCGGAAGTGCTGCCGATTTCGTCACCCTGGGCCATAAGCTCTCCGGCCGGCTCTCCTTCCCCCGGCGCATCGTAACCGCATATTTCAACTCGGCGGTGCGGCGGATATTTGAAAACTTTTCCGATTCGATTGAAGAGTGCCTCTGCGATCTGGGAATCGAGGCTGAGGTCAATGTGCTTAAGGCCGACGGCGGTACCATGCCCTTTTCGTTTTCGCGCGGCATACCGGTGGAATCGATTCTATCGGGACCGGCGGCGAGCGTCATGGGCATTGCCGCTCTCTGCGACATCACCCGGGATTCGATCATGCTCGATATCGGCGGCACGACAACGGACATCGCGATCTTCGCCGCCGGGGCGCCCCTGATCGAAAAAGAGGGGATTTCGCTTCAGGGATTCCCCACGCTCGTCCGGAGCCTGATGACGCGCTCCATCGGCGTGGGCGGGGACTCGGCAATCCATGTGAACGGAGGTTCAGTGTCCGTCGGCCCTGACCGGGGGGGGCCGGCAATGGCCGCGGGCGGCACCGTACCCACTCTCGTGGATGCGTTTAATGCAATCAGGATCGTCAGGTTCATGGACGCCGAGGCGTCGGCACAAGGGATCGCGGACCTGGCAAAGAAGAACGGCACGTCCCCGGACAAGCTTGCCGATGCCGCTATTGAGTATGCGGTGGCCAGAATCAAGGATGAGGTGAACGCCATGCTTGGAGAAATCCGGGACCGGCCGGTTTATACCATCCATGAGATGCTGGAGGGAAAAAAGATACAGCCCGCTCTGGTATACATCATGGGAGGGCCGGCAGAGGCCTTTCGGGACAAGTTCGCCGGCTGGCTCGGCGCCGAGGTGGTCGTGCCTCCGAATTATGATGTCGCCAACGCCGTGGGCGCTGCGCTGGCGAAGACTACGATCGATATCGAGCTGTTCGCGGACACCTGCAGGAGGACCATGATCATACCGAATATCGACGTGCGGCGCACGATCCCTTCGGGCTATACCCTCAGGGACGCTGAAAGAGACGCCCGGAACAGCCTTGCGGAGCACCGGGGGAGCCTGTCCGCGCCGGCAGGCGGGAGCGACATGGAAATTATCGAGTCTTCCTCCTTCAACATCGTAGAAGGATTTTATACGGTCGGAAGGGACATCAGGGTCAAGTGCCAGATCAAGCCCGGGGTGATAAAGAGGCTGACATGATTAAAGCAAAGAACCGCATGGGCCTTATATTTTTCCCCGCTTACGACTGGGCTATATCTCCCACCCATCCGGAGCGGGAGGAGCGGCTCCTCTACACCCAGGATCAGCTCAGGGAAGAGGGGATCTTTGATATTCAGGGGCTTGTCGAATACAAGCCGGATATAGCTCGTGAAGAGGACGTTTTACGAACTCACTTTTGCTTCCCTGACGCTGCCGGGGTCACCACCGAATCGCATATGATATCAGCCGGAGGCGCCATCAAAGCCGCCCGGCTCCTGCTCGATGGGCAGGTGGATAAGGCCTTTGCCCTGGTGCGGCCTCCCGGCCATCACGCCATGAAGTCGGTGCACGGCAACAGGGGATTCTGCAATATCAATAACGAAGCGATCATGATCGAATATATCCGCGATCATTACAGCACCCGGCGCATAGCGGTGGTTGATACCGACTGCCACCATGGGGACGGCACCCAGGATATTTACTGGAACGATCCCAACGTGCTCTACATCTCGATCCATCAGGACGGACGCACCCTCTATCCCGGATCCGGCCATGTCAGCGAGTGCGGCGGGCCGACGGCGGCCGGCAGGACGGTGAACATCCCCTTGCCGCCCGGAACCTCGGACGAGGGCTTTCTGTATGCGATCGACGAGATGGTGCTGCCGATACTGAAGCACTTTAAACCGGAGATCATCGTGAATTCAGCAGGCCAGGACAACCACTACTCGGATCCGATCACCAACATGAATTTTTCCGCGCAGGGTTACGCGATGCTGAACGACCGGCTCGATCCCGACATCGCTGTGCTCGAGGGAGGATATTCGATCCAGGGCGCGCTCCCGTACGTGAACCTGGGGATCATACTTGCCATGGCGGGCATTGATTATTCCCATGTAAGGGAGCCTGATTATGACGCGGCAGCGGTCCGGCAGGATAAAGGGATCATGGATTACGTAAAGAGGCTCAAGGAAGCGGTACTGGGCGTCTACTTTAATCCGCCGACTTATGAAGGCCTTCTCCCGTACCGTCAGTACCTGACCAGAAGGAAGAACGTCTTTTACGACACGGACGGCATCAGGGAAACCCAGCTTGAGTCGATCATGCGGTGCGGAGAATGCACCGGCGTGTGGAGCCTTGAGACCTCATCCACCGTGTATCCCCTTTCGCTGGGAATCGAGATCCCGGTCGGCGCGTGCACGGCCTGTGAAAAGGAGGGGGGACGCCTTCTGGACAATGCGAAGAAGTCGGGTAAGTATAAAACGATACAGATGATCGACCGGGTCAAGAAGGAGTATTACAGCCGGTGAAATCATTGAATCCCGATATCGAACTTACCATCCTGTATATATACCGGATCGGTTGATTCCACCGATAGTAACTTGCCCGAAAAGGTGCCTTTGGCTCTTCCGCCGGGGCCTCCCCACTCCATAATAGTGAGATCAAAAGAACCCGATTGATCTAAGGTGTACAGTATGCCCTTGTTTGCACCAATGTATTGGAATATAAAATTATCCGATTTTTCATTATACGCGCCCGGCCCTGCATCCAGCGGCAGCATCATTGAAACGACATTATTATATGTAGATTGATCAGACAAATTTATGTTATTAATGTTTGCCACAAAGCTTGCAGTATATCCCGTTAATTGAGGAGAGGCGGTGATTTTGGTAAAATTATTCATGGCTTTATAGCTATAATTGTTATATTCTCCTTTGAGCACCACGGCAAAGGTGATGCTGTTTTCAGGAACGGTTTTTATATCCTCCTTATTGTTATTTTTTATTGCATTACTGCTCTGAATCTCTTCAAGGGGTTTGTTATCTATCTCATCATTTGTGTTATCGGGGGCGGTCTCATTGCTTGCCGTATCCGGCATAAGGGACTTATGAGCGATATCGGTTTTGTCTGGTTTTTTGAAAAAGAAATATAGGGATACTCCTATTCCTATTAGAATTAAAATCATGAAAAATTTTTTCATACGCGGTCATTTATACGCGTATTTTTTCAGAGATTTGCCTGTTTTTTTCAAATTTCTAATCTTTAGAAGAGATTCTCGAAATTCAGGAGAATTTTTTTCCTTTTCGGTTATTTCTGTAAATCCTTCTTTCTTTAAAAATTCTTCTACAAGTTCTATTTCAGTATTATTTTTTTTCATTGAAAAATCTCCAGATAATAAAATTATAGTTTTCTTTAAAATCTTTTATTGCTCTACGAAATTAACGATTGTACTTCCATCAGTCTCAATATACACAATAATACGCAAAACGTCATTCAAATATATTTTAAAACTTTTTTCCGGCACGAGGCTCTCTTTTTATCTTAAGCTGAAAATTTTTGTTGATTATCGAACATTAATCCTCAAGCACGAACGTGATGGGGAGCTTCAGGAACATCTTCACCGGTCTGCCGCCCACGAATCCGGGCTTGAACCGTATCTTCTTGACCACCCGTAATGCAGCCTCGTCAAATCCGTATCCGGCCGGCGGGGATGCTACTTTTACGCTCTTCAGGGAGCCGTCTTCGTTTATTTGCATCTGTACGAGGACTGTTTTACGGGTAATATTAGCCGACCGCGCGGCCTGCGGGAAGTACCGGTTAAGGTCGAAGTCTATAAGCGGTATGGGCGGGTGATCGCCGAAATCGGCGGACAGGTATCCGTCAGGGTCGGTGCCGTCCCCGGACATCCGGTTGATGTCCACATCCGTGTTGTTCGCATCCGAGGCGTTTATGCCGGTGCCCTCGATCCACTCCTCCCTTTTCACCGGCGCGGGGTTTGAGAAGCCTCCCAGAAGCCCCGGAGGAGGGAGGTCGATGAAGTCGACATCAACGTCGACGGCTTTAAAATTTTTAGCATCATATACCATGTCGTCATTACCGACTTCCGGCAGATTGGATATATAATAGGCGCCATACGCCGCGCCGTGGACAAAAATCGAAAACGCGAGGCAGAGCGTGTATATATCCATTTGTTTGATTTTTTGTCTGATAATGCGATAGCGTGATGACATACATTAAAATCCGTTTCAGCGTTTTACGGATAACGCGATGCGCGTGACCCCGGAGTAGCGGATAAGGCCCATGACCCGGGCTATTGATCCGTACGGCAACCGCTCGTCGGCCGAGAGCGTGACCCGCATATTCGGCCGGTATTTTGATTCGCGGGAAAGCTTCGCCACCATATTTTCCTCGCTGGTGTCCATTCCTTCCATCAAGAGCTTGCCGTTTTTGGTCATGGCGATCTGGATCGACTGGGCGACGTTCGGGTCCGAGGCGTTTACCTTGGGCAGATTTATGTTGACCGATTCCTTCTTTAAGAAATTGGCCGTTACCATGAATATGACCAGGAGCACCAGGAGCACATCAACCATCGGCGTTATGTTGATATATCCTATTTCGTCATCCTCGTTGCCGGGAAGTACCGCCATGGCATTTTACCTCTTTTTGGTATTTGATTTCCGGCCTGCTAAACTCGCGGCAAATTCCTTGGATAGAATTTCAAGCTGCTGGATTATGATCTTGACCTTTTTTGAAAAGTAATTGTTCGCCATCACCACCGGTATCGCGATAAAGAGTCCGGCGGCAGTGGCGAGAAGGGCACGCGAGATGCTCCGCATGACCACTTCCGCCCCGGTGCTGCCGAGCGTTCCCAGGCCGTGGAACGCCATTATGACGCCGAGAACCGTGCCGAGCAGCCCGATGAAAGGGGCGTTGTTCCCCAGCGTATTTAATATGGTCAGCCTTTTTTCAAGCGTGATCTTTTCCTCGATGATCTTTCCGGACATGAGGTCGGCAAGCCCCGATACGCCCCCCCGGGCATGGTCCAGTGAAAACCGCGCGAACCGGCTGTATGCGTTGTCCCCTGCGCTCTCCACGAGAACGGCGGCCGCTTTGGTGTCCCGCTTCCTCAGAAGGCCGATCAGCTCCTCGGCGAAGCGGGCTATTTTTTTGTTTGAATTTTTTTTGAAAATGATCGTTCTTTCCATCCCCACGGCCAGGGCCAGGATGCTCGCGAATGCCAGCGTGGCGAAAATCAGGGTTTCGCCGTAGCCGACAAATATAAGTAGATCTGACATTTCTCCTCTCTTCTGTTTTATGATGTGTGCGGGGCTTAAGCCTGCACCCTAATAATCAGCCAGCCCCGGCGCAATACATTTTTTAAGGAATTATGCCGGAATAACTGTATGACATGATACAGGGCCGGCGGTTACAGTATCCGATTTCCGGTGAGGGCGGAAATTGCACTCACTATCATTCTTCACCATTCTTTTTCATCTGAATTTATTAATAAGATAGATCACCAGGCTCAGAAATATGCTGATTATGATGCTCGTGACGATAGGGAAGTGGAAGCTGAAATTTTCCCGCTTTATATTGATATCCCCCGGGAGCCTTCCGAGATATTTGAGAAAAGGCATCGTGTCTTTGAACAGCACAAAAATCCCGATCAATACCAGTATTGCGCCGATGATGATAAAGCTCTTTCCCATCCAGTTTGTCATAGTCCGACCGTGCGCTTAATAATATAGTAATTCTAAATTAAAAATATAAATACTTAATTTCAAATTGTAACGATTTGTAATTAATTTTTTAAAAATTATCGCTGAATCAACCACCCCGTCCTTATTCCCTGTCCCCCTCTCCAATGTGGCTAACTATTCAACTATTATCTACACCTCATGCCTTCATGCCCCCCAACCCCCCAGAGGGGGGCTTACGTTAC